>JADJZJ010000008.1 GCA_016715765.1 Opitutaceae bacterium
TTAAGTAGTTCGGGTGAAATACGGATCCCCTAGAGCAATTGAATTGGAAATGGATCAATTCCGATTCTAATCAATGCGCCGCGAAGCACCGGATTTGCCATATGAAATCGCGAGTGGATGGAGCAAACTAACTGACAGCGAACGGACTAGAATCGAGAATTATTATCGAATGCACGGGTGGGGTATCAGTATAGATCAAAAAGGGCCCCGGTTATTTGTATCGCGATTTCATCTTAGAGAACCTGGCTATTATCAGAAACTCGATCCGGATAATTTAGTAGAAGCCGAGAAAAAGATTACGGTAACGGAAAGAGAGTAAATATAATGAAATTTATTTCTCAATGGAGATCGCTAGTGTTTGTTGTGGCCCGGTTGGATCCAGCTATCCGAAATTTGATTGAGCCGACCCCCACACTAACATATACAAAGTTCGGCAATAGATCATGAAGATAACTGCGCAATTTTGTCTGTGCGCACCAATTTACGATAAACAGTGGGTGCATTACTGGGCGTCCTGGGTTGCCGTCAATCATTTGCTCGGTCAGTTCCACCACGCAAAGCCTATCAAAACGCTTCAGTTGAAGTTGTATATATGTGTTTTCATACTGCTCGCGAAATGGTGTTCGAGGGCTTCCATCACTGATAAAGAATGGGGTATGCCGTGTCGAAGTGTTCCGCGAAGAAGCATGTGTGGTTAGATATCGTGAGCATACGGGGAGGCTTTCGGCGTCGCATCGATGTAACCGCACGCGGATATTACGAAGAGTGGAGTCGATGAAGGTTCAAATTCGGTTCCGGATAGTGGCGAAATCTAATTCTCGCTGGGGTGGATCGAAATATCTGAAAATCTTGCGCACGCAAGATGGGCCGAACCACACGGCGGAACCAGCCTCGCCAAGCCGAGGTGGTTCATCGTAACGTTAGCCAAATAAAATCAACGTTTGGCGATATATAACCATGAGGCGGATGATTCTTGTTTCCGCGGCAGTGCAGGCCATATGCCCAGGTTGCCCTTGCGATTTTCGGACACCATGGCTGGTTGCGACTTTGCCGGCCTAGAAGCGTAGGCCCCAAAGCCGGAGCGACAGTTGCTGGCTCGGCCTTCGACCGATAACGCAGCGAGCGAGTAGCAGACGAGTAGTAGCGTAGTAGCGGACGAGTAGCGGTTGCAATCGGGTCCTAACAAAATTGTTAGGGGTGGCGTGTTCCGACTTGGATAAATAGAGAGTTCAACGAGTAGTTGAGCAGATGGAGACTGATGTTGGTCCAAATTGATTTGTAAAAGGTGTGAAGGCGGATGCTCAAAAGGGCTTAAAATTCAGCGTGGTTTTTAACCATTCTTAGCCAGCTTGGATGGTGGTCAGGTTGGATTCAGCACTCGTGGTCAATGGGCATTGGCTGACGGCTTTTTTTGACCAATAGGGCCATTGTGAAAATTTTGCCGGAGCATTCCCAAAGTGGGCCTGTCTAAAGGTAGATTCATCCACCTTTATCCATGCCTCTGCTCGACCTCTCGCGCTTTGACCATCTATCCGAGTCGGACATTATCCAACGTATCAGCTCCTTGCTTGCCCTCGGTGTAATCCGGCACCAGCACGCCCAGCGGCGCCAGCCGGCGAAGCCCAGCCAAGCCGATCTGATCCGCGACCCAATCGAACAGGAGATCGTGCGGCACCTGGCCAAAATGGGCCAGTCTACCTTGATCGATCTGCAGCATACCTTGGGCGTGTCCCGCAACGTGCTGCTGACCCGGCTCCAGCGCCTGCGCCAATCGGGCCTCTGCCTGCGGGACGGACGTACCCGTGGGGCCCGTTACCGCCTGCGGCAGGATTTCAGCTGGAACTGACCCGTAGTCCACATGCCGACATCATGCCAACGACCACCTCGGTCTGATCTCTTGCGAGCTAGGGCCTCAGACAAGAATCGGATCCATTTTGGGACGGTTTCGAGTCATGGTTCACAGGTTGACCCATCGATGAGACCAGATAAGCTGGTCCGAATCCAACGACGCAGCCGCGACGATTCATCCTCCATGGCACTGAAGGCAACGAAACCAGCTCAAACCACCCGCCGGGTTCGGCCGGCGGTCGGGCAAGCTGTTTCAGGCCAAGGCGCGCATCGCATCACTCTCTGGCCGGTTCGCTGATCGCGGCGTGCCAAGAAGCCACTAAGACTCCCCGGCGCAATTATTGGCCCATGCCTTGGCACTGGGGTGCAGTCATTATGCCACCTTGTGGCCTGACCTGACCCCGACGCCCAGTCATCTGCCGCAAGAAGTGCTGGGCTGTGCCCTGTTGCGCGGTCCGGCAGACGTGGAAACTTTTCAAGCGATACGTTGCGGAGCCATGCTGCTGAGCGATCTAGCAAACTCCCCCGCCGCCATTGGGGCAGCGGCGCACGAACTCGGAGTCGCGGGCCGGATGGCCCACCTCGCTCGACTCGGCTTGGCCGCCGACGCTCATGCGGACTACTGGACCAGGATTTTGGCGGAGTTACCGGTGGGCGTACCGTTGGAAACCGACTTTTTGCCGGGGATCTCCCGGTTAACTACAGAAACACGTCTATCAGGCCCGGGGCGTGGTCCGGTGCGCACATGGCTGCGCACCCACCACAACCCATGAACACAGCACAAACCATCGCAGAAACTCTCGATCGGCATCTGACACGGCGAACCCCCATGGTGGTCTTTGGTTCGGCCGCCTTGCTGCTCGACCAGAATTTTGCGCCGCGCCTTACCGGCCGGGTCACCAATGACATCGACTTCATTATTCCGGCGCGCCGGGAAATGGCCGTCGATACCGACCGCCAATTCTGGCAGGCGTTGAAGGCCACCAATCGCGAATTGGAGCCAAGGCAGCTCTACATCACCCACATCTTTCCGGAGCGTGAAGTCATCCTGACGCCGGATTGGAAGAATCACACCGTAGAACTGCCCAACGACCGGCTCCCATAACCTGCAGTTTGAGCCGGCCAAGCATGCTGGACCTGGTGGTCTCAAAAATGGGGCGAGGCGATCTCCAGGATCAGGCCGATGTCCAGACCATGCTTCGGCTCCAGCGTGAGGTCTTCCTGGTGGGGCCCTCCTCGAAAACGATCACGGCCGCGGCCCAGCGAGTGAATGTGCCGGAAATCTACCGAGAGATCTTTCCGCGAGCCGCCGCGCAGATCATCAATGCGGTTCGGAAAATGGAGTTGGGAGAGTCAGCCAACCCCAGATTCCCCTCCACCAGGCTAGCTGGATTTGGGATGCGGCCCTGATCGACCTCATCTGGATTAGAATAGGGTCTCGTCATTGCACCTTATTGGACAGGACTTCAGTTGGATCAGACCGCCTTGGGTTGGCTCAGGTCCGCGAACCGTCGCTTTTGTTCGTCCAGCGGCAGTCCGGCCAGGCGCGTCAATTGATTGAGGCTGAAGCGCCGCACCTCGCTCTCCTTCGTCAGGTTTAGCAGGTGGGCCTGGAGGTCCTGATCGAGTTCAAGCAGCTTGAGGTGCTGGGTGACCGTGGCCGGCGACACCCTTTCCTCGGCCGCAAGGGTGATCCGCAGGAGTCCAGTCTCGGCGTCCAACCGCCGTTGCCAGGCCCGGGCCCGGTGGATGGCATGTTGCGCCGGCAGGTCCGGCTTTACTGCTGTGCTGGGCTTGCGAGTGCCCAGATCGCACCGGAACGGGGCGAGGATACTGACTGGGACCGGATTGCCGGCTTGGGCCAAGGCCACCTCCAGCGTCAGGGCCAGAGCCCGGCCACGGGCAACTGGCTCAGCCTCCCTCTGCTCAATCACAAGCCGCTCCTCCATGCCTTCAATCAGCCGGGCCACCCGGAGTTTGAGCCTCAATTCCAAGAGCCGCGTGCCTGCCGCCACCTTTCCCGGCGTCTTGGATGGCCGCACATCCACCCGCTCCAGGAACAACGCAACCAAGTCCCGTTGCTGCCCAAGCGAGAGGGTGGGCATGATTTCCGAAAAACGAGCCAGCGACTGACGGATGCGCACGGCATCCAGTCCGCCTTGCTCGCATTCCGCCAAGTCCGCCCGCAGTTGCTCCCGCTCAATCAGCAAGCGCTGCTTTTGCTGATGCAACGCGTCCGCCTCAATCCGGAGGGATTCACTCAGCGAGGCGAGGCCACCGGTCACGATGGCCTGCGCGCAATTCCGTAGCTGTCCGGCAATCGTTTCGAGCGAGGTCTCAACCTCGGTCAGCCTAGCCCGCAGGGGAGTCCGGTCCGTTTGCCGATGCTCCAATACCCGTTCCAAGGTAGCTTGGACTATTTCCGGGTGCTGGCTGCACTGGCCCAAGAAGCCCATGACCGCCAGTTCCAGTGAACCGGCGGCGATGTGCCTTACCGGGCAGGCCGCGTCCGTCCGCTCCTTGTGCAGGTACCCGCAGGTATAGTAGCGGTACGGCTTGCCGTTGGGATCGTGTTTGCCGCTGGCACTGGGGATCAGGGCCCGGCCACAACTGCCGCAATAAGCGATGCCCTTTAGCAGGTGGAAGTGTTTGTCCCGGTCCGTGAACCGCCGCTTGGGCGGATTGATCCGCTTATTGATCGCGGCATTGGCCCGCTCCCACGTTTCCAAGGAGACCAAAGCCTGATGCTGACCGGCGAAGACTTGGCCGTTCATGCGCACCTGACCGGCATAGAGCGGCCGGGTGATGAGCCGCCGCAGGATGTCCGTCCGGAAGCGCCGGTCCCCGATGTTCAGCGGTTGGCCGTCTCGGCTGTGGTAGTGCCGTACCCGGGTCCGGAGCCCCTCATCGTTGAGGGTATTGGCGATCTCCGCCAAGCCCACGAGCCGGGCAGCCATTTCATAGATTCTGACGATTACCGCCGCTTCCACGGGCTCCGGGCTCAGGCCTTGGAGCTTCTCGTCGTAGCGGTACCCGTAGGGCACGACCCCGCCGGTCCAGAACCCCCGCTTGGCCTGTTCGTTGAGTTTCAAGCGGATCTTTTCGGCCGTGTTCAGCCGCTCGTATTCCGCGACACTCATGAGCAGGTTGTTCTTGAGCCGGCCCGAGGGGGTTTCGTCCGACAGGTCTTCGGTCGGGCTCACGAGTTTGCAGCCGTGTTTCTGGAGGAAAGACCGGAAGGGCCCCCATTCGTCGGTGCTGCGCAGGACCCGCTCCAGCTTGAAGATCAGCACCACCTTGACCTCGCCGGCCTCGATCAGGCGCATCAAGGCCCGGATGCCCGGCCGGTTCATCGAACTGCCGGAGTAGGCAGGGTCAGAGAAGCAGGCGACCTCGCACCAGCCGAGGGCGGTTTGCTTCGTGATGTGGTCCCGGCAGATCGCGGCCTGGCTCTCACAGGAGTCAAACCGGCCGCCAACTTGGTTGGCCGTGGAAACACGGGTGTAGATCGCGACCGGCACGGTGGCCGGCGTGGTGATGGGATTCGCGGACGGGATCGCCTGCATAACTGTCCTCCAATTTTTAAGGTGGGAGGGCGATCCAATTGGCCTCACCCCGGGTGAACTAACTCGCCGGACATTATCGCAGAATGCGGAAGAAATTCACGCGCGGAATTTTAGCAGGGGCCAAAACCGGGCCGCCTTGGGACACGCCATTTCCCCATGGCGGCCCTTCAGAAATCGAACTAATGCCGAGGACAAGAAATGCCCGTTTTCACAGTAGTTTCGCGCGCAGCGACTTAACTGTTTTCTGAGGGTCGAAAAATAGTTCGCACCCAAGGGCGGATGGCGGAGAGGGTGGGATTCGAACCCACGGTACCGTTTCCGGCACGCCTGATTTCGAGTCAGGTACGATAGACCACTCTGCCACCTCTCCAGTAGCGAACCGCGAAACGTAGGTTCTGGCCCGGAAAACGGAAGCAGAAAGTTCGTGAGGCTTACCTTAAGCAGGGACGATGCCTTGGGTAGCGCCCGGCCTCCCGCCGTCGCCAAGGCTATGGCGGGCAGGCCGGACGGGCGGTTGGGCGTACGCCGGTCATTCAGACCCGTTGGAGGCCGGGTCCCAATTCAGCAAACTCCAAGCTCAAGCCGGCGTGGCGCCGAAATCAGGCACGGCCAGCCACTCGCCTTCGCGCCGGGAGGATTCGTGGGCGATGATGCCGGGGGCGTTGTATTTCGCCGACTCCCAGACGTTGATGAACGGCTGCCGGCCGCTGACGACGGCGCGCACGAAATCGTCGGTGAGAAACTGGTGCGAGCCCTCGTGCCCGTTGGGCTGGGTGCGAAAGGACCCGGGCAGTCGCTCACGATACTTTTGGTGCACGGGAGCAAAGCTGGTGAGGAAATCGCGGCGGAGCTCACGCTCGACCTTGGGTTCCTCCTCCTTGTCGGACGCATACACGTCAACGCACTTGATCTGGTCTTCCACGGATACGGGGTCCGCCATGCGCGAGCCCCACATGGCATCCCGTGCGCTCTCCTCGTAGCTGCCCTCGGTGCCAAAGAGCGAGAGGCGCACCGAGCGTCCGCCCTTTGTGCCGCAGCGGCGAAATTCATTGATGCGCGCCATGCCCCCGTCGCTCGTGCGGCAGAGCGCGGTTTGATTGCTGAAGTCGTTGCCGAACTGGCTCACCTCCCTGAGGAAGATCCCGTCGTCGGACCGATCCTTCCAGCCGAGGCACGACACCGACGTCATGCGGGCGCCCGTGACGGACAGCACCATGGCGACCGAGTGGGTGGGATACAGCATGGGCGGGACGCTCGCGGTCGCCTTCCAGTTGGCCCCGCCGCCGCGCTGAAACACGGAATAGAAGCCGTGCGACATGTCGTGGTAGTAGGCGCCTTCGCCGTAGACAAAATGGCCGAACTCACCGGCGTCCCACTTCTCCCTGCAGAAAAGGCGGTTGCCGTAATAGCAGGACGTCTCGCCCATCATGTAGATGAGGCCGGTCTTTTTCACCGCCTCGACGAGCAGATGCAGATCCTCGATGGAGGTGGCGGCAGGCACGGCGGAATAGACATGCTTGCCCGCCGCCAAGGCCCGCAGCGCGATCGGCGCGTGGGTCCAGCGTTGGGTGAAAATGGCGATGGCCTCGACGTCGCTCTGCAAAACCTCATCCAGATTGCGGAAGGTGCGGGTGATCCGGAAGCGCTGCGCGACCTCGGCCATGGTGGCTTCATCGAGGTCGCAGCAGGACACCTCCTGCACGAGCGGATGCGCCTGAAAAAGCGGAATGAAGCACCGGCTGAAATGCCCGGCGCCGACGATGCAGAGTTTGAAGGGTTTCACGAATGGAAGGGCGGGGATGAGGGGTTGAGCCGCGCTGGCTCGTGTAGGTTGTCAGCGATTTGTTGATCGGGCGGCCAAAATCGATGAAAGCAGACGATCCTTCGCCTTCCAATACTCCTCCGGACCGAGCGGGGCGTGCTCCAGCTTGATGCGATTGTACTCGGCGAGGTGGCTGGGATCCGCAGTGAAGTATTGGTGCAGGAACAGGAAGATGTCGTTCTCGGCATTCCGGATCACGAGTTGGATGCCGAGGGGAAAGGGAAAGGACGCGTCATCGCCAAAGCTGGCGAAGGTGTCGGTCCAATTCTGCGGCTGCTTCGTGACGAACTGGGACTTCAGGGCCGCAACCGCCCCCGGGAAATCTTCCGCATTCACCCGCAGCATCACATCAACGTCTCCTTTGGTCAGGGCGCCGGGAATCGCGGTGGCGCCAACGTGATGGAATTCCGCTTGCGGCAGCAGCGCGGCGAGCCGGCTGGCGATCAGGGGAAGATGCGCCTGCAAGACCGGGGTCAAGGTTTCTGACAGGATCAGGTGCATGTTGGATTCTTTGCCAACAGTGATCATGCCGCGTCCGATATCCATCGCTTTTTAAGCGTTCCAAGGTGGACGCGCAGGTCCCTCTGCGCGTCGTTGGGCGTGCGCGTGCCTGACCGTGTGCGCTGGCGGGCACAGGGACGTGCCCGCCCACCTCAAGGCCGATTTGAAAATGTCGCCTGGCAAGGGAGGTTGGACTGCGGCCGAATCCATGCCGGTTCCGATCTGCAGAGGTCCACCGGCCCCCATACTTGACGGGCCTGCCCGTAGATCCACCGTGCCTACATGAGAACGTTTACGGCCAAGGTCTTTCAAGCGGGCAACTCCAAGGCGTTGCGGCTCCCACGGGCGCTTAAGCTGAAGTGCAAGTCCTACCAGGTGACAGCCACCGCCACCGGCCAAAGTGCCATCATGATCCCGCCGCGGAAGCCCGCCGGCTCAAGGCATTGCAGTCGCTGCGCGGTTCCAGCCCGGATTTTCCCGATCACACCAAGTGATCTACCGCCAACCATCACCCAAACACGGGAATTCACCGAGTGCCAAATCTGCCGATCAGAACGGCGGGAAGCGAAATGATTGGCCTGAAGCTGTTGTCCAAGCCGGTCCCCACCTACAGGTCGTAGTGGCACGACACCTGATGCCCGGTGTCGCCGGCACTGCGGAGCACGGGGGTCTCGCGGCGGCAGCGGTCGGTGGCGTGGGGGCAGCGGGTGTGGAAGGTGCAGCCGGACGGGGGATGGATGGGCGAGGGGACATCGCCCTGCAGGACGATGCGCTGCTGGCGGTGCAGGGGGTCGGGCTGGGGAATGGCTGAGATCAGCGCGCGGGTGTAGGGGTGGCGCGGGTTGCGGTAGATGACGTCGGCGCTGGCGAACTCGACGATGCGGCCGAGGTACATGATGGCGATGCGGTCGGACACATGCTTCACGACGGCGAGATTGTGCGCGATGAAGAGGTAGCTGAGGCCCATCTCGCGCTGGAGCTCGAGGAGAAGGTTGAGCACCTGGCTCTGGATGGAGACGTCGAGGGCGGAAACGGGTTCGTCGCAGACAATGAGCTTGGGCTCGAGGGCGATGGCGCGGGCGATGCCGATGCGCTGGCGCTGTCCGCCGGAAAACTCGAAGGGGTAGCGCTCGGCGGCATTGGCGGGGAGCCCGACCTTGGCCAGGAGTTCATGCACGCGACGGTGGCGCCACGCGGCATCGCCGAGGCGGTGGATGACGAGGGGCTCGGCAATGATGTCGCCGACGGTGTGGCGGGCGTTGAGCGACTCCACCGGGTCCTGGAAAATCATCTGCAGGTGCCGGCGGTGGGGCTTGAGCGTGCGCTGCCGGAGCGGAACCAGGTCGGTGCCCTCGAAGATGAGCCGGCCGGCGGTGGGGTGGTTCAGGCGGACGATGCACTTGCCGAGGGTGGACTTGCCGCAGCCGGATTCGCCGACGAGGCCGATGGTCTCGCCGGGCATGACGGTGAGGTTGATGCCGTCCACGGCGCGGCAGGCGTGTTTCGCGCGCTGGAAGATGCCTTCCTTGACCGGAAAGTGCATGCAGAGGTCCTGCACGTCGAGCAGCGGGGCCGGGGTGGAGCCGGCGGCGGCAGCCGGGACGGCGACGGCAGCCTGGGGTGCGGCGGCATCGGCGCGGGCCTGGTGGGCGTTGACGGACTCATCCACCGGGGGCGGCAGATCCTTCGTGTGGTGGCAGGCGACCGTGTGGGCCTCGTCCACGTGGATGAGCGGCGGCTGGGTGGCGCAGATCTCGGTGCGCCAGGGGCAGCGGTTCTGGAAGCGGCAGCCGGTGGGGAGATCGGCGAGGGAGGGCACCATGCCCTCGATGGTGTTGAGGCGCTGCTTGCGCGGGTTGGTCAGGCGCGGGATGGAATTGAGCAGGCCGCGGGTGTAGGGATGCGAGGGCGCGGCAAAGATGCGCTGCACCGGGCCGGCCTCGGCGATGCGGCCGGCATACATGACGACGACATCGTCGCACATGTCGGCGATCACGCCGAGGTCGTGGGTGATGAGGACGATGGCCATGCCGAGCTCGTGCTGGAGCGACTGCATGAGCTCGAGGATCTGCGCCTGGATGGTGACATCGAGCGCGGTGGTGGGCTCGTCGGCGATGACGACATCGGGCCGGCAGGCCAGGGCCATGGCGATGACGACGCGCTGGCGCATGCCGCCGGAGAGCTGGTGGGGGTATTCGCCGGCGCGGATTTCGGGCGAGGGGATGCCGACCTTGGCGAGCATCTCGACGGAGAGGCGCAGGGCCTCGCGCTTGTCCCTGGTCCGGTGCAGGAGGAAAACCTCGCTCAACTGCCGGCCGATGGTGTGCACGGGATTGAGCGCCGTCATCGGCTCCTGGAAGATCATGCCCATGCGGTCGCCGCGGATGCGCTGCATCTCGGCGGGCGACAGCTGGGTAAGATCAACTCCGTCCAGCAATACCTGTCCGCCCTGGATGCGGCCCATCGGCTGCGGGAGGAGCCGCATGATGGAAAGGGCGGTGACGCTCTTGCCGCAGCCGGATTCGCCGACGATGCCAAGGGTGCGGCCGCGACCGACGGCAAAGCTCACGCCGTCCACGGCGGTGAGCCGGCCGGCGTCGGTATCGAAGGTCGTGACGAGGTCGCGGACCTCGAGCACGGGAGGAGTGGCGGCGGATTCGGGCACGAAGGGTGGCGGGTGGGTTACTCCTTGAACTGGTCGAAGGTGAGAATCTGCACCGGGAGGGTCTTGCCGCTGCGCCGGGCGGCGGTGACGGCGGCCTTCTCATCCTGATCGATCCAGTGGACCATGAACTCGTAGGCGTAGCGGCTTTGCGCGACATTGAACCCCTCGGGCCACTTGATGTAGGGGGCATAGCCGAAACGGTAGAAGGGCAGGGCCCAGCCGTTCACCCAGCTGGCGTCGTCGTAGATGATCTGCTCGATCTCGGCGGCGAGGCGCTTGATCTCCGGCATGGTCTCCGCCTTGTCGTACGCCTCGATGAGGCGGTCGAGCTCGGGGATGAAGGTCATCGTCATGTTATTGGTCTGGACGCGGACCTTGGTGGGTTTCGGGTTGGGCGTGCCCTCGTCAAAGCGCTGGACACTCCGGCCGGCGGCATCGAAGTAGGCGTCCTCGTAGGCGTTGCTGCCGTGGTACATCTCCCAGTAGCGCGGGTAGGATTCGACGGAGCGGGAAAGCGCGATCAGGGTGACCTCGTGGTTCTTCTCCTGCACCTTCTTCCACCCCGTGGTCTGGTCCAGCACCTCGAGCTTGAATTCCAACCCGGCCTGCAGCGCCTCCTGCTTGAGGATGGCGAGGAGGTCGCGCATGTCGGGGCGGTAGGTCGTGAGCGTGAACGAAAGGCGCTGGCCGGCGGCGTTGGTGAGGACGCCATCGGCGCCCTGGGTGGTGTACCCGGCCTGGGCGAAATGCTGCCGGGCGAGGGTGGGATCGAAGGGCCGGGCGGTGATCGTGGGATGGGTGCGGAAGGGGTAGCCATCGGAGCGGGTCTGGAGGCGCACGGCGTCGCCGCGATAGAACTGCTTGCAGACCATGTCGAAGTTGGCGGCGTACTGGATGCCGAGGCGGACGTCGCGGTTGTCCAGTCCGGGCTTGCTGGAGTTGATCCACAGACCCCAATCCGGCCGGGGGATGCGGTTGATGAACTTGGTCTTGACGATGTAACCCGCCTGCACGGCGGGGTGGTCGTTGGGGATGGTCTCATACCAGAACTTCGGCTGGTCGAGCGGGTAGAGGTCGAGGTCGCCGCGGGCGAAGGTCTCGGCGGACTTGTCGGTATCGCGGATGACCTCGAGGCGGTAGCGGTCGGGATTGAAGCGGCCGCGGAAGTATTTCTTGTCCCGGGCCCACCAGTTTTCCTGGCGGGTGAAGGTCAGGCCGCGGCCCTTGTCGATGTCCTTTTCGTGGAGGACGTAGGCGCCGGTGGTGGGGATGAGGCGCCACTGGTAACGCTCGAGCCAGCCGGGACCGAAGTCCTTGTAGGCGTGGCGCGGGTAGGGCGCGAAGCCGCTGGCGGCGGCGGCGAGGTCGGGCTTGTTCTCGGGCAGGGTGATGGAGAAGGTGAGCGCATCGTAGATCGTGAGGCCGCTGAACTTGGTGGTGTAGTAATTGTTGTACCACGGCTCGTTCAGATGCGAACTGCGCAGGAAATAGAAGGTGAAGACAATGTCGTCGGTGGTCACCGGCTTGCCGTCGGACCAGCGGGCGTCGGGATCCATGCGGAAATAGACGGTGCGGGTCGCGGAGTCGGTGGCCCATTCCTTCGCCAGGCCGGGGAAGAGCCCGTCGGCGACATTCGGATGCGGGTGCAGCATGCGGATCGCGACGTAGTCGAGCAGGTAGGGGCGGATGCCGCCGGTGGCGTCGGGGCCGATGGTGCGCAGCGTGCGGGGGAAATCCTGGATGTAGTAGTTGAAGGTGCCGCCCTTCTTCGCCTTCGGATCGGCAAACTCGGGCAGGTCCTGGCCGTTTTTCCAGGCGAGATTGGCGGGGACGTCGGCGGGGGTCTTGAAGTGGTAAAAATCCGCCTGCTCCTTGAGGGTCTTGGCGAGGTCGGCCTCCATGTCAGGGGCGGCCTGGGCGCCGGCCTCGGACGTGGCCGGCGGCGGGTTGCCGGCTGAATCGGCGGACTGTTTTTTGCCGCAGCCGGCGACGAGGCCGAGGGTGAGGAGGGCGGGCAGGAGAGACAGCAGGCGGGTGGTGGGGAGGCGCATCATTGGTAGGTGGTGAATTTTTTGGGATCGAAGGCCTCGCGGATGGCCTCGCCGATGAAGGTGACGAGCATGAGGACGATCACCAGGGCGCTGAAGGCCGAGGCGACGATCCACGGGGCGCTGAGATTGGAGGTGCCCTGGCGCAGCAGTTCACCCCAGCTCGGCGTCGGCGGCGGCAGGCCGAACCCGAGGAAGTCGAGGGCGGTCAGGGCGCTGATGGCCCCGGCGACGGTGAACGGGATGAAGGTGACCAGGGTCGAAAGCGTGTTGGGCAGGATGTGGAGAAAGATGATGCGCGGGGTGGAGGCGCCGAGGACCTGGGCGGCGTGCACGTAGTCGCGGGCCTTTTCGCGGTAGGTCGCGGAGCGCATGTAGTAGGTCATGCTCGTCCAGGAAAAGAGGACCACGATGCCGAGCAGGATCCACAGGTTCATGCCGATGCCGGTGGGGATGACCGAGGCGACGATGATGACGACGAAGAGGAAGGGGATGTTGGACCAGATCTCGATGAGCCGCTGCACCAGAAGGTCGAACCAGCCGCCGAAATAGCCCATCAGGCAGCCGAGCGTGATGCCGATGAGGTAGGTGAGGCCGATGAAGCAGGAGGAGAAGATGAGGGCGTTGCGGAACCCGTAGAGGAGGCGGGCCAGGATATCGCGGTTGATCTGGTCGGTGCCGAGGTA
The DNA here is from genome assembly GCA_016715765.1 of Opitutaceae bacterium. Classification (GTDB taxonomy): domain Bacteria; phylum Verrucomicrobiota; class Verrucomicrobiia; order Opitutales; family Opitutaceae; genus UBA2377. Next base: position 13,137 of record JADJZJ010000008.1, read on the forward strand.
GTGGCCCTTGGCCCAGTCGGGCGGACGCGGGCGGAAGGTCTCGCCGCGGTAGCAGTTCTCGATGGGGTTGTAGGGCACCGGGGGCAGGAGCACCCAGTGGTCCGTGCCGGCGAAGGCGGCCTTGAGGTCGCGGTAGTTGACCTCGTACTCGTAGGGCAGGCCGAAATCGCGGCCGGTGTGGATGGCGCCGTAGGTGGGAAAGAACCACTGGCCCTCGTAGCGGACGACCAGGGCGCGGTTGTTGACGAGCAGCTCGGCGACGAGCGAAAGCACGACCAGGCCGCTGAGGATGAGGAAGGCGACGTAGCCGCGGCGGATCTGGCGGAAGCGCCGGAATTTCTTCCGGGTCAGCGGATTGAGGTGGGGGAGTCGCAGCTTCATGGCGCGGTCATTTGAAGCGCACGCGCGGGTCCACCAGCGCCACCAGGACATCGGACACGATGTGGCCGATCAGGAGGAGCAGGGACGAGATGAGGAGGACGCCCATGACCGTCGGGTAGTCGCGGTCCACGACCGAGGTGTAGCCGAGCAGGCCCATGCCGTTGATATCGAAGATGAACTCGATGAGGAACGAGCCGGTGATGAGCAGGGTGAAGTTCTGGCCGAAATGCGTGGCGATGGGGATGAGGGAGTTGCGCAGCGCGTGCTTGATGACGGCGGCGCGGAAGGACACGCCCTTGGCCACGGCGGTGCGGATGTAGTCCGCGGCGAGGTTGTCCATCAGGTGGTTCTTCATCAGCAGCGTCACGAGGGCGAAGCTGCCGATGGTGTAGCACAGGAGCGGCAGGACCGCGTGGTGGGCGAAATCACGCATCTGCCCGAAGAGGGAGAGGTCGGCGAAATCGCGGCTGACGAAGCCGCCCATCGGAAACCAGCCGTTGCGGGCGGCGAGGTAGACGACGAACAGCGCGCCGAGGGCATAACCGGGGATCGCGTAGCCGGTGAAGATCAGCACCGAGGTGACGTTGTCGATGGCGGTGCGGTGCTTGATGGCCTTGAGCACGCCGAGCGGGATGCAAACGGTGTAAACCAGGAAGAGCGTGATGAGCCCGTACGTGAGCGAGACGGGGATGCGCTCGAGGATGATGCCGAGCACGGGCTCGTTGAAGCGGTACGAGGTGCCGAGGTCGCCGCGGACGACCTTGCCCAGCCAGAGCACGTAGGCCGGGAGGGCGGGGCGGTCGAAGCCGTAGTAGGCCTTGAGCTGGGCGAGCTGTTCCTCGGAGATGGCGCCGCGGCCGGCGTCGGCGCGGCTGGAACCGGCGGAATCCGCCATCTGGGCCTCCATGATCGCCCGTTCAATCGGCCCGCCCGGCACCACGCGGGTGATCAGGAAGACAATCAGCGTGATGCCAAGCAACGTGGGCGGAATCAGCAGAAAACGACGGATGAAATAGTCCCGCATGAGCGGTCGGAGGGTGTGGAGAGCGATCGAACGGGCAATTCGGGGTGAATGCTTGCGCGGCCGGGGCCGCGATCAGCAATGCAAAAGGACCGGTATGCAAGCTTAGCAGGCAGTCAAATGCACATGCGTCTTCAAATAAGCCGTATGGACTATGGTTCCAGGGCGGGATGCCCTGGAACCTAATCTTTCTCTTTCTTACGGAACCAGCGTTGACCCCCCGAGAGAACCCCGAAAAACCCCACAAACCGGGGGCGGCCCCCGGGGGCGCCCCCCCCGCCCCCCCCCCCCGGGGGGGACCCCCGCGCGGCCCCCCCCGCCCGCCGCGCCCCGCGGGCATCTGTGCCCATCTGTGGTTTCCGACTGAATCGTTCCGGCTTAATCGTTCTCCTGTCTTGAGGATTGGGCCCGGCCTGGGAGCGCGACCAGCCTGCCCTCCGTAGACCTGGCGAAGGAGGGCCCTCGGTCGCAATCTCCCGCTAACTCCAAGGCAGGAGAAAGAGAAAGATTAAGAGAACGAGAAAGATTGGATTCTAGCGGGAAGGACAAGAGGCGGGGATCGGAATCCCCGCCCTACATCTACAGCGACAGGATGCGGTCCCAGACCTCGTTTATCGCAATACTGCGCTTCACGTCCCACGCCACGCGGTGCGGGCCCTTGGGGTCGGGGGTGAAGACGGTGTGCGCAAAGGTCGCGGGTGCGAACGACACGGTCACGCGGCCGCGGCGCCACTGGAACCACTCGGGATGCAGCAGCACGGCCACGGCCATCGGATCGAAGAGATGCGGCATGGCGGCGTGGCCGGGCGTGTATCTGGCCTTGCGCCACAGCCGGACGGCCCGGGCGAGCAATCGGCCGGTGCGGGTGCGGCGGGCGAAGAGGCGGTCGAGCTGCGCCTGGGTGACGGTGCAGGTCATGCCGATTTCCCAGGGGATGATCTCGATGGGGATCCCGCTGTCGAACACGCAGGCGGCGGCCACGGGATCGCAGCGCACATTCCATTCCCATTTCTCGGTCTTGAACTCGCCGGCCATGAGCACGAACCGGGGGATGGTTTTTGTGATGGCGGGATCGCGCAGAAAAAGGGTGGCGAGGTTGGTGAGCGCGCCGATGGCGATGGGAATGGTTTTCCCGGGATGCGCCCGCAGGTGGGCGGCCAGGGCGTCCACGCCATGGGTGGGTGCGGGCGGCGGCAGCGCGGATGCGCGGCGGGCGCAGGCGAGCTGGGCGATGGGCGCGCGGCGGATGGGTCCGTTGGGCCAGAAAGCCGGCTCGGACTGCCACGTGTTCATGCTGCAGGATATCTCGCGACCGCAGCCGGCATGCACGGGCACGTGGCGGCTTGGGCCGGCAACATTGGCGAGGAAGGTCTGCGCGAGGCGCACACGCTGGCCGGTCTCGCCGAACACGGTGCTCACCCCCGCCAGGCTGAGTTCCGGACTGGCGCAGATCAGCGCGAGGGCGAGGAGATCGTCGGTGTCGTCTCCGATGTCAGTATCAAGCCAGACGGATTGGGGACGTGTCATGGAATGTTGGCTAATGGTAGGGCGAACCGTCCTCGGTGAAGATCAGGATCCCCTCTGCTTCCTCTGCTACCTCCTGTAAAAGGTTTGGTCTTCATGTGCCGCCCATCCGCCTGCGGCGCCTACCCCACCCAGAGGGTCTTGGTGTTGACGAAGGCGCGGATGCCGGGGAGGCCGAGTTCGCGGCCGTAGCCGCTCTGCTTGATGCCGCCGAAGGGCAGGGTGGGGTCGGAGCGGACGAAGTCGTTCACAAACACCATGCCCGCCTCAAGCTGACCGGCGACCTCGCGGCCGCGGCGGCGGTCGCGGGTGAAGACGGCGGCGCCGAGACCGTAGATCGTGTCGTTGGCGACGGCGATGGCCTCGGCCTCGTCGCGCACGGTGATGATGGCGGCGACCGGGCCGAACAATTCCTCGTCATAGGCCGGCATGCCGGGTTTCACGTTGGTCAGCACCGTGGGCGGGTAGAACCAGCCCGGCCCCTCGGCGGGTTTGCCGCCGAGCAGCAGGCGCGCGCCGCGGCGGATGCTCTGGCGCACCTGCCGGTGGAGTTCGTCGCGCAGGTCATGGCGCGCGAGGGGGCCGACCTCGGTCGCCGGATCGGCAGGGTCGCCCATGCGGCGCGCGGCCATGCGGGCGACGAGGCGCTTTTCAAATTCGCGGCGGACTGCGGCGACGACGATGAAGCGCTTGGCGCTCACGCAGCTCTGGCCGGAATTTACCAGACGGGAGGCGGCGCAGGTCTCGGCGGCGAGCGCGAGGTCGGCGTCGGCGAGGATCACGTAGGGATCGCTGCCGCCGAGTTCGAAGACGCAGGGCTTCAGCGCGGCGCCGGCGAGGGCGGCGACCGACCGGCCGGCCTCGGTGCTCCCGGTGAGGGTGACGGCGCGGATGCGGGGGTCGGCGATGATGGCCGGGATTTCGTGGGAGCCGACGAGAAGCGTCTGCAGCAGTCCGGCCGGGAGTTTGGCGTCGGCCCCGGCCTGGGCGATGGCGAGGGCGCAACCGGAGACGTTGGAGGCGTGCTTCAGCACCAGCGGGTTGCCGGCCATGAGGGCGGGGGCGGCGGCGCGGAAGACCTGCCAGAACGGGAAATTCCAAGGCATGATCGCGAGGACCGGGCCGAGGGGTTCGTAGGCGATGCGGGCTCTTTTCGGCGCGCCGGGCGGATGTTCGTCGGCGAGATAGGCGGCGCCGTGCTTCGCGTAGTAGTCGCAGACCATGGCGCATTTCTCGATCTCGGCGCGGGCTTGCGTGATGGGCTTGCCGACCTCGGCGGTGATGAGCGCGGCGAGGTCGTCGCGCTGCGCGCGCAGGATGCGGGCGAGGTTGCGGAGATGCCGGGCGCGGAAGGCGGGCGCGGTCTCGCGCCAGCCGAGGAAGGCGGCATGGGCGAGCTTCAGCGCGGCGGCGATCTGGATGGAGGAGTGGGGGCCGTGGATGTGGAGCCGTTGGCCGGTGGCGGGGTTGATCGAAACCAATGACATGCCGCCAACGTGGGCCGCCGGGCGGACGCGGCCAAACAAAAATGCTGTCAGCGGGTCGCGCGCCGCTGTTTTTGGCGATTAGTTCTTTTGGCTCACGCGGAGGCGCGGAGAACGCGGAGCGGGACAACCACGGATCACACGGATGGCACGGATAGGTTGAACCACTGATGTGCACTGAAGGTCACTTATTCCAATCAGTGAATATCAGTGAGAATCAGTGGTTTATATCCGGGTTCGGTGGCCGCCACGGGTCTTTCTCTTTCCTCTTTATCTTTCTCTTTCGTCAGGAAGTCCCGGGTTCGTTTTTCGATCCGCCAAACCGGGAGAAAGATAAAGAGAAAGAGGCAAGAGAAAGAACGGGACGGCAGAAGTTGAATTGCCACGGGGGCTCCCCCCGCCTCTGCTGGGCGGCTAAACACAACACCCCAGTATCAATGAAATCATACCGACTGATCCTCATTACCGGCCTGCTGACCGCCCTCTGCGCCACCGCTTCGGCGATGGCGGTGGCAACGCTGGCCGACTTCCAAGCCGCCGCGGCCAAGGCCGGGGCCTCGCTCACCCTGGCGAACTACCCGCTGACGCCCGACGACATCAAGGCGCAGGCCGCGCAGGCCATGAAGACGGCCGATGCCGCGCTGGCCCGGCTCGCCGCGCAGGACGCCACGAAGCTGACCTTTGACAGCACGTTCGCCGCCTACGACGCGATCACCGCGCCGGTCGGGGACGTTTACCAGATGCTCAGCACGGTCGCCGAATCGAGCACCGACGCGGCCATGCGCGACACTGCCAACGAGGTCAACGTGGAGCTGCAGGGCTGGTTCGTGGGCCTGGATTACCGCGACGACGTCTACCGCGCCCTCAAGGCCGTCGCCGACAGCAAGCCCAAGCTTGATCCCGACCAGCAGCGCCTGATGGACGAGCAGATGCGCACCTACCGCCGGGCCGGCCTGGCCCTGCCGGCCGCGGAGCGCGCCGAGGTCGAGAAGCTCCGCAAGGAGCTCGCCGCCCTCAACACCGAGTTTGCGGTCAACATCAACGCCGCCCGCGGCCCGGTGGATTTCACCGCCGAGGAGCTCACCGGCGTGCCCCAGAGTTTTCTCGACAGCCCCGGCGTGAAGCAGCCCGACGGCCGCTACCGCGTGATGGCGAATGTCACCTGGCATGCCCAGGCCATCTCGGACCACGCCCGCAATGCCGAGGTGCGCAAGCAGGTGAACATCACCCGCAACCGTCTCGCCCGCGAGACCAACATCCCCGTCCTCGGCAAGCTCGTCGCCCTCCGCGCCGATATTGCCCGACGCCTCGGCTACGCCACCTGGGCCGACTACCAGGTCGAGACCCGCATGGCCAAGAATGGCTCCACCGTCGTGGAGTTCGAGGAGAACCTCGTCCAGGGCCTGCAGCCGAAGTTCGCCGCCGAGATGGAGACCCTGCGCGCGCTCAAGGCCGCGGACACCGGCAAGGCGGACGCGAAAATCGAGCCGTGGGACATCGGCTTCTACACCAACAAGCTGCTCAAGGAGCGCTATGCGGTGGATACCGAAAAGCTCCGCGCCTACTTCCCCTACCAGGCGACGGTCGATGGCATGTTCGCCATCTACCAGAAGATCTTCGGGCTCAAGTTCACCGCGGTGGAGCCGCCCTACGTCTGGGCGCCCGGCGTGCAACTCTACGTGGTGGCGGACGCCGCCACCGGCGTGCCGATGGAAGCCTTATACCTCGACATTTTCCCGCGCGCGGGGAAGTTCAACCACTTCGCCTGCTTCACGCAGAAGTCCGGCGGCGTGATGGCCGACGGCCGCTACGACCTCCCGGTGGCCGCGCTGCTCTGCAATTTCCCGGCGCCCTCCGCCGACCAGCCCTCGCTGCTCAAGCACGGCGACGTCGTCACGCTCTTCCATGAGTTCGGCCACGTCATGCACGCCATGCTCAGCCGCTCCCGCTACGTGGCCCAGGGCAGCTTCACCGTGCCGCAGGACTTCGTCGAGGCGCCTTCGCAGATGCTCGAGAGCTGGGTCTGGGACAAGGCCGTGCTCGACACCTTCGCCGCGGACTACCGCGATCCGAGCAAGAAAATCCCGGCCGAGACCATCGCGGCGATGGTCGCCGCCCGCCAGGCCACGGAGGCCTTTGGCACGCGCCGCCAGCTCTCGCTCGGGCTGATTGACATGGCGCTGCACCACGTGTCCGCCGCCGATGCCGCCAAGATGGATGTCGCGGCCGTGACCAACGCCGTGAGCGCCCGCGTGGCGGTGGCGCCCGCGCCCGACACCGCCTTTGTCGCCTTCTTCGGCCACATGGCCGGCTACGATGCGGGCTACTACGGCTACATGTGGGCCAACGTGCTGGCGAAGGACATGGCCAGCATCTTCAAGGCGGCGTCCGGCGGCTTCCTGGATGAGAAGATCGGCCGCCGCCTGCGCGACGAGATCTACGGCGTCGGCAACACCCGCGACGTCGCGGAATCCGTGGAGAAATTCCTCGGCCGCCCGCGCTCGCAGGACGCCTTCCTCGAATACGTCGGCATCAAGCAGTAAGCCGCTCGCAGCCGTCGACCCGGACCCGAGTATTTAACCACTGATGGGCACTGATTACCACTGATCCAATCAGTGTGTATACGTGTTCATCAGTGGTTCTTTTTTTGCTCAGTTGATGAATCAGAATTTTGGCCACAAAAGGCTCAAAATGCCCAGGGACGAGGCCCCGGTTTCCTTCTTGTGCCTTTTGAGCCTTATGTGGCCATCTCTGACTAAGTTTTTTATATCCAGTTACCTCTTTCTCACATGAAAAATTCCCCACGACTGATGGCCATTTTTGCAGCCGCGACAATGGCGGTCGCTTTCCCAATCGTTGCCGCCGCCGCGCCGGCCACGTATGCCGAATTTCAGGCGCAGGCGCGCGGCGCCAACCATGTCCTGCAGTTGCCGGCGTACGCGCAAACGCCCGAGCAGATCAAGGCCGGCACGGAGCAGGCCATCAGCACCGCCGAGGCGGAACTGCAGGCCCTGGTGGCGCAGGATCCGGCCAAACTGACCTTGGCCAGCACCTTTGCCGCCAACGACGCCATTGTCGGCCGGGCGCTGACTTGGGCCAACCAGGTAGGCACGATCACCGAGACGCATCCCGACAAGGCCATGCGCGACACCGCGCGCGACGCCGAGATGAAGCTCGAGGCGTGGTTCATCACCCTCGACTACCGCGACGACATCTACCGCGTGCTGCAGGCCTTTGCCGCCACCAGGCCGGCGCTCGACGCGCAGGAGCAGCGCCTCGTGGACTACGCCCTGCGCGATTACCGCCGCGCGGGCCTCAACCTGCCCGCGGCCGAGCGGAACAAGGTCGAACAGTTGCGCAAGAAGCTCTCCGAACTGGAGCAGCAGTTCTCCCGCAACATCAACGAGGCGCGGGCGCCCATTGATTTCACGGCCGAGGAACTGGCCGGCGTGCCCGCCAGCCTGCTGGAGAGCCCCGGCGTGAAACAGCCCGACGGCCGCTACCGCGTGCAGCCGCACATCACGTTCCACGTCGTCCTTATCTCGGAAAACGCCGATGTGGCCGAGACGCGCCGCCGGGTGAACATCGCGCGCAGCCGGCTCGCCATGGAGAAGAACATTCCCGTCCTCACCAAGCTGGTCACCCTGCGCGCCGAGATCGCGCAGCGCCTGGGCTACGCCAGCTGGGCCGACTACCGCATCGAGGTCCGCATGGCCGGCTCGGCCGCGACCGCGCTGCTATTCGAGGAGGAACTGGTCGCCGGCCTGCAGCCGAAATTCGAGGCGGAACTGGAGGCGCTCCGCTCGCTCAAGGCGGCGCATACCGGCCAGCCCGATGCGAAACTCGAACCCTGGGACATCGGCTACTACACCAACAAGCTGATGAAGGAGCGCTACGCGGTGGATGCGGAGTCGCTGCGGGTGTTCTTTCCCTATCAGGCCGCCCTCGAGGGCATGTTGAACACTTACCAGCGGATCTTCGGACTGAAATTCACCCGGATCGAGCCGCCGTACACCTGGGCCGAGGGCGTGCAGCTCTATGTCGTGGCCGACGCCGCGACGGGCGTGCCGATGGGCGCCTTCTACCTCGACATGTTCCCGCGCGAGGGGAAGTACAACCACTTCGCCCATTTCCGGCAAAGCACCGGCCACCTGCTGGCCGACGGGAAGTATGAGCTCCCGGTGTCGGTGCTGGTCTGCAATTTCCCGCCGCCGTCCGCCGACAAACCCTCGCTGCTTTCACACGACAACATCGAGACGCTGTTCCACGAGTTCGGGCACGTGATGCACAATCTCATGGGCCGGGCCCGCTTCCAGAGCCAGACCTATGCCGGCGTGCCGAAGGATTTCGTCGAGGCCCCGTCGCAGATGCTGGAGAACTGGGTCTGGGACAAGGCCGTGCTCGACACCTTCGCGGCGGACTACCGCGATCCCGCGAAGAAGATCCCGGCCGAGACCATCGCCGCCATGATTCGGGCGCGGGAGGCCACGGAGGGTTATGCCACGCGCCGCCAGCTCAGTCTTGGCCTCATCGATCTCAAGTTCCACAGCCTGTCGCCCGAGGATGCCTGGACGGCCGACGTGGTGGCGATGAGCAACGACATCATCACCAGGGTGGGCATCGCCCCGGCGCCGGACACGGCCTTCGTGGCGAATTTCGGGCATCTGGCCGGTTACGATGCCGGCTACTACGGCTACCTTTGGGCCAAGGTGCTCGCCACCGACATGGCCAGCATCTTCAAGGCCGCGCCGGGCGGATTCCTCGACGGGCAGGTCGGCCGCCGCCTGCGCGACGAGATCTACAGCGTGGGCAATACCCGCGACGTGGCACAGTCGGTGGAGGTCTTCCTCGGCCGCCCGCGTTCGAAGGAGCCGTTTTTGGAGTACGTCGGGATCAAGAAGTGAGAGTAGTCCTAGGTTTTTAACCACGGATTTCACGGATTCCACGGATGGGAAATATTTGATGTGGGGCGGGGTCTCCTCCTTCGCCGGGCCTATGGAGGACAGGTCCGAACCCCGCCTTATGTGCATCCCGCCAGAATCCAATCTTTCTCGTTCTCTTAATCTTTCTCTTTCTCGGCTTGGATGCTGGCGGTTGATTGCGACCGAACGCGATGATCTGGCAGGTAGCTACGAGCGTGAGCGAGTGGAATGAACGCTGCGTTCGCCAAACCTCCACTCGCTCACGCTCGTAGCTACAGGCTGAAGAGGCCAGGTGGCGTCTGATGTTTGGCTTTGCGGGAAGACAGGGAGCGTGCGACGGTGCGGTCAGTCTTCAATGAAGCGTATGCTGCTGATCATTCTCATTACCGTGACGCTGGGCTATGCGGCGGTGTGCCTGATGATTTTCCTGCGGCAGCGGCACATGCTCTATTTCCCGTCGTCCATGACCCTGGCCGAACAACTGGCCTATGCGCCGGGGGCGGGATTGGAACCGTGGAACGACGCGGCGGGAAAACGGATCGGCTGGAAGCGCGAGAGTCGTGAAACCTCGGGATCGGCGCAGCGCTGGCTCGTCCTGCACGGCAATGCCGGACTGGCGGTGCAACGGGCCTATTGGGCGGATGCACTTGAGCGCGTTTCACCGGGGCGGACCTTGTCGGTTTATATTCTCGAATACCCGGGCTATGGCCGGCGTGAAGGCCCGCCCACGCAGTCGAGCCTGACGGCGGCCGCGCTGGCCGCGTTTGATGCTGTGGCGTCGGAGGGAAAACGCACGTTCCTGCTCGGCGAATCGCTGGGTTGTGCGGTGGCGGCGCAGGTCGCGTATGCGCGGTCCGAACGGGTGGGAGGGGTGGTGCTGGTGTCACCCTTCAACCGGCTGGCCGACGTGGCGGGCCACCATTATCCGTGGCTGCCGGTGCGGTGGCTCGTGCGCGATCCCTGGAATTCGGACGAAGCCCTGCGCGGTTTTGCCGGCCCGGTGGCGATCCTGGCGGCGGAGAAGGACAGCGTGGTCCCGGCGATATTTGCGCAGCGTTTGCACGCCGGCTATGCCGGTCGGAAGTGGCTGCAAGTCATCCCGGGTGAGGACCACAACATGTTCGTGTTCGACCAGTCGTGGTTCCGGGACGCGGTGGAGTTTGCGACGGCGGAGTGAGTGCACGTCATCAAGCGTGTTTTCTGCCATTCGAACCTCATGGCGGTCTGATTGTAGGAGCGGCTTTACGCCGCGATCGGGTGCGCAATCTCGCGGCGTAAAGCCGCTCCTACAGGAAGGCCGCCTATTCCAATGACGTACCCTGCGCCAGTTCCTCGATCACCTTCAGGCCGGGGATCTGGTGAAAATGGGCGTCGTGCGTGAGCACGGCCGCGCCGGCTTGCAGGGCGGTGGCGGCGATGACCAGGTCGGTGGCGGGCAGCACGATGCCCTGGCGGTCGAGCGACCAGGCCAGTTGCGTCGCGCGTTCCCAGATCGTGATGGAAGTGTGCAGGCAGATCATCACGGAGAAGCGTTGTTGGAACCGCTGGCGCAGGCGCGGGTCGCGCAGGCCGCGGCAGACTTCCATGATCACCAGGCCGCAGGTGACAAACTCGCGTTCGCCCCGGAGCCGTTCGAGTTCGTTGAACGGATCATGACCCGCGCGGGCGGCGCGGATGAAGACGTTGCTGTCAGGCAGGACCACCATGGTTGTAAGGCTTCTGATCCTCGGCGACGCGAAGGGTGGGCTTGTCCTCGGGATAGGAGGCCGGATCGAAGGCGGTTTTCCATTCCTCGGGCGTCAGGCCCAGGTCCATGCTGAACAGTTCCTTCATCTTGTGCCGCCGCGCCATTTCCTTGAGGGCAGTCTCGACGGCCTCGGTCTTGGTCTTGGCCCCGGTGATTTTCATCACCCGGTCCAAAACCTCCTCATCGATGTGCATCGTCATCTTCATGATTCAGTACTGGATATGGCATGGCTGCCATACCGCAATGACCGAATATGGCATATGAGCCAACATCATGTATAATAGATATATATGAAAACGACAAAACCGGGCCGAATATTGCGGCATGAAAGTAGGGCGGGTCTGTGACCCGCCTTTTCACGCTTCATCCGCAGTGAGGCGCGGCGAGGGCAGGTCGGAGACCTGCCCTACTCGATGGCATCGCCAGCCACTCTTAGCGCGGAGCTTCAGCCCGCGCTTGTCCGCCACTCCGGCAGTTCGCTTCTCCGAACCAGTGCCGGCTAAAGACCGGCACTACGAATCATACGCTTTCCAGCAGCTTGTTCAGACGGGCCACCATGGCGGTGGCGTCGTCGAGCAGGCCGGCGGAGATGAGGGCGTTGTCGAGGAGTTGCTCGGCGACGAGCTTCGCCTTGTCCGGGTTGCCGGTGTGCAGTGCGTGCAGGTGGGTGAGCACGGCGTGGCGCGGATTGATCTCCAGGTTGACGCGGAGGGGTGACTCGCCGCCGTCCTTGTTCATGGCCTTCATCATGCGGCGCATGTGGGGCGACATGAACTTGTCGGCGTTGAGGGCGAGCACGGGGGAATCCACGAGGCGGTCGCTGGCCTTCACCTCGGCCACGCGTTCGCCAAGCGTATCCTTCAGCCACTTGGCCAGCTCCTTGGTCTGGTCCTCGGTCAGGCCGCCCTCGGGCTTGGGGAGGTCGGAGAGCTTCACGTCGGAGTGATCGGCGCCGGTGAGCTTCTTGCCGTCGAACTCGCGGACGTTGTTCATCACGTATTCGTCCACGGCCTCGTAGCAGAAGAGCACCTCGAGGTTGCGGGCCTTGAAGCCCTCGAGATACGGTCCGCTCTCGATCGCGGCGCGGCTCGGGCCGACGAGGTAATAGATCTCCTTTTGCTCGGAGCCCATGCGCGAAACGTAGTCGGCGAGGGAGGTGGTCTTGCCCTTTTCGGTCAGCGAGGACTCGAAGCGGAGCAGCTTCACGATCTGGTCCTTGTGGGTGTAGTCCATGGCGGCGCCTTCCTTGAGGAAGATGCCGAACTCGCCGTAGAATTCGTTGTAGGCGTCGAGGCGCTTTTCCGCCTCCTCCTCGAGGGACTTCAGGAAGCGCTTGGTGATGACCTTGCTGAGCTTGTCGATGAGGGCCTTGTCCTGCATCGACTCGCGGGAGATGTTCAGCGGGAGGTCCTCGCTGTCCACGACGCCCTTCAGGAAACGCAGCCACTCGGGCAGCAGGTGCTTCGGCTTGGCCTCGATCATCACCTTGCGGCAATAGAGCGACACGCTCGGCTCGAGGCGGGCGAAGCCCAGCTTCTCGGTGTTTTCCTTCGGGACGAAGAGCAGGGCGTTGATGGCGAGCGGGGCGTCGGCCGAGAAATGCAGGCGGGAGCGCGGCTCGTCGAAGGCGTGGGCCTGGAACTTGTAGAACGCGGTGTACTCCTCGTCCTTGATCTCGTTCTTGTTGCGCAGCCAGAGGGCCTGGATCGTGTTGACGTGCTTGCCGTTGAGGTTGATCGGGAAGGACACGAAGGCGCTGTAGCGCTCCAGGACTTCCTTCACCTTCCAGTCGGTCGCGTAGTCGGAGGCGTCGTCCTTGAGCGTGAGCACGATCTTGGTGCCGCGGCGCTCGTCGTCGCTCTCCTCGATCTCGTAGCTGCCGGAGCCGTCGCTGGTCCAGACGTGGCCGGGCTCGTCCTTTTGCCAGGAGCGGGAGTGGACCTTGACGGACTTGGCGACCATGAAGGCCGAGTAGAAGCCGACGCCGAACTGGCCGATGAGATTGGTGTTCTTGGCGGCGCCTTCGCCGAGGGCCTTGAGGAAGGCCTTGGAGCCGGAGTGGGCGATGGTGCCGAGGTTCTCGACCAGCTCGGCGCGGGTCATGCCGACGCCGAAGTCCTGGATCGTGATGGTCTTGGCCTTGTCGTCGGTGGTGACGTTGATCTCCAGCGTGGCCTGGTCGTCGAAGATCTCCTTCTCGGTCAGCTGCGTGTGGCGCAGTTTTTCCAGCGCGTCGGAGGCGTTGGACACGAGCTCACGGATGAAGATTTCCTTCTCCGTGTAGAGCGAGTGGGTGACGATATCGAGGAGCTGGCTGATCTCGGCCTGGAACTCGTATTTTTTCGGAGTGTGGGTGGACATGGTAGATTGAGATGGAGGGAATTAAGGAACGGTCAGTTTAGCAGACCCCGGCAAAAATCAAGCGGCGGTTTGGAAATCTCTACCCGGAGATCAGCGTTGCCGGGCTTCCGGTTTGGGATGTCCGCCAGGGCCCCAGCCGTCGGTGCGGGTCGAAACGGTCGCGAGAGGCTGGAAGCTGTAATTCAAGGTCTCGGGCGTAACCGTGAAGACCTGAAAGCCGAGGCGCGGGTCGCCATCTGGCCAGCGGTCGGGCCATTGGGCCATGGCGGTGGAGGCGCCGAAACAGAAGGTGAGACCGTCGAGCGTGAAGGGCGGGCGTCGGCAATGGATGTGGCCGCTGAGCACATGGGTGACCCCGGCTTTCCGGTAGGCATCGAGCAGGCACTGGCGGGGGCGGGGTCCATGGCGAAATACCAATTGAGATAGTCCTCGTTCCTGGTGATGTCGCGGGCGGGTTCGGCCGGATGGTCGGTAAAGAGGGGATAATGATTGAGCATCACATGCCAGCGAGTGCGCGGTAGTGTGGCGAGATGGTCCAGCCAGGTGTCCAGCGCCGCGGCGGAGGGCAGGGTGGTCCCGGCAATGATTTCGTAACAGCCGCTGAAGCGCACGCCGCGGTGCGTGAAGCTCCAGGGAAAGGCGCCGATCTTTTCGCGGAAGACCGAGAGCTGGGCCTCGGTGACATTCAGGGATACATCATCGCGGTCGGTCCAGGCACCCTGCCGGTCGGCGTGCTTGTTGCCGGTGTCCATGTTGCCCGGGATCGCGTGCCACGGCACCCCGATGGCGTCGAGGGTCGCGCGGCTGTCGTCGAATTCCCAATGATTGAGATTGCCGTCCCGGGTGAGGTCGCCGCCGACCAGCAGGAGGTCCGGTTGCAATGCCTTGATCTGGCCCGCCGCGGTGGCCCAATTGTCGTTCAGCGCGGGTTTGAAGCGGTAGGATCGCGGCGAACCGACATGGATGTCGGTGGCATGGACAAACCGCCAGGTTTGGCCGGGGTCGCTCATTTCAGTGGTCGGGCCGCGGACAGGAGGGCTGGTACGGCTGGCGGTGCCCAGCCGGACTCATGCAGTTGAACCACAGATGCACACAGATAAACACAGATGATAAGGCATGTAGCTGTAGCGCGAGAAACAGTGCCCAAATTGCCTCATTGAATAGTGCGCCAATCCCCAAACCGGGACCTTCTCAGTCCATTCTTATCTGTGTTCATCTGTGGTTTCCTGATGAACTGATCCGGCTCAGCGCTGGTCGGCCTGGTCCTTTTCGATGGGCTCGACGTGCGCGAGATCGTGTTCGTGCTTGGCGCCGGGTCCGCGGATGACGCGGTAGATGCACCAGCTGAAAAGGATGGTCACAAAACCAACCGAGAGAATCATGTTAATCCAGCCGCCGGTGGTCATGGTGACGTCTCCTGTTTGCTTTGGTTGGCTTCACGCCGGACCCAGTTCTTGCCGGCGATGTTGACGAGGACGATCGAGAAGATGGTCATGACGATGATCAAGCCCACGCTGAGGCGGGCCACATAGTTCGGCGCGGAGCCCACGAGGTCCCGCACGTAGGCCGTGGGGTTGAACTCCGGGTGGCTGAAGGAATAGTTCCAGCCGAACACGTTCTGCAGGACGAAGAGCAGGAAGATCAGCAGCAGGAAGGCGGGCGTGACGTACTTGATGATGAACTTGTAGATGTTCGGGATGCGCATCTCCGCGCCCTCGTGGGCAATGGCCCAGCCCCGCTCGATGCCCAGGCCCCAGCCGAAGATCAGGACGAGGAAGGTGGCCTGCACGAACAGCATGACGGTGCCGACCCAGAAATCGATCGTGTCGAGGGCCTTCAGGTCCTTGGAGAAATACCAGATGAACAGGGTGCCGATGGCGGTGACGAGGCCGAGCAGGGCGACCGACTGCTTGCGGCCGATGTCCAGGCCCTCCTCGAGGAAGGCGATGCCGGGCTGCAGCATCGAGAGCGAGCTGGTGATGGCGGCAAGGAAGAGCAGCAGGAAAAAGATCGAGGCGAAGATCTGGCCGCCGGGCATGCGGGCGAAGACCTCGGGGAGGACGTTGAAGCCGAGGCCGAAGGTGCCCTGGCCCACGATGCCGGCGGCGCCGAGGAAGATGAAGGCGGCCGGGACGGTGATGAGGCCGCCGAGGCCGACCTCGCAGAACTCGTTGGCGGCGGAGGCGGTGAGGCCGCT
The DNA here is from genome assembly GCA_016715765.1 of Opitutaceae bacterium. Classification (GTDB taxonomy): domain Bacteria; phylum Verrucomicrobiota; class Verrucomicrobiia; order Opitutales; family Opitutaceae; genus UBA2377. The sequence continues at coordinate 28,774 of JADJZJ010000008.1, forward strand.
GAGAACGACGTCGTCCTTGCTCTTGAGGTAGCTGGCGTAGGTGATGATGACACCGAAGCCGACCGAGAGGGAGAAGAAGATCTGGCCGGCGGCGGCGAGCCAGAGCTGCGGGTTCTTCAGGCCGGTCGCGATGTCGCCGGGATTCCAGAGGTAGCCGAGGCCGTTGATGACGTTCTGGTCGGGCTTGGCGGCATCGGGCGTGCCGAGGGTCAGGACGCGGGCCAGCACGATGACCGCGATCAGGATGAGCAGGGGCATGCCCCACTTGCAGACGAACTCGATGCCCTTGGAGATGCCGCGGTAGATGAAGTAGAAATTCAGGACGTAGACGATGAGGACGAAGATGCCGACGTCGCCGAGGCCGAAGTGGAGGGCCACGCCGTCCGAACTCGCGCCGGTGAAGCGGCCGAAGAAGGCGCCGTAGTTCATGCCCGGCTGGCTGAGGTTGCCGGCAAAGGCGTTCAGCGCATAACCCAGGCACCAGGCCTCGATGTACACGTAATACATGTAGATGCAGACCGGGACGACGAAGCCGATCACGCCCAGGTATTTCGCGTAGGGCTTCTGCATCAGGACCTGGAAGATGCCCGAGGTGGAATGATAACCCGCGCGGCCGCCGAAACGGCCCAGGGTCCATTCCACCCAGCAGATCGGGATGCCGATGAGCAGGAGCGAGGCGAAGTAGGCGATCATGAACGCGCCGCCGCCGTACTGGGCGGCAAGGCCGGGGAAGCGCAGAAAATTGCCGAGACCGACCGCGCTGCCCGCCACCGCCAGGATCACGCCGAGCCGGGAACTCCAGGCTTCTTGGGTTTGTGCCATGGGCGGGGATGAAGACCGGTGGAGGTCCAGCGGGCAAACCCCAAGTTTGGGCGTCCCCGCCAACGAATCTGGAACTCCGGAAAGCTGGCAAGACCCGGGAAGTGCTTGCGATGGAGGTTTCGGCAGGCCAGCGAGCTTGAGCGCGCCCAACCCGCGCCCGCAAGCGGGCTGCCTACCGCGGCCCACTGCGGGCATGATTGGTATTCTGCAAACATACCCTGGGTTTGCACCCGATTCCAGAGTTCCTGGGTTCCAGATTTTAGCCGGGGATAGGTTTTCCGAGGTCCCATCAGGAATATGGGCGCGCCGGATTGGGCTTTGCGTCGGGCGGTCGCGCGGCTTTCATGCGGCTGCGTTGAACACCTACGACCGACATCTCCTGCGCGAGTGGCTGCAAATCCTCGCCCTGGTGCTCGTGGCCATGATCGGCCTGCTGCTCATGCAGGTGTTGTACGACGATTTTCGCACCCTGAACGACCTCGGCGCGCGGCCGGCGGACTTCGGCGTCTATTTTTTCGTCACGCTCCCGGGGTTTCTGGGCCAGGTGCTGCGGATCGCGCTGCTGATCTCGCTGCTGTTCGTGCTCGGCAAGCTGCACCGGGCGAACGAATTCATCGCGCTGCGGGCCGCCGGGGTGAGCCTGTTCCGCATCACCGCCCCGGTCTGGGTGATCGGCGTGCTGGCCTGCGGGCTGACCTGGTATCTCAACGCCAGCGTGGTGCCCTGGTCGGTCGAGGAGTCGCGCGCGCTGCGGGAAAACCTGCAGTATCGTTTTCAGGCCAAATCCCAAACCGAGGACCGGGTCGGCGCGGTCTACAGCGTGGGCTTCGACAACCGCGCGGCGGGGCGCATGTGGTTTTTCAACCGGTACAGCCAGTTCACCCGCAAGGGCTACGGGGTCTCACTGTCGGAACTCGACCCGCAGCGGCGCGAACAACGCCGGATCATCGCCGCCGAGGCCTGGCATGATGCCGACCGGGGAGGCTGGGTGTTCCGCCAGGGCCGCGAATTGATCTTCGACCCGGAGTCGGGCGAGATGGTGGAGCCCCGGCCCTTCGCCGAGCTGTTCCGGAGCGACTGTGATGAGGATCCGCGTCTGATGCTGATCATCGACCGCAAACCCGGCGATCTCTCGTTCTTCGAGCTGCGCCGGCTGGTTGACTACCTCAAGTCGATCGGCAGCCCCAAGGTGGTGCCCTATGAAGTGACGTACTTCGGCATCCTCGCGGACACCCTGGGGCCGCTGATCGTGATCGCGCTGGCGGTGCCCTTCGCGGTGTCGGGCGTGCGGGTGAATCCCGCGGTCGGGGTCTCGAAATCCATCGGCCTGTTCTTCATGTATTACATTTTCTCGAATCTCGCATCCTCGCTGGCGTCCAAGGGGCTCATGGAGCCGATGCTGGCGGCATGGTTCCCGAGTCTCGCGATGGCGTCCATCGGCGTGTGGCTGTTCGTGCGGCTGCGGTGACGGGGGCGGAAGCATTGTTCATTTGTAGGGCGGGGTCTCCGAACCCCGCCGGCCCTACGACGGGCAGGTCCGAACCCCGCCGGCATGGCCGCTCCAGTAGGCAGCGAGCTTGCTCGCGCGTGAATCGCGTGCGACGGCCGAATGGGCGCCCGCAAGCGGGCGGCCTACGGTGGCGGGGTTCGGAGACCCCGCCCTACAATTTGCCCAGCAGCCAATCCTCGATCCGGCCCCACACGGCGTTGCTGGGCCAGAGCATGACGACCCAGATGACGACGCAGTTGATGTAGCTGAGGAAGACGGCGGCGCTCGCCATGTCCTTGATGCGCTTCGCCATGGGGTGCTGTTCCGGCCGGATGTAGTCTATGACCCCCTCGATGGCGGTGTTGAGCAGTTCGACGATCAGGATGAGGATCAGGGAGGCGATCATCAACGCGGTGGAGACGGCGTTGACGGGCAGGATGATCGCGAGGGGGGTCAGCAGCAGGGCGAACAGCAGGCCTTCGCGAAAGGAGGGCTCATGGCGCAGCGCGGCGAAGAACCCGTCGATGGCATAGCGCACCGAGGAGAAAAAATTGCGGACACTGCGGCGCTTCAGCTCGGTGCTTTCGTCCTGGTTGCTCACGCCGGGCAGGCTACGAACGGCGGAGCGCCAGCGGAAGCGCTATTTTGCGGCCAACCCGCCGACGGACGGGGCCGGATCGTAATCGGTGAAATCGTTGCAGATGCCCTCGTGCCGGCGGTCCTGCTTGTAGATCTGCAGGATGCGCCCGTGCTCATGCTCGCTCGTGGGGAAGATGCGCGGCGCCTCGCCCTGGAGGAAAATGGCGGTGTAGGCGCGATGCCGGTCCACGAGACGGCGGATGACGATCATGGCTCATTCAATAACCGGAATTGCGCCCGGTGCAAACGGCGGCGCTTCAAGGGGCCGTGGGCGGATTCCCGGCCTGCAGATTCCCGGCGGCCGGGGGGGCGGCCGGTTTCAGGTCCAGCGTCTGCTTCTCCTTCTGCCCGGCGGATTGGATCACCAGCGTCACCGGCACCTCGATGAGTTCTCCCGCGAGCTGGGAGGACATGGGGTCGACTTCAAGGGATTGTCCCGGCGCCAGGGCCAGGTTCTCGGGGCGCACCGCGAAATTGCCGAGCGGGGAGAGAAAGTCGGCGATGCGCACGGCCATGGGCGCCGTGCCCTGGTTGGTGACCCGCAGGTGGATGATGACGGGCGGGCGCATGCTGGCGCCGCGGCGGATGTTCTGGATCCGCTGTTGCTCGGGGTCGGCCCGGTCGCGGGCGGACTCCTCCCGGCCCGGTCCGCGGCCGCCACCGCCACCCGGACCACCGCCGCCCCCACCCATGCCGGCGTGCAGCGGGCCGAATCCTCCGCCCACGCTCACGCTGCCCCCGCCGCGCGGACCGCCGCGGCCCGCCTCCGCCGCGGCGCCGGGCTCGCGGCCCTTGAAGCCGAAGGCGCTGGTGGTCAGCTCGACCAGCAGGGTCCGGTTGAAGAATTCCCCCCGGCCGGAAAGCGCGGGGATCGGTTGCAGTTGCGCCGCCGGCGGACCGTCGCGTCCGCCATGGGGAGGACCGCCGCAGCCGGCCAGCAGCAATGGCACAACGCAGGCCAGGCTCAGGCAACAAAGGAGACGGGTCGAAGCGGGAGAGGAAGGCACGGACTTGAGACGCGTCGCGGGTGGGAAAGTTTCGTCGTTTTCCCAGGCTGGTGGTGGCGTTCGCGACCAGGCCGAAATCTCACCCGGTCAGATTTGGTTCATGAAGGCACAAGGCAGGTGTCCTGAGGAGAACGCTGATCTGCGCTAATCATCGCTAATCTGTTGGGTCCTGGGTGCAGCACCTCTCGCTGGCGGGGCTTGGCGAATGCTTTCCCGCGGATCACGCGGATCGACGCGGATGACGGAGAGGTATTATCCGCGACTATCCGCGTGATCCGCGGGAAGGACCGAATTCAGGGTGTCGGCCGGAGCTCAGGTCCAGTTGAAATTGAAACTGATGCTGATGCGTTCGGCTGCCACGGGGTTGGCGGGGACCTCATGGCGGAGCCAGCTCTCGAACAGGACGACGTTGCCGGCGACGGCGGGGTAGGTGACGTGGGAGCGGTGGGCGGGGCGGGCGTCGGGCCGGCGCGGCGGGGCGGCCATGAACTTGCTCAGGCGCGGATCCTCGAACTTGAGCCCGGGACAGCCGGCGGGGGTGGCGACATAGTAGGTCCCGCTGATGAACGACAGCGGATGCAGGTGCAGGGAGTGCGCCGCATGGGTCGGCATGATGTTCACCCAGCAATCCGTCAGCCGCACCGTGCGTCCGCGGAGATCGAGCTCGAGGGCGGCGGCATAGGCGCGGGCGTGGCGGAGCAGCTTTTTTTCGAGCGCGGCAAACGTGCTGGAGAACCGGTGCAGCTCGTTCATCGAGGCATAGCTCGTGTAGCCGCCGGGATAGTTTTTCGCCGACCACCGGCGTCCGGCCGCGTCGTAGTCGCGCAGGTCCCGGCATTCCCGGGCCAGTTCGGCGTTGAGCCGTTCGAGGCCGGATTTTTGCAGCGGCTCGCAATAGAGCAGGGTGGGAAACCAGGCGCGGACGGGCATGGCGCGAGGATGATCCGGGCGACCGGAGCGGCAACGGTGAAAATTCGGCGAGATTTTGCTTCTGCGCGACGGCCTCAGCGACCAGTTTGGCCGGCGTATGAACATCTTGCGCCTATGCCTGACGGGAGCGTTGCTGCTGGCGGCCGCGGCGGGAGCCGCCGAAACCCGGCGGACCCTGCTCGTTGAATTACGGCAAGTGCCCGAGGACATGCGGGCCTCGTCCGGCGTGGAGGCCGGCCCGGGACACTACTCCTACGATTCCTACGATCGCGATCGCATCCTCAGCGTCGTGCGCGACGTCGTCCTGATGCTCGCGACCCCCGAGGAGCTGGCCCAGGCCCGGGCGGAAGGACTCGACGCCCGCGTGCTGATGGAGAGCGACGACCAGGTCACCCTGATCCGGCGCGCCCTCTACGGCCCCACGCTGAAGCTGGCGCCGGTCTACCACAGTTACGACCAGATCACGGCGCGGGCGCAGGCCCTGGCCCAGGCCCATCCCAAGCTGATCACGCGCGTGCAGATCGGCGAGACCACCCAGTTCAGGCGTCCGATCTACGCCTACCGGCTGTCGAACGATGCGCACCGGGCCCAGGAACGGCCGGCCGTGCTGCTGGACGGGTGTCATCACTCCGACGAAGTGCTCGGCGCCGAGATCGTGCTGGCCTTCATGGAGAAACTGTTGGCCGGCTACGGCCAGGACGCCGCGGTTACCGCCTGGATGGATACCCTGGAAATCTGGCTGGTGCCGGTCATCAACGTGGACGGCCACGACATGGTGACCTCCGGCCGCGAGCCGCGCTGGCGCAAGAATTTGCGTGACGTGAACGGCGATGGCGTCGTGGGCGTCTATCCCGAGGGTGTGGATGTGAACCGTGGCTATGATTTCAACTGGGCGCAGGGAGGCACGGGTGAACCGTCCAAGGTCAGTTACCGCGGACAGCATCCTTTCTCCGAGGCTGAAAACCGGGCCATGCGGCACCTTGCCGGACTGCGGCAATTTCTATTGTCGGTGTCGTATCACAGCCAGGGCGAGGTGATCTTCTATCCCTGGACCTGGGCCGGGAAACCGGCGCCGGACGACGACATCATCAGGCGCATCGCGGGTGACGTGGCGGCGAACATCCCCAAAATGGAGGGCAAGGGCGCCTACGCGATCTCGCCCGGCGGGGCATCGAGCCAGAGCTACCCCTGGTTTTATGGGCGCCACGGCACGATCGATCTCATCATCGAGACGGGCAAGGGCGCGCACCTTTTCCCGCCGGAGGAGGTGCCGGGCATCGTGGCCGCGAACCTCCTGGGCGTGAGCGCCCTGCTCGGTCACACGAACGGACCCGGTCTGGCCGTCAAGGTCACCGATGCCGCGACCGGTGCGCCGCTGGTCGCCCAGGTCTGGCTGCCGCAGATCGAGAACGAGACGGTGGACCGGCGCACCACCGACGCGGAGTTCGGCCGCCGCTGGCGCCTGCTGGAGCCCGGAACGCATTATGTGATCATTTCCTGTCCGGGCTACCGCACCGTGGCCTTGCCCGCGGTGGCCGTGGGCAAAACGGGCTGGACCGGACTGAACGTGAAATTGGAGGCGGACGGTGCCGTCCGTTGATATCCGCGGGTTGATGCGCCGGGTGACGGCCCTGGTCCTGGCCTTGGGCGGCGGTGCCGCCGCGGAGCCGCCGGCCCGCACCCTGCTGTTGGAGATCCCCAACGTCCCGGCGGCCGAGCAGACTTCCACGGGCAGGTTTTACTATGACGGCTACAGTTTCGAGCGCGTGATCCGCATGCTGCGGGATACCGCGGTCATCCGGGCGACACCCGCGGAGATGGCGGAATTGAAGCAGGCCGGATATCCGCTGCGGGTGGTGCTGGAGACAACGGACGAGATGCGGCTGTATCGGCGCGCGATCTACGGCCCGGCGTTGCAACTCAGTCCGGTCTACCATCGTTACGACCAGATCACGGCGCTGGCCGCGGCCCTGGCGGTCGCGCATCCGCAACTGATCTCCCGGTTGCAGATCGGGGAAACCCAGCATCACCGCCGGCCCATCTACGCCTATCGCGTGTCCAATCGGGCCGCGGTGCGGCAGGACCGCCCGCGCGTGATGTTCAACGGGGCGCATCACTCCGACGAGTTGCTGGGCACCGAGATCGTCGTCGCCCTGATGGGAAAACTCGTGAACGGCTACGGCCGCGATGCCGAGGTGACACGCTGGCTCGATACCCTCGAAATCTACCTCGTGCCGGTGGTGAATGTTGACGGTCATGACATGGTGACCTCCGGTCGCGATCCGCGCTGGCGCAAGAACCTGCGCGATGTGAACGGCGACGGAGTGGTGGGTCAGTTTCACGAGGGTGTGAACCTGAACCGTAACTATGACTTCAACTGGATCATGGGCGGATCGCCTGACCCGGCCAAAATCGGTTACCGCGGGTCGTATCCCTTTTCCGAGTCGGAGAACCGGGCGATGCGCGATTTCGCGGCGGACAATCTCTTCGTGCTGTCTGTTTCCTACCACAGTTCCGGCGAAGTCATCTTTTATCCCTGGTCCTGGGGTGGCATGGCCGCACCGGACGACGCGATCATCAAGCGCATCGCCGGCGAGATCGCGGCAAGCATTCCCCGGACGGACGGGACCGGCCGTTACGACATCGCTCCCGGCGGGGCTTCCAGCCAAAGTTACGCGTGGCTGTACGGACATCTGGGAATTATCGACCTGATCATCGAGACGGGCAAAGGCGCGCATGTTTTCCCGCCGGAGGAAGTGCCGGGCATCGTGGCCGCGAACCTGCAGGGCGTGAGCGCCTTGCTCGGTCACACGAACGGACCCGGTCTGGCTGTCAAGGTCACCGATGCCGCGACCGGTGCGCCGCTGGTCGCCCAGGTCTGGCTGCCGCAGATCGAGAACGAGACGGTGGACCGCCGCACCACCGACGCGGAGTTCGGCCGCCGCTGGCGCCTGCTGGAGCCGGGTTCGCATTATGTGATCATTTCCTGTCCGGGCTACCGCACGGTGGTTTTGCCCAAGGCGGAGGTCGGGCCCGCGGGCTGGACGCCGTTGGAAATCCGGCTCGAACGCGAGTAGTGACAATCCGGACCGCTGTATCGTAGCGCGGAACTTCAGTCCGCGCTCATGCGCCACGTTTCAGTTGGCGTACAGCGAACCAGTGCCGGCTGAAGCGCGGCACTACGAGGCGGCGGGCGGCTGCGCCTATTTCGCGAAGACTTTCAGGCCGACGACGCCCGCCACGACCAGCACGAGGCAGGCGAGCCGGGCGGCGGAGGCCGGTTCCTTGAGGACCAAGATGCCGAACACGGCGGTGCCGGCGGCGCCGATGCCGGTCCACACCGCGTAGGCGGTGCCGATGGGCAGGGTGCGGGCGGCGAGGGCCAGGAGCCACATGCTCGCGGCCATCGCGGCAATCACGCCCACGGATGGCCACAGCCGCGTGAAGCCGGCCGTGGATTTCAAGCCCGCCGCCCAGACGATCTCCAGCGCGGCGGCGGCCAGCAATATGATCCAGCTCTTCATGCCAGAATGGGTCGGTCCCACTTTCAGGCCGGCCGAAGCACGGTGCGGATGACCGCCGTGCGCACCTCGCCCTGGCAGCGGAGGGCAACGCGGGTCGGGTGCGGCGGCTGGGTGATGGTGTCGGTGGAGAACTCCAGCGCGGCCCCCTCGCAGCTCACTTCGGCGTTGAGCGCGGCCTTCCCGTCGTCCAGGCGGATGCGCGAGCCTTCAATGGTGGCCTGGCCCAGGCTGATGAGCGCGGATTCAAAGGCGGACGGTTCGCTGAACTCGACGCGGTCGGTGATGGTCAGCGAGCCGGCGCCGCGGCGGTCGAAGAGAAATTCGCGCTCGAGCTTGCGGAGGGTCGGCACGTTGTAGGCGCCGCGCAGGTCGAGCACCATGCGGTCGGTGTCGGCGGTGAACTCCTTGGCGAGGACGCGGGTGCGGTATTCGGCGCCGGCCTCCTGCAGCCGGCCGGCGACGCGCGGCACGGGGTGGCCGTAGGAATTGAGCAGCTGGCTGTCGTAGCGCTTTTCGCTGAAGGTGCGGTAGCTGTAGGTCTCGAGCCCGGGGTCGAGCAAGAGGCTGCGGCCGTCGAGCACGACGGTGAAGGTGCCGAGGTCGTTGTGGTTGTGGTTCACGCCGTTGTTGCCGCCGAGGAAGGTGGCGGACAGGCGGCGCGTGGTGGCCGGGGCCGGCCGGCAGATGAGCAGGGCCGATTGTTCGAACCAGTTGCGCAGGGCGGGTGGGGTGACCGGTTGGACGGGTTGGCGGGGCGCGCGGGTGCGGAACATCCAGAGCAGCGCCTCGACGCCAAAGCCCAGGTCGGCGAGGGGATCAACCCCGGCGGGCACCGGGGCGACCGGCAGCGGCGGGGTGCCGAGACGGTTGTCGGGCCAGAGGCGGGCCCAGAGGGGCGGGCACGCGTCGAGGATGCAGTCGGCGAAGGCGGGATAGACGCCGGGCTGGATCTCCGTGCGCAGCGGGAAGCGCGCGGCGCGGGCCATCTTGGGTTCGGCGAGCAGGTCGACGGCATTGCCCGTGGCGCAGCGCAGCAGCTCGCTCATGAAGATGTAGTGGCCGAAGCCGTAGCCCCAGTAGGATACGCCCTCGGTGCAGAAACCGTCGTCCGTGAAACTGTCGCGGAAATTGATCACGTTGGCCTGCGCGAACGCCAGCCACCACGCGCGCTCCGCCGGGTCGGGCAGCAGCGCCACCGCGGCATGGGCGGTGCAGAAGAGGCAGACGGAGCTCCAGTTGTGCTTCACGATGATCCACCAGTAGAGGTCGCGGCCGGTCTCGATGCGCTGGCGCAGCGGCTGGAAGAGCCGGCGTTGGGTCTGCTCGCGGATGAGCGCGCGGAGCGGGGCCGGGAGCCGGGACCCGAGGATGTAGTCGGTCAGCGCCAGCGTCTCGGAGAAGTGCACGGTCACGAGGTCGGGCTCCTCCGTCTTGCGGTCGTAGTTGAGCCGCTTGAGGTCGTTGCCGGGATGCGTCCAGGTGTTGAGCCGGGAGATGGCCTGCGCGTCGGTGTCGATCAACCCGAGGAACTCGCCCTGGTCGAAGACCGCCTCGGCGAGCAGGAAGACCATCTGGCGTTTCCGCGCGAGGGTGAGCGCCGCGTTGATCTGGGTGACGCTCTGCTGCTCGAGGCTGGCGAGCCAGGTGGTGTTGTTGTACTCGGGAAACGGCTGGGCGGCGAGTTCGCGGGCCGCGGCCAGCAGCCGCCGGCCGAAGGGGTCCTCCTGCCAGCGGCCCCAGGCGGCGCGGTCCTCGACCTTGGGCGCGAGGGCGAACGGCTCCCGCGGCATGAGCGCCTGCAGGGCCCGGACCTGCTCGGGATTGGGGACGAAGGTCTCGTCGGCTGAAAGGTCGAAGTTGAAATCGTAGGCGCCCATGGTGGGCGGAGCATCACGGCGGAACGGGGCGGGTGGCAAGCTGCCGCTCGGGCGGCGGCCTGAGTATTCAAGCGGCGGAATCCTGCTCCGTGCGTTGACATTCGCGGCAACAATTCTCACCTCTCGGCCCCGCGTGCCATTCCTGACGGCCCATATTCTCCGCCTGCCAAGTTTCCGCGCCGCGGTCTGCCGCCGGCTCGGCATGGCCTTGTGCCTGCTCGGCGGCCTGGCGCCGGTGCGGGCCGCCGGTCCGTCCGAGGCCGAGGGCTGGCAACTGCTCTCCGGTTACCTGTTTCGCGATGCGTATGACACCTTCACCCTGGCGCCGGGGGACAGCCGGACCCGGGCGCTGGGCCTGGCGGCGAGCCGGCTCAATCACCCGCCGGTGACGGCGTCGAAGGTGGCCGAGGTGGAGGCGCAATTGCGGGCGCTGATCGCGGCCGATGGCACGGACGACACGGCAATGTATGCCCGCCTCCTGCTGGCGCGCGTGCTCCACCTGCACCATCCGGCACCGCTGGCCGGGGCCGAGGCCGCCTACCGGGAGGTGATCAAGGCGAACCCGGCGCATCCGGTGGCGCAGATTGCCGCCGGCAAGCTGGCGCTCCTGCTTCTGTACCAGCGGCCCGACCTGACCGTGCCGCAGCGGCTGGCGGCGGCCGCGGAACTTGAGGCGGTGGCCGGGGCGGATTTGCTCCCCGAGGCCGCCTGCGCCTATTACCGGGCCCTGGCCGGGGGCGCGCTGTTCTACGAGGTGTGCGATGACCGCGTCCTCGGCTGGCTGCGGCGGGCCGACGCGATTGGCACGCATGACGTGCAACTGGTCTCCAATGTGCGCATCCAGCTGGCCGAAGTCGCCCGGGCGCTCGGCCGGCGCGAGGAGGCAATCGCGTATTACCGCCATTTCCTCGCCACCATTTTGCCCACGGACAACCGCTTCCTCACGGCGCGCGAGCGCATGGAAGCACTGGAGACGGCCGCCCGATGAAGCGCCCGAAACTGCTGACGCTGCTCGCGATCGCCCTGCTCACGGGCACCTTCCTCTATTCCGCCGTGCGGCTGTTCCGGGCGAGGACCGCGGCCCTCGTCGATCCGGAAGTCGAGGTCATCCGGCTCGCCCACTGGCAGCTCGAGCCCGGCGTGCGCGAGGCCATTGATGCAATCATCGCGGATTACCAGCAGCTGCACCCGAAGGTGCGCGTCGAGCAGATGGACATCCCGGGCCGCGCCTGGAAGCAGTGGCTGCGCACCCAGCTCGTCGGGGGCAATCCCCCGGACCTGATCGAGCTGGCCGCATATGAGAATCCCGACGACATGCTGGCGCGCTATTTCACGCCGCTGACCGGCTACCTGGAGGAAAAGAACCCCTACAACGTCGGCGAGCCCGACCTGCGCGACGGCAGCTGGCGGCAAAGCTACGCGGCGGAACTCGTGCCGGCGCCGGACGGTCTCGGCCATTACTACAGCGCCAACCTGCTCGAGTACTATGGCGCCCCCAGCACGCTCGTCACCGTGCGGGTGTTCTACAACCGCAACCTCATCAAGGCGGCGCTGGGGGAGGACCGGCCGCCGCGGACGTTCGACGAATTCGTGGACCTGTGCGAGGCGCTGCAGCATTATGCGCAGACGTCCGGGAATCCGATCAAGCCGCTGGGCGGCTCGGTCTTCAACATCACCAAGATCACGGACGCGCTGTTCAGCACCGTCACGCAGCGGCTCGCGATTGACACGGACTTCAGCCGGAACCTCGAACTCTCGGTGCACGAGATCCACGTGCAGTACCTGCGGCAGCGCTGGTCGCTCCGCAGTCCGGCGATCCGGGCCAGCCTGCAGACGGTCGAGGCCTTCGGCCGCTACCTGTCGCCGGGCTGGGTGCAGCTGGGCCGCGAGGACGGCATGCTGCAGTTTTTGCAGGGCCGGGCGGCCATGCTCGCCACGGGCACGTGGGATGCGGGCGGCATCCTGATGCAGGCGGATTTTCCCATCGGCGCCTTCAAGATGCCCTCGTTCCGGCGCGACGATCCGCGCTTCGGCCCGTCAACCCTGGGCGAGCCGTCCGAGGCCGCCACCTTTGCGGCGATGCCCTTCGGCTTGACGCGCGCATCCAGGCATCCGGAGCGCGCCATTGATTTCCTGCGCTTTCTCACCAGCCGGAAATCGAACACCAAGTTCGTCGCCATTTCCAAGTGGCTGCCGGTCATCAAGGGCGTGCCGGTGCCGCCGGAGGCGGTGCCGTTCCAGCCCGTGGTCAAGGGCTACATCGGCGGTTTGAATGTCCGCGTGCTGCTCGGCGCGAGCAGTGACGCCTTCCTGCAGAATCTGCATCTGCTCAGCGGCACCGCCGCGAACGCCGATGCCTTCATTGACCGCTACGAATCCGCCTGCAACGAGAAGATGCCGGTGGAGATGGCCCGCATCACCCGGGTGAATCTCACGACCCTGCGCCAGCGCGATTCGGTGCTGGCCGGCCTCTATCACCAGCATGCGGGCGACGCCCTGGCGCGCACGAAGTTCGACCGCCTGGTCGCGAGCCAGCTCGACAGCGAGGCGCAGCGCCTGCAAACCCTGCGCACGCTTGAAGACCACCCGCCGCGGTAGCGGCGGGAACGCTTAACTTTTAACGTTTAACGCTGAACGCTTAAGTGCCGGACGCGCGGATTTGATGCGGTCCCGTTGGATTTGTCCGCTGCAATAGGCAGGAGCCTGCCGGCAGTCGATGGCTCGGCTTCGACCTGTAGGGCTGCACCTTGGTGCAGCCTATATCGCTGCGAGACGCTGGAGACATTCGAGGCTGGACCAAGGTCCAGCCCTACATCGACCATCGCCTGCCAGCAGGCTCCTGCCTCCCCGGACTTCCATGCGATTATGCAACGGACTTCCCTGACCAGTCACCCGCGCGCCTCGATGGAGGTGGATGGTAGTTGTAGGGCGGGGTCTCCGAACCCCGCCTCGAATACGAACGACATTCCAAGGCGGGGTTCGGAGACCCCGCCCTACAATGAAAACCGCGCCTGCACCTTTCAACTGGCGGATTCTTCGCTGGCGCTCCGGGTTCGGGTCCATAGTGGTTTTCTCCCATGAGATCCACCCCGACCCTCAATCGCCGGCATTGGTTCAAGGCCACCGGTGCGGCCGTCGCCGGCCTGGCCCTTGCCCCGCGTCTGCGCTCCGTTCCCGCGGCCGCGCCCGCCTACCTGCCGGTCACGCCGGAAGGCCTCGTGCAGCTTTCGCTCAACGAAAATACCCTCGGCGCCTCGCCCGATGCGATCGCCGCGATGCGGGCGCACCTGGATTTGACCTGCCGCTATCCCTATGGCCTGACTTCCACGCTGATCCGGACCATTGCTGAAAAAGAAGGCGTCACTCCCGACCACATCCTGCTCGGCGTGGGCTCCGGGGAATTGCTCGAAGCCTGCGGCGCCTTTTTCAGCCGCGAACCGGGCGAAGTCGTGAGCGCCCGGCCGGGTTACCTGCAGATGGTCGGGGCCATGGAACGGCACGGCTGCACGGTCGTCAGCGTCCCGGTCAATGACCGCCTCGAGCACGACCTTGACGCCATGGCGGCCCGGGTGGGGCCGGCCACGCGCTGCGTGTATGTCTGCAATCCCAACAACCCAACCGGCACGCTCGTCCCCGCGGCCAGGTTGCGCGACTTCACCATCGCCGTGGCGAAACAGGCGCCGGTGTTCATTGACGAGGCCTACCTGGACTGCGCGGACGACTATGCCGGCCACACCCTGGTCGGACTCGTGCGCGAGGGGCACAACGTCGTCATCGCGCGCACCTTCTCAAAAATCTACGGCCTGGCCGGGCAGCGGATCGGCTATGCCGTGATGGCGCCCGACCTGGTGAAGGCCGTGCGGGGGCACATGACCGGCACGATGAACCTCCTCGGGGTGGTCGCGGCGCAGGCGAGCCTGAACGACACGACTTTTGTGGCAAGGGCCCGCCGCCAGATCAAGGCCGGCCGGGATGCGCTGATTGCCGTGCTGCAGGAGAAGGGCCGGCGTTACGCGGAGCCGCAGGGCAGCTTTGTCTTTTTCCACACCGGCCAGCCCATCGCGGAGTTTCAGGCGAAGATGCGCGCCGCCGGGGTGATCGTGGCGCGGCCGTTCCCGCCCCTGTTCGACTGGTGCCGCATCTCCATCGGCACGCCGGCGGAAATGGCCGTGGCGCACGCGGCGCTGCGACAGGTGCTGACCTGAAGCCGCGTCATCGGATTCTGGCTCCCGAGCCGGTAGCGGTTTGCCTGGGAGCGCGGACGGCTGCCGCTCAGGGCGAATAGGGCGAGCGCCGCGTCCCAGCCGAAGGGATGAACCCTCACGCTCAGGACCGGGCTACTTCAAAAATCCGTCGAGGATCTTGGCGATCATCACCTCGGGATCCTTGCTGAGCGGCCCGGGGTGCCGGTAGGTGGCGGTGGCGATCATCTTGTTGGTGCGGGCGTTCCGGGCGATGACATTGAGCTCGATGAGGTAGGATTTGAAATCCCAGGTCCAGCGATCCTCGTAGGCGATGATGACGTCCACTTTTTCGGGGATCATGGTGAGATGACCGCAGGAGGCGGCGAGGCCGCGTTGGCGCAGGTCATTCACAATCATCTGATCAATGCCATGGTTGTCAGTCAGCCGGTGCTCGACGTAGTAGCTTTTGAACTTCCCGAAATCCACCGCCGGGTTCTGTTGCGATGAGAGGGAGGAGCAGCCGGCGAGGATGGTGGCGGCAAGAGCGAGGAGGAGGCAGCGGAGCATAGGCATTTGTTATTGGTTATCGCTTAGTGATTATTGCTTATTGCCGAGCCGGATTGGCGTGGGATTTAGGTAGTGTCCGGCTTCCAGACGGACGTGGATTGAACGGCCCATCCGGAGGCCGGGCCCTGCCTGTGCTTCACTGGTGCAGATACTGCATCAATAGGTTCTCAAGGTACTCCTGCTTGCCGGAGCGGGGTTTGGGTTCGCCGAGTTTGGTGAGGACGAGGCGGTTGAGGTCGCGGAGGCTGGTGCGGCGCTTCTCAATGTCGCGGCCGTAGCCGGTGTCGAAGGAGGCGTAGCGGGCGGCGATGAAGTGCTCGAATTTCCCGTCGGCGAGGATGCGGCGGGCGACCTTGAAGGCGAGGGCGTAGGCATCCATGCCGCCGATGTGGGCATGGAATAGGTCGGCGAGGTCGATGGAGGGACGGCGGAGCTTGGCGTCGAAGTTGAAGCCGCCGGAACCCAGGCCGCCGGCGCGGAGGATCGAGAGCATCGCGAGGGTGAGCTCGCGGACGTTGGTGTTGAACTGGTCGGTGTCCCAGCCGAGGAGTTCGTCGCCCGCATTGGCGTCGATCGAGCCGAGCATGCCCGCGGCGGCGGCGACCTCGATCTCGTGCTGGAAGGTGTGGCCGGCGAGGGTGGCGTGGTTGGTCTCGATGTTGAACTTGAAGTGCCGTTCGAGCCCGTACGTGCGGAGGAAGGCGATGCCGCTGGCGACGTCGAAGTCGTACTGGTGCTTGGTGGGTTCCTTGGGCTTGGGCTCGATCAGGAACTGGCCCTTGAAGCCGATCGACTTCGCGTAATCCACGGCGAGGTGCAGGAAGCGTGCGAGGTGGTCCTGCTCGCGCTTCAGGTTCGTGTTGAGGAGCGTCTCGTAGCCCTCACGACCGCCCCAGAAGACATAGTTTTCACCGCCGAGCCGCTTGGTGGCATCGAGGGCTTTCTTCACCTGCGCGGCGGCGTAGGCGAAGACGTGGGCGTCGGGGTTGGTGGCGGCGCCGCACATGTAGCGCGGGTTGGAGAAGAGGTTGGCGGTGCCCCAGAGGAGCCTCACGCCGGTGGCCTGCTGCAGATCCTGCGCGTGGGCGACGAGCCTGTCGAGGTTCCGGTTCGATCCGGCCAGGGTGCGGCCCTCGGGCGCGATGTCGCGGTCGTGGAAGCACCAGAACGGCGCGCGGATCTTTTGGAAGAACTCGAAGGCGGCATCCATGCGCGTCAGGGCGATGGACACGGCATCGCGGCCTTTTTCCCAGGGCCGGACGATGGTGCCCGGGCCGAAGGGATCGCCGCCGGTGCCGCGGAAGGAATGCCAGTAGGCGATGGAAAAGCGCAGGTGGGCGGAGAGGGTCCGGCCGTCGATGACCTCGTCGGGATCGTAGTGCTTGAACGCGAGGGCGTTGGCGGACTTCGGGCCTTCGTAGGCGATGGGCTTGATCTGCGGGAAATGGGCTTTGGCCTTTTTCATGGGAGCGAGGGACTAGCAAAGGCATTCCGGCGGACAGAACGAGGATAAATGGGGGGGGGGGTGCGGGGGGGGCCGGGGGGGGTTCCGGCTTAAGCGCAAAGCCATGCCGCGCTGCGCTGGAGCCGCCGGGTCGCGTTTAGAACCGCGTGGTCACGCTCAGGCGCAGGGCGAGCGGCGAACCGGGCGTGAGGTTGTTGTTGTTGTGGGCCGAGGCGTAATAGTTGCGGTCGAGGACGTTCTCGACGTTGAGCTGGGCGCGCAGGCGGTCGTTGATCCGGCAGAAAATGGCGGCGTCGACGCGGGCGAAACCGGGCAGGCTGACGGTGTTGTCCGTCGAGGCGTAGATCTCGTCGCGATAGATCCAGCCCAGGCCGAGGCCCCAGGTGGCGTTCAGATCGTAGCGGTTCCAGAGCGAGGCGCTGTGGCGCGGGAGCTGGGCGAGGCGGGCGCCGGCCCGGATGGTGGCGGATTGCGTGACCTTGATCTCGCCGTCCTGATAGGCGTAGCCGCCGGTGAGGCTCCAGCGGGAGTTGATCCGGCCGGACAGGCCGAGTTCGAGTCCCTCTGTGCGCTGACCGTCGACCAGAATGGAGCGCGTGGCATCGGCGGGATCGGCGACCACCACATTGCGGCGGTCGAGCCGGTAAACGGCGGCGGTGAGGGCAAGGTCGGGCCGGGCGTCCCATTTCACCCCGAACTCGAGGTTCTCGAATTTTTCGGGATCAAAGGCGCGATTGGTGATGGTGAGCGAGGCCAGTTGTTCGCCGGCGCGGGGCAGGCTCGACTCCGAGTAGCTGGCGTAGACGGAGGCCGTCGGCGCGGGTTTCCAGATCAGGCCGGCGCGCGGCGAGACGAGGCGGTCGCGTTGCGCGATCGTGGTCCCGGTGCGGTGGTTGCGGAAATCGACGGTGAAGTCCTCCAGGCGCGCGCCGAGCACGGCCTGCAGCTGCGGGAGCAGCGTGATCTGGTCCTGGGCGTAGACGGCGACGGTGTCGGCGACGCCGTGGTTGTTGGCGTCGGTGGCGCTGGGCTGGAAGGTGACCGGGAGGGTGTAGCGCGGGCTGGCGAGCGGTACGGAGACGGAGGTGGTCGTCGGACTTACGGCGGTGAAGTATCCGGTGTTGCGGAGGTTGTCGGTCTCCTGGCGGCCGAGTTCGAGGCCGAGCAGGATCACGTGCTCGATCTTCCCGGTCCCCGTCGTGTAGACGAGGTCGGTCTGGTTAAAGAAGTTCTCCCGGTCGGTGCCGTTGTTGTAGGCGGAGATGGCGACGGTCGTGCCCGCGGCATTCACGGCCCCGGGGAAGACGTTCTGGTAAAACTTGTCGTAATCCGCGAAGCGCGAGGTGTTGCGCAGGGTGAGGCCCTGGCCGAAGTCGTGCTGGACGGCGGCGTTGAAGGCGCGGACGGTGGTGTGGGTGGGGCTTTGGGCGGGATCGCCGAAAAAGGTTTCCGCCGGAGTTGCCAGCGGGCGGCCCTGAAAGGAGGGCACGCCGCGGTCGGCGATGCGCTCGTCGTGGAAGTATTCAAACCCGGCGCGCAGGGTGGTGCGCGGGGCGACCTGGAAGGCGAGGGTGGGATTGGCGGCGTAACGGCGCAGGCTGACGTCGGCGCGATAACTCCCGGAATCCTCGAAAAGCCCGTTCACGCGCACGGCCAGGCGGTCGGAAACCGGACGGCCGAAATCGACCGTGGTGCGGTATTGTTCCCAGGCGCCGACCGTGAGGGCCAGCTCGCGGACGGCAGTCTGGCCGGCCTGCTTGGTCACGCGGTTGATGAGGCCGCCGGGACCGCCCCGGCCGAAGATCATCGCGTTGGGGCCTTTCAGGGCCTCGATGCGGTCGACGTTGTAGAAGTCGCGGAAGTACTCGACGTCGTCGCGGATGCCATCGAGGAAGAAACTGGCCGTGGAACTGTTGCCGCGCAGGACCGGCGTGTCGCGATTGCCCTCGCCCTGGGCGATGCCGACGCCGGGCATGAACCGCACGGCATCCCCCATGCTGCGCATGGCCTGGTCATCGATCAGTTCGCGGGTCACGACAGAGATGGACTGCGGGACATCAACGAGGGGCGTGTCGGTCTTGGTGGCGGCCAGGCTGGGGCGGGACTGATAGCCGGCAGTGGAGCCCTGGCTGCCATAGACCTCCATTTCCGTCAGGACCACCGGGTCGGCATCCCGGTCGTAGATCAATTCATCGTCATCGGCAGCATGGGCCGGACCCGAGGTCAGCGGCGCGGCTATCAATGCCAGCGCCAGGATGCCGCCGAGTCGGACTAGGTCCGAGGTGAGAGGTAGGAAGGACTTGCTCATGGAAATTCAGAGGAGACGGGCAGTTAGTAATAGCGAACAAGTCTCAATAGCAGGAAAACGCGAGTTTCTGTCAATAAATTATATGAGAAAGCATCTCAGTCTCATTTAATATGCAGATTGACGTTGCTGACTGACAAGGCTTTAACCTTCGCCATGGCGGAGTCACTTTTAGTTAATCTCAACGAGCGGAGTTACGAAATCCGCTTTGGACAGCAATTGAACGATGAGATTCAGGCCAAGGTCGGCGAGTTGCGCGCGGCCGGTCACCCGGTGGCGGTGCTGTGCGACCGCAATGTGGCGCAAACGCAGACGGCGTCGCTGAGCGCGATGTTTGGCGATGCGCCCAAATGCATCGTGGCCGCGGGAGAAGGGACGAAATCGCTGGCCGGCCTGGGCGAGGTGCTGGAATTTCTTGCGGTCAACCGTGTGGACCGCGGTGGCGTGCTCTTCGCGGTGGGTGGCGGCGTGATTGGCGATCTCGGCGGCTTTGCCGCGGCGAGTTATCTGCGCGGAATCGCCTTCTACCAGGTGCCGACGACTTTGCTGGCGATGGTGGACAGCTCGGTGGGCGGCAAGACCGGGATCAATCTCGCCGCGGGCAAGAATCTGGCCGGGGCGTTTCACCAGCCGCGCGGAGTTTACATTGCGACGGAGCTGCTGCGCACGCTGCCACCGCGGGAATTCGCCGCGGGCATGGCGGAGGTCATCAAGTACGGTTTGCTCGCCGAGGCGCCGTTGTTTGCCCGGCTGGAACGGGGTCCGTTGACGGTTGCGTCCGACGATCTGGCCACCGTCATCCGCCGCTGCTGCGCGATCAAGGCGCGGATCGTCGAGGCGGATGAACGCGAACTCGCGAAGGAGGGCGGCCGGGCGCTGCTCAATCTCGGCCACACCTTCGGCCATGCGATCGAGCAGGCGGCCGGTTACGGGCATTACCTCCATGGCGAGGCCATTGCGATCGGCCTGGTGGCGGCGGCGCAGCTGTCGCACCGGCTCGGGTTGATTCCCGAGTCGGCGATCGGGCGGATTGAAAAGGTGCTGGCGGCGCATGCGCTGCCCGTGCGGCTGAGCGCGCCGCTGCCCCTCGCGGTGCTGATGGCGGCGATGGCGCGCGACAAGAAAGTGCGCGCGGGCCTGCCGCGCTTTGTGGTCATGGAGCGGATCGGCGAGGCGGTCACCCGCGACGGCGTGCCCGCGGCGCTGGCGGAGGAGTGCTTCCGTTTAATCGGTGCGGTCTGAATTTCTAGGGCGGATCTCCGATCCCCGCCGTCTTCGCCACGCTGAAATCCATCGTTCTCGTTCTCTTACTCGTTCTCCTTCTCGACGCGCACGTTCCAAGCCGAGAAAGAGAACGATTACGAGAACGAGAAAGATTGGATTCTAGCGGGATACAGGGAGGCGGGGATCGGAATCCCCGCCCTACAAATTTCCCCCCATGTTTCGCTACCCGGCCCACGATAGAATGAAGTGACATTTTCCCGTTTCAGGGTAGAAAAAGACCATGGCCGCCACCGACGAAGGGATTGTCCGCGAATATTTTGAACAGAACGGATTTCTGGTCCGTCAGCTGCGCAAATATCAGGTGCAGTCGCGGCGGAAAACGAGCGCCGAGGAGGTGGATCTGCTGGTCTACAACCCCGCCTGGGAGCACGGCTCGCGCAAGCCGGACTTCTTCCTGTTCTCGAACGAACTGCCCTTCATCCAGAAGGCGGTCGTGGCGGTGAAGGGCTGGCACACCGGCGTGTTCACCCCGACCATGCTGCGCAGCAGCCCGGAGATCTTCGGTTTCCTGGAGGAGAACGTGCTGAAGAACGTCACGCGGTTTTTTCCGCCCCCGGGTCCGGGCGAGGGCGACGTGACCAAGATCCTCGTGCTGCCGAGCCTGCCGACCGCCGAGCCCTTCCGTTCGCAGAGCGTGGCCCTGCTCAAGGAGCGCGGGGTTGATGCGATCATCTCCTTCCGCTCCATGCTGCTCGACCTGCTCGACAAGATCGAGGTCAACCAGAACTACTCCAAGAGCGACACCCTGCAGGTGATGCGGCTGATGAAAAACTACGACCTGCTGAAGGACACGCAGCTCGACATGTTCCCCGGGCGCGCCGGCGGGGCGGGACGGAAGGCGAAGGACTGAGCCATGGCGACGAGCATCCATCCCGCGGCCATCGTCGAAGCCGGGGCCCAGCTGGGCGCCGATTGTGAAATCCAGGCCGGCGCGGTCATCACCCGGCACTGCGTGCTCGGTGATCGCGTGGTCGTGCATCCCTTTTCCGTGGTGGGCGGGGATCCGCAGTACCTGAAATTCGACCGCGCCACCGCCTCGGGCGTGCGCATCGGGGCGGGCACGGTCATCCGCGAGCACGTGACGATCAACCGTTCGATCCACGCCGGCGAGGCCACGGTGATCGGGGAGAACTGCTTCCTGATGGCGGCCAGCCATGTCGCGCACGACTGCGCGATCGGCAGCCACGTCGTGCTGGCCAACAATGCCATGCTCGCCGGCCATGTTAGCGTGGGCGACCACACCTTCGTCGGCGGCGGGGCGGGCATCCACCAGTTCTGCCGCATCGGCGAGAGCGTCATGGTGGCCGGGCTCGCCCGCATCACCAAGGACGTGGCGCACTTCGTGATGGTCGCCGAGCGCGACGAGGTCATCGGTTTCAACGGGGTCGGCCTCAAGCGCCGCGGTTTCCCGCGACCCGCCATCATGGAGCTGAAGGCGGCGTTCCAGGATATTTTCTTCACGCCGGGCAACATCCGGACCGTGGCGGCGTCGGCGCTCGCGGCGGGGCGTTTCACCAGCGCCGAGGCGCGCCGTTTCCTGGAATTTTTCGCCGGCGGCAAGCGGGGCTTTGCCCGGGCCCGGCGCGCGGCCGTCAACGAAACCGACGATGGGGTCTGAGCTCGCAGTCACTTGCGGCGATCCCGCCGGCGTGGGGCCGGAGATCATTGCGGGCTGGCTCGCCGGGCCGGCGGCTGACGTCCGCCACCTGACGGTCATCGGCCCGGCGCCGTGGCTGGCCACCCTGCCGGACAAGGTGAAGAAAATCGCCGTGGGCGTTGAAGACTATGTCGCGACCCCCGGCGAGCCGACAGGGGAGAGTGCGCTGGTGGCCTGGGCGGCCATGGAACGCGCCGCGGAAGGTTGCCGCTCGGGCGAATTCGGGGGCGTGGTCACCGGACCCGTCAGCAAGGCGGCCCTGGCCCGCATCGGCTACATCTGGCCCGGCCAGACGGAATTCTTCGCGGCCCGCTGGGGCGGCGACCCGGTGATGGCGTTTTGCGGCGGCCGGCTGCGGGTGGTGCTGGCGACCTGGCATGTGCCCCTGTGCGAAGTGCCCCAACTGCTGGGACCGCAACTGCTGCACCGCACCATCGCGGCGGCGGACACCCTCGCCCGGGCGGAGGGCATCACCGCCCCGCGCATCGGCGTCTGCGGCCTCAACCCGCACGCGGGCGAGGACGGGCTCCTGGGCGAGGAGGAGCGCGACCTCCTGAATCCCTCGTTGGGCAAGCTCCGCGCGGAATTTCCCGGACTTTCCTCCTGCCAGCCGGGCGACACGATTTTCGCGCGGGCGCTGCGGGGCGAATACGATGTCGTGGTGGCGCTCTACCATGACCAGGGCCTGGCCCCGCTGAAGGCGGTGGATTTTGACGAGGCGGTGAATGTCACGCTCGGCCTGCCGTTTGTGCGCACCAGTCCCGATCACGGCACGGCCTTCGGCATTGCCGGCAAGGGTTTGGCGCGGACGACGAGTTTTGCCAACGCGGTAACCGTCGCGCGGCGCTTGCTCCGGGGGCGAACCCGGCCATAGTGCCGGCCTCATGTCCGAAACTGCCACCACTTCCACGCCACCCGCACCGGGCATTGTCGCCCCCGCGGCCGTGCGCGAGGGCAATGAGAACCTCGTGCGCCTCACCGAGGCGGCGGGGCGCAAGGTGGCGGCGCTGATCGCGCGGGAACAGCAGGGGGAATTCCTGCGCATCGCCATCAACGGCGGCGGATGCAATGGCTTGAGCTACAAGCTGAAGTTCACCGCCGAGCCCCGGCGGGGCGACATTTTGGTGCGGTCCGCCGACATCCCCGTCCTGGTGGACAGCAAGACCGCGCTCTACCTCAAGGGCACCGTGCTGGACTACTCCGACAAGCTCCTGGCGGGCGGATTCAAGTTCACCAATCCCAACGCCAAGGCCAGTTGCTCGTGCGGCGAAAGCTTCAGCGTCTGACCTCCTGAAAGGGGGCGGCACCTTAAATAGGTGTTGTCATCAGGGAATTTACCCCCGAAAACCCCTTCCGACCCAGTCACCAGCCCAACCTTATTGATGGCCAACTCGTTCCCCTCCGCCGGCGGCAACCGCCCAGGCAATTACCAGCGTCGTGTTAACAACGACCCGTTTGCGAACATCCGTCGCAATCACCGTATCAAGGTTCCGCAGGTGCGCGTGATCTCCCCCGAGGGCAAGCAACTCGGGGTCCTCGACACTCCCAAGGCGATCAATCTCGCGCTCGAAGTCGGGCTCGACCTCGTCGAGGTCGCCCCCAACGCCACCCCGCCGGTGTGCCGCATCATGGATTTCGGCAAGTACGTGTACGAGGAGCAGAAGAAGCACTCCCACGTGAAGGCCACCGCGAGCAAGATCAAGGAGATCGAATTCACGGCGCGCATCGCCGACGGCGACTTTTTCACCAAGCTTCGCCACGCCGAGGAATTCCTCGGGCACGGCAACAAGGTCAAGATGCGGCTCAAGTTCCGCGGCCGCGAAATGGCGCACACCGAGCTCGGTTTCGCCGTGATGAAGCGGGCCGTGGCCGAGTTGGTGGACATGGGCCACCCGGATTCCGAGCCCAAGCTGATCGGCCGCAACATCAACGTCATGCTGACGCCGTTGCCCACCAACAAGCGCAAGCCCAAGTTCACCGTCGAGGAAGAGACCCCCGAGGACGACGCCCCGCCCGCGGGCACCTGAAGGAGGCTGGTGCGTTGTTCCGCCCTCAGAACCGCCGCCGCCTGCGTGCTGCTGCTGAGCGCGGTGGCCGCCACCGGCCTGGGTCAGACGGCATCGCGGTCGGCGCCGTCGCGGCCGCTGGCGAAGGTGCGGCTGGCCGGGGCGGATTATCATGACGCCGCCGACTTCGGCGCGCGCTTCGGCCTGAAGGCCGTCCGCAGCGACGAAGGCCGCCAGCTCACCCTGAAAAGCACCTGGACCACCATCGTGCTCGAGATGGATACGCGTGAGTGCTCCATCAACGGGGTGCGGGTCTTCCTGGGCGAACCGGTCCGCGAACACCGCGGGACGCTGCACCTCAGCCGCATCGACGCCGAGAAACTGCTGACTCCCATCCTGCTCCCCGGCTCGGGCGAGAGCCAGGTCCCCGTGGTCCGGACCATCGTGATCGACCCGGGCCATGGCGGGGGCGATCCCGGCATGCAGAACCGGGCGCTCAAGCTGGAGGAGAAATCCCTGACCCTCGACACGGCCCTGCGCCTGAAAAAACTGCTGGAGCGTCAGGGCTACCGCGTGGTGCTGACCCGCCGGGATGACCGGGCGCTGGCCCGGACCAAGAAGGCGGATCTGCAGAAGCGCGGCGAAATGACGGTCAGCACCCGCGCGGACCTCTTCATCAGCCTGCATTACAACTCCGTGGAGAGCGGCGCCGACCGCGTCACCGGCGTCGAGGTCTATTCGCTCACGCCCCAGTACCAGTATTCCCACAGTGATCCCGACCGCGAGGACAGCACCGTGGCCATCGCCAATCCCGGCAACCGGCAGGACCACTGGAATGCGCTGCTCGCTTACACCCTGCACCGCGAACTGCTCAGCGGGCTCAAGGCCTCCGACCGCGGGTTGAAGCGCGGGCGGCTGGCGGTGCTGCGGGTGACCTCCGCGCCCGCCGTGCTGGTGGAGGCGGGATTTCTCTCCAACGAGACCGAGGCCCGGAAGATCGCCACGCCGGCCTACCGCCAGAAAATCGCCGAGGCGATTGCCGAGGGGGTGCGCATCTATGCCAACACCGTGGAAGGCGTGCGCCGCCAGCGCGCACCGGGCAAATCCTGATTTCTTCTCCGACCATGAATTCACGCCGTTCGCTTGTGTTCGCCCTGTTGACCGCCGCCGCCGGCCTGTCGCCGCTCGCGGCCTGGGATGACGAAGGCCATCGCATCGTCAACCGCCTGGCCCTGGCCGGGCTCCCGGAGGATTTTCCGGCCTTTGTGCGGGAGGCCGCGGACACCGAACGCATCGTGTTCCTCGCCAGCGAGCCGGACCGCTGGCGCGGCAATCCGGACCTGCCGATCAAGCATGTCAACGGCCTCGATCATTACCTCGACCTTGAGATGCTCGCCGCGGCGGGGCTGACCCCGCAGACCGTCGCCCCGATGCGCTACGTCTTTGCGTCGCAATACGCCGCCGGCCGGATCGTGAACCCGGCCGCCTATGCGCCGATTGACCCGGCCAAGAACAGCGAGCGCTCCCGCGAATGGCCGGGCTTTGCGCCGTGGGCCATCGCCGAGCATTACGGCAAGCTCAAGGCGGCGTTCTCTTACCTGAAGACCTTCGAGGAGCACGGCGGCACGGCGGAGGAGATGGCCAACGCCAGGGCCAACATCGTCTATGTCATGGGCGTGATGGGCCACTACGTCGGGGATTGCGCGCAACCCCTGCACACCACGGTGCATCACAACGGCTGGGTGGGGGAGAATCCATCGGGTTACAATCCGCGGTCGGGGATTCACGCCTGGATCGACGGCGGATTCATTGCCAAGACCGGGATCGGCTATGCGGATATCGCCGACCGCATGTCCCCGGCGCAACCGCTGTCGCTCCCGGCGGTTCCCGCGGGGCAGGACGCCTTTTTCTCGGCGGTCATGGACTACATCGTCGAGCAGCACCGGCAGGTCGAACCGCTCTATGCGCTGGAGAAGGCCGGCAAGTTCAAGGACGGGCCCGCCGGGGAAAACGCGGAGGGCCGCGCGCTCATCGAGGGCCAATTGCTCCGCGGCGGCCAGATGCTGTCGGCCATCTGGCTGACGGCGTGGCGGACCGCGCCCATCGACACCTACCTGCGGGCGCAGTTGCTCAAGCGCCAGGCGGACACGGCCCCGGCGCCCTGATCAGACGGCGGGTTTCCAGGCCAGGACCAGCGCGCCGGCGACGATCAGCGAACCGCCAAGCCAGTGCTGCCAGTTGAGGCGTTCGCGCAGGATGACCGCGGCGAGGACAATGGCGAACACCACGCTCAGCTTGTCGATGGGTGCGACGCGCGAGACCTCGCCGAGTTGCAGGGCCCGGAAATAGCACAGCCAAGACAGGCCGGTGGCCACGCCGGACAGACCGAGCATCAGCCATGTGTGGCGCGAGATGGCCGCCACCGACGCCATCGGCACCAGGCTCAGGGCAATGGCCCAGGTGAAGACCAGCACCACGGTCGTGCGGATGGCGGTGGCCAGGTGGGAATTGATGTCCGCGACACCAATCTTGGCGAGGATGGCGGTCAGGCCGGCAAACAGGGCCGAAAGCAACGCCCAGGTGAGCCAGGAATTCAGCATGGGAGGAAGGCCGGCAAGGGACTGTTCATGGAGAATCACCTAACGAAGTGATGCGTCCATGGGTAGCGCCCGGCCTCCGGACGGGCGGTTCGGGATGCGACTGCCATTCACGGCCCGTCCGGAGGCCGGGCCCTACCCTCGGAGGTAATATGCAGTGTCTGGTGTCACTACTTTGGGTAATCATCAGTAGTTGGTTAAGCGGGCTTGGTTGCCCCGCGGTAGTGGAGCACGCGGACCTTTTCCATCGTGACGAGCCCGCCGCCCATCATGGGGTCGAGCACGGGCAGGAAGGCCTGGATCTTTTCCTCGGTGTCCACGATTTCAATGACCATGGGCAGGTCGTCGGAGAGCCGGAGGATCTTGGCGGTGTGCAGATGGCTGCTTGCGCCGAAGCCGAGGGGACTGCGGAGCACGGTGGCACCGGCGAGCTTGAGTTCGCGCGCCTTGAGGACGATGGCCTCGTAGAGGGGCTGATGCCCGTGGCGGTCGGATTCGCCGACGAAAATGCGCAGCAGGACGGAGTCTTCGGGCAGGGTCATGGTCAGGATCCTTTCAGGGAGTTGAGGTAGACGGCGGCAAGATGTCCGAGCCAGACGGCCAGCAGGCAGGCGAAGACCGACCCCGTCACATTGCCGCCCGCCTGCCACCACTCGCCGTCGCGCACCAGGTTGAGGGTTTGCAGGCTGAAGGAGGAAAAGGTCGTGAACCCGCCCAGCACGCCGGTCATGAAAAACTGCCGGCCGCCGGGCGACACGAGCAGGCGTCCGTCCGGGGAGGTGAGCGTGGCGAAGAAGCCGATGACGAAGGAGCCGGAGACATTCACCACCAGCGTGCCCCAGGGGAAGGTCTCGCCAAAGTGGCCCGCGACGAAACCGGAAAGGGCGAAGCGGGCGACACTGCCAAGCGCGCCGCCCAGGGCGATGAGAAGGTAGAGCATGGAAGAGCGAAAATGACAGCGCAGCCGCGTTCGAGCCGGAGGCGGCCACGGCGTATTTATACCGCCGCAGACCCATTGAAGCGCAATACTATCTAGGGGACTGTTTTTTCAGAAAACAGCGCGGCAGAGCCGCAGAAAAATACACCCACCTAAAGGAACGCTAATCTTCGCTGATCGGCGCTAATCCTGAATAAGCAAAGATTAGCGATGATTAGCGAAGATTAGCGTTTCCCTTCAGGGACAATTTTAGTGGGTCGCGTAAATTCCATGGTCTCGGCCAAAATACGGGCAAATAGCGATTGCAGTCTGGAAAAGGCCCCGTCCCCCGCCAATGTGGCGGCATGCGTTTCCTCCGCCTGTTGCTCCTGCTGGCGCCCTGGGTGGCTGGGGCCGCCGTGCCGGTGGCCGACGAAGCGGCGGCGCGGTTGATCATCGTGGCCAATGCGGATGACGCCGATTCGCTGCGGATCGCCTGCCATTACGCGGAAAAGCGCGGGGTGCCGGCGGGCAACATCGTGGCCCTGCCGATGCCGGCGGCGGAAACCATCACCTGGCGCGAATTCGTGCTCAGCGTCTGGCAGCCGCTGCAGGACGAACTGGTGCGGCGCCGGCTGATCGACGGGATTGCGATGAAGGCCAGCGACGAGGCGGGTCGCCGGAAATACGCGATGTCCGGCCACGGCCTTTCCTATCTCGTCACCTGCCGCGGCGTGCCGCTGCGGATCGACCACGATCCGGCGCTGACCGGGGCGCCGCCGCTGGTGGACCAGCCCGAGTTCCGGACCAATCGCGGGGCGGTGGATTCGGAACTCAGCCTGATCGCGTCGGGCAACTACAATCTCAACGGCTTTGTGCGGAATCCGTGCTTCCTGGGCGAGCAGCCGAATTTCGAGTCGGCCCAGATTGTCAAGGTGGCGCGACTCGACGGGCCGACGGCGGCCGACGTGCTGGCGATGATCGACCGGACCATCGCCGCCGAGCACACCGGACTCCTCGGGCGGGCCTATGTGGACATGGGCGGTCCGCACAAGCAGGGGGACAGCTGGTTCGAGTCGGTCGCCCGGCAGCTGCAGGAGCAGGATTTCGACCTCGAGGTGCACCGCGAGGGCGGGACGTTTCCGCGCAGCGCACGCTTTGATGCCCCCGCCCTGTATTTCGGCTGGTATGCGACCGATGTCACCGGCCCCTTCACCCTGCCGGATTTCCGGCTGCCGCCGGGGGCGATCGCCCTGCACATCCACAGTTATTCGGCCAATTCCCTGCGTACCGCGACCCAGGCCTGGTGCGGACCGTTGGTGGCGCGCGGGGCCTCGGCGACCTTCGGGGCGGTGTACGAGCCCTACCTCGAACTCATGCACCAGCCGCACCTGCTGCTGCGGAGATTGCTGCAGGGTGCCACGCTCGGCGATGCGGCCTACTATGCGCTGCACTGCCTGAGCTGGCAGAACGTGCTGGTGGGCGATCCGCTTTACCGGCCCTTTGCGCGGTCCCTCGCGGCGCAATGGGCGGAGCGGGACAAGCTGCCGGTCCTGCTGCAACCCTACGTCGCCCTGCGCGAAATCCGCCGTCTGCAGAATGCGAACAAACCGGAGGACGCGCTGACCCTGGCGCGGTCCGAGCAGAAACGGCAGCCCAGCCTCGCGGTGGGCGTGGCCCTGGCGCAGATGCTCGCCGAGGCCGGCGATCGTCCCGGGGCCGCCGCCGCGCTGGGATTTGCGCGGTTGTTACCGGCGAACCGCAGCGACGAATGGGGTTTGCTGCGGCAGGCGGCGGTGATGCTGGCGGATAACGGCGATGCCGTCCGGGCCGTGGAGGTCTATCGCAACCTGTTCAATGCGCAGGCCCTGCCCGATGACCTCAGGCTCGCATGGCTGCGTGATGCGGCCAGGACGGCCAACGTTGCGAACAACCTCAACCAAGCCGTCGTCTGGCAGCGTCAGATCCTCGATCTTGAGACCCCCGGCGCCAAGGCTCCGGAAGGTTCGCAGGGCGGGCACTGAGCGAGCGCGGGTTGGCCGGCGGCACCGAGATGGGAGCGCGACCGCCCTCGGTCGCAATTGTCGGCCGGCGTGGAAACCTCACGAAGACCAAAAATCAGACGCGTGCATGGCGAGGTTCGGATGATTTCTCCGCGCGCGCGAAATTGCGACCGGGGGCGGTCGCGCTCCCAGCCGAACCATCGCCTGCCCGCGGGTTCCTGCCGAACCTTGGCCGGACCGATCACACCTTGTCCACGATCCGGTCGGCGAGGCCGTACTCGATCGCTTCCTTGGCGTTGAGATAGAAGTCGCGGTCGGTGTCGCGCGTGATGCGCTCCAGCGGCTGGCCGGAGGCGGTGGCGAGGATCTGGTTCAGCTCCTGGCGGAGCTTTTCCATTTCCTGGGCCTGGATGTTGATGTCCGTGGCGGGGCCGATGAAGCGGCCGGAAATGAGCGGCTGGTGGATCAGGACGCGCGAGTGCGGGTAAAGCAGGCGGCGGCCCTTCTTGGCGGCACTGAGCAGGATCGAACCCATCGAGGCGGCCATGCCGGTGACCACCACGGTGATGGGCGAGGTGACGATCTGCATGGTGTCGTACACGGCCATGCCGGCCGTGATGGAGCCGCCGGGCGTGTTCATGTAGAAGACGATTTCCTTCCCGGGATCGGTGGCCTCGAGGTAGAGCAGCTTCTCGGTGATATCCTTCGCCGTCTCGTCGGTGACGGCGCCCCAGAGGAAAATCTTACGCTGCTGGAGGAACTTCTTCTGGATGAGCATGGCCACCGGGGCGTGCTGCTTGCCGGCCGGAGCGGTCTCCGGTTCGTCCTCATCGTCGTCGTCATCGGCGCGCGGAAACGGTTCGGCAAGGCCGGGCTGGAGTTGTTCAAAATGCATAGGAATCCAACGTTGGTGGAGCCGGGGAATTTGGCAAGGGTCGAGGCGACTTCGCCCGGTCAGCGGGGGCGGACGCCGAGCACGGTGAGGTTTGATTCGACCTGCTCGATCAGGTCCCTGGGCGGACGGGGCAGGGCCTTGAGGCGGGCCAGCAGGGCGCCGGCCTCGGTCCAGGCCTGCTGGCGCACGTGAAATTCCACGGCGGCGGTGAGGGCGTCGGCCGCGGCGGCGGGATGATCGGCCGCCGCGGTGTAGAGCCGGCCGGCGGCTTTCGGCGCGCCCAATTTTTCGAGGGCGGCCGCGAGCCGCCGGGCGTCATCCGGGGTAAAATCGCGCTGGGAGAGGAAGCGGTGCAGCCAGGCATCGCCCTCGGCCTGGTTATGCAGGCCGTAAAAGGCCCAGCACTTGAGGGCCATGACGGTGGTGGCGACCCGGGAGGGCGGTGCGGCATCCGGCTCCAGTTCAACGGCGATGGCCAGCGCGGGTTCAAATTGTCCGGCGGCGCACCGGGCCTGCATCAGCATGCAAAGGTAGATGGCCGGCGGCAGGCCGGCGGCCCGGGCGGCGTCCAGCACGCGGGCGGCGAGTTCGGGTTGGGCGGTGTCGGCCGCGACCTGGGCCAGCAGCCCGAGGGCGGGGGCATCCGCGGCGTGGCTCGCCAGGAACCGGTCCGCCTCCAGGTTGAAATCCTCCCGCCGGCCCAGCTGCCAGTCGAGGTTGAGCAGGTCGATGCGGGCGCCGGCGCTGTCGGGATGAGTGAGGCTGCGCAGGAACGCCGTGCGGCGGGCTTCGGGCAGGCGGCCGAGTTGCAGGTAAAGGCGGGTGAGCTGGATGGAGATGCTTTCATCGCGGGGCAGCTTTTCCTGCACGAGTTCCAGGCGCTGCACCGCTTCCTCGGGCCGGTCGCCGGCCATGCTGATATTGGCCAGCAGGAGCTGACCGTCGGCCTGCTCGTCGAGTTTCCACCGCTTGATCAGGTCCTCGGCCTCGGGGAAGCGGCGGAGTTCGATCAGGGCGGCGGCCGAGCGGTGCGCCAAATGGCGGTGCGCCGGCTCGGCATCGGGCTGCTCCGGCAGCACCGCCTGCCCCAGCCGGAGAATGCGTTTGTAGTCGCGCTGAGCCTCGGCGAGTCGCACGAACCGCGTAAGATAGGGCAGGTCCGACAAGGCATGGGCCGTGCCCTCCTCAAGGAGTTGCAGGGCGCGTCCCGGTTGCCCGATCCGCTGGTGGAATTCCGCCAGCATGAGGCGGGATTCCTGAAGCTCAGGGGCATAGTCGAGGGAAGCCCGGAGATTCCGCATGGCCTCATCCCATTTCCTGGCCTCAATGGCCTGCTTGGCCGCGGCGAGATAGTGGGAGCCGAGGTAGGCGCGGTACTGGGTCTGCCTCAGCGGATAAAACGCGAGATCCACGAAACGCACCCCGGCGATGCCGCGCTGGTATTTGACGAAGCCCCAGACGGCCCCGGCCAGCGCCAGCCAGCCGGCGACCAGCAGCACCGCCAGCACCTTGAGGAGGCGCGGCCAGATGAAGATCAGCCGGGGGCCGGTGGGCGTGTTGATGTGCACCCAGAGCTTGCGGCGAAAGGCCGGGGCACCGGGGTCAAAGACAATGGCGGCAATTTTTTCGTCAGGGCTGGCCATGCGGGGGAGGACCCCAGCCTAACGGCAGACCGGTGTTCGGGCAAGGGTATTGCCAATTTTGGACGCAAGGGGCACATGAATGGCCATGGCGAGCAACCGCACGCAACGACTGGAGGGGCGGATCGTGGACTGGCAGGCGCGGCGCATCTATCCCGGCGTCGTGGCATGGCGTGCCGGCCGCATCACGCGGCTCACGGAAAATCCGGCCGTGCGGGCCACGCACCTCCTCATGCCGGGACTGGTGGATGCGCACATCCACATCGAGAGCTCGCTGCTGCCGCCCGCGGAGTTTGCGCGGCTGGCCGTGGTCCATGGGACCGTGGCCACCGTCTCGGATCCCCATGAGATCGCCAACGTGCTGGGTGCGGCCGGGGTGGACTACATGATCCGCGACGGCCGGCGCACACCGCTGAAGTTCAACTTCGGCGCACCGTCCTGCGTGCCGGCGACGACGTTTGAAACGGCCGGCGCGTCGCTCGACCCCCGGGCGGTGACACGGTTGCTGGCCCGGCGGGAAGTGCGTTATCTGGCCGAGGTGATGAATTTCCCCGGCGTGCTGGCCGGTGACCAGGGTCTGCGGCGAATGATCGCGGCGGCCCGGAAGCAGGGCAAGCCGGTGGACGGACATGCGCCGGGTCTGCGCGGCAAACAGGCCGCGGCGTACGCCGCGGCGGGACCGGCGACCGACCACGAGTGCTTCACCCTCGCGGAGGCGAAGGACAAACTGGCCGCGGGGATGAAGATTCTCATCCGGGAGGGGTCGGCCGCACGCAACTTCGAGGCGCTCGCGCCGCTGCTGCAGTCGCACCCGGACCGGGTGATGTTCTGCTGCGACGACCTGCATCCCGACCTGTTGCTCACGGGTCACATCGACCGCCATGTGCGCCGGGCCCTCGCGACCGGGGCGGACAGGTTCGACGTGCTGCGGTGCGCCAGTGTCAACCCGGTGGCGCATTACGGACTGGATGTCGGTCTGCTGCGCGTCGGCGATCCCGCGGACTTCATCGTCGTGGATGATTGGGAGAATTTCCAGGTGCGGCGCACCTACCTGCGGGGTAAACTGGCGGCGGCGAACGGCCGGGGCCGGTTGCCACGATTGCGGCCGGCCACGCCGAACAAATTCCGGGCGAAGACCAGGCCGGCGGCGGACTTTGCCGTGAAAGTTGATTCGGCGGCTCACCGGGACGGTTCGCCCTACCTGATCAATGTGATCGAGGCGCTGAACGGACAGCTCATCACCCGCCATCGGGTCGAACCGGCGCGGATCGTGCAGGGCTGCCTCGTACCGGATCTGAAGCGCGATCTCCTGAAGATCGCGGTCGTCAACCGCTATGTCCCGCAGGCACCCGTGGCGGTGGGGTTCATCAAGGGCTTCGGGCTCCAGGGCCGGCGCCATCGCCGTCATCGGTGGCGCATGATTCCCATAATATCGTGGCGGTCGGCTGTGATGATGCCTCGCTCGCGGCGGCGGTGAATCACGTCATCCGGCACCGCGGGGGATTGAGCGTCGTGGGCCGTGGGAAGACGGCTGTCCTGCCGCTGCCGATCGCCGGGCTGATGTCGGACCGGAACGGGCGCACCGTGGCGCGGACCTACACGCGATTGGACGCGATGGCGAAACGGCTGGGATCGCGGCTCGACGCCCCGTTCATGACGCTGTCGTTCATGGCCCTGCTGGTCATCCCCGACCTGAAGCTCAGCGACCGCGGGCTGTTCTCCGCGACGAAGTGGGGCTTCGTGCCGGTGAGTGGAGAGCGCTGACGCCGGCGGCGCCGCACTAGATGGCGGGCTGTAGAATCTGGCAGGCGCGCAGGAAAGCCTCCAGTCCGGGCGGCTGGGACCGGTCGCGGCTCCAGGCGGCGACGAAGGGGAATCCCAGGTTCCGGTCATGGAGCGGGAGCATGACCATGCGACGGCGGCGGGCGCGGTCCTTGAACAGGGTGGGCAGCACCGCCACGCCGAGTCCGGCCAGGGCCATTTCAAACACCGTCAGGGCCTGGTCGCTGCTGAAAATGATGCGGGGCGGTTTACCAGTTTCGATGCCCAGCTGGCTGAGTCGGTCGACAAAGCCGGCGGGATCCTGATAGAGCGCCAGGCGGTACGGCAGCAGGTCGCGCAGCCGGGGCTGGCGAAGCCGGGTCAGCGGATGATCGCGCGGGCAGAAAATGGCGTAATTGAGCTGAAACAGGGTGCGGGCCTCGATGCTCACGGGCAGCGGCCGGGCCTGGGTGATAAGACCCAGGTCGATGGCGTGGCTGGTCAGGGCCTCGGCCAGCTGCTGATGAGGCAGTTCCCGGACGATAATCCGGTAGCTGTCCATGTCATGGAGAAACCTGGCCAGCGGCCGCGGCAGCATCACGGCGGCGAACAGCGGGGCGACTCCGATGCGCAGCTCCGGCAGACTGTGGAAATTGCGCCGGCGCAGGTCGTGCTGGCAGGAGTCCACCTCGGCCAGCAGCCGGCGGGACGTCAGCAGCAGACGCTCGCCGGCCGGCGTGGGCACGACCCCGCGCGGCTTGCGTTCGACCAGCTTCAGGCCGAATTCGGCTTCCAGGTTCTTCAATTGCGTGGACAGGGAGGGCTGGGACACATGGCAGTCCGCCGCCGCGGTGGTGAGGCTGCCGTGGCGGATGACGGATTCGAAATAGCGGAGTTGGTAGAATTCCATGACTCACCATATTAAAATATCCTATGGCATAATAGGAAAAAAATAACCCCGGTACCTTGAGGTTTGGTGCATTAAGGTTCATGCCAGACAACTCACCTATGTGCGGCATTGTAATTAGTTATGAATCACCCGATAGCATTGTTCCGGCGGGAACGGCCAACGTGGCGGTCGACCGCATGATGCGGCGGCTTCGGCACCGCGGTCCGGACGGGGCCGGGCTGATCGAATGCGGCCGGGCCGTGCTGGGCCAGACCCGGCTGGCCATCCTGGATGTGGCGGGCGGGCGGCAACCGCTGGTGGATGCGGACGGCCGGCATCATGTCGTGGGCAACGGCGAGATTTACAATCACAGCCAGCTCCGGGACCGGTTTGGCGGGGATTTCCGCTTTCAGACCCGGAGTGATACCGAGGTGGTCCTGCCGGCGTACCAGCGGATGGGCTGGGAGGGGGTCAGGGTGCTCAACGGCATGTTCAGCTACGGATTGACCGACGGCCGAGATTTGTGCGTGGCCCGTGATCCGCTCGGCATCAAACCCCTCTATTATGGCGAGCGGCCGGACCGCCTCCTGCTTTTCGCATCGGAAATGCAGGCGCTGGCCGGAGAGGTGGCCGAGGTGGCGGAATTCCCGCCGGGGCACTGTTACCTCCCGGAGCAGGGATTCGTCCGCTACTACCAATTGCCGGCCCGAGCCGGCGTCATCATCGACCAGGAGGAGGCGATGGCCATGGTGCGGGTGGAGCTGACCGCGGCGGTGCGCTCCCATCTCATGTCCGACGTGCCCGTGGGCGCCTTTTTGTCGGGAGGGCTGGATTCATCCCTGCTGGCCATGCTGGCCCGGCGCGAACTGCCTGAACTGCACACGTTCGCCGTCGGTCTAGAGGGATCCTCCGATCTGGCGGCCGCCGCCATCGTGGCGCGGGCGATCGGTTCGCGGCACCATGAATGCGAACTCACGCCCGCGATGATGGCCGACGCCCTCGAGACGGTGGTCGTGGCGCTGGAGTCCTATGATGCGGCGCTGGTCCGCTCGGCCCTGCCGACCTGGTTCGTCTCCCGGCTGGCGGCCACCACGCGCACCGCGGCCGGCGAGCGGATCAAGGTGGTGCTGACCGGCGAGGGCGCGGATGAGCTGTTCGCCGGCTATGAATATCTCCGGAATTACACCGGGCATGCGCTGGAGGATGAACTCAACCGGCTCCTGGGCTCGCTGCACAATCTCAACCTGCAGCGGGTGGATCGCATGACGATGGCCCATGCGCTGGAAGCGCGGGTGCCCTTTCTGGACCTGGGCCTGGTGGAGCGCATCATGCGCATTCACCCGGTCCTCAAGCAAAGCGGCGCCTTTGGCCAGGCCAAGGGCCTGCTGCGCGCGGCCTTCAGCTCCGATCTGCCACCGGAGATCATCCAGCGCCAGAAACTCGAATTCGCCCAGGGTGCAAGCGTTTCGGACTGCATTGGCGACATCGTCAGCCGGCGTGTGAGCGACCGGGATTGGGCCCGGGCCCGCGCCGCCGGACTGCCGGTGCGCAGCGCGGAGGAACTCTACTACTTCAACCTGCTCAGCCGGCATCTGGGCACCCCCCTGCAGCCCGGTACCATCGGTCGCTGGCAGGGCCCCGTCCTTTGACGGGAAAGACGGCCCTTTAATCATGAAACTGCATCCCATACCCACTCCGGCCTCCCTTGACCGCCGGTCCCATTCCCGCGTCCAAAACAATTATCGCGAGGCCGTGGCCGCCGGCCGTTACAACGTCCATCGTCCCAGCCTGGTCGGGAAGCATGACGCGGTGCGCAATCTTTGGGAGGATCAGGCGCGCCGGCAGATCCTGCGTCCCCATCTGCAGCGGCGCTGTGTCGAGGCGGAGCGTCCGGTCCGCGTGCTCGATCTCGGCTGCGGGGCCGGTCAGGGTTTCGCCCTGCTGACGCAAATCGAGGCGGCGCCCGACCAGCCCGGCCGGCCCGCCTCGTGCGTGCTCGCGGAAGAGGCCATCGAATACGTGGGGGCGGATCTCAATCCGGCCATGGTGACGAAGGGCCGGGAAAATTACGCCGGATACGGCAATGTTTTCTTTTTTCAGGCCGACCTGAACGCCGGTCTCGGGGTGCTGCGCCGCGAACCGCCGTTCGATCTGTATTTCTCCAGCTACGGTTCGTTTTCCCACCTGTCGCTGGCACGGATGCGGGCGCTGCTGGCGGACATCGGCCGGCACGCCCGGAACGGGGCCCTCGTGGTCCTCGACTTCAACGGCCGCTATTCCATCGAATGGCCGGCCTACTGGTCGGCGCGCACCGAGGCGGAGAAGGTGCGGGATTACACCATGAACTACCTGCACCTGGGCGATCCGGAGGCAATGAGCCGGGCGGACCATTTTCCGCTGCGTTTCTGGACGGGTGATGACGTCACCCGGCTCGCCCGCACCGCCGGTCGCGTGGCGGGCTGCGAATTCCAGATGGTGGCGCAGATGGATTGTTCCATGCTCGTCGGCCGGCACGTCGATACGGCGGAATACCATGCCGCCCTCCCGCCGCTGCGCCGGCTGGTCAACTCCCTGCACCAGGATTTCCAGCGGACCGACCTGGACCGCCTGCTGCTGGCCCCTGAACTGGCCGGAGAGCATCCGCTGGTCAGTCCGGTGCTGTCGCGGCTCATCCGGAGTTGGAATCTGCTGGTGGATTTCACGCGCCGCCGGATTGAGGGACCGGTGGCCGTGGCGGACTTCACCGATTGGCCGGCGTGCCCGCCGGCGCTGCAGTTTGCCCTGATCGGCATGGACCGCGTGATTGCGGATGCGGCCTGGGTTGAAAACGGCGACGCCCGGGCCAACCTGATCGAGCCACAGCTGGCCTATTTGCTGCGCAGCCTGGAATTCGGGCTGCAACGGGGCATCGGGTGCGGTCACGGTCACCTGGCCGTGCTGCAGGTCGTGCGTTGAGCCATGATCGTGCTCGAGGGTCTGCGCAAGGAGTATGGCGGCTTCACCGCGGTCGCGGAGCTGTCGCTGGAAGTGCGCGCCGGCGAGACCCTGGTGCTGCTCGGCACCAGTGGCTGTGGCAAGACCACGACGCTGCGCATGATCAACCGCCTGATCGTGCCGACGGCCGGCCGCATCCGGGTGGACGGCCGGGACATCGCCCGGACGGATGCCGTGCAGCTGCGACGCAAGATCGGCTACATCATCCAGGGTGTCGGCTTGTTTCCGCATTGGACCGTGGAGGAAAACATCCTGACGGTGCCGCGCCTCCTCGGCTGGAACCGGACGCGGAGCCGGGCCCGGGTGGAGGAACTGCTGGCCCTGGTGAACCTGGCGCCCGAGCTGCTCGGGCGCTACCCGCACGAATTGTCGGGCGGCCAGCGCCAGCGGGTGGGCCTGGCCCGCGCACTGGCGGCGGATCCGCCCATCGTGCTGATGGATGAACCGCTGGGCGCGCTCGATCCCATCACGCGCCAGCAGGTGCGACATGAGTTCCGGCGGATCGAATCCCTGGTCAACAAGACCACCGTGCTCGTCACGCATGACATCGCCGAAGCCGTGGAGCTGGGCGACCGCATCTGCCTGATGGCCAATGGCCGGTGCGTGCAAACCGGCACGCCGGCGGAACTGCTGTTCCGGCCCGCCACCGGGTTTGTGAGGGAATTTTTTGATGCCGGCCGGCTGCAGACCGAATGGATGGCCGTCAAACTGGGAGACCTGCCCCTGCCGGCAGGCTGGGCGGCCGGTGCCGGGCTGACGGCGGAATCGCGCGTGGCGGAGGTCCTTGCGCTCCTGGCCGGCACCGACGAGACCGCCTTTGCCCGGGTGGTCGCGGCATTTTTCGAACATCGGCGGGCCCTGGGTGCGACCGCGCCGGAAAACCGCAAATGAACTGGACCGAAATCACCGGCTTCCTCGAATCGAACCGGCAGCTGCTCTGGCAGCGGACCGGTGAGCATCTCGAGCTGATGTTCGTGGCCGTGCTGGCGGCCACGCTGGTCGGACTGCCCGCCGGCGTGGTGGCGGCGAGGATCCGGCGTCTGGCCACCCCATTGATCACCCTGGCGAACATTGTGCAGACGATTCCCAGCGTGGCCCTGCTGGGCTTCCTGCTGCCGATCTGCGGGATCGGCCGCGGCACCGCCATCATTGCGCTGTTTCTGTACGCGTTGCTGCCGATCGTGCGCAACACCATCGCCGGGCTGCAAGGCGTGGCGCCGTCGGTCGTCGACGCGGCCCGGGGCATGGGCATGAGTGAACGGCAGGTGCTGCTGAAGGTGGAACTGCCACTGGCCCTGCCGGTCATCTTTGCGGGCATCCGCACGGCGGCGGTCATCAACGTCGGCGTGACCACCCTGAGCGCGCTGATCGGCGCCGGCGGCCTGGGCACCTTCATTTTTCGCGGTCTTGCGACGAATAACATGGCGGTGATTCTGCTGGGGGCGGTGCCGGCGGCGGTGCTGGCCCTGCTGGCCGACGGACTGCTGGCGCTGGGGGAACGGGGATTGCGCCGCCGCGCCGGCTGGATTGTGGCCGCGGCGTTGCTGGCGGTGATGGTCGGCGGCCTGACGTTCCGGGCCCTGGACGCCCGGCGGCCGGTGTCGGAACTGAGATTCGGCTTTACCGCGGAATTCATGGAACGGCCGGATGGGTATGCGGCCTGGCGGATGCACTACGGCCTGCCCCCGTTGTCCTGCCGCGAACTGGATCCGGGTCTGCTCTATGATGCGCTGAAGCTGGGTGAAGTGGACGTGGCCTGCGGATTTTCGACGGATGGCCGGATCGAGGACTACGGTTTGCGCCGGTTGGATGACGACCGGCATTTCTTCCCGGCCTACGAGGCGGCCATTCTGGCCCGGCAGCCCGTGCTGGACCGCCATCCGGAAATCGCGGCGCTGATCGCCCAATTGGGCGGGTCGATCGATGAAACCGCGATGCGCCGCATGAATCTCCGGGTGGATCGGGACAAGCTCACCCCCCGGCAGGTTGCGGCGGAGTTTCTGGCTGCTTGGGCCCCGACCGCCGGCGTGGCGTGGGATGCGGGCCGGGCCGGCCGCCCCGACGAGCCTTCGCCGGACCTCCGCATCGGCACCAAAAACTTCACGGAGCAATACGTGCTGGGGCAGATTCTCTGCCAATTGATCAACGGGGCCTCGTCGCTGCGAGCGACGCTTCAGGCCGGTCTCGGCGGCACTTCAATCTGTTTCGAGGCGCTGGTGCGCGGCGATATCGATCTTTATCCGGAATACAGCGGTACCTTGCTCTCCGCGGTGCTCCGGCTATCAGCAGCGGAACTGGACCGGCTCATGCACGACAGGGTGGCGGCGGACTTGCGCCTCAAGGAGGAATTGGCCGGACGGCACGGCATCACCTGGTTCGTTCCCCTGGGGTTCAACAACACCTACGCCATGCTGGTGCGGGGCGACGACCCGCAGTTCCGGTCCGGGGGAAAAATCTCCGACCTCCGGACCTTGCTGCCGGCGGCGCCGGTTTCGCCCGAGTCATGAACCGGCGGCGCCGATCATTTCCGACCTGAAGCCTGGAGACCGCGGTTTTTTCTCGGCGACGAAGTGGGGTTTCGTGCCGGTGGTTGGAAGTTGACCGGCAATCCACCGATCCATTTTAACCACAAAGAGCACAAATATCCGCAAGCGGATGAAGCGGCGAGGCGATTGATAAGGAGGCGCGGGAGACGGGCTCCCACCGGACGGAAACTTTGTGCTCTTTGTGGTTAACCGGTTTGCGTATTCTTCACGCCTAAACCAACGGCCTTACCGGAGGCGGCTGAACCCGGTTCATTTGCCGCCGTTGTTCCAGACCGCCATCGTGTCCGGCGTGCCGCGGGCGCGGATGTCGTTGTCGCTGAGAATGTCCTCGGTGACATCGAGCAATTCCTGCCGGTTGAAGATCAGCGTCTCCGTGCCCTGGCCCTCGAAGGTGAACTCAAGGAACTCCGTGGTGGCGGTGCGGAGAAGCTCGACGAGGTGATTGAGGTTCCTCGGCTTCGTGCCGTTGAGGGCGTGCAGGACCCGGCCGGCGGGATTGCTGTATCCCTTGGTGAGGCGGTGGGGAAACAACGGGGCGGAAATGACGATCATCTCCTCGTCGGGAAAGGCGGGGCGGGCGACCCGGCGGAGGATCAGGGGCGACTCGGCAAAGGTCAGGCTGTTGAGCAGGCCGAAGTTGTTGAAGCCGGCGACGAACTCCTGCGTGGCGGCGGAAAAGACCAGGGGACCGTGGACGAAGTAGCGGGGATAGGCACCCTGCAGGAAGGGAGCCACCAGGGGACGGTTCCGGGTGACGGGGACCGAAACTTTGAGTTCGCGGCCGTCACGCAGCACGGTGAGGGGCACGGCCCCGTCGCTGGCCACCTGCTGGATGCGGTATTTGAAGGCGACGCGGACATTGTCCGTCAGGATGATCATGCCCTCGTTGTCGATGCGGGTGTCCCCGATCTGGGTGACGACATCCCAGACGCGGAGCGGGTAGGCCGTGTCCTCGTCGTCCACTTTGCGCACCACGACGCCCTCGGCATTGCGGTCCAGCTTGAGAAAGGCGCGCAGGGACGGGTTGATGAGGGTTTGAAACTCGTCGAAGTTGACGGGCTTGCCGTCGTACCGGCCATCGGTGATGTCGGCGAGGAAGAGGTCGATCTCCTCGTTGGGGATGATGTAGCCGATGTTGTCGCTGCCCCCCAGCCGGGAGAAGGCCAGGCCGATCATGCGGTCGTTGACCAGGGCGGGACCGCCGCTGTTGCCGGCGTTGATGGCCGCGTCGATCTGGATCCGCAGGCCCGAGCCCGGGTAATTGTAGGCGGCGAACTCGATGCGGGAGACGATGCCCTTGGTGATGGAGAGGGTGGTGCCGCCGGTCGGGTAGCCGTAGGCCATGACGGTGTCCTTGATGCTGGGCAGGACCTCGGCGCGCGGCAGGGGCGCGCGGGTGTCGAAGAAGGTCTCGTCGTCGAGCTTGAGCACGGCGAGATCCATGGCCGTGGAGAAGGCCTCGACGGTGGCGGTGTATTTGTCGCCCGACTGGTTGGCCTGCACCTGGATCTGGCTGGCGTAGGCGACGACGTGGGCGTTGGTGAGGATGCGGTGACCGGTGATGATGACCCCGGTGCCCGTGCCTTCCCGCGGCGCCTGCTTCGTCCACGGTCGGTAAACGTCGGGGAAGCGGGCGGTGGAGAAAATCTTCACCACGGAGTTTTCAACCGCCGGGGGACTGGCCTCGGTGGTTTGGGCCGGCAGCCGGGTCGCGCCGGTGAGGATCAGGATTGCTGCCACCGCGTGGCAACGGGCGAGGGGGCGGGGAATGCGCACGGCCCCGACCATAGGTCGGATGCACCGGGAGTGAAGCGCAAATGCGGTCAGTTGCCGGTAAAGGCGGTCCGGCGCTGCTCCTGCCAGCGCTCGCGGCCGGCGAAGACCGGGACGGAGTCCGTCACGGGCACATCCTTCAGCAGGATAAAATGCCGGCCGAACAGTTCATCCGAGGAACCCCAGGCAAAGCCATAGGGCGCCCCGGCCTTGCGGTCCGGAGTCTTGTAATAGAAATAGCCGATCAGATCGCCGCCGCGCTTCAGCAGGCCGGCCACGCGGTCGCGGTAGGCGATGCGCAGCTCCGGCGGGAAGGCGCACAGGAAGGCGCGTTCGTAGACGAAATCGAAGGAGGCGGGGGCAAATTCGTGGGTGAAAAAGTCGCCGATGATGATCCGGTCCCCCAGGGCGGGTCCGAGCAGCTCGCGGGCCTTTTTCACGGCGACCTCGGAAAAATCAATGGCGGTGACCTCAAAGCCGGCCTCCGCGAAGGCCTTGATTTCCTGGCCCGTGCCGCAGCCCGGGATGAGAACGCTCCCGCGGGGTGATGCGGTGGGGGTCGTGCCCTTGCTTTTCTTCTTCAGGAACGCCTGGAGGTTGGCGGGTATGCCGTTGAATTCCCACGGGGTGTGGCCGGAGGCATAGCGGGTGTTCCAAAAATCAATGTGCGCAGGGAGACTCATCTTCCAGCCTGCAGTCCATGCGGTGCATGGCAGCCGTCAAGTGCCACTTGAATCACAAAAGGGCTAAAATGAGGTGCTTGATGCCTGCAGGACATTGGTTTGGTTGGGAGCGCGACCGCCCTCGGTCGCAATTTACACGCAGGCGAGCGGGCGCCGCGATCATGATTGTATCGACCCGAGGCGGACAATCCGTGGAGGACTGGGTTCCAAATACTTGCCTTGGACATTCGAGCGACTGGCTCGCTTGCGATCGATTGCGACCGAGGGCGGTCGCGCCCCCGACATGGCCCTCGTGAAGCGTGTAATGGAAATTAAGGACGAGTCGCCCTCAGATCAGACCCAGCTTCATCTTCCCTTCCTCGGAAATCATCGACTGGTTCCACGCCGGTTCCCAGGTGATGCGCACATCGGCGTCGGCCACGCCCGGGACGAGGAGAATCTTGTCCTTCGCGTCGGCGGCGATGGCGGGACCCATGCCGCAACCCGGCGCGGTGAGGGTCATGGCGATGTTGACCTTGAAGCCGCCCTCGGGCGTCCCGACTTTCTCGATGTCCATCGAATAGACGAGACCGAGGTCCACGATGTTCACCGGGATTTCGGGGTCGAACACCTTGCGCAGCTGGTCCCAGACCGCGGCGGGATCGGGCGAACCGTCGGCGAGGGCGGCGGCCTTGACCGTGCTCTCGGTCACCTGTTCGCCGATCGCGTCACCGTCCTTGCCGTCGATCCGGAAGAGACCGAAGTCGGTCTGGACCGTGAAGCTGCCACCGAGGGTCTGGTGGATGAACAGCGTGGTGCCGGCCGGCAGGGTCTGCCGGTCGCCGGAGGGAATCTGGGTGACGGTGACTTCGCGGGCGAGGGTGCGTTCCTTGGAGGACATGGGCGGTCGCGGCGGGGCGCGGGTTAGAGGTTCTTGAACTTGGCCTGGATGAATGAGCGCAGGGCGTCGTGCAGATTGTCGTCCGCGAGCTTGCTCAAGACACGCTCAAAAAAGCCGAACACGAGCAGCTCGTGGGCCTGGGCGGGCTTGATGCCGCGGGCCTCGAGGTAGAACTGCTGCTCGGGATCGATGCGGGCGGTGGTGGCGCCGTGGGTGCAGCGGACGTCGTTGGCCTGGATTTCCAGGCCGGGCAGGCTGTTGGCCTCGGCGGCGGCGCTGAGCATGAGGTTGCGGTTGCTCTGGTAGGCGTCGGTCTGCTGCGCGTCGGGATCGACGACGATCAGGCCGGAGAAGATCGTCCGCGCCTGGTCGAGGAGCACGTTTTTGTAGAGCAGGTTGGAGGAGGTGTGGGGCGCCTGGTGGCTCTGCAGCGTGCGCTGGTCGAACTCCTGCGTGCCGTGGGCGACGGTGAGGGCGAGCATCTCGCTGTGCGCGCCGGAGGCGAGGAGTCGGCTGTGCGACTCGTGGCGCGCCTGGCGGCCGCCGAGATGGAGGTTGAGCGAGAGCACCTGCGCGTCGCGGCCGACGGCGATGGAGTTGCTCTGGAAGGCCTGGGTGGCGTTGGACCAGTTCTGCACCCCGACATAGGTGAGGTGGGCGCCGTCACCGGCGTGCAGGTCGTTGACGCCGGAGGCGAAGTGGGCGGA
This sequence comes from Opitutaceae bacterium, assembly GCA_016715765.1. Classification (GTDB taxonomy): domain Bacteria; phylum Verrucomicrobiota; class Verrucomicrobiia; order Opitutales; family Opitutaceae; genus UBA2377. Next base: position 72,814 of record JADJZJ010000008.1, read on the forward strand.
GCCGGGTTCGGCGGAGACGAAGAACTCGACCAGCGTGGCCTTGGCCTGGTCCTCGAGGATGACGAGGGTGTGGGGGAAGGTGGCCTTGCCGGGACCGGAGAGCGTGTGCTGCACCACGAAGGGCAGGGCGATCTCGACGCCGCGCGGCACAAAGAGCAGCGCACCGGTGGAGGAGAAGGCGTGGTTGAGGGCGACAAACTTCTCGCTGCCGAGGGCCACGGGATATTGCTGGAAATGCTTGCGGACCAGTTCGCCATGGTCGCGGACGGCCTCGTCGAGGGGAACGAAGATGACGCCCTTGGCGGCGAGCTCGGCGGGGAGGGTGATCTTTTCCCGGTCGACGATCTGGCGGTTCGAGAAGGTCAGTTCCGCGGCATGCGGAAAGTCCGGCAGATGCGGGATGGCGGAGGCGGGCTCGGAGGGCAGCTCGAAGCCGTCGAGGACGATGTCCTTCAGGCTGGAGTAGCGCCAGCGCTCGTCCGTGCGGGCGGGCAGCGGGAGGGCGTTGTACTGGTTCCACGCGGCCTTCTTGGCCTCGAGCCACCAGGCGGGCTGGTCGCTGCGGTGGGCCAGATGGGCGGCGAAACGATCGGAGGTGAAACCGGGGACGGCGGTGTCGGGAAGGGGAAGGGCGGAAGACATGTGATAAAATCTTTCTCTTAATCGTGCTCTTTCTCGTTCCCGGGTCCGGTTCGCTTTCGCCGCCGGTTTAGGGCGAGAAAGAGAACGAGAAAGAGAACGAGTACGATCTGATCAGCCGACGGAGCCCTCCATCTCGAGGTCGATGAGGCGCTTCAGCTCGACGGAGTATTCCATCGGGAACTGGCTCGCGAGGTCGTTGACGAAGCCGTTGACCGAGAGGCTCATGGCCTGGGCCTCGGTGAGGCCGCGCTGCTGCATGTAGAAGATCTGCTCCTCGCTGACCTTCGAGACGCTGGCCTCGTGCTGCACGTAGTTGGCGTCGCCGCGGACGGTGATGGCGGGATAGGTGTCGGTGCGGCTGTTGGAATTGATCAGCAGCGCGTCGCACTCGGTGTTGTTCTTGCAACCCTTCAGGTGCTTCGGGATGTGCACGACGCCCCGGTAGGTGGAGCGGCCCTGGCCGACGGAGATGGACTTGGCGATGATGTTGGAGGTCGTCTCATCGGCGGCGTGGATCATCTTGGCGCCGGTGTCCTGGTGCTGGCCGTCGTTGGCGAGGGCGATGGAGATCACCTCGCCGCGGGCCTTGCGGCCCTTCAGGACGACGCCCGGGTACTTCATGGTGAGGCGGCTGCCGATGTTGCAGTCGATCCACTTGATCTCGGCCTCCTCGTGCGCGACGCCGCGCTTGGTGACGAGGTTGAAGACGTTGTTGGCCCAGTTCTGGACGGTGATGTACTGGATCTTCGCGCCCTTGAGGGCGACGAGCTCGACCACGGCGCTGTGCAGCGTGGAGGTGGAGAACTTCGGGGCGGTGCAGCCCTCCATGTAGACGACCTCGGCGCCCTCGTCGGCGATGATGAGGGTGCGCTCGAACTGGCCGAAGTTCTCGGCGTTGATGCGGAAGTAGGCCTGGAGCGGCTGGGCGACCTTCACGCCCTTGGGCACGTAGATGAACGAACCGCCGGAGAAGACGGCGCTGTTGAGGGCGGAGAACTTGTTGTCGCCGGTCGGGATGACCTTGCCGAAGAACTTGCGGAAGATCTCGGGATGCTCGCGCAGGCCCTCGGTGGAGTTGACGAAGATCACGCCCTGCTTGGCGACGATGTCCTTGATGTTGGAGTAGGCGGCCTCGGAGTCGAACTGGGCCTCGACGCCGGCGAGGTACTTGCGCTCCTGCTCGGGGATGCCGAGGCGCTCGAAGGTCTTCTTGATGTCGTCCGGCACCTCGTCCCACGTGCGCTTGGGCTTCTGGCCCTGCGAGAGGTAGTAGCGGATTTTGTCGAAATTGATGTTCTCGAGATCCTTGGTCGCCCAATGCGTGGGCATGGGTTTGTCGAGGAAGGTCTTCAGGGCCTTCAGGCGGAAATCGAGGATCCATGGCGCCTCCTTCTTGACGCTGCTGATATAGCGGACCGTGTCCTCGGAAAGGCCGGTGCCGGCGTCGAACTCGTAGTTGACGTTGTAGCTGAAGTTGCCGGCGGTCTGGTCGATGCCCTGGACGGGATTTTCGCCGGCGATGGTTTCATCGGCAACCGAGGTGGCGTCGAGGTCTGTGGGAGGTTTCATGACGGAAAGGTGGCGGTGATGGCGCGAGGAAGGGGGGGAGGAGGCGCGGGTAAAGCGCGGCGGAGCCTCAGGCGTGGGCGAGTTCCTTTTTCACCCAGTCGTAGCCCTTGGCCTCGAGTTCGAGGGCCAGGGATTTGTCGCCGCTCTTCACGATCTGGCCGTCCCACATCACGTGTACGTGGTCGGGCACGATGTAGTCGAGGAGGCGCTGGTAGTGCGTGATCATGAGGATGCCGAGGGCGCCCCCGCGCATGGCATTGACGCCCTCGGCGACGATGCGGAGCGCGTCGATGTCGAGGCCGGAATCGGTTTCGTCCATGAGGGCGAACTTGGGCTCGAGCATGGCCATCTGGAGGATCTCGCAGCGCTTCTTTTCGCCGCCGGAGAAGCCGTCGTTGACCGCGCGGGAAGTGAACTTCCGGTCGATCTTGAGCAGGTCCATCTTGGTGTAGAGGCGCTTGTAGTAGGCGGTGGCGTCGAGTTCCTCGCCCTCGGCGAGGCGGGCCTGCACGGCGGCGCGGAGGAAGTTGGCGATGGTGACGCCCTGGATCTCGCTCGGATACTGGAAGGCGAGGAAGAGGCCGGCGCGGGCGCGCTCGTCCGGCTGCATCGCGAGGATGGACTGGCCGTCGAGCAGCACGTCACCGCCGCTGATCGTGTAGTCGGGGTGGCCGGCGATGGCCTTGGCGAGGGTGGACTTGCCGGTGCCGTTGGGCCCCATGATGGCGTGCACCTCGCCGCTGTTGATCGTGAGATTGAAGCCCTTGACGATGGCTTTCTCGCCGATGCTGACGTTGAGATCCTTGATTTGGAGTTGGCTCATGTAGTGATGAATTGAAGTTTGAAAACTGAAGGGAAATTAGCCGGACGGATGCTCAGGACTGGGCCTTGCCGCGAAAGATGATCTCGACGGAATTGGCGTCGTAACCCTCCGGGAGGATGGTTTTGACCTGGTCGAGCAGACCGGGAGGGAGGTCGATATCATGGGTCGAACCGGTCTGTTCGTCGTGAAAATGAGCGTGCGGCTTCTGGTTTGGACAGTAGCGGGTGGGGCCCCGCTCGAAGTTGACGGCCCGGACCACCCGGCACTGCACCAGGGTCTCCAGACAGTTGTAAACCGTGGCCAGCGAGATCGTGGGCATTTCGGCCTTTACTCTCGCAAATACCTCGTCAGCAGTGGGATGATCCCGCTTCTTGAGGAGGATATTGAACACGAGCTCGCGCTGTGGTGTGGCGCGCAGTCCGCTTTCGGCGAGGGTTTGCGAAAGGGACTCGGGGGTGGCTGTGGACGTTTCAGGCATGATGTTGAGAACCACTATCAGATAATAATGGTTCTAAATCGCAAGTGAGATTTAGAATTATTCCAATAAACTAATAGTGCTCATTAAGACTATTGAGATTGGTAATCAGCGGGATCAAGGCGTCGGAGTGTGGACCGCTAATGGATTTCGCCAATGGGCGAAATCATTGAGCAGAAGTTTCGGCTAATCGCCTTCACCTCAATTGTAGGTCTTCACTTCTCAGACTTTATGCCCGCGATCAGCGGGCCCGAAACTCACAGCGGAGGCGATCAGCCGGAGCCGCGCTTTGAAAATTTCACCCATTGGTGAAATCCATCAGCGGTCAAAAATTTCCGTCCCGAATTCCTGCCGCAGTTGCGCATTTGATCGCGGCATAAAGCCGCTCCTACAAATACAAGCCACCCTTGCTCGGGTCATGACAGGGTCGGGTTAATGTCCCTCGAACTCCCAATCTGAGGCATTTTTAACAGTGTTTGAACTGGATTGTTTCAGCCGAGTCCAAGTATCTCATGTCGCTGCTACCCGCAGCAATCCACCCATGAACCTCGAAGACGCCCGCACCGCCGTGATCCTCGCCCTTGGGCGCATGAATTCCCTCTACCAGCAGCCGGTTTTCGACGAATGGGTGCTGGCCAAGCTGACGAGCGGGCAGGGGGCGATCCTCTATTATCAGGGACCGCGGGCCGATTCCTACAAGAAGCAGTTCATCGCCGACAGTGCCCCGCTGGGGGCCGAGGTGGGACAGGGCCGGCTGAATGCCGGCGATTTCATCTTCGCGCCCGATGCGAGCGGCACGCATTTCGACGCGTGCATCCGGCTGGGGCCGACCAGTTATCTTTTCTGCAACAACACCAGGCGATCCATGGCGGAGATCCGCCAGAGTCCGCATTGGCTCGCGGCGCAGAAGCCCTTTGTCGACCTGGCGGCGAAGTTCCACGCCGATCCGCTGGAGTGAGGAGAAATTCAGAACCCTGAGACCTGAAACCTGAGACCTGAATGGAAGGCCAAGGTTTAAAACTCAGTTTCAAGTTTCAGGTCTCGTATTTTCATCCCAGTCCCTGCCAGAGAAACCACGCGTACGCTGCGGTCAGCACACCGCCCGCCCACCGCGGCAGGCCGCCGGCGATCAGGAGCAGCAGCACGTGCAACCCGAGGGCGCCCAGCAGCAACCCGAGTCCGGTGGTGAAAAATCCGGTGGTGGGCAGCGGTTTCCACAGGGCAAACAGGCCCAGGCATAGCGGGATGCAGATGTGTCCGTCGCCGACCTGTGAACTGTAGACCACGTCGGCCCGCCGCCGCCACGCCCAGTAGAAGGCCAGCACGGCATTCGGCAGCACCATGAGCCAGCCCGACAGCCAGCCGAGATTGGCCGCACTCACGAAGCCGCCCTTCTGGGCGCCGATCCATCCCAGCAGCCAGTCGAGGCTTTCGTAGACGCACCAGGCGCAGATGAGCACTATGACCAGATCCGCGTAAAACATCGCGCCGTAGCTGATGCGCTGACGGACGTTGTGCTTGAGCACGTCGAAGACCTGGAAGCACTGCCAGAAAAAGAAGAGACCGATGAGCATCAGCCCGTCGGCCCGGGTGAGCAGGCCGTCCTCTCCGAGAACCCACACCGCGCCTGCAAAAAACAATCCGGCGGTGAGCGTCAGCAGCAGTGAGAGCCGGTTGAGCTGGCTGGCCATGCCGGGGTCGGCGCCATGCTTTTTTCGTCGGCCCGCCCCGCCCTTGGCGGGCAGCACGGTCAGGCCCCAGCAGAGCGCGGGCAGGCCGAGCAGCAGGGTGAGGTTGGTGACATTGTTGACCAGGCAGTTGGTCAGCACCTCGCCGGGCGCGCCATCGTGCGAAATCATCAGGCCGACAAAGACCAGGTTGCCGAGTCCCGAGCAGTACGGCATCACGAGCGTGCCCAGCGCCGTGCCCTCGAGTCCGTGATCAAGCATGGCCTCCAGCCGCCACATCATCAGCAGCGATACGCCGGTGAAGATGAGCAGGTAGGCCGGCGCCTCGTTCAGATCGAGGCTCTTGAGCAATTCAGGGAGCACGCCATTGGTTGGCCTGAAACCGCGCGGGTGTAAATCACGCTTCGCGGGGCGCAGCTACCCGCAACCATGAACTTGAGCGAGTGGTTGTTAACCTGCCCGATTGCGACCGCGCCTGAACCGCTGTGCGAATTGCTGATTCAGGAAGTAGGGCAGGTCTGTGACCTGCCATGAAGCGCTTACCCGCAGATGAAGCGCCCGCAGGCAGGTCAAAGACCTGCCCTACTTTCAGGCCGGCGAGAAATCCTTCACATGCAACCGGCGCGCCTCGGCGAGTTCGGCGGCGGAGTAGGGTGCCGCGTCGGACGCGGCGGCGCAGTCGAGGATCTCCTCCAGCTTTTTCGAGCCGGAGAGCACGAGGGAGACACTCGGATTGTCGAGCACCCACCGCATGGCGGCGGCGGCGAGCGACTTCACGTCGCGGCGCACCAGCAGGGCCTTGTAGCGGTCGGCGGTCTCGACCCGCTCGATGATCTCCTCGCGCGGATAACGCGAGTTGAGCGAACCGGCGGGGAAGACGATGTCCCGGGTGAAGACGCCGGCGAGGAAGCCGTTGGCGAGCGACTCGCGCGCGACAATGCCGACGCCCTGTTTGCCGAGGTCGGCGATGATGGGTTCCCACTCGCGGTAGGTGAGGCTGTAGGCGATCTGCGCGACATCAATGCGGCCCTGGGCCGCCCAGCCGCGGGTCATCTCGGCGGTGTCCTTGATGAAGCCGCAGGAGAGCCCCGTGAAACGCACCTTGCCGCTGCGCTTGAGCTGGTCGAGCGCGGTCCAGACGTCATCCCTGATCTTGTCCGGATGCGTGGGGGAATGGAAAAAGAGCACGTCCAGCCGGTCGGTGCCGAGGCGGCGCAGGCTTTCCTCGACGGACCAGACCACGGTCTGGCCGTCGAAGAGTTCGTTGGTGTGCACGCGCGAGTGGTAGCGGCCGAACTTGGTGGCGATCAGAACGCGGTCGCGGTCGGACCCGAGTCCCTGGCCGAGCACCTTCTCCGCGATGCCGTCCTCCTCCTTCGTGCCGTAGAGCGGGGCGGAGTCGAAAAAGTTGATGCCGGCGTCGAGCGCGCCGCGGATGGCGCGATGGGCCGAGCCCGTATCGACGGAACCGTAAATGGACGGCGAGCCGAAGGCCCAGGTGCCGAGGGAGACTTCACTGACTTGGAGGCCGGTCCGGCCGAGGGTGCGGTATTTCATGTTCGCAGAAGGGAGAGGGTGGAGGGGGAGGAGATTAATCGCGGAAACGCGGAAGAGCGGAAGTGCGGAATGGAGGTTTTGGGTAGGGCCAGACCTCCCTCCTTCGCCTGGCCTACGGAGGGCAGGCCGGACGGGCGGTTTGGCGTGCGCAGGCCCATTCGCCCGTCCGGAGGCCGGGCGCTACCCAAAGTCGATCAATCGCCAATCTTTGCATTGATTCCGTGGTTCCGCTCTTCCGCATTTCCGCGATTGGTCTTCAGGGTTTGGTCAGCTTCAGTGCCTCGGTGATCACCCGCATTGCGGCTTCCACAAATGCCGCGGTGTACACCTTCCCTTTTTCGGGGGAAGCCTCGCGCGGGTCCGGGCCCCACACGGCATCCTGCTCGAGGGTGGGCACGCGGTCGGCGGGCAGGCGGGCGAGATCCACGCAGTCGGGGTCGGTGTGCATGAGGAACGCGATCTCGCCCAGGGCGGCGTGATTCACCTTCACGACCTCGGGCGGCACGAGATCGGTTTCCGAGGTGGCGATGGCGCGGGTGCCGGTCTGCCGGGCGTTGAACTGCTGCGCCTCGTCCTTGATGATATCGTAGTGCGGCTGGCCGACGTGGCCGCAGAGGATGAAAACGGCGCGGAATTTTTCGTCGGCGAGCTGGTCGAGGTGCTCGCGCACCAGAATCCGCAGCGTGCCCTCGCTGAAATCGAGGGAGTGGCGCGCCCAGGGCAGGTTTTTCAAGCCCTTGATGGTGTTGGCGGCGACATAGACCGGCGGGAGGACCAGCCCGCCGGCCGCGCGGGCAAGTTCGATGCAGAGGCCGTGCGCCTTGAGTCCATCGAGGCCGACCGCGGCGTGCCGGCCGTGATATTCGAGCGCGCCCCAGGGCAGGTAGGCCACGGGATGACGGGCGAAAATGGCCTCGATCTCGTCAGGCATCAGCCGTTCGTAGCGGCCCCAGGTGAGGGTGGACGGATGGGGGGTCATGCGTGAACGGCACACCATGCCGCGGTGGAGGGTGCCGCCAAGGTTTTATTGCGGGGCGCAGCGGCGCGCAAAAAACAGCCATTGCCATCCCACGGGCGGGTCCACTCTCATGCCGATGGCCGGTCCCCTCCGGGTCCGCCATCCACATCCACCCATAACCCCCTGTATCCAATGGCAACATTCGTTCCTCTCATCAGTTCCGGCACCGCCGGCCCGCTCGGCGTCCTGCATCTGCCCCGTCTGTGGCTCAAGGCCTCGCTGGCGGCCCGCGGCAAGCTCGACTCCCGATATCCCGGCTGCGGCAAGGGCTACGACCAGATGACGATCGACGCCCTCGGCCTGAAGACCGATGCCGTGCTCGCCTTCATCAAGGACCAGCGCCCGACCTATCCCCAGTTCGAAGCCTGGATCAAGGCCCAGCCCGGCGTGAAGCTGGACCAGGCCTCCATCGAGAAACACAACGCGGGCGTCCGCGGGTACATCCACGACGACGCGACCCGCAAGGGCGTCCTCGCCAACAACGGCCTGCCGGACGACGCGACCGCCGTGAAGGACGCCGTGCGCCTGAACGACCTCGACAGCTGGCAGGAATTCCACGCCGACGAGCTGAAGTAAAATCCACGTATTGGATGTAGGGCGGGGATTCCGATCCCCGCCTCGCATGCCAGACGGGATTCAAAGGCGGGGTTCGGAAACCCCGCCCTACAACGATTCCAAAACAAACGCCGCCTCACGAAAGTGGGCGGCGTTTTTGGGGCTTGCCGCGGGGGAGAACGGCGGGGGGGGGATGGGCAGGTCGCGGCATAAAGCCGCTCACCGGTCACCCGCCGTGCTCGGCGAGCCAGCGCTCGGCCTCGATGGCGGCCTGGCAGCCCATGCCGGCGGCGGTGATGGCCTGGCGGTAGACGTGATCCGAGCAGTCGCCGGCGACATAGACGCCGGGGACATTGGTCTGCACCTGCGAGCCGGGCTGGGGCTTGAAATAGCCGCCCTCGTCCACCTGCAGCGCCGGGGCGAAGGGTCCGGTGTTCGGGACGTGGCCGATGGCGACAAAGACGCCCTTCACGGGCAGCACGGTCTCGGCTCCGGTCTTCACGTGCTTCACCTTCAAACCGCTGACGGCGCCGGCATCCACGCCGAGGACCTCGACGGGCACGGAGTCCCACACCATCTGGATCTTGTCGTGCGAGGTGGCGCGGTCGGCCATGATCTTGGAGGCGCGGAGGGTGTCGCGGCGGTGGACCAGATAGACCTTGCTCGCGAAACGCGTGAGGAAGAGGGCCTCTTCCGCGGCGCTGTCGCCGCCGCCCAGCACGGCCACTTCCATCTTGCGGTAGAACGCGCCGTCGCAGGTCGCGCAGGTCGTCACGCCCTTGCCGCCGTAGAGTTCCTTTTCGCCCGGGATCCCGGTCATGCGCGGGGAGGCGCCGGTGGCGACGATGACGGTCTTGGCGAGGATCGTGCGGTCGCCAAGGATGAGCTTGCGCGGCATCGAGTTGAAATCGACGGCGGTCACCATGGCCTGCTCGAAGCGGGTGCCGAAGCGCGTGGCCTGCTCGCGCATGTTCTGCGTGAGCTGGAAGCCGTCCACGCCGTGCGGGAAGCCGGGGAAGTTCTCGACCTCGCTCGTGGTGGTGAGCTGGCCGCCGGGCATGGGTCCCTCGATGACCAGGGGATTCAGGTTGGCGCGCGCCGTGTAGATGGCGGCGGTGAGACCCGCGCACCCGGTGCCGATGATGACGACGTTTTCGACGTTGGAAGACATGGAGATGGAAACCGATAAAAACAGAGAGCACAGAAAGCGGGGACTGCAACATCCGAGATGGGGCGGGGGTTTACACGGGGGGGGCGGCCGGGGGCAGGAGGGGAAAAGTCTGCGGGGGGGGGGCGAGGGGGGGTCGTCTTCCGTCGCGGGGTTTGAATGGAGCGACCGGTCCGAATCCTCCGCCATGCGGGGGGTAAAAAACGGTATAGACCGCCCTCCCTTCGGAACCGTGTCGTCGTCTCTTCCGAACCCTTGCGGGCGCTCGCTTGGGTCAGGCGCTCCCACCGCGCACGCCTCGTTGGAAAAAGACAGTCGTTAAAGAGCCGGGGTCGGTCTCCGACCGCCAGCAACCTCCGGGGCGAGTGCCTACCGGAGCGATGGACACAGCCCGGGCGGGGGGTTGGGAGCAGGAGCCCCGGGCCTCGAGCCGTGGATCATCAGGCATTCGCCGCGCCCGCACCCGGCCCGATGGCGGGTTGAACCGGTTGGATTGTCGACTAAGCTGAAGAACAACGACTATGCGCTGCAACTTTCTCCCCTTCAACGAGGTCGCCGCCGGGGCGGTGACCGCGCTCTGTGTCCTGCTGCTGACGGGATTGTCCGCGACCGCCCGGGCGGAATCCGTTTATCCGGCAACTCACGCCTTTGCCTCCGTGGCCGGACAACCCAGCGTGGGCAGTGCGGATGGCACGGGCAGCGCGGCGCGTTTCTATTATCCCCTGGGGCTGGCCGTGGACCCGGCCGGCAACGTCTATGTCGCTGACGAGAAAAACCACGTGATCCGCCGGATCGCGCCCGGCGGGGTGGTCACGACCCTGGCCGGCGGATCCGGTTATCCGGGCTACGCGGATGGGCCGGCTGCGACCGCCCGTTTCCGCCTGCCCAAGGGTGTGGCGGTGGATACGGTGGGCAACCTGTACGTGGCCGATGCCGGCAACCACGCCGTCCGCAAAATCACGCCCGGCGGGGTGGTTTCCACGCTCGCGGGCAATGGCACCGCCGGCAGCGTGGATGGCATCGGCGGCGCCGCCCGTTTCCATATTCCCTCCGGCCTCGCGGTTGATTCGGCCGGCTTCGTCTATGTCGCCGACAGTATCAACAACATCATCCGCAAGGTCGCCCCGGATGGCACGGTGAGCACGCTGGCCGGCACGGCCGGGGTCTATGGTGCGGCCGATGGCACGGGGGCGGCGGCGGGATTCTTTTATCCGCTCGCGGTGGCGGTGGATGCCGCCGGCACGGTTTACGTGACGGAAATCGGCAACAACACGATCCGCAAGATCACCGCCGCCGGGGTGGTCACGACCTTGGCCGGCAAGGCTGGAACCTTTGGCTCTGACGACGGATTGGGCAGCGCGGCGCGCTTCAGGTCGCCCGAAGGGATCGCCGTGGATGCGACGGGCAATGTCTTCGTGGCGGACCGGGCGATCCGCAAGATCACGCCCGCCGGTGCGGTGACGACCTTCGCCGGCGGCTCCGGCGTTGAGGGCTCGGCGGACGGCACGGGCGGTGCGGCGAGATTTCGCAGCCCCTCCGGCATCGCCGTGGATACCGCGGGCAATCTCTTCGTCAGTGATCGCGACAACAACAACGTGCGCAGGATCACGGCGGCGGCGGATGTCACCACCTATGCGGGCGTGGGACTCGAGGCCAGCGCCGGCAGTGCGGATGGCAGCGCCAGTGCCGCCCGTTTCCGCGAGCCGGCCGGACTCGCGGTGACCGCGTCCGGCGATGTCTACGTGGCTGATGCCGGCAACCAGACGATCCGCAAGATCGCACCGTCGGGTGCCACCGTCACCTATGCCGGTGCCACCGGCCAGAGCGGCAGCACGGACGGCGCCGCGAGTGCCGCCCGGTTCATCACCCCGTTCGGCCTGGCCGCCGATGCCCAGGGCAATCTCTACGTGGCCGTCGCGGGCAACAATACGATCCGCAAGATCACCCCGGCGGGGACGGTTTCAACCTTGGCGGGTTCCAGTGCGGTGGCCGGCAGCGCGGACGGCACGGGGACCGAGGCCCGCTTCTACGCGCCCGAGGGCGTGGCGGTGGATGCGGCCGGCAATCTGTACGTGAGCGACACCGGCAACCACAAGATCCGCAAGATCACGCCGGCGGGCGTGGTCAGCACATTGGCCGGGGCGGGTGTGTCCGGCTACGCCGACGGCACGGGCGCGACCGCCCTTTTCCGCGAGCCGTCGGGCATCGCCGCCGATGCGGCCGGCAATGTCTACGTCGCCGACTGGGGCAACCACGCCATCCGCAAGATCACGCCGGCGGGTGAGGTCACGACCTTCGCCGGCAGTGGCGGCGTGCCGGGCAATGCCGACGGCACGGGCACCGCGGCGCGTTTCCAGCTGCCCAGCGGTGTGGCCGTGGATGCGGCCGGCAATGTCTATGTGGCCGACACGCTCAACCAGACGATCCGCAAGATCACTCCGGCCGGCGTGGTTTCAACCATGGGCGGTCTGCCCGAGGCCAGGGGCAGCGCGGCCGGCAAGGGGAGTGACGCCCGGTTCTCGCATCCCCTGGGCATCGCCGTGGATGCGACGGGCGCAATCTACGTGACGAACAACTTCACCGACTCGAATTCGGTCTCCCGGGGCCAGTTGGTCGGATTCCCCCTGATCACCGTCCAGCCGCAAAGCGCGACCGTGACCGCTGGTGCCGCGGCGCAATTCTCCGTGACTGCCGCGGCCGATCCGGCGCCGACCTATCAATGGTATTTCAACGGCAATGCCATCAGTGCCGCGACCGCGAGCACCTACAGTGTGGCCGCCGCCCAGTCGGCGAACGCCGGTGACTATACCGTCGTGGTCACCAACTCCGTGGGCAGCGTGACCAGCACGAAGGCGACTCTGACCGTGAATGCCGTTGTGACGCCGCCAACGACGACGCCTTCGTCCGGTGGTGGTGGCGGCGGGGGTGCGCCGAGCGTGTGGTTCCTGGCGGCCATGGGGGCCGCCTGGCTGGTGCGGCGCCGGAGTGCGAAGTCGATGGTTTGATGTAGGGCGGGGTCTCCGAACCCCGCCTGCCTTTCTTCTCTTTCGCTAGAATCCAATCTTTCTCGTTCTCTTAATCTTTCTCTTTCTCCAGCCTTGAAAATTGCGAACGATTGCGACCGAGGGCGGTCGCCCTCCCAGGCGGGGATCGGAATCCCCGCCCTACATCAAGCAACTCACCACCCGAAGCTGCGCTTGATGCGCAGGACTTCGTAGAGGTCGGTGGGGAGTTCCTGCAGGAACCGGCTGGGCGTCAGCAGCATGCCGCCGGGGCCGGCGCGCGAGGCGACCTTGGGGTAGCTGATGTAGAGTTCGTTCTTGGCGCGGGTCACGGCCACGTAGAACAGCCGGCGCTCCTCCTCGACATCGCCGGCCTCGATGGAGCGTCGCGTGGGCAACTGGCCGTCGGCGGCGCCGATGAGGAAGACGACGTCGTACTCTAGGCCCTTGGCCTGGTGCACCGTCGTGAGCTTGATGGCCTCGGCGTCGGGATCCACCTGGCGGTCGCTGGTCTCGCCGTTGAGCAGGACGATCTGCGCGAGCAGATCCTGCATCTCCTCGAAGCGGCTGGCGAAGCCGACGAGGGCCTTCAATTCATCGAGTCGCTCCGGGTAGTCGGCGAAGGCGCCCTTGAGGTAGTCGCCGTACCAGCCGTCAATGGCGACCTCCACCGTGGCGTCGGGCTTGGAACTGCGCATGGCCTCGGCCACCTGCGTGAGCGACACGCAGAAATTCTCCCAGTCGGGGCGCGCGTCCTTGGCGACCTTGCTCTTCACATCGTCGCTCGGCAGCACGTCGAGGAAATCCTTCGACAGCAGGCGGGCGTGGTCCGTGGCGGCGTCGTAGATTTTCTGCGCGCCCTTCTCGCCGATCTTGGGGAGGAGGATCGCGATGCGCTGCCAGGCCTGGCTGTCGCTCGGGTTGTAGACGAAGCGGAGCAGGGCGACGAGGTCGCGCACGTGCTGGCGCTCGAAGAACTTCACGCCGCTGGTGATGTGGTAGGGCATGCCGGCGCGGGAGAGCGCGAGCTGGATTTCGAGCGCGAGGAAGTGCGAGCGGTAGAGGATGGCGATCTCGTTGGCGGAGACGCCCTCGTCCTCGGTCAGCGCGCGGATGCGCTTGAGGATGAACTCGGCCTGCTCGCGGTCGTCCATGGTCTGCACGACGAAGGGCTTCTGCGCATGGCCGCGGGCGGCGCGCAGTTCCTTGTCGAAGTGGCGGCCCTTGGGCTGGGCGAGGAGGACGCCGTTGGCGAAGTTCAGGATCTCGGGCGTGGAGCGGTAGTTGGTCTCGATGCGGTGGATGACCGTGCCCTCGTGCCGTTCGGGGAACGACATGATGTTCTCGAAGTTCGCGCCGCGCCACGAGTAGATGCACTGGGCGTCGTCGCCCACGGCCATCACGCAGTGGTGGCCCGCGAGCCGGTCCACGATCTGCGCCTGGATGGTGTTCGTGTCCTGGTACTCGTCCACCAGCACATGGCGGAAGCGGTGCGCGAAATACTGGGCGACCTCGGGGGCCTCGCAGAGCAGCTTGAGCCAGAGCTCGAGCAGGTCGTCGTAGTCCACGACGTTCTGCGTGCGCTTGCGCTTCTCATAGGCGGCGGCGAAGGCCGGGAAGCGGTGGGAGATCTCGGCGTACTGCGGGAAGTTTTTCGTGACGGTCTCGTTGACCGGCAGCTGCGTGTTGCGCGCGAGGGAGAGGACGCTGAAGAGCGGACCGGGGCGGGGGTTGGTCTTGTCCTTGAAGAACAGGCGGTCCTCGGACTCGACGGCCTGCTTGAGCAGCGACTCCGATTCGTCGGCGTCGAGGATGGTGAAGTTCCGCGGCAGGCCGATGGTCTCGCCGTAGATGCGCAGCGCGCGGTGGCCGAGGGAGTGGAAGGTGCCGCCCCAGAAGCGCTGCGGCTCGATGCCGGTGAGGTCCTGCACGCGGTGGAGCATTTCCTTCGCGGCCTTGTTGGTGAAGGTGAGCAGCAGGATCTCGCCGGGGCGCACGCCCTGGGCCAGCAGGTAGGCGACGCGGTAGGTCAGGGTGCGGGTCTTGCCGGAGCCGGCGCCGGCCAGCACGAGGAGCGGACCGGCGGGGGCGGTGACGGCGGCGAACTGTTCGTCATTCAGGAGCGCGCGGAAATCGATCGGCGGAATGCCCGTGGCGGGGCGGGATGAGTCGAGTTCGAAATCCATTAATGGCCGCAAAAAGGCGCAAAAGGCGCCGAAAGTGCAAAGGAAAACAGCGTACGACCTGAATGTAGGAGCGGCTTTATGCCGCGATTGAAAACGCAACCTCGCGGCGTAAAGCCGCTCCTGCATTTGTCCAGGCGGACGCCCTGACCCGCCTCAATACACGTTCGGCAGGTAGGGGCGCAGATCCTCGTGCTGGAGGTTTTTGTAGGCGCGATAAACGGTCTTCAGGTTCACCTTGTCGCGGCGGGTCTTGCCGATTTCGGCCAGCAGCCGGGAGATGAACTCGGGACCGTGCTGGGCCGTAAGATTGAAAAACACCTCGGCGGCAAAAACCGTGTTGGCCTGGTTGGCCCGCATGCCCCGGATCTCGGGGGATTGGTCCTCGGCCAGCGCCCATTTCTCCAGGTTGGCCACCGGCTTCATGTCGTCATACAGGGGGAGCTGCGCATCAATGTCGTAATAGCGCAGGGCGGCCTCGGGGCCGATTTTGTCCTCGATGATCTTGTAGGCCACGTAACAGCCCACGCCCGCGCAGAACCAGCGCCGGTCCTTGCTGACGATATAGTTTTCCACGAGGGCGGCTTCCACGGCCTCCTGCAGCAGGGCGTGGATGCTGATGCGGAGGGACTGGGCCCGGGCCTGGAGCAGCAAGGCCTGCCGGGCCTCGGCGATCTTTTTCTCGACGAGTTCGGCGCCGGTTTCCTGGTCGCGGCTGGTGATCACGATGGGCAGGGGCCAGGTGTCGAAGTTGGTGAGGTTTTTCGGCGCCCTCACCTCGTAACCCTTCCCGTCCGCGCGCCTGACGATGCCCTCAACCGTCCGGCCGGCGTCGAGGCGGGCCATGAGATCGCTTTCGCGCCACAGCTGGAAATTCTTCAGGGAAGCCCGGGCCTGGGCGGCGACGGGGTCCGTTCTCCCGCCCAGCAGGTTGGCCCGGGCGAGGATCGCCATCATTTGCGGCGTGGCCTTGGGCAGATTCAGGTACCGGGAAATGGCGGCCAGGTACTCGTTCATATGCAGCGTGATTTCCGCGGGCGACAGCTCGATGGCCGGCGCGGGGATCGCCGCAGTCTCGGGCGCGAAGACCTGATCGATCCGGGAGCCGAATTCCAGCGCAAGATTCTCTTCGCCATCGGTATATTCAATGATCCTTCCCCCCGCATTGAGGAAACTGCGCGACGGGAAATCCGCCGCGGATGCGGCGGTGGCCGACAGCAAAAATGACAAAAGGAAGCCGAGATGAAACCAGCGGTGTGGCTGTTGCATGGGCCGATAAGTGACTGCGTCCCGTCCGTGAGTCCAGTCTATGGTATAAGAAATTCCCGCCGTACAGTCAGCGCATAAAACGGGTGGGTGCTGATACATCTGATACAGATTCTTGGCTATGATCGGCTTGGCCACGCGTGGGGCCGGGACCGTGGGCATAAACCTAATACCAAACAACCGGTGCATAAGGGCACTAGTGGGCAGTCAGCAATTCGGTCGGTTTGTCCAGTCTGGGTGTTGGAGCAGCTTTACGCCGCGATGCTGCGTTTTCAATCGCGGCGTCAAGCCGCTCCTACAGGAAGGCAGCCGAGCCCGGGTTCAATCCTCAGGGTCGGCGACCCCGGCTGCTACAACAGCACCAAATTATCGCGGTGGACGACCTCGAGGCGCTTGCGATGGGGAAAAAGTGCGGCGACGGCGTCGCCTTTTTTGCCCGCGATTGCGGCAATGTCGGCGCCGGCGAAGGCGGCCTGCCCGCGGGCGATGAGCTGACCATCAGGTCCGGCGATGTTGACGACGTCACCGGCGGCAAACTCGCCGGTGGCATGGGTGACGCCGACGGCGAGGAGGCTGCGGCCCTGCTCGCGGAGCACGGGGACGGCGCAGGGGTTGACGAAAATCGTGGCGGCGGGGCGCTGGAAGTAGGCGAGCCAGCGCTTGCGGGCTTCCAGCGGCAGGCCGCTGGGCACGAAGAAGGTGCCGGTCCCGGTGCCGGCGAGGAGGCGCGTCAGGATGTCGGGTTCGGCGCCGCTGGCGATGAACACGCCGCAGCCGGCGCGGGTGGCGAGCCTTGCGGCGCTGATCTTGGAGATCATGCCGCCGGTCGCGGTCTCGCTCGTGGTGCCGCCGGCCATGGCCTCGATCTCGGGCGTGATCTTCTCGACGACGGGCACGATCTGCCTGGTGCCCTTCAGGTCGATCAGCCCGGTCGTGGTGGACAGGATGAAGAGGTATTGCGCGCGGGCGAAGCTCGCGACCATCGCGGCGAGGGTGTCGTTGTCGCCGAATTTCAGCAGGGCCTGGATTTCCGCGGCGCTGACGGTGTCGTTCTCGTTGATGACCGGGATGGTGCCGTAGGCGATGAGCTCCTCGAGGGTCTTGGCCACGCTGAGATAGCGGTCGCGGCTGCGCAGGTCCTCGTGCGTAAGCAGCACCTGGGCGACGGTGAGGCCGTGCGGCGCGAAACCGGCCTGCCAGGTTTGCATCAGCAGGCTCTGGCCGACGGCGGCGCAGGCCTGCTTCTTCGACACCTCGGCGGGACGCTTTTTCAGGCCCAGCCGGCCCATGCCGAGGCCGACGGCGCCGGAGGAGACGACAATGACCTCGGTGCCCCGGGCGCGCAGGGCGGCCATCTGGCCGCAGACGCTGGCGATGCGCGCCGTGTTGAGCTCGCCGATGCCGGACGTGAGCACACCGGTGCCGAGCTTGACGACGATGCGCCGGGGCAGGGTCTTCTTCAGCGTGGAGAGCATGATCAGGGATCAGACCGGGGAATTAACCGCAAAGAACGCAGAGAACGCAAAGATCAGACAATCTGGTTCCCGTCCGAATCTTTGCGCTCTTTGCGTTCTTTGCGGTTAACAAACTGCCCGGGCTCAGACCGCGAGGAGGTCCTTCTCCTTGTGGGCGAGGTGGTCGTTGACGTCCTTGATGGCCTTGTCGGTCGCGGCCTGGACGTCCTTCTCAAGGCGCTTCTCGTCGTCCTCGGAAATCTTGCCGTCCTTCTTGGCCTTCTTGAGGACTTCCATCGTGTCGCGACGGATGTTGCGGACCTGGACGCGGCCTTCCTCGGCGAGGCGGTGGGCGTTCTTCACGAATTCCAGGCGGCGTTCGCGGCTCATCTCGGGGAGTGGCACGCGGATGACCTTGCTGTCAGGGATGGGATTGAAGCCGAGGTTGGCTTCCTGGATGCCCTTCACGATGGCCTTCATGAGGCTGACGTCCCAGGGCTGGATCTGGATGAGGCGGGCGTCGGGGGTCGAAATGGCGGCGCACTGCTTCAGGGGCGTCATGGTGCCGTAGGCCTCGACCATGACGGATTCGACCATGGCGGGGGTGGCCTTGCCGGTGTGGATGGCGCTGAACTCGTGCAAGGTGTGGTCAACGGCCTTTTTCATCTTGGCCTGCATATCAGTGATGGCGGGATGGCTCATGGAATTTGAGGGTTGGAATGGAGGGAAGGGAGGACGGCGCGACGGGGGGACCGGCGTCCTGAGTTCCAGCATTTAATCCGTTTGGAGGCTTTGCCGGTCAGCTGTGGACAAGGGTGCCGATCTTTTCGCCGAGGACGGCCTTGCGGATGGCATGCTCGTCGTTGAGGTCGAACACCAGGATGGGTACGTTGTTGTCGAGGCAGAGCGAGAACGCGGTGGAGTCCATCACGTTGAGCCGCTGCCGGAGGGCGTCGATGAAGGTGAGGTCGTCGTACTTGACCGCGTCGGCGTGCTTCTTCGGGTCCTTGTCGTAGATGCCGTCCACCTTGGTGGCCTTCATGATGATGTCCGCATGCATCTCGGAGGCCCGGAGGGCGGCGGTGGTGTCGGTGGAGAAATAGGGGTTGCCCGTGCCGGCGACGAAGATGACCACGCGGCCCTTCTCGAGGTGGCGCATGGCGCGGCGCATGATGAAGGGCTCGGCGATCTGGTTCATCGGGATGGCTGACTGCACCCGGGTGCTGACCCCCATCTTTTCGAGGCAGTCCATGATCGCGAGGCCGTTGATGACGGTGGCGAGCATGCCCATGTAGTCGCCCGTCGTGCGGTCCACGCCGCGCTTCGCGCCGTTGAGGCCGCGGAAGATGTTGCCGCCGCCGATGACGACGCACACCTGCACGCCGAGCTCGTGGATCTCCTTGATCTGGGCGCAGGTCTTTTCGAGGGTCGCGGCGTCA
The DNA here is from genome assembly GCA_016715765.1 of Opitutaceae bacterium. Taxonomy (GTDB): domain Bacteria; phylum Verrucomicrobiota; class Verrucomicrobiia; order Opitutales; family Opitutaceae; genus UBA2377. Next base: position 91,653 of record JADJZJ010000008.1, read on the forward strand.
ATGGGGTCGCCGGACTTGCCGCCCCGGAGAACTTCGCCGCTGAGCTTGAGGACGATGTTCTTGTATTTGACTCTGGGATCAACCGTTGCGGCGGCGGGTACGTGCATGGCTGACATGCAACGCCAAGGCAAAATGGGCGTCAATTCCCGAGATGGATGGAACCGCGGAATTGGAACCACGGATTACACGGATGGCACGGATTGGATGGCAGCCAAACGTTGGCCGCAGAAGGCACAAACGGCTCAGAATAATCCAAACCGACTTACCGGAGGAATCAGAGGAAACGGAGAGTCATGGCTTTAATACTCCGTTATCTCAGTTCCCTCCTGTTAATATTCCGATCCTTTTGAGCTTTCTGTGCCTTTTGTGGCCATCCTCTGATCCGTGTAATCCGTGAAATCCGTGGTCAAAAAAACCTCCTACCCCAGTCTCACGGTCACAATCTGCTTCGGCTTCAGCGTCAGGCTGACCTTGCGGCGGTTCAGGCTCAGCTTGGCGTTCACGTTGCCCTCGCAGTCGGTGAGCGCGGCTTTGGCCGGCTTGAAGGCCGGGTCGGTGAGCACAAGGCGGGCGGTGATGCGACGGGGATGCGGGTTGAAGAGTCGGATTTCAACGCTGCCACCCACCTGCCGTACGCAACTGACCACGGCCGGGCCTTCCAACCTGAGCAGTCCCGAGGTCAATTGTAGGGCGGGGATGCCGATCCCCGCCTTCCCGCGGAATATCGGCAGATCCGCCGCACGCAATTGCACCACCCGCAGACCCGCCGCGAGCTGCTGGCCGAGTTCGCACAATTGCGTGCGGTCCGGCGCACCCGCGAGCGGCACGATGGCGTAGTGGAAGACCAGCGATCCGCGCTGCTGGCCGCCGGGCTCGCCGTCGGTGAACACCGTGCGGCGGAACCCGCGGAAGAGGGTCAACGCCATGGTCCGGCCGGGCAGGTCGCGCACGGCGGTTTCGAGCAGGCCGCCGTCGGCGACGACCGCGAGGCCGTGCCGGGCGTCGTGCACCGCGGTCCAGCTCTGCTGCGGCTTCGTCTCCACTTCGAGTTCGCGGTACTCGTGGTTGTCCTGCCGCAGGGCGATGGGGCGCTCGACGACGTCGAACGGTGTGTCGGCGAGATAGGTCTTCGCCGATGTGCCCGAGGGCAGCAGCACGCGGACGCGGTGGTCGTCGACGGTGTTGTTGACGGTCGTCTGCACGTCGAGGTGCCGCTGGCCGGGGCGCAGGCTGAGGAGGCTGTCTATGACGAACTCGGTGAACTTGTCCGAGCGGACCATGCGGTCGAACTGGAAAGCCTCCGGCAAGTGCATGACCGTGCGGATGCGGAAGGTCGTGAGCAGCGGGCCGTTTTGCACCAGGGCGACGTCGGCGCGGCTGGCGGTGGAGGCGAAGACCTGGTCATTGATCGCGAGGCCGTGGTACCAGCCGTCGCCGATGTCGGCGCAGTCTTCAAACGTGAGCAGGTCGCGGTAGGTGCGGCCGGTCGCGCGGTTCGTGAGGGTGAGCGTGCCGTTGGCCTCGATCTGCACGGCGAGGTGCTCGTTGGCCATGCCGCGCTCGCTGGTGGCGAGGCCGGGGACCTCCGGGTGGCGCGTGGGCGTCTCGGGCTTGGCGCTGCGCACGGTGAGCGTGGTGTAGCCGAGCGCGGGGATGGCGAGGCGCAGCGCGACGGAGACATGGTGGCTGTTGACGTTTTCGGGGAACTTGGTCGTCCGCAGCCGCGGGCGCACCCGGTTCATGGCCTGGCCGAGGCGCTGATAGGGCACTTCCTTGCCGTCGGCCCCGAACACGCGGAAGGCGGGCTTGGGCTCAAAGCCGAAGAATTCGTTGAACACCGGCCAGGTCGTGGGAATTTCCAGCGCCACCTCGTTGACGCCGGCGAAATCGCGGGGGAGGGGATTGAACACGGTGACGCGCATCTCGTCGTCCTTCAGTTCGCCCGGCACGCTGGCGGCGAGCTGGCTCGTGGACTGGAGCGCGAGGCGGTTGGCGATGAGGCGGCACTCGTCGAAGCGCTGCTCCATGTCCTTGTGGACCTGGTCCACGCTGCAGCCGTCCATCGAGTCGTGCGCGTGGTTCTGCAGGAGGCGGCGCCAGGCGAGGTCGAGAAAGCCCGGGGCGAATTCCGCACCGAGGGCGGCGGTGGCGAAGGCCGTGAACGGCTCGGCCCACTGGGTGAGGAGGGTCTGGCATTGCGCGTTGGCCTGCTTCAGGCGCACGCGGCTCGAGAGCACGCCGGGGATGAGCCATTGCATGCTGGCCTCGAGGGGCTGTTCGCCCCAGATCGCGCTGCCCGGGTCGCGGAGCTCCCCTTCGAGGCGGCCCGTGATGCGCTTTTGCTGGGCGATCAGGTCGCGCTGGTAGTCGTCGAAGGACGAGTGGACGAGTTCGTACCGGTCGCTCTTTTTCAGCGCCTCGACCAGCATCGCAAAGCGGCGCGGACTCCACTCCTGGTGGTCGCAGGAATCGTGCAGCAGGAGCGCGTCCACGTCGGTGGCCGCGGCTTCCTCGCCGAGCCATTTCTCCAGGTGCTGCGCGAAGGCCTCGGGCTCGTCCTCGATGAGGCGGTTGGGTTCGTGCGCGCGGCCGACATGGGCCTGGTAGGCGCCGTAGCCCTGGCGGGCGAACTTGTGGCAGGGCAGCACCGTGCCGTCGGCGCCGCGCCAGAGGAAATTGCGCCTGGTCTCGTCGTTCACGCCGCGCCAGAGGATCACGGCGTGGATGCCGCACCCGGCGAAAATCTGCGGGAGCTGGCTGTTGTGGCCGAACATGTCGGGCACGTAGCCCGCGCATGCCGCCCCGGCGCCGAAGGCCCGGGCCTGCGCGCGGCCGATGATCAGGTTGCGGACGATCGCCTCGCCCGAGACGGTGAACTCGTCGGGCATCGAGTACCACGGGCCGACCGCGAGCTTCCCCGCGCGGCACAGTCGCTCGACCTGCGCGCGCCGGTCGGGGCGGATTTCAAGGTAGTCCTCCAGCAAAATCGACTGCCCGTCGGTCTGGAAGGGTCCGGGCAGCGTGCCGTCCTCCAGCGCCGCGCACACGCGGTCGAGCAGTTGGACGAGGCCGAAGCGGAAGCCCATGAGGGGCATGTGCCATTCGCGATCCCAATGGGTGCTCGGCACATAATGAACGCGGCGTTTCTGGGTGGAGGCAGTGGAACGGGCCATGCGGCCGATCTTTGGCGGGTGGCCGCTGGCGAAACAACGCAATAGGAGCGGGCGCCGATGATTATTACCGGGGGAAGAGGGCTGAAGTAGGGGACAGTAAGTAGCGGGTAGCGGGTAGTGGGTAGCGAGCATGCCGAACAGCGCTGCGCGGCCAATCCGTCCATGTTCCGTCAAAAAAATGCTGTATCCGCGATGGGCGTGCTCGTAGCGCGGAGCTTTAGCCCGCGCTGATAACGCTGCACTTCCGTACGGCGCTTCCAAACCGGTGCCGGCTAAAGACGGCACTACGACCGAGCAGGCTCAGTGACCGCATGCTCGCTACCCGCTACCCACTACTCGCTGCTGCCCAGCCCCCCGTTCGCTCATTGCCAAAGGCCGATCAGCGGTTAAGCTCCGAACCAGAGGTGCCGCCATGACGGCTGGAGCCATTGTATTTGCAGGCCTGATGCCGCACGCCCCGATCCTCGTGCCGGGCGTGGGGCGGCAGCGGTTGGCGGACGCCGCCGCCACGGCGCGGGCGATGCAGCTGGTCGCCGATCACGCCATGGCCGCGCAACCCGATACCATCGTGCTGGTCTCCCCGCATGCGCCGCGCCTGCCCGGGGCCTTCGGTCTCTGGCAGTCATCGCGACTGCACGGCTCGCTGGAGATTTTTGGTTCGCCGGAGGATGCGGTGGACCTGCCGGTTGACCGGAACTTTGCCCGTCACCTCGAGCAGGAGGGCGGCCGGCGCGGACTCCACTTCTGGGACATCAGCCATGGACCGCTCGATCACGGCGCCCTCGTGCCGCTCTGGTATCTCACGGCCGCCGGTTGGAAGGGACCGACCGTGGTCCTGGGCTTGAACGACCCGGGAGATGGCGGACTCGTCGAACTCGGCCAGGCCGTCGCCGAAACCGCGCGCGGACTCAAGCGACGGATCGCGGTCATCGCCAGCGGGGACATGAGCCATCGCCTCACCCGTTCGGCTCCGTGCGGCTACCACCCGCAGGCGCACCGTTTTGACGAGACATTCATCGGGTTGCTGCGGGAAGACCGCCTCGCCGACCTCCCGCGCATCGATCCCGACCTGCAGGACGTGGCGGCGGAGGATGTCGTGGATGCAACCATGGTCGCGTTGGCCGCGAGCGGTTTCCACTCCGAGGGTCACAAGGTCCTCAGTTATGAAGGCCCGTTCGGAGTCGGCTACGGCGTGGCGATCCTGTTCGAGCCGCCGCGCCCGGCGGATCCCCTGTTGCCGGCCCGGACGCCGGCGGAAAAGGAGGTTGCGCATTTCGCGGACCTGCCCGCGGTGGCGCGCTGCGCGGTGGAAACGGAACTGCGGGCCGGACCGCCCCTGCCGTCGTTCCGGGCCGCGGGGGAATTATCCGGACGCCGCGGGGTGTTTGTGACCCTGAGAACGAAGGACGGCGAACTGCGCGGGTGCATGGGCACGCTCGCCCCGCGCGAGCGCGATCTCGTTGCCGAGACCTGGCGCAACGCCCTGGCGGCCGCCTTGCGTGACAATCGCTTTTCCCCGGTGACCGTCGCGGAGCTCCCCAGCCTCGACTATGAGGTGACCGTCCTCGGTGAACTGGAGCCCATCGAGTCGCCGGCCGAGCTGGACCCGGCCAGATACGGCGTGGTCGTGAGCGCCTTGGATGGCCGCAAGGGTGTGCTGCTTCCGGCCATCGAGGGAATCGAGACTGTCGATCAGCAGCTGGAGATTGCGTGGTACAAGGTGGCCTTGGAGCCCGGCGAGCCGGTCTCGCTCCAGCGTTTCGAGGTTATCAATTGCGAGCCGCCACCGCCCGCGCGGGGGAAGGAGTGAGCCCATGTTTTCGCCGTCACCCGTCTCGCCGCATCCCGGCCGATGGTGGCAGCGGCTGGCCGACGGGCGCATCGAATGCCTCCTCTGTCCCCGCGAATGCAAACTGCACGAGGGCCAGCGCGGGTTCTGTTTCGTCCGCGAGCGCCGCCACGACGGCATCATGCTCAACACCTGGGGCCGCAGCAGCGGCTTCTGCGTGGATCCGATCGAGAAAAAGCCGCTGAACCATTTTTATCCCGGCACCAGCGTGCTCTCGTTCGGCACCGCCGGCTGCAATCTCGGCTGCCGCTTCTGCCAGAACTGGGACATCAGCAAGGCGCGGGCCTACGACCGGCTCAGCGAGGTCGCGACGCCCGTGACCATTGCCGCCTCGGCGCGCCGTCTCGACTGTCGCTCGGTCGCTTTCACCTACAACGACCCCGTGATCTTCGCCGAATACGCCATTGACGTGGCCGAGGCCTGCCGCGCCCTGGGCATCAACACCGTCGCCGTGACCGCCGGTTACATCAGCGCGGCGGCCCGCCCGGAGTTTTTCCGGGCCATGGATGCCGCCAACGTGGATCTCAAGGCATTCACCGAGGACTTTTACCACCGCGTGTGCCTCGCCCGGCTCCAGCCCGTGCTCGATACCCTGGTCTACCTGCGCCGTGAGACCAGGGTCTGGTTCGAGGTGACCACGCTCCTGATTCCCGGTGAAAACGACAGCGATGAGGAACTCGACCGCGCCTCCGACTGGTTTGCCGCGAACCTTGGCCCCGACGTGCCCTGGCATTTCACCGCCTTCCATCCCGACTTCCGGATGCTCGACACCCCGCGCACGCCCCCGGCCACCCTCGCGCGGGCCCGCCGGATCGCCTGTTCCAAGGGCCTTAAGTTCATCTACACCGGCAATGTCCATGATCCCGATGGTTCCAGCACCTGGTGTCCCAACTGTGGTGCACTCCTCATCGGGCGCGACTGGTACAAGCTCGAAGCCTTCAATCTCGTGGGCCAGCATTGCCATGCCTGCGGCTGCGAGATCCCCGGCCGCTTTGGCCCGCAACCCGGCACCTGGGGCCCCCGCTGTCAGCCGGTGAGACTGTGAAACCAAGCGTCCCGGCAAGTGTTTGCCCCTCGGTGGTGTTTACGTCCTTGACCGGTGCGATGGGTGACGCAACGTGCTCCGTTCTGACACTTCCTTGCCTGGTGGTGTAATGGCAGCACAGGCGACTTTGACTCGCCTAGTCATGGTTCGAATCCATGCCGGGCAGCCAAAACTTGGAGAGTTTTGGCAACTGGACATGGGTGAGAACCTTGGTTCGACGACCGGAGCGCAGCGGAGGGAGAAGGATCGACCGCAGGTCGAGGGCGCGGCCCTGAGTGAAGCGAATCAATCCATGCCGGGCAGCCAGTTGCCTGACAGCTACTTGCGGGAAGCGCGGCGGAGTCTGCAAGATTGCGCATCCTCTCAATGGGTTTCACCCCTGGAGCACATTTTTCGTGATGCAAAAGGGTCGGAGAGTAAGGCCACACCGGCCACGATTCGCGGCAATTTGAGGACAATTAGCGGCAGAGCGTCCTGACAGTTGGTTGTTTCGCAGTGCACTTGAAGGCCAATCATTGCATCCAATTAAGGCAACGAATGCCATGAAGCTCACGCGCCGAAAATTTGTTTCATCAATAGCGCTCGGATTTGCGCTGCAATCTGCGCTCTCAGCGATTGCGCAAGGGACCGGGAGACGACCGCGCGTCCTGCTGCGCTCGTCCTGGAAGACGGATAACATTGGTGACATTGCCCATACGCCCGGCTTGCTGGCGATTCTCGAGCAGCACGTGCCGGAAGCAGAGATTACCCTTCTACCGAGCCTGCCCTACGGGGTGGCGGATGGCGTCGCGGAGATGCTGCTGCGCAGATTTCCGCGCCTGAATATCATCCGGGAGCAAGCCGGGATTGCGCGGGCATTTTCCGAATGCGATTTTTTCCTGCATGGTTCCGGTCCGAGTTTGGTTGCGCATAAGGATGTCGCGCTTTGGCGGGACACCACGGGGAAGCCTTACGGTGTGGCGGGAATTACGATGGTTGATGCGCCGGAGCACCTCAACGCGTCGATCATTGATCTGCTCAACGGCGCCCGGTTTGTGTACTTCCGGGACGGTCCTTCGCTGAAGTTGGCCGAAATGAGCGGTGTGCGCTGCCCGATCATGGCTTTTGGCCCTGATGCGGCATTCGCGGTGGATTTGCGCGACGAGGCGAGGGCGGCGGCCTTTATGGCCAGGAACGGATTGGAGCCGGGCCGGTTCCTCGTATGCATACCCGCCCATCGCCGCACCCCGCGGTGGCTGGTTCCCCGCAGCGAGGCAGGTTTCGATCCCGCCATTCAGTCGCTCAACGATAAATACAAGGATCGCGATCATGCGCCCCATCGCGAGGCCATCGTTCGCGTGGTGCGGGAAATCGGGATGAAGGTGCTCGTTTGCGCCGAGCAGGTGACGGAGATTGCGCTCGGCAAGGAGGTCCTGGTCGATCCTTTGCCGGACGACGTCCGCGAGCGGGTGGTATTCCGGGAGGATTTTTGGCTCACCGATGAGGCCTTGAGTGTGTTTGTCCGGAGCGCCGGGCTGTTTGGCAACGAGATGCATTCCCCCATCATGTGCATCGGCAACGGAATTCCGGCAGTCATCGGGCGTTGGAATACTCAGACGACAAAAGGCTTCATGTGGCGCGACATCGGGCTGGACGAGTGGCTCTTCGATTTCGAAGACGAACATGCGCTTTCACTCGCCGAACGCCGTCGTTGCACTAGCCAGGGACCCCGCGGCTGCCCGGGCAAAGGCCGCAATGGCGCGCACCAAAGTGCGAGACATATTCGGTCAGATGATGCACGCCCTTAGAGGCAATCTGTCTTTATGAAAGGGGTCAGGCCGCTATTACTTAATTTTTCTTCTTCGGAGTGACTCGACGCTACGTCATCAGGAGTAACAGATGTTCATTTCGCACTGCGGCCCTCTGTATCTTAGGGTTTACTACACCAAATGGAGTAGATGCCGGTAGGAAATTAAATAATAGTGACCTGACCCCATTAAGTTGAGTCTACGCCAAATGGCGTAGGACTTAAATGAAGGGGTCAGGCTGCTATTACTTAATTTGTTTCTACGAGTTACTCGGTGCTAGGCCATCAGGTGTAACAGATTTTCAGTTTCGCACTGCGGTCTCTGCATCTTTGACTTTGCTACACCAAATGGAGTAGGTGCTGATTGGGAATTAAATAGTAGGGGCCTGACCCCGTTATGGACTCCGTTATGGCTCGGTATATTGACTTTGCCGAACCAGTGCCGGCTAAAGTCCGGCACTACTTTAGGCCGGCCTGGCGACGGCGGACTTCGCTTTGGTGGATCATTTCGGTCAGGTCGGCGGCGGGGCGGATTTCCCAGGGGCCGAAGGTTGCGCCGGGGTGCTTCGAGATGAGCTCGACGGCGTGGTTCAGGTCGCGGGCCTCGAGGATCATGATGCCGCCGAGCTGCTCCTTGGTCTCCGCGAAGGGACCGTCGGTCACGACGACGCGGCCGTTGGCGTAACGCAGGGTCATCGCAGTGTTCGGCGGCTGCAGGGCTTCGCCGCCCTTGAAATGACCGTTCGCGCGGAGCTGGTCGTCGTATGCGAAACAACTGTCCACCATGGCGTGCCATTCCTTTTCCGAGGTGGTGACGGGCACGGCGGGATCAATGTAACCGAGGCAGATGAATTTCATGTGGTGTGGTGGGTGACGGACCCGGGATTGGGTGGCCGTCTGTGAACTAGACGATTGGTTGAGTGCGAATTCGACACGGGGGTGAAAAAAATTCAGCCGAGTTCGCGAAGCCGCTGCTCCAGGAAACGTTTTTCAGCGTCGGACCGAACCAAGGCGAGCGCCTGGCGGTACGCTGCGGCCGCTTCGTCCCGGCGTCCGAGCCGACGGCAGAGGTCGGCACGCGCCGAGTGGGCAAGGTGATAGTCCTGCAGCTCGCCGCGCGCGAGCAACGCGTCGATCAGCGCCAGGCCCGCGGCCGGACCCTCGTGCATGGCGACGGCGGCCGCGCGGTTGAGTTCGACCACCGGCGAGGGCTGCATCGCCAGCAGTGCGGCATAGAGCGCGCAGATCTGCCGCCAATCCGTCGCCTCGGGCGTGCGCGCCTCGGCATGCACGGCGGCGATCGCGGCCTGCAGCGTATAGGGGCCGAACCGCCGCGTCGCCAGCGCGCGCTCGACGAGGGCAATGCCTTCACGGATGAGCGCCTGATTCCAGGTGGAGCGGTCCTGCTGCTCGAGCAGCACGAGCTCGCCGTCGGGGCCGACACGGGCCGCGCGGCGCGATTCGTGGAGCAGCATGAGCGCGAGGAGGCCCATGACCTCTGGTTCCGGCAGGAGTTCGAACAGCACGCGGCCGAGCCGGATGGCCTCGGCCGAAAGGTCGGCGCGGGTCAGCGCCGGTCCCGCCGAGGCCGCGTAGCCCTCGTTGAAGAGCAGGTAAACCACGGTCAGCACGGCACCGAGCCGCTCGGGCAGTTCGGGTCCCTCCGGCACCTGGTAGGGGATGCTTTCCTCGCGGATCCGGGCCTTCGCACGGACGATTCGCTGGGCGATCGCCGGTGCCGAGGTAAGGAAAGCCCGCGCAATCTCCTCGGTCGTCAACCCGCACACCTCGCGCAACGTGAGTGCCGCCCGGGCCTCGGCGGGCAGGGCGGGATGGCAGCAGGTGAAGATGAGTCTGAGTTGGTCGTCGGGCAGTTCGTGGTCGGCGGTGGTCGCGACAGGTGCGTCGCCATGCAGCGCATCAGCGATGCGGTCCTGGGCGGCGTCGAATCGCTGGCGGCGACGGATCGCGTCGATCGCCTTGAAACGCGCGGTCGAGATCAGCCAGGCACGGGGGTTCGCGGGAAAACCCTCCCCGGGCCAGCGTTGCAGGGCGGCATGGAACGCGTCGTGCATCGCATCCTCGGCGAGACCGAAGTCACCGAGCAGCCGGATGAGGGTCGCGCGGATGCGGCCTGAATCCGCGCGGAATACGGCTTCAAGCCGGGCGCGAATGTCGATCGGGGGTGACTCGGACATGCGGGGAAAGAGGACAGTGGAAGCCGGCCGCCAGCGGCAAGTGTAATAGGGGCGGGGTGCGGGGAAGGGAACGAATTGCGCTTAGCCGTTATTTTGCAGTCGACGAGTAGGCCGGGAGCTTGCTCCCGCTCTGAGCGCGCCAGCAAGCTGGCGGCCTACCGGAAACTGTCCACACGCCAATCGTTGATGTGACCGCTGATGGGTTTCGCCAATGGGGCGAAACTACGATCACCCCTCCGACTAATCGTCTCCGGTTTGGGTTCCGGGGAGTCTGCTGATCGCAGACGAGGGGGGTGATGCAGGGGGGATTGCAACGCCCTCGTGGCTATACACATCATTTAAAGCAATGCCGCTGCTTTGGGTAGCGCCCGACCTCCCTCCGTCGCCGGGCCTATGGAGGGCAGGCCGGGCGGGCGGTTCGACGTGCGATTGCCAATCGCGGCCCGTCCGGAGGCCGGGCCCTACCCAAGGAACGAGCAACGAGGGCGTTGCCCCAGGCTGTTTTGGTGGCGCGCGGTGCGCGTTGACAGACTACTTCTTCAGTTTGGCCTTGATCGCCTTCACGCGGTCGACGGTTTCGCGGACCTTGTTCTCGATCCCCGCCCAGTCCTTGGCCGCGAGCAGTTCCTTGGTGACCAGATTGCTGCCCATGCCCATCGCGGCGACGCCGGCGCTGAGCCAGGCCGTGAGTGATTCCTCGGTCGAGTCCACGCCGCCCGTCGGCATGATGCGCGTCCACGGCATCGGCCCCATCACGTTCTTCACGAAATTCGGTCCGCCGACTTCCTTGCCGGGGAAGACCTTCACGATCTCGCAGCCGAGCGCCTGCGCGTCGGAGATCTCCGAGGCGCTGCCGCAACCCGGCGAATACGGAATCATCCGGCGGTTGCAGAGCTTCGCGACCTCCTCGTTCAGCGACGGCCCCACCACGAAGTTCGCGCCACAGTTGATGTAGAGCGCCGCGGTGTAGGGATCGACGATCGAGCCGACGCCGAGGATCAGCGTGGGATCCGCCTTGGCGAAATGGCGGTCGAGTTCGGAGAAGACCTCGAAGGCGTGGTCGCCGCGATTGACGAATTCCACGAGCTTGCAACCGCCGCGACTGCACGCGGCGACCACGTTTTTGGCCGTGTCGATGTCGGCGTGATAGAAAACCGGGACGACACTGATGTCGTACATCGCGGCGAGGACCTGCATGCGGGTGAATCGGGCCATAGTGAAGGTAGGTTGGAGGCTTGGGCGGGATCAGACGAGCCCAATGGTGGGGCAATTCCCGTCCGTGGCTCCGGTACGGCAAGCCAAAAGGTCCGGCGGGCGCAGGAACAAAGTTGTTCTGATTGGATGGCGGAGGGATTGGAATAGCAGCGCCTGCCCCGGCCGCATTGGAAATCAGTGGGGCAGGTCTCTGACCTGCCTTCGACCGCGACCTGGGCGGGTCAAAGACGCCGCCCTATTTTCCGAACCGCTCCCGCGAGCGGGCTGCCTACATTCGGACCCGGTCAGCGCCGGGCCTTGGGATCGAGTGCGCGCGGGAGGTAGCAGGGGTCGCACAGTTCGCTGTCCTCGAAGAGGGCGGGTTGGAGGCGGCGGTGTTTGCCCGGGCGGAGGGCCAGGGTGGCGGTGACGTGGTCGAAGGTTTTGGCGCGGAGTTCCTTGATGAAGACGGAATGGACTTCCGACTGGCCGAGGACGACGCAGCCCCAGCCGCAGTTTTCACCAATGCCATACGCCAGTGCGGGGAAGACGGCGTGCTGCCGGCCGTGATACTGCCACAGGGCTGACTTGTGGGTGTGGCCCGACATGACCAGCCGCACACAGGGCGTACTGTCGATGAGTTGGAAGGTCGGCAGGTCCATCAGGCGATGGTAGTCCACCCAGTTGCCCACCGAGACAAACGGACGATGCACGCCGATAATCGTGGGCGTGGCGGGGTCGGACTTCAGCTGCGCGGCGAGCCAGGTGCGCTGCCGCTCCGAAAGCGGATGGTCCTGGCGCGAATCCAAGGTGATGAACCGCCAGCCGTTTCGTTTCGTGGCGTAATAAAAATCCTGCGTTTCCACGGGCTCCGGCCAGTCGGGGCGTTTCACGCGCTGCAGCAAGGTGGCGAAGCGCGCGGTCATGGGCTTGTCGGCATGGTCGTGGTTGCCGAGCATGGGGAGGGTGGGCAGCCCGCCCGGAAGATGTGCGTCGAGCACACGCTTGAATTCCTCGATTTCGTCCGCGGGCGCCTCGCCGCCGCAGCCGCCGTCGGCGAGATCGCCGCCGAGGACCAACAGATCGGCCGCGGGCCGGAGGGCATCGAGTTCGGCGAGGGCGGTCTGCGCATTGGCGGAGCAATCCACGAGCGAGCCGTACACGTCGAAGGGCGCGGGATTCATGCCGGCATAATCGCGCCGCGCGTGCACATGGAAATCGCTCATCCAGGCCAGGACCATGGCGCCCGGCCCGGCCCGGCGTTTGGCCGCGGCCACGGCGGCGGAAAGCGGGGCCATGGAAGCACGCGCGCGGCGGAGATCGGCGGAGGTGGGCGGACGGTGGAAGGGGAGGGGCATGGGGATGGGGGAGTAGCGGGTCGCGGGTAGTGGGTAGCGGGTAGGAGGTCGGAGTAGGAAAACGCTGAACGCTGAACGTTTAACTTTTAACGCTCAAGTATGCGGCGTGAGTTGGCTGGTCGGGCTGGGGTTGGTGGAATTGGGCTTAGCCACTGAGGCACTTCGGGAGTAAGGTTTCGAGTCTATCATCAGTGAAATTTGGCGTGCATCAGGGGCTCACTCCTCAGCATCCATCGCGTCCATTGCATCCGGAAGTCGCCTCAGCCCCTCGCCGCGACATGAGGCTGACCGGTTTAATCGTGCGGAGCTTTTAGGGTAGTCATTCGGTGGCATCTCGGCTTCGCTGAATTCCTCAGGCCAAGGGAAGCGGGCAGGATGGGCGAATCGACGGGATGCTCCGCTTACCTCAAACCGAGAACCACCCGTTTAGTTCAACATGAACACGAAAAGGCTGCGTGAGCTCCAGCAGGTTTATCGCACCGGACTGCTGGACGACACGATCCCGTTCTGGATGCGCCATGGTCTCGACCGCGAGGCGGGCGGGATGCTCACCGGGCTGGACCGCGACGGGACGGTGATCGACACGGACAAGGCGGTCTGGATCCAGGGGCGCGCCGCCTGGACGTTCGCCACCCTGTTCAACACGGTGGAACCGCGGGCCGAGTGGCTGGCGGCGTCCCGGCATTGCCTGGATTTTCTCCGCGACCACTGCGCGGCACCCGACGGGAAGCTCTATTTTCTGGTGACCCGCGAGGGCCGGCCGTTGCGGATGCGCCGCTACGTCTACAGCGAGTGCTTCGCGAGCATCGGCAACGCGGCCTACGCCAAGGCCACCGGCGAGGCGCGGGCGGCCGGGGATGCGGTCCGTTACTTCGAAACCTACCTGCGCCACAGCTTCACGCCGGGGGTGATGCCGCCGAAGACGGAGCCGGGCACGCGTCCGATGCTGGGCCTGGGGCCGCGGTTCATCACGATCGCCACCGCCCAGGAGGTGCGCGCCGCGCTCGGCGACGTCAAAGTGGCGGGGGCCACCTGCACCGAATGGATCGACCGTTCCATCGGCGAGGTGGAGCGCTTTTTCTACAAACCCGAACTCGGTGCCGTGATGGAGGTGGTCAGCCCCGACGGTGCGATCATTGACCACTTCGACGGCCGCACCCTGTTTCCGGGTCACGCGATCGAGTGTGCGTGGTTCATCCTGCACGAGGCCAAGCTGCGCCGCTCCGATCCGCGCCTGCTGCGGCTGGGCCTCGGCATGCTCGACTGCATGTGGCAGCGCGGGTGGGACCGGGAGTATGGCGGGCTGCTTTACTTCACGGAGCTGAAGGGGCTGCCGCTGCAGGAGTATTATGCCGAGATGAAGTTTTTCTGGCCCCAGAACGAGGCGGAGATCGCGACGCTGCTGGCGTGGCAGCTGACCCGCGACGCGAAATATGCGCAGTGGCACCGCCTGGTGCACGATTGGTCGCACCGGGTGTTCCCGGACCCCGTGCATGGCGAATGGTTCGGCTACGCGCACCGCGACGGCCGCATCTCGACGCAGCTGAAGGGCAATCACTGGAAGGGCTGCTTCCACCTGCCCCGCATGCAGCGGTATTGCTGGCAACTGGTTGATGAGCTCCTGGCGGAGTCCGGACCGGCGAAACGCGCGCGGAAAACCTAAATATATGTCCACTCCACTCACGAGACCGTCGGCGGCCGCCCTGGCCGCGGCACCGGAACGCGGCAGCGCGACCTATCTGGCGGGCATCTGCCTCGTGGCCTCCATCGGCGGATTGCTCTTCGGCTTCGACACGGCGGTGATCTCCGGCGCGATCGAACGCGTGAAGGTGCACTTCGCGCTCACCGAGCTGCTGCAAGGCTGGCTCGCGAGTTCCGCGCTCGTGGGCTGCGTGCTGGGCGCCCTCGGGGCCGGCACGCTGGGCGACCGGTTCGGCCGCAAGCCCGTCCTGGTTGTCGCCGCGGTGTTTTTTCTGGTCTCCGCCGTCTATTCCGCGATTCCGCCGACGTTCACGATCCTGATCCTTGCCCGGTGGCTCGGCGGGCTCGGGGTGGGGATGGCCTCCGTGCTGGCGCCGATGTACATCAGTGAGTTTGCGCCGCCCCGGCTGCGCGGCCGGCTGGTGGGCTTGTACCAGCTGTCCATCGTGATCGGGATTCTGGCGGCGTATTTCTCGAACTGGTGCCTGGTGGAATATGCCGCGGCCCATCCCCAGGCGTTCGGGGTGGGGAGCCTGCTGCACCGGGTCATGGTGACGGAAATCTGGCGCGGCATGTTCGGCGCGGAGATTTTGCCCGCGGGCCTGTTCCTGGTGCTGCTGTGCTTCGTACCCGAGAGTCCGCGGTGGCTGGCCAAGGAGGGCCGCACGGAACCCGCCTTCCGGATTCTGGCCGGCGTGGCCGGTCGCGAGCCGGCCCAGGCCCAGTTGAGGGAGATTCAGGATTCGCTGGCGCATGAGGAAGGCACCCTCGCGGAGCTCTTCCGGCCGGGACTGCGGCGGGCGCTGCTGGTGGGAGTGATGCTGGCGGTCTTCGGCCAATTGTCCGGGGTCAATATCGTGGTCTACTATGGCCCCAAGATCCTCATGGCGGCGGGATTCCAGGATGCCGCCGCGCTGCTGGGTCAGGTGGGATTCGGGCTGATCAATTTTGTCTTCACGCTCGTGGCCCTGGTGGTGATTGACCGCTGGGGCCGGCGGCCGCTCCTCCTCGGCGGCATGGTCGTGGTCACCGCCAGCCTGGTCGTCATCGGCGCGCTGTTCCTGGCCGGGGATGCGGGCACGGCGGTTTCCAAGACAATCGGCCTCTGGATCGGGCTGATGATCTGCGTCTACACCGGGTGCATCGCCCTTTCGATCTGCGCGGTGATCTGGGTGATCACCCCGGAGATATTTCCCAACCGGGTGCGGGGCCGGGCCGTGTCGCTGGCCACGTTTGCGAACTGGGGCACGAATGCCTTCAGCGCGCTGGTCTTCCCGTGGTATGCCGCGCAGTTCGGCATGGGCGCCTTCTTTTTCACCACCGCCGCGATCTGCCTCCTCGCCACCGGGTTCTTCTGGCGCTTCGTGCCCGAGACCAAGGGCAAGAGTCTGGAAGAGATCGAGAAGTTGTGGACCCCGGCGGCTACGGCCGCGGCGCCAGGAAAGACCTCCCCATGAATCGCGATCAGCCAAAAGCCCCTTCCCAAGTCCGCGCCGGATTGCTGGCCTCCAGCCTGCTGCTGGGGATGCCGCTCCTGGCCTCCACGTCGCCGGGCACCTTGTTTTTTTCCTGCCGGCCGGACAACGACCTCTTCCGGGTCATTTCCGCCCGGAAGGAAATCCAGTGTGTGCGCTTCGACCTGCCCCGCGAGGCGGTGCACGCCGCGCCGGCCGGCGCCGGGGTGCTGGTGCTGGCCGACGGCTATCCCGCGACCACCACGACGGTCGAACCCGCGGTCTTCGACGAAGCGGCGGCGAAGCAGCTCCGGCTCTTCATCGAATATCCGGCCGCGCTCCCGGACCTGGTGGCCGGCACGGCGCGTCGCACCTCCCTGGAGAATGTGGTGGCCACCTCCGGCGTGTTCGGCCCGAACCTGCAGGAAATGCAACTCCTGGCGGTGCATGACTGCCATTTCGTGGAGCTGACGTCGGACCGGCCGCTCCTCGTGGCGGCCAAGGTGGCGGGCTTTGACCGCGCGGTCTACGGATTGGCCGACACCAAGGCGTACCCGATCCTCTTCGCGCATCCTACCCGTGACGTCCTGGTTTCAACCACGAAACTGAGCCAGTTCATCACCGCGCGGTACGCTCCCAAGGATGCGATGCAGGCGGTCTGGGCCTATGTGCTCGGCTGGCTCCAACCTGGCAGCGCGACGCGGGTGCTGGACTGGACTCCCACCGTGCGGCCCACCTTCGGGCGCGATGAGGCCTTGCCGGTCGCTGCGGCCAGGCAGGCCCTCATCCGGGGCATTGATTGGCACACCAAGGCACGCATGCTTTTGAGCGAGGCGGGTGCGCAGGAGTACAAGCGCCTCTTCGCGGAAAAAGAGGATCAATCCCGACAACCCGGTCGGTCCGGCCCTTGACGAGAGCTGGCCGGCGGGCGACGGCCGGTTCGGCGTGCTGGAGGGGGTCAATTCCAGGATCGATTACGACGGCACGCAGCCCATCCGCTGGTGCCTCCGCAGCGACTCAAACGGCGAGACCTCCCTGGCGTTTGCCCTGCGGTGGAAGCTGGACGGCGAGACCCGTAGCCGCGAGGTGGCGGGCAATCTGCTCGACTGGGTTTACTTCCGCTCGGGCATTTTTCAGCACGATCCGGCCCAGCCCAATTACGGTTTGCTTTTCTGGACCCCCGAGAATGAGCAGGCGCTTTACCACGACAACGACGTGAAGGCCATTCTCGGCTGCCTGGGCACGGCCGGCGTGCTGGGCAGCGACCGCTGGGACGAGGCGCTCGTGAAGAACATCCTCGGCAATTTCCGGACGACGGGGAAATACGGCTTCCGCGGCGGGCGGCTCGAGAATCCGGATCTGATGGCCGCGGGCTGGCGGAAATTCTGGCAGGCCGACACCGTGCGGCTCCAGCCCCACTATGAGGCCTGGATCTGGGCCACCTATCTCTGGCTGTACGACAAGACGCATTACCGTCCGCTGCTGGAGAAGACCCGCACCGGAATCGAGATGATGATGGCGGCCTACCCGGACCGCTGGCGGTGGACCAACGGCATCCAGCAGGAGCGGGGCCGCATGCTGCTCGCGCTGGCCTGGCTCGTGCGCGTGGACGACCGGCCGGAGCACCGCGCGTGGCTCAAGCGCATCGCCACCGACATGGAGCGGGCGCAGGATTCCTCCGGTGCGATCCGGGAGGAACTCGGTGATTGGGCCATGGGCGACTACCATCCTTCGCGGTCCAATGCGGAATACGGCACGACGGAGGCGTCGTTGATCCAGCAGAATGGCGACGCGGTCGCGGACCTGCTCTACACGGTCAATTTCACCTTCCTCGGACTCCAGGAGGCGTTTGCGGCCACCGGCGATCCGCAGTATGACCGGATGGCCGGCCGGCTCGCCGAATTTCTCGTGCGGATCCAGGTCCGGAGCGAGGCGCACCCGCTGCTTGATGGCGGGTGGTTCCGCGCCTTCGATTACGACCAGTGGGAATATTTCGGCTCGAACGGCGACGCCGGCTGGGGCGCCTGGGCGATCGAGGTCGGCTGGACGCAGGCGTGGATCCCCACGGTCTTGGCCCTGCGCGAACTGCGCACGTCGTTGTGGGATATTTCGCGGGACAGCACCGTTGGCCGGCGGTTTGACGCCATCCGGCGGGAGATGCTGCCGGATGAGGTGGTGAACGATACGGTGGCTCGCCCTCCGCAATAAACCACAACGGCCAAACCTAATTTAACCACAAAGAACACAAAGACCCAAATGCGGATGAGGCCCGAGAGGCGCCTATAGGCGCACGGGAGACTTCACCAACCGGACTGCCCTTTGTGTTCTTTGTGGTTAATCCTCACGCGGATTGGCTTTGCGGTCCTTGTGATCCTTGCGGTTAAATAATCCTCCCAAGATTTCCCATGAATTCCGTTCGCATTGGAATTGTCGGCGCGGGGTTTGCCGCCCGCTACCATGTCGCCTGCCTGCGCCGGGTCTATGGCGCGCAGGTTGAAATTGTCGGCGTGACGTCCGCCCGCGCGGAGAGTCGCGAAGCCTTCGGCCGGGCGCATGAGCTGCCGGTCTTCGAGCACGCCGCGGCCATGCTCGGGCAGGTGGACGTCCTCGACATCTGCTCGCCACCCTATGCGCATGAGGAGGCCATCCTGGCGGCGGCCGCGGCCGGGAAGGGAATCATCTGCGAGAAGCCGTTGACGGGATACTTTGGTCCGGCGGGCGCGGATGGGAACTACCGCGGCGACCGCGATTCGAAACGGAAGATGATGGAGGAAACGATGGCCCGGCTCGGCCGCATCGCCGGGGCGGTGCGCAAGTCCGGAACGTTCTTCGGCTATGCGGAGAATTTCGTCTATGCGCCGAGTGTGCAGAAGGAGCGCGAGATCATTGGGAAAACCGGGGCGCAGATCCTCCGCATGGCCGGTGAGGAATCGCACAACGGTTCCGCGTCGCCGACCTACGGAATCTGGCGGCTGGCCGGCGGCGGATCGCTGATCGGCAAGGGCTGCCACCCGCTGGGCGGCATGCTTTATCTGAAACGCATCGAGGGACTCGCGCGCAACGGCCGGCCGATCCGGCCGGCGAGCGTCAGCGCCCGCACGCATCAGCTCACGCGGCTGCCCGCCTACCGCGACGCCGGGTTCATTCGCACGGATTACCACGACATCGAGGACTACGGGTTCATGCATGTCGTGTTCGAGGACGGCACGGTGGCCGACGTCATGACCGGGGAGGTCACGCTCGGCGGCATCCACGACTACATCGAGGTCTTTGCCAACAACCACCGCACGCGGTGCAATATCAGCCCGGTGGGCGTCGTGGACACCTACAATCCGCGCGGCGGGCAATTCAAGGACATCTACCTCGTGGAGAAGGCGAGCACGCAGGAGGGTTGGTCCCGGGCGGCCGGCGACGAGAACTTCACCATGGGCTACCAGGGCGAGATCGAGGATTTCGTGACCTGCGCGGCCACGGGAGCGCAACCGCAATCGGATCTGGACCTGGCGCTCGATACCACGGCGGTGATTTACGCGGCGTATCTGTCCGATGAGAACCGCGGGGCCGAGGTGGATGTGCCGCGGGTGTGAGCTGTGGGTGGCGGTGGTGATGGACTGATATCCAATCCATTTAACCACAAAGAACACAAAGGGGATGGTCCGGTATCCAAGCACTTCCGCGCGCCCATAGGCGCCTCGGAGGCCCTACTCGCGTTTGGCCCTTTGTGTTCTTTGTGGTTAAAAATGGATCGGGAGAGTAGGGCGGCGTCTTTGACCCGCCCTTTTAGTGTTTCATTCGCGGTGAAGCGTACGAAGGCAGGTCACAGACCTGCCCTACTTTGGCTGACTGTAGGAGCGGCTTTAGGCCGCGAGGTTGTTCG
Organism: Opitutaceae bacterium; assembly: GCA_016715765.1. Taxonomy (GTDB): domain Bacteria; phylum Verrucomicrobiota; class Verrucomicrobiia; order Opitutales; family Opitutaceae; genus UBA2377. Next base: position 111,288 of record JADJZJ010000008.1, read on the forward strand.
ATCAATCGCGGCATAAAGCCGCTCCTAAATTTTGGCTGATACCACGGCGGTGATTTACGCGGCGTATCTGTCGGATGAAAACCGCGGGGCCGAGGTGGATGTGCCGCGGGTGTGAAGGATCAATATCCAATCCATTTAACCACAAAGAACACAAAGATCCATTGGCGGATGAATCCCACGAGGCGCCTATCCGCCTTCGCCAAGGCTACGGCGGACACGGTAGGCGCGTGGGAGGTTCCCGCCAACCGGCCGGCCCTTTGTGTTCTATGTGGTTAAATTATGGATCGGTTGGGTGGTTATGAAGGCTTCGTGGTGACCTGTGTGAACGTGGGAATCCTCGTAAAGGCGGTCGGGCAGATGCCCTCTTTCAATATGTCCGACGCATCCTGCCTATTAGTTGTGCAATCTCTTAAGCATAAGGGGACTGCTAGTTTCTTATAGCTGTTGCGCCTACATGCTGCGAAGAGCGATAAACTGAGGCTCGCCAACCAATTCTGATCGTGAAAACGCTCCAATCTCCGCCGGTCCTGACCATAGCGATAGTCGGTCTCGGTCACCTGCATCCCCGCTCCTACATGGCGCTGTTTGCGCAGATTCCGGCCCTGCGGGTGGTGGCCGTCGTGGAACAGGATCCTGTTTTGCGTGAGGCGTTTGCGAAGGAATTTGCGATCAACGGCTACGCCGACCTCGACGTGATGCTGAAAAAGGAAAAGCCCGGCATCGCCGCGATCTTCCTGCCCCACATCGACTGTCCGGCCGCCGCGATCAAGTGCGCGCGCCAGGGCGTGCATGTCATGGTGGAGAAGCCGATGGCGGTGAGCGCCGATGCCGCGCAGTCCATCGTGACAGCCACCCGCACCGCCAAGGTGAAGATGACCACGGGCTACTGCTGGCGCCTGCACCCGGTGGCGCGGGAGATCAAGCGGCTGGTGGCGAGCGGGATCATCGGCGACGTGATCGGCGCGGAGGGCCGGTGTGCGGCCGGCCGGTTGACGCGGTACCTGGACGGCCATTCGCCGTGGATGCTCGAAAAGGCGAAGTCGGGCGGCGGCCCGATCTACAATCTCGGGGTCCACTGGATCGATCTCTTCCGCTGGATCCTCCAGGACGAGGTCACCGAGGTGTCGGGGCAGAACGTGAAGATCAACCAGCGCTACGACATCGAGGACAACTCGTTTGCGCACCTGCGGTTCAAGCGGGGCACGATGCTGGCGCTCGATATCAGCTACACCGTTCCCGACAGCTATCCCTACGGCCGCGAACTCTACATCGGACTGCGCGGCACGCGCGGAGTCCTCTCCTGGTCGCCGGCCTACGAGGGCCAGAAGGATGTGCTGCACATCTGCAGCGATGATCCGGCCATGAGCGGTTCGCCGGTGCGGAGCATGGAGTTCAACCTCGAGGGCGTGAAGGGCTACTCCGGCTACATGGGCCGGGAGTATGTCCGGGCGTTTGCCGATGCCGTGCGCACCGGCGGCGAGCCCCCGATCTCCGGCGAGGACGGCGTGGCGGCCTTGCGCGTGGTCGAGGCGGTCTACCAGGCCGCCGCCGAGAAACGCTGGGTCGCGGTCAAATCCTGAACGAACGGACTTTTTATGAAACTTGTCGTCACCGATTACATTGAGGAAAACCTGGACTGGGAAGCCGAGCAGTGCCGCAAGGCCGGCATCGAATTCGCCGCCTACCAGCTGAAATTCAAACCCGAGGCCGAGGTGCTCGCGAAGGTGGCCGATGCCGACGTCATCGTCGTCAACATGGTCAAGTTCGACGCCTCGCTCGTCTCGAAGCTGACCAAGTGCAAGGTGCTGATCCGGCACGGCATCGGCTACGACAACGTGGACGTGGACGCCTGCACCAAGCGCGGCATCGTGTTCGCCTACCAGCCCGACTACTGCAAGGAGGACGTCGCCGAGCACGCCATCGCCCTGATCTTCGCCTGCGCGCGCAAGGTCGTGGCCAGCCGCCGCACCCTCGACAAGTCGAGCGCCGCCGGCCAGTGGGACTTCGGCGGCCTCTTCCCGATCCACCGCATGCACGGCAAGACGCTCGGCATCGTCGGCGTCGGCCGCATCGGCAGCCGCGTTTACCGCAAGCTGCAGCACTTCGGCCTGAAGATTATCGGCACCGACCCCTATCTCAGCGACCAGCGGAAGGCCGAGTTCAAGGACCTGCAGTGGGTCGACAAGAAGACGCTGTTCGAGACGTCCGACTACATCACCATCCACACGCCGCTGAATCCCGAGACCCGCCACCTCGTCAACGCCGAGGCGCTCGCGTGGATGAAGCCCACGGCCTACCTCGTGAACACCTCGCGCGGACCGATGGTGGACGCCGTGGCGCTCGCCAAGGCCTGCGCCGAAAAGCGCATCGCCGGCGCCGCGATTGACGTGTTCGACGTCGAGCCGCCGCCCACGGACCATCCGCTGTTCGGCCTCGATAACGTGATCCTCACCCCGCACATCGGCTGGGCCTCCGCCGAGGCCGGCTGGGAGATCCGCGAGAGCATCATGAATGACGTCCTCGCCCACCAGGCGGGCCGCCCGCCCCGCTGCATCGTGAACAAATGATCATGACTCCAATTTGTAGGAGCCTGCTTGCAGGCGATATGGGAGCGCGACCGCCCTCGGTCGCAATGCTTCACCTGCAGGTCGGTCGGCAAGTTTTCTCCAATCCATCGCCTGCAAGCAGGCTCCTACCTTTCACCTTATGAATATCACCCACGTCAAAGGCCCGCTGCCCGGTCCGAAGGGGCAGGCGCTGCTGGAAAAGTGGCACAAGTACGAAGCCGACGTCACCGGCTACCAGGCCCCGGTGGTCTGGGATCATGCCCGGGGCTGCGTCGTCACCGATGTGGACGGCAACGCCTACCTCGACTGGACCTGCGGCGTGCTCGTCACGAGCGTCGGCCACTGCCACCCGCACCTCGTCGCCGCGGCGCAAAAGGCGACCGCCCGGCTCTTGAACAACTACGAGTGCGCCAACGTCGAGCGCGTCGCCGCCGCGGAACGCCTCGTGAAGGCGCTTCCCCCGCACCTCGACAAATGCTTCTTCCTCTCGACCGGCAGCGATGCCACCGAGGCGGCGGCCCGCCTGCTCAAGCGCAAGGCCGGCAAGTTCGAGATCCTCTCGTTCGAGGGCGGCTTCCACGGGCGCACCTTCCACGCCGCGTCCATGGGCGGCATGGCCGGACCCAAGCGCGGCTACGGACCGACGGTGCCGGGCATCATCCGCGCACCCTTCCCGAATCCCTACCGTGATCCCTACGGCTGGTGCAGCGACGGGCCGGAATTCAAAAAGTATTTCGCGCACCTCGATTCCGTCGTCCTCGCCAACTCGACCGGCAGCCTCGCCGGCGTGATGGTCGAACCGTACCAGGGCGCGGGCGGCTTCATCTTTCCGCCCACCGGCTGGCTGAAGAAGCTGGAGGAGTGGATCCGCGCGCGCGGCCTGCTTTTCGCGCTCGACGAGGTGCAATCCTCGTACGGCCGCACCGGCAAGATGTGGGCCATGGAGCACGAGGGCGTGAAGCCCGACATCGTCGCCATCGGCAAGGCCATCGGCTGCGGCGTGCCCGTGTCGGCGGTGGCCGCCACGTCCGATGTCTTCTCCTGCCTCGGCAAGGGCGAGCTCTCGAGCACGCTCGGGGGCAACCCGGTCTCCAGCGCCGCCGTCTGTGCGGTGCTCGACATCTACGAGCGCGAACCGCTCGTCGAGAATTCCGCCAAGCTCGGCGCCTACATGAAGTCGCGGCTGCAGGAAATGGCCGCCACCTGTCCGTACCTCGGCGACGTCCGCGGCCAGGGCCTCGTGATGGGCCTTGAGCTGGTGAAGGACAAGCAGACCAAGGAACCCGCCCCGGAACTCATCAAGCCGCTCATCGTCGACTGCGCCAACCACGGCCTGCTCATCGGCTCGGTCGGCGTGTATGGCAACGTGGTCCGCGTGGCGCCGCCCCTCGTGATGACCCCGGCCGAGGCCGACGAAAGCCTGGGCATCATGGCCGGTGCATTGTCCCGGCTGAAATTGTAAACTCTCTGCCTGGGAGCGCGGGCGGCCCGCCCGCTTCACTCCCGATGCGGGCCAGCGGCCCGCGCTCCCAGGGGCTCCCGTTTCAACCCATCCCCCCGATGAAAGACTCAATCCAACAAGCCGTGGAGAAGCTGCTGCCCGACGCGCAGCGCTTCCTTGCCGACCTCATCCGCATTCCCTCCCTGCCCGGTCAGGAGCATGAGGCGATGCTCTATTGCGAGCGCGAGTTCGCCAAGCTGGGCGTGGTCGTCGAGCGGGTCCCGCTGTCGGATGCCCTGATCAAGGATCCCGACTACTCGACCCCGGTCCCGGGGATCAAGTACGACGGACGGTTCAATCTTCGCGTCGTGCGGCGCGGCACGGGTGGGGGACGCAAGCTGATCATCAACGCGCACACCGACGTCGTGCCACCCTCCGAAGGCATGGCTGATCCGTACAATCCGCGGGTCGAGAACGGGATCATGTACGGTCGCGGCACCTGCGACGACAAGGGGCAGGTGGCGTTGTTCTATCTCACGCTCAAGGTGCTCGATGCCATTGGGGCGAAGCTGCCGGGCGACCTCGTCGGCCACCTCGTCGTCGAGGAGGAAAACGGCGGCAACGGTTCGCTGGCGATGGCCCGCACCGGGGAAAAGGCCGACGGCTGCATCGTCCTCGAGGCGTCCGACGGCAAACTCTTCACCTCGATCCGCGGCGCCGTGTGGTTCCGCCTCGTGCTGCATGGCAAGGCCGGGCACAGCGGCCAGGCCGGGCAGACCCGCAGCGCGCTGCTGATGGCGCGCGATGCGATCGCGATCCTCGAGGCCTATCACGCCGAGCTGCTCGCGGCCTCGTGGGGTTATCCGCTCTTCGATCCCTATCCGAACCCGATGCCGATCACCTTCGGCAAGCTCGAGGCCGGCAACTGGCCCGCCGCGGCGCCGAGCAAGGCCGTGCTCGAGGGCGTGCTGGGCCTGCTGCCCAACCGGACCAAGGAGCAGGTCTGCGCCGAGATGCAGGAAGCCCTGGCGCACGGCGGCGACGAGGTGTTCACCCGCAACTTCGAGCTCAGCTTCATGTACCGCCACGACAGCAGCGTCGTCGATCCCGACCACGCATTGCCGCAGGCCATCCTCGCCGGTGCCAAGTCGGCCGGCGTGCCGCTCGTCGTCAGCGGCATGACCGCCTCGTGCGACGCGTGGTTCTACAACAACCAACTGGGCATCCCGACCGTCGTCTACGGCGCGGGCACGCTCAAGGTCGCGCATTCGAAGGAAGAGCAACTCGCCCTCAAGGATCTGGCCAACGCCGGGTGTGTCCTGGCCACGTTCATCCAGGACTTCTGCGGCGCGAAAGGCTGAAGCTATGCCTGCATTTGTAGCTACGAGCGTGAGCGAGTGGATCACGCTGCTTACGCCAAACCTCCACTCGCTCACGCTCGTAGCTACATCCTACATCCTGCATCCTGCATCCTACATCCTGAACCGCCTGAATTCCCCCTCTCATGAAAGCCCTCGTCAAAACCCAAAAAGGAAAAGGATTTCTCGAACTGCGCGACGTGCCCGAGCCCCAGGTCAAGGCGGGCGAGGTCAAGCTCGAGATCGCCGCGTGCGGCATCTGCGGCACGGACATCCACGTGAAGCACGACGAGTTTCCCTACTGGCCGCCGGTGACGCTCGGCCATGAATTCGCCGGCACGGTGGTCGAGGTCGGACCCAACTGTCGGTCGGCCAAGGTCGGCGAGCGCGTCGTCGCCGAGCCGCACAACCTTTCCTGCGGCGTCTGCTACCTCTGCCGCACGGGCAACACGCACATCTGCGCGTCCAAACGCTCGCCGGGCTGGGGCGTGGATGGCGGCATGGCGAAGTACATCTGCTATCCGGAGAAGCTGCTCCACCGCATGCCCGAGGGCATGACCTTCGACCAGGGTGCACTGGTCGAGCCGACGGCCAACGCCGTCACGGACGTGATCGAACGCGCGCGCATCACCGCGGGCGATTTCGCCGTGGTGATCGGCCCCGGCCCGATCGGCCTGCTGGCCGCCATGGTGGCACGCGCCGCCGGGGCGAGGGAAGTGGTTGTCATTGGCACCCCCGCCGACGCAGCCCTGCGGCTCAAGAAGGCCCAGGAACTGGGTTTCATCACGGTCAACCTCGGCGAGGCGAATCCGGTTGATGTCGTCATGGGCCTGACCGGCGGCATCGGCGCCGACATCGTGATCGAGTGCAGCGGATCGCCCCGGGCGATTCCCGGCACGATCGATCTCGTCCGCAAGCTCGGCAAAATCTGCGTGATCGGCCTGACCGGCAACCGCCCGGTCGAAGTGCCCTGGGACAAGTTCAGCTTCAAGGTGGTGGAGGTGATCTTCAACCTCTCCACCAGCTACACGTCCTGGGACCGCACCATCGCCCTGATCCACAAGGGCCTCGTGCCGGCCGAGAAGATCATCACGCACCGGCTCCCGCTGGCGCAGTGGGAGGAGGCCTTCGCCGCCGTGGAGAATCTCTCCGGGCTGAAGGCGCTGCTGATCCCGTGATCACGAACCTTCGGAGAACCACAGATCGACACAGATGAACACAGATCAGAAGGGATTCAGGCAGCAAATCCTCAACCCACTCCTGGGTGAAACTCTTGGCCAGCCCATGCAGATTCCTGTCTCCTTTTCCATCTGTGTTTATCTGAGTTCATCTGTGGTTTAACTGCATACCCGAACCTTTGGAGAACCACAGATAGACACAGATGAACACAGATCAGAAGGGACTCAGGCAGCAAATCCTCAACCCGCTACTTGGTGAAAATCTTGGCCGGCCCATGCAGATTCCTGCCTCCTTTTCCATCTGTGTTTATCTGAGTTCATCTGTGGTTTAACTGCATAGTTCCGACTCAGCGTCCCTTACTGGTTTCAAAACCCTCATCCCCATGGCTAAAACAATCGGATTCGGAATTCTCGGCGCCGGGCTCATCGCTCCCTTCCATGCGAAGGCCGTGCGCGACACCAATGGCGGCAAGCTCATCGCCGTCTGCGACATGGCGCGCGAGCGCGCCGACAAGCTGGCCGCGGAGTTCAAGGTCAAGGTCTACTACAGCCTCGACGAGATGCTGCAGGACCCGGAGATCGACGTCGTCAACATCGCGCTGCCTAACCACTTGCATCATGCGGCCGTGCTCAAGTGCGCGGCGGCCGGCAAGCATGTCCTCACGGAGAAACCGCCCGCGATGAGCCTGAAGGAAACCGACGAGATGATCGCCGCGTGCAAGATCGCCGGCGTGAAGTTCGGCTGCACGGTCCAGTGCCGCGTGCGCAAGTCCATCCAGGCGATGAAAAAGGCCGTGGACAGCGGCCGCTTCGGCAAGCTCCTGCACGCCGACGCCATCATGAAGTGGTACCGCTCCACCGAGTATTATCACAGCGATGCGTGGCGGATGTCGCGCAAGTCGGGCGCCGGCGTGACCGTGCAGCAGGCGTTCCATTACATTGATCTCCTGCAATATCTCGTGGGTCCGGCGCGCCAGGTGCAGGCCCGCATGACGAATCTGGCCCACCCGGGGATCGCCCTCGAGGATACGCTCATGGCGTTTGTGGACTTCGGTTGCGGCGCGCAGGGCGTGGTCCAGGCCTCGACGGCGCTGTGGCCGGGCACCGATGTGCGGATCGAGATCAACGGCGAGAACGGCACCGCCATCATGGCCGGCGAGAAGATGCTGACCTGGAAATTCCGCGACGAGCGGCCGGAGGATGCCGAGATCCGCAGTTATGGCAGCACGTCGCAGGCGACCGGCGCCCGGGGCGCGGCCGACCTGGGCCATGCGGATCACAGGGTGGTCATCCAGGACATGGTGGACGCCATCAACGAGAACCGCGAGGTCGTCATCCCCGTGGCCTCGGTGCGGCCCACCTTGGAGATCGTCCTGGCCATGTACCGGTCGGCGGCGCTGGCCCAGCCCGTGACCCTGCCGGTGCAGGACGACGAGAGCATCTGGGCATGGAAGACTTGATGCCGGGGCGGGTTGTGTGCTTTCTGCACCACCCGCATGAAACTCGTCCGCCACCTCACACCCACCGGCCCGGCCTACGCCGCGCTGCAACCTGACGGTTCCGCGCGCGCCGTCACCGGCGACATCCTCGGCCGTTATCAGGTCACCGGCCAGGTGGTGACGCTCGGCAAGCTCCTCACGCCCCTCGTCCCGACCGACATCCTTTGCATCGGCGCCAACTACCGGAAGCACATCGAGGAGAGCGGTCCGTCCGCGCCGCAATCGCCGTTGCTGTTCATCAAGCCGACCAGTGCGTTGCAGAATCCCGGCGACCCGATCGAGGTGCCCGTCCGGCTGGCGAGCGATGAAGTGGACTACGAGGGCGAACTCGCCGTCGTCATCGGCAAGCGCTGCAAGAACGCCACCCGGGCCAACGCGCTCGAATTTGTTTTCGGCTACACCTGCGCCAACGACGTCACCGCCCGCGACTGGCAGAAGCGCCTCGGCGGGGGACAATGGTGCACCGGCAAGGGCTTCGACACGTTCTGTCCGCTCGGCCCCGTGCTGGTCACCCGGGACGAGATCCCGAATCCGAACGCGCTCCGGATCCGGACCATGGTCAACGGGGAGGAACGGCAGGACAGTTCCACCAGCCACATGATCGCCGATGTCCCGGCGCTCATTGAATTCCTCAGCAGCAGCAAGACCCTGCTCCCCGGCGCCGTCATCCTGACCGGCACCCCGCACGGCGTCGGCGCCGCCCGCAAGCCCCCGGTCTTCCTCAAGGCCGGCGACACCGTCAGCGTCGAGATCGAGTCCATCGGCACCCTCACCAATCCGGTGGTGAACGAGCGGGTGGGGTGAAGTGCGCTTGGTGGGGAGGTCTCGTTCCCCGGGAGCTATTCAACTGACGCGTGTTTCG
>JADJZJ010000009.1 GCA_016715765.1 Opitutaceae bacterium
CGGATGGCACGGCCATCTGACGGCAACGTGAGATTCACGACCTCAACAGGGCTGATCGAGGCGAAGGATGCCCTCCGTAGCTTTAGCGTAGGAGGGCCATAACGCCTCATCTGCCATTAGGTTCTCGCCTTCGCCCGGTTGGGCTTCGGATGGCACGGCCATCTGTCGGCAACGTAAGATCTACATCGGCAAAGGAGTCGTCCGCAGCGAAGGATGCCCTCCGTAGCCTTGGCGTAGGAGGGCTTAATGCCTCATTAGACTATGGGCTCTTCCTTCGCCCGGTTGGGCTTCCTCCGTCGCTCTCCGAGCTATGGTGGACACGTCGGATGGCACGGCCATCTGACGGCAACGTGAGATTTACGTCCCCAAATGAGTCGTTCGAGGCGAAGGATATCCTCAGTAGCCTTGGCGTAGGAGGGCTTTACGACGTGCTTGTGCTCAGGCTCCCACTATTTCTTGCCGCTACGCGCACACACTGACGTTAAACATGACGCACCTGATACTTGCATACTCGATCGCGTACCGGGAGTCAGGGACATGCACTACGTTTACCTGATCGAAAGCACTACTGTGGCGGGCCAAAGGTACACCGGTTATACCGAAAATCTTCGGCAACGTATGTTTCACCATAATGCGGGGCAAAATCGCAGTACCGCACTTAACAAACCCTGGCGGCTGCGGACGTATCTGGCCTTTGCCACGAAAAGGCAGGCCCTGGCATTTGAAAGCTATCTCAAAACTGGCTCTGGGCACGCTTTTGCCAAAAAGCGTCTTTGGTAAACCGACCTTCTTTTCACAGCCCCATTCCAGCAACGGATTTTGCACCCCCTCCCCCCAACCAATACACGTAGCATCAAATCAACCTCGTCCATCTCCGCCGGTCACCCCAGCTTCACGCTCAAACGTCATACCACGTGACCGCCATGTCCGACTCCCGCCTCCCCTCTCCGCCGCCGCTCGCCTACGAAACGTCCGCCTACGAACTGGATCCTGCCATGCCGTGCGATTCGGCGCCATGGACCACGGCCGACCTCGCCCAGGTCCTGCGCGACCGCGCGGTGGGCGAGCTTTCCCGCCGGGAAATGCTGATCAATTATTACCGCATCGGACACCGGCTCGCGTTTGCACTGCCGGTTGACCATCGGCCGGCCATCTCCGAGATGCCGGTGGGAATATCCACCCTTACCTATCCGTGGCTGATCTGGCTGGTCTGGGCCCTGGAGGAACGCTGGCGGATTTTGCATGCCGCCTGGCGCCTGCAGGACAACCGCGCCGCCGGACAGCTGCTGCAGCGGGAACTGGCCGCGCTGGAACGCTGGGACCACTTCCACGAAATGCACAACGAAGTGGGACTCGTGACCGGGCATATTGCGTCGGTGCTGACCCTGGCGCTGGCGGATGAATCCGGCTGGGACCAAGCCTGCCTCGCCTCCGCCCGCCGCGCGGCCGACGCCCTGCTCGACCGCGATGTCACCCCTTGGTTTGCGCAAAAATGGCCCGTGGGCGAACCCCTCACTCCGCAGCGCCTGCACAACATACCCGTCATCGCCCTCGTTTGCGCCGCGCACCTGGCCCGGAGCCGGGGGCATCGGCTGTCCGCAGCCCTGGACCAACAAGCCATCGCGGTGCTCCGCTGCTGGGCCGGTTACCGGACCGGCTCGGGACACCACACCGAAGGCACGTCATATGACGGCTACCTGATGGATTCCATGACCGGCTGGCTGGCTGCACTGCCACAGCGGTCAGAGCTTCTGGCCGAATGCGCCGCGGCCTTTCGCAGCCAGGCGGATCAATGGATCGGCCTGACCCTGCCGGGCCGGCTGGACCTGCACGCCCCGCTTGGCGACACCGAGCCGGAAATGCCTTTCTGGATCACGGCTCTGCAACGACTCGCCCAGTGGTATGACCGACCCGACGCCCGCTGGCTGATCGCACGGATCCCGTTGGCACGACTGCCGGCCGCCACCGTGTGCGAGGCTTTGGCGATGCGCCAGGAAACGCCGCCGTCCACGACCGCACCCGCCACGGCTCTCCGTGAACTGACGAATGCCGTGGCCTACCGCACCGGATGGTCACGCCGGGATTTCACCGCGATTCTCAGCGCACCGCGCGCGCCCCTGCACCATCTCCATCACGATGGCGGACACCTGATGCTGGGTTGGCGGGCCCGTTTCTGGATCACCGATCCAGGCTACCAGCAATACCGGCCGGGCGAGGAACGCACCTACACGCTCGACACCGCCGCGCACAATGCCCCGGTCATCAATGGCACGGCCCAGACTGAATCGGCCACCCGGGTGCTCACCGTGGCCGCCGATCCGCAGGGCCGGCCGCACACCCGTCTAAATCTGACCCGCTGCTATGCCGGACTGCCGCCGGAGGCAGAGGTCCTGCGCGACCTGTGGATCGGGCAATCCGATCAGCCGCTCATTGTGTTGCGCGACCGGTTCAAGGGTCTCGGTCCCAACACGGAAATTCAAAACCACTGGCTGGGCGGTGCGCATCTGGCCTGGGCCTTCGTTGCCGGTTGGGCGCGCCTGAGCGACGGCGGGCACGCACTCTGGCTGGGAACACCTGGCGACGACTTTGAACCGGCCCGGCTGGTCCGCCATCCCGGTTCGCGAGGACCGCTGACGCTGGGCCACAACTCGATCCTCGCCGGAGGCACGGGCATGCGCTGGTGGGTGCTGTGGGGCGATGCGTCCGGTGGCTGGACCCCGCCAAATCTGTCCGTCGAATCAGCCGAATTGATAGCTACCCTGCCGGGCGAACCGGGCATCGTACACAAATTCGGTCAGTAAACATCTCCGGGGATTTGAGGGCAGGGCGAACCGTCCACAGTTTTCACCGGTCACGGGCGTGTTTTCAAACCGGCCCCTTTCCCTTCTCCTCCGGATCATCCGCTTCCTTCCCGAGCAGGGCGCGATCCATCAAGGAGACATGGTTTTCGACCCGGCCGTCGTCCAGGGGGTTGTCCACCCGCCGGCTCAAATCCCGGAACAGGCGGCGCGTGTCGATGATCCCGCCGATCATGAACCAGACCGTCGAGACCGCGCCGATGCCGCCGGCGATCAGCAGGCTGTTGATGTAGAAATAGTGGCTCCACCACTCCACCGGCCACGGTGAGATCAGGTTCCAGACCAGCACGCCGACAAAGCAAAGCCCGATCTGATAGACAAAGGTGTAAACGAAGACCGACCACGCAATGATGCGGTCACCCCGCGTGTATTCCGGCGTGATGCCGATAAGCTTGCCCATGAAGGACCGCCAGGTCCACGGCGACGATATCCGCTTCACCCCGTCGATGCTGTACTTTCCGCGGTGCAGCATCCGGTCGAGGTTGAAGGGCTTGCGGTAGGTGAGGAGCGAACCAGCCATGTAGGCCGCCAGGCCGCCCACCATGGCGATGCCGAAGAGCTCCATCGAGTTGATGGGAAATTTCACCGCGTCCATCTGCCAGACCACATACGGCGCGAACGGCGCCGACACCGCCCGCAGGAACTGGTCGCAGGCCCCGGTCCAGCCCATGCGGTCGATGAATGGAAAAACGTACTGCGCCCACGTCCGCTGCAACCCGATGCCGCCGATCGTGACCCCTGACCCCACGATCACCGACCCGAAGGCCCCCACGGTGTTGCCGAACCGGCTGTACAGGCCGAACACCATCACCGGCCCCGCCCCGCCCATCCACACCCCGGCCATCACCGTCGTGAACATCAGGATGTAATCGAGCTGCACGAAGAACATCGAGAAGAGGAAGAAGAAGGCCGCGACCAGCGCCGACGACATCCGCAGCCAGTGTACATGCTGCTCCGGCGTCAGCGGTGTCCGGCGCAGCGGCATGACGATGTCCTGCAGGATCGTCGACGAGCAGTTGAAGATGCGCGAGGCGTCGGTCGAAAGCATCAGCATGACCATCAGGAGACAGAAGCACCCGGTCAGTCCGACGGGCAGCATCTCGCGGAAGCTGACCGCGAGCATCATCTGGTGATAGAGCACGCGGAACTGCTGGAACGTGAAATTGCCCTCGCCGTCATGGTCGAGATGGGCCCGGACCGTGTCGAGGTACCGGTGGTCGAGGTTGCGCTGCTGCGAGAGCGGCAAGTCGGTGCCAATCCGGTGGTCGTGCGCGGGCAGGGCCGCGATCTGCGCCTTGATCCGCCCGCGCAGGTCGGCATCCGGCACCACCCGGTCGAGCACGCGGCCGGACAGTTCCTGGCGGATCACGCGCGCCTCCGGGGCGAAGTTCCGATGAGTAAGGACCGTGATGACGGCGATCGCGACCATCGTGCACATCAGCACGGAGAAACCGCTCCGCCACGAGCCGAGGATGCCGGCCATCTTCTGCTCGTGGGGCGTGCGCCCCGCGCCCGAGTTGTCGTTGCCGAACCAGCTCGCCCGGTTGAGGATCCGGTTCAGCACGGTCACCGCCAGGGCGAACAGGTTGAAATCGCGCAGGTGCTCGATGTCGAAGGGATCGAGGAAACTTTCGCCCGCGGCCCGGTCCATCAGCACCGGGGCCATTTCCCCGCTCCAGGAAAACGTGGTCAGGACCCAGACCGTGATGATCACGAAAATCGGGTAGCTCATCAGGCCCTGGATGCAGTCGGTGATGAGCAGCGAGACCCGTCCGCCGGTCCACATGACGAGGATGGCCATGAGCAGGCCCAGCGCCATGACGATGCCGAACAGCGGGAGCGAATAGCCCGCGATCGTCACGCCATGGGGCAGGCCGAGGAAGTAGATGAAGAAATTCGCCGCCACCGCCGGACCGATGGCATTGGTCAGCGTATCGCCGCTGGCGCGGAAGCAGGAGGCGAAGATGCGGAACGACCGGTTGTAGCGGAGTTCCAGGAACTGCCCGATGGAAAGCGCCTTGGTCTCCCGATACCGGTAGACGCAGTAGCCGGTCAGGGAGATGACGATCGAGATCGGCGCGACCAGATACTCCCAAAAAGCCAGCGCGTAACCCGTCTGGTATTTGACCTCAACCAGCATGACCAGCGCGTAGAGCCCGAGCGCCGACTCGAGATCGCCGACCGAGATCACATACCGCCCCGCCAGGCGGCCGGCCGCGAGATAATCGGCCACCCCGCGGACAAACCGGCGCGAATAAACGGCGAGACCGAGCACCCCCAGCACGGGGATAATCGTGATGCACCAGTCAATCCAGTGCACGGCCTGCTTCCCTTCTCCAGCGGATGTATCGGTTGGCCGCGTTCGGATTGTGCATGGCTTTCGCGTTCAGGCGAAGTTTATGCGGCCGACTCAACGCCGCGCCGGCACCCAGCGCAACCGGAAGTTGCCGCGGATCTGAAAAAAACGGACCGCCCGGAGACCAGCGCCAACGGCGCCCCGGGCAAAACGTAGTGCCGCGCTTCAGCCGGTACTGGTTCGGCAACGTCAAAATTCCGGCATTGCGGTCCAAGCGCGGGCTGAAGCACCGCGCTACGAGGTCAGTCCATTCCTGGGGCGTTGCCCCAGGCTGTTATTGCAGCGGACCTTTGGTCCCGGGTGCCGTCATTCGCCTGACACAAAAACCGTTTCCTCACCCTGACCCCGATTGCGCGTGACCTGTATGACCGGTCCGCCGCTGCGCGCCGTCCCACCCTCGCTGAGGTCACACTGCACGCGATCGGTCCCCCAGGAACCGGTGACGGTGAAGACCGCCGAATCCCTGCCCTGCTCCACCCGTACCTGCGGTTCGGCCGCCCAGGCGTTTTTGCCCAGCGGAAACGGCAGCAGAATCGCCGCGATCGTCATCGTCTTCGCCGGCTCGACCTGCGTGAGCACGAGGTTGTGCGACAGGACCACACCTTCCGCGCCATATTGGCCGGTGACGGCCTTCAAGGCGCGCCCGCTGCCGACGGCCAGCAGCATGCCGGCTTTCTCACCCTGCAGGCGGACCAAGCCCGACTTCAAATTGATGTCCTTGATGGGGGCGCAGGAATGATAATTCCACTCCAGTCCCGTGTCGTTCGCCTGCACGTCGTCCAGGATGAGGAAGTAGTGCGGACGGACAAAAAGCATCCGCCGTTTGTACTTGCTGAAGGCCTTGTAGGAGTTGCCGAGGTCGGCCGCGATGTAGTCGCACTGCTCCCCGAATTTCACCTGCTCCAGCACCACGGAGTGCTCCGGGTCCTTGTAGTCCTGGTCCGCGCCGCGGAGCGAGACGAGGTTGTGATAGGGCGTGGCCTTGTAGAAGAGATGCGCCGGGTCCTGGTACTTGATGGTCCCGGGATCGGCGGCGAAGCGCTCGCCGTAGGCCTCCAGGATGAACTCGCCCTTGTCGCTGTGCGTGTGCTCAAAGGTCTGCGGACCGCCCTCGAACATGAACAGGATGTCGCCGTGCCGGCAGCCGGTGCGCAGGAAAATGCGGTCGCACACCTCGAAGGTCTTCGCCGGCGGCAACTGCGGCTGCTGCGGCGCCTCCTCAACGCACATGAGAAACTCCATGAGCCCCGACAGCGAGCAGGCGCCCGCCATGCGCTTGCCAAAGAACGTGCTCCCAGGGGGATTGGGCCGGCGGCCAAAGTATTCGTGCCAGAGCCAGAAGGCGTTCGGGTCCTTGTAGTATTTGGCGAAGAACATGAACGAGCTGTTCATGAAGTTGTAACCCACGCCCTCGATGTTGTCGCTCAGCGGCAGGAACGAAAGCCGGTCCCGCGCCAGCGAGCGGAGATGCATCAGGTAATCAATCGTCCGGCCGAAATGCGCCGGCGCGTAGTCCTGCACCTTCCAGCCCTTGTGGCGGGAGATGGTGAGGAGGGCGGAGACGGCGTGCTGGGTGGTGTACTCCCAGTAGCCCGGGCCCTCGTTCGAGGCGCCGTTCACCTTGTAATAGTTGTTCATCATGCGCGGGAACCACTTGATCCCCCGCTCCATGATTTCATCCACGTCCGGATGGCTGCGCCGCGCCACGAGGCACGCGCACATGAGTCCCGCCGTGTAGACCGCGCCCTGGTTGCTGCTGAGGAGATAGCCCTCGCCGTTCAGCCGCAGGTACATGTCGAGCCAGGGCAGCGCCTTCTCGTAGAGCGCGTCCTCGACCTCGCGCCGCTCGGCCGCGGACAGGAGCGGATAGATGAAGTCATAGCACGTCGCCACGCATTCGGCGGTGGAGCCCTCGATGAACGGTGCCCGGTAACCGGGTTGGCCGCTGGGAATCCGGCTGGCAAAACCGCACTGCCACGTGGTGCACCGCAGCGTGGCGAAAAGCGCCCGCCGCGCGGTTTGCCCGTGACGCACGTCCCCGGTCAGCGCATAGGCCACGCCGCCGTAGACCATGCAGCTGTTCACATCGTACATCTGGTTCGCCGGCGAAGCCCGGCGCTCGCAACCCTGGTTGCCGAGATCCACCGGCAGGTAGCGCCCGGCGTACTGTTCGGGCCGGTAATCGAGATGAGCCACCGCCTCGGCGACAATCTCGTCGGCAATCTTTTTCAGCGTCCCGGGCTTTTTCGCGGACTCGCGCAGCTGCAGGAACTCCGCGCGGCCGATCATGAGGCCGACCGGCAGGATGTTGTCCTCCAGTTTTTCCACCTGGGCCGGCGGCTGAACAGCCGGGATGCCCCACGCCTCGCCGACCAGTGCCGGATCCGTGCCCGTGCGCTCCAGCAGAATCCAGCGGATCGAGGTGGCGACCTGCACGTCGAGGGTTTCCGTGATCTCGGTCTCGGCCTGCTCCAGTTCGATGGTCAGCGCGGTGAGGCGCCGGCCCGAGATGGGCGCGCGCATCTCATCCCCGCCGCCCAGTCCGCGCCGGCGGTCAATCACCCGCACGGTCTGGCCGTCAATCTCCAGCACGAGGCTGAAATTGGCCCGGATATCGGTCGCGGTGAACAGCGCCACCGCCTGGTAGGCCCCGAGGTCGACATCCATGCGCCGCGTGTAGGCGGTCTGGTGTTTGCGTCCGCGCTTCTGGAGATAGCGCAGGTTCGAATACATCCAGCCCACGTCGAGGGACTGTTCGCCCTCGGGCAGGGCAACGTGCCCCGTGTAGGACCAATCACTCCGGTCCCACATCCGCGGGGCCAGGAAGTTGACCACCATGTCCTCGTAGGGCGTGACCTTGATGAGGGGCGAGTCGTCCGGCCAGGTCACAAGCCCCAGTTCCAGCACCGTCCCGGCAAAGGTCGCGCTGCCGGCCGTCAGCCGCAGGCGTTTGACCGCATGCAGTCCGGCGGGCGCGCCGATCCTGGTGAGCGACGAGACCGTGAAATACATCGTGTTCCAGCCCGACCACTCGACCACGAAGCTGGTCTTGTAGCCGACCGTCACGGCGGCCGCAGGGTCCCCGCAGTCGAAGTACACGTCCACGAACTGCATCGTCATCCGGTTGGACTTCACCGGCAGGCCGATGGCCCAGACCTTGCGGCTGGGCGCCGGTGCGGCGAGGTCGGCGGTAAAAGTGTTCGCGACGCGGGTGTCCCAGGTGTGGAGGACGGTTTCCTCGGTCGCGTTGCCGGTGCAATTCGCAAATGCGGTGCTGATGTTGGGAGCGGTGGGCGGGTTTTTCATGGGCTAAAAATTGATGCTGGTACGGATTGGCCGGCTAGACCGTGGCTTGGGCAACGGGCTCGACCGGGGTTCCAGCGGGTTCTGGCGGAGTAAAGCCATCATCGCCGCCGAGTTTCCTCCACTGCAGGAACAGCGTCCAGTTCGCCAGCAGCGCCATGGCCGTGAGGAAGGCGCAAAAAAGGTAGATGAAGCGGTAATCGCGGATCGCGGTCAGCAGTTCGCCCACGACGAGCGGGGCAATGATCAGGCTCGTGATGCCAAAGACCGTGTTGGCGGCGATAAACTGCCCGTAACGGCTCCGGGGCAGCATGCGGGGCGCCAGCGCCATGTAGGCCCCGAGATACACCGCAATGGCGGCCTGGTTGATGCAAAGCCAGAGCAGCAGGCTGTTGGCATCATCAATCAACCAGTAGCAGCAAAGGAAGCTCACGCTTTCCAGGAACATCCCCACGACCGCAACCCGCATGGGATGAAAACGGTCCACAAATGAGCCGACCACCAGGAAAACCGGAATCTGGACCAGAAAGGTCCAGCCCTTCACCTTGCCGAATTCATCGAGCGACAGCCCCAGGGTCGGGGCATAGCCGGGCTGCCCCGCCGTGGTGGCGAAAAAGATGAGGAACGCCATCGGGGCGAGCGACGCCCAGTTGAAAAAGGTCGCCACGTAGAAATTGAGGTAGAAGGGGTGCGTGAAGCACTCCCGCAGATAGCTCTTGATCGCCCCGAGGCGGCCGCCCGGCGCCTTGGGCGGAGGCGGGGGATAATCCCCTTCCTTCACGCGCCAGACAATCAGGGAGAAAACCACCGCGTAGAGTCCCCCGATCAGGGCATAGACCAGGAAGGTGTAATCCTCGATCCAGGGGAGCGCCCACCGGGTGAAGGCCAGGCTGCCCAGGGCGCCCAGTGCCCGGTAAAACCCCGTGAATTTGCCGATGACGTCGGGCGGGATCACATCGGCCACCAGGCAACCGTAGGCCTGCACGAGAAACGCGTTGCAGAGCATGAACGCCACCATGCCGCACAGGATCCACACGACCGTGCATCCCGCGCTGGTGACCTGGTCACCCAGGCCGAGCCAGGAGAGGGCCTGATGGACGAGGACCCCCGCCGGGGCGGATGCCCCGAGGAGCAGGATGCAGAGCACCAGCGGCGGGATGCTCCACAGCATGAACGGCCGCCGCCGGCCCAACGGACCGCGGTGGCGGTCGCTCCGGGCCCCCACCATCGGATACCAGAAAAAGGCCACCAGGGAGGAGAGACTGCTCTTGAAGCCGATCAGGGTGTCGCTGGCCCCCGCCCACCGCAATTGCAGCGGCAGCGCGGTCGAGGGCAGCATTTGCAGCAATTGGAAGAAGACCACGCCCAGCAGCATCCAGAACATCACCTGCACCAGGGCTGCGCGGGTGTAGACCAAGGTGCCGACGCGGTAGGTTTTGGGCGCGGGAGTCGCTGCAGTCGGGGATTCCAATGGGTGAAAGCGGAAGGAAAGGGAAACGGGTGGGAAGATGACGGGTGCGGCCGGCCGTCGCGTCAAACTATCGCCGTTACTACCCGTAGGAAGGATGCAGGGTGGGATCTCCTCCTTCGCCGGGCCTACGGAGGACAGGTCCGAACCCCGTCTTGGGAGCGCGACCGCCCTCGGTCGCAATTTAACGCAAGTTGCAAGACACCCAAAACTCCCCGCGGATGAAACTCAGCAGGATGTTTGAAGATTCGCCACGCTTCGTTTGCATTGCGACCGAGGGCGGTCGCGCTCCCAGGCCAAGCCATCGACGCCTCACCTCCGCGCCTGCGCGATCACGAAATCCAGCAGTTCCTGCGACTGGAACCAGCCCGGCCAGTAGTTGTGTCCCTGTCCCGGGAAAACGATCACCCGCATGTCGCCGCCGGCTTCACGGTAGCGTGCGGCCAGCGCGGCGGAGTTCTGCTCCAGCGGAACGATCGCGTCCTGATCGCCATGCAGATGCAGGATCGGCACGCCGGCCCGCGCGAGCGGGGTAATGCGATCGACCGGATTGTGCGCCGCCAGGTTGGCCGCGAGTTCCGCCTCGGTCATGCCATAGGCGCCACAGGCCTTGGCCAAGGTGGGATAACTCGACAGGTTGCACACCGGATAAATGCCGGCGACGCCGGCCACCGACTCCGGGTGCTCCACCGCCCAGTTGTACAACATCAGGCCGCCGCGGCTGCGTGCGAGCAGGACGGGCTTGGACGAAAAGCCGCGGCGCTGCACGAGTTCAATATACAGGGCGGTGAAATGCGCCCGGCCCGCCGGACTGCCGTAGGATTCTCCGACATCAATGCCCGCGACCGCGATTCCCGCCGCGAGAAACCGTTCGAACATCCAAGTCTCCTCCGGCGCCGGCAATCCCGGGAGCGTCGGCGCGTACCAGACCCACGGCTGCCTGCCGCCGGACACCGCTTGCGGCGGTAAAATCACAAAGGCGCGGCAGCCATCCACGGTGATTTCCTGCGCCGGCTGTCCGCTGATGACGACGGCGCGGGTTTCGCCGGGTTGGTTGGTTGGGTTTGTGGTCATGAGGTTGGGATTGGAGCAGGCGGTCACGGAGAGGAGGAGAGCCGAAAGAAAAGGCAGGAGCCTGCTTGCAGGCGATTTGGGGGCGCGACCGCCCTCGGTCGCAATGCTCCACGAGCGTAAAGGTGAACGCGTGCGATCCAATCCATCGCCTGCAAGCAGGCTCCTACCCCAGGCCATCAAACTGATTTTCATACCACCCGCACCACCTCAAGTCCGAGCAGCGCGCCGACCTTCTCCAGCTTGTGCGCCACGTGCCCCACGCCGACCGCGCAATGGTGCGCCGGGCCCTGGGCGTTCCACCGCGTGACAAACTCCCGGGCGCCGCAGGCAAAACGGTAGCGGCTGTTGGTGTTGCCGATCTCCATGATCGGACCGGGGACCGACTCCGCCTCGGCACAGAGCAGGCCGAGCTTGCCGTCGCCGCGCTCGATGACCGACAGCAACGTGACCGGGCCGTGCTTCACTGACATCTCGACCGACACGCCCTTGCCGACCTTGCCGTGGTAAACCTTCAGCGGCCGAACCTTGGTCTTGCCCTCGGCGACGCGGATGTGGCCGGGACCGTCGTGACCCATCAAGACCACGTCATCGGCATAATCCATCGCATAGTATTCGGTGAACGATCCGCCCACCCCGAGCAGGTCCATGATCTTCATCGCCTGCGCGTTCTTCACCTCGTACTCGCCGGCCACCGGCACGCCGCGGCCCGTGAGCAGCGAGGTGCCGAGGATGATCGAAGCCATGGTGGCCTCGTTTTCGGCCACGCCCGTGCCGCTGTAGAAATAGGCCATCGAACCGAGCCGGTGTTTGGCCACCAGCTGGTCGAGCGCGACCGAGGTGCGCGCCGCCTCGGCGAGGTCGGCCGCGGCGCAGTCCGCCTGCACGTCAAACACGTCGCGAAACTCCGCCACCCGCGCCTGCACCTGCGCCTCGGTCACCTCGCGGCGCAACGCCGAGAGCGCATCCACTTCCAGGATCTCGATGTGCGTGCCGAAGGTCGCGCACTGCAGCGTGGTGTCCGAGTAGATGTCGAGCATGCCGCTGTAATAGTGCCCCATCAGGCCGAGCCGGTTGCCATACATGCCGGCCACGACCCGCGCCGCCTCGACCCACGCATCCACTTCCTTCCAGCACACCGGATCATCGTCGAGCATGCCCGTCACCTGATGGAAGCGGACGCCGGCCCGCTTGAAGACATTCGCGATCTCGGGCACGGGACACGCCGCGCAATGGGCCAGCCACTCGCCGGTCATCTTGGTCCGGTCGTCCATGCGGTTGAAGTTCGGATAATCAATCGCCGGCGCCGGCTGCAGGTTGAGAATAACCACCGGCACCTTGGCGCGCAGCACGACGGGGAGCACGGTGGAGGACAGGGCGTAGGTCGTGACGTGGAGGAAGATCAGGTCCACGTCGGCGCGGCGGAATTCGTGGCCGGCCGCGTAGGCACGCTCGGGATTGTCCACGAGGCCGAGGTTCACGATCTCCACCCCCGGTCGCGCGAGCTTGCCGGCGACGCGCCCGACGTAGCCCTCGAGCCGTTCCTTGAGGCCGGCGAACTGCGGCCAGTACGCGTCAAGACCGATGCCGAACAAGCCAATGCGCAGGGGCGGGATGCTCATGGCCGACTTGTCTCGCACATCAGCCCACGCCGTTCAAGGCACTTGGCGGTCTACGTGTAGCAAACGCGGTCCCTCGACCGGGAGTTGGCCCTACCCTCACTCCCGCCAGTGGCGCGGATCATTCAGGCTGTCGGCGCAACTGACCCGTCCCTGGACCCGGGGCATGATGCCAGGTTGCAGCGCCTGCACCATCCAGGCGTCGGCATTTCGATCCGGTATGGGATAGGGGGCGCTGAAACCGCGCGCGCCGGCGGGAACAAATCCATATCGCGGGTAATAGCCTGGATGTCCGAGGACAAATACTAGTTCCTGCCCAGCCTCCTTCAGTTCCTTCAGGCCACGCTCGATCAACCGGCCGCCGATGCCGCGGCCCTGGAAGTCCGGGTGCACGGAGAGCGGAGCCAGTATCGACGCCGCCACGTCCGCGCCGTGACCTTCGATCCGCACCCGCGTGAACAGCACCTGACCGACCACCCGGTCATCCGCCAGGGCAACCAGTGAGACCAGTGGAGCCGCCGTGGGATCCTTTGTCAGGCTCGCGGCCAGGTCCGCGACCTCAAGGCCCGGCTTGCCGGCAAATGCAGCCTTGATCACTTCACGGATGCCTGCGTCGTCAGTCGGTGACGCTCTTCGAAGATGAAGGTGCGTGGCTGACCGGCCTTGACCCGCTGCGGCTGCGGAGCGCGCTGGAATATCCATAACTGTACCGGCGACCAATACGCCCGGTCACATTTAAGGGCGAGCCCGGACGCAGGCCACCTTCCCCTGCATCAGCCGGAATGAGTCAGTCGACGCAGGACTGCCGCGAGGGTTGCGAAACCGAAAAGTGCTTCCGGTGGGCCGCCAGCTTGCTGGCGCTTTTAGAGCGGGAGCAAGCTCCCGGCCAACTCACCGATTGAATCGTTCCGGTTCAGCGATGGTCAAAATCAACCGCACTGCGACCGCGTGAATGGCACCAGTGCCACGGTTCGTAGGCGATGCCGCAGGGATTGTCGCGTGGATATGAGAGCGTGAAGCCGAACCGCGCGGCGTGCTGGCGCAGCCAGGCGAATTCGCGGGTGGTCTCGAAGGCCTCGGTGAGAGGCGCGCAGTCGGCCGCTCCGACATCGACCGCCCGGCCGGTGTGATGCTCGCTGAACCCCGGGTACGCGTTCACGCGCAGGATGTCCGCGAGCGCCTGTCCGGCGGTGAGTTTCTTCCGCACAATCTCCGCCTGCCGTTCGATGCTGCGAAACCCCGACAGCAGGAGCAGCTTCATCCCGGCCCGCTCCGCCTCCGCCCGCATCGCCGTCCACGCCGCCGCCGCCTCAACCGCCAGCCGCGCCTCCCGGCCAAACGCATCCAGGCCGATCCCGCACAACCGCTCCTCCTCGGCAAACCGCGGCAGGCGGACTTCGTAGCCGGGTGGTGGCGGCGGGAGGTTCATGGCATGCTCATGAAGTCGGATTGCGTAATGGCTTTCGAGACGATTCACTTCCCACCGGTCACCCACCCCAATGACGATACGTCTTATTCCGACCATTTCCTTGCTGGTGCTGGCCAGTCTACCCCTGCAAGGCCAAGCGCCGGTCACCGCCAAGCCGGCGGACCCGCCCGAGACGAAGCCCGTGCCGCCCGCGGCGAAGCCGGCTGAAGCCATCGTTAAGCTCGAACCCATGGAAGTGCTCGGCGAGCCGCCCAAGCTGTCCTTCGGCATCAGCCTGCAGATCTGGCAGGACGGTCTGACGGGAAACGTCTCCACGATTTACATCACCGGCGTCAAACCAGGCTCGGAGGCAGCGAAACAAGGGCTGACTCCTTTCACGCAGATCGACCGAATCGACGGCCGCCCGGTGCAGTCCTACCTCGCGTCGCTCAAATCCAGCAGCGAACTGGGCAAGATCTTCATCAATCGGAAACTCGGCGCCAAAGTCGCATTGGAGGTCCTGCCGGCAGGTTCGCCCAAGCCGAAGATTATCGTACTGGTGGAAAAACCAAATTTCGAATTCCAGATCAGGTCATCCGACCTGAAGTGAAGCACAGGCTAATTCAGCGATTGGAACGACCGCGACAAGGTCGACGAGACGGCATTTTCCCACGCTCCACCACGAAGCGCGGCAAGGCTCTCCCGATAGACAATGCCGCGGAGTGCCGCGCACAAATCGTAGTGCTGGCTTCAGCCAGCACTGGCTTTGGAGAACAATGCCGCCGGCGTGGCGTGGTTCACGCGGACTGAAGATCCGCGCTACGTTGCGAACGCATGGCACCGGCAGGGCGGGTCCGACCTGCCTTACCTATAGAGCTGACCCGTTCCGGTGATGACCGGCTTGATCCAGCCATTCGCGCGCATCCAGTCGGCGAAGCGATCCATGAACAAGTCCGCCCCGCCGCCGAAATTGAGAAATCCATGGCCGCCAGTCTGGAAGACATGCAACTCGGCCGGGCGCTTGGCGTCCCGCCACGCCTGGTAGAGCCGGAGCGAATTGGGCGCCGACCAGGCGTCATCCGCGGCGACCGCGATGAACAGGGGCGGCGCATCATCGGGCACGGATCGGCCTTGATTGTCCGGGCCATAGACCACCCCGGCGAAGTCCGGCCGGCCGGCCGGCTCGTCGAGGGCCAGGGCGAGGGAGACGAAGGCGCCAGCGGAGAAGCCGATGATGCCGATGCGCTGGGGGCGCCGACCCACCAGACCGGCGGCATCGTTACGCAGCCAGGCCATGGCTCGCCGGGCATCCTGATGGGTGAGTTCGAGGATATTCTGGCCGGTCTGCGGTCCCCAGATGATCCGGCCGGTTTCGTCCCGCTTGCGCGGTGGCGGAGTGATTTCCGTTCCCGGCCGCGGCAGCGGCGCCGACGGATCGGTATGGATGAGGCGGTATTTGAGGATGTAGGCGTCGACGCCCAGGGCGTTGAGCGCGAGGGCGGTCCGCACGCCTTCATACTTGATCATCAAATCGGTGAACCCGCCGCCCGGCGCCACGATGACGGCGACGTCCGCGGGCGCGGACGGATTGGCCGGATAATACTGCAGCGTGGGTTTCACCACGTTGCGGGTCACCGTGTTCCCGAAATGGGTCACATAGGTGTACTCCTCCCAGTTCCATTCCGCGGAACCCGGCGCCGCGCCGTCGTAGAGGTCAATGATCCGCGCCGGAGGGGGCAAGTCAGCCGGGGTCTGGGCGTTCACGGCGGGAGCCATCATAGCCAGGAGGATGAGAGCGAGAGCGGTGCGTGTCATGGTGTCTGCTGGGCCGGGGACTCTAACTTCTTGCACGTGAAATCGGTATCGTGGCTAAAATCAAACTGCTCCACGCGCCCGACCCACTGCCCTATCTGAACCCCCAAAGACCCGAACTCCTCCGAAATTTCAAAAACTACCCTCAAGGGCTTCCCTAACATCGCACGAGGGTATGGAATCTTTACAATCAAGGTCGTAACTTCGTTTGGCAGGAGCTCCACAATCCCAATATCTGCCTCCGGCAATCTTACGAATTCTCCACGTGATGTTGTTGGCAATCTCCAGTCGATCTTCAACTGCATGGGTATCTCCGGAGTTGAAAGCAAAGACGGCCCATAACACCTCGTCGGCAGCCTGATAACTCCATCTGTGCGGTTCTTGACCTCAAACGTAACATTAATCGGCCGCGACGCCAAAGACTCGTCATCACCAAAGGTCGCCGGGGTGACAATTACCCGAACCTCGGAAAACATCGCCGATGATCCCGCAACCGCGATGGCTGGGAATAGGAGAAGATAAAGTACGCACCTGGATACAATCATGGGCATATTTTTATCTGATCGCGTGCAGGAACTCCTGAGCTGGCTCTGACGCCAGCGGGATCCAATGCAACGAACATCAATTTGGCAGGCAAGGTTGGTTTTGAGGAATGCAGAAGCGCGGTTGAAGATGAGCCGAGTATCTTGGTTTATGAGTCATGGCAAAAAGGATGCTTGCCCAGTACGCCCGTCCGGAGGCCGGGCGCTACCCAGGAAATAATCCGATAGGTCCGCGTTTCCGTTCTTCCGCGTTTTCGTGATTTGGATCGGCAGGAAAAATGATTGCGGGCGGGCCGTCCGCGCTCCCATTTCCCAAGCCATGTCCCCTGCCCTCGCCCCGCGCCTCCTCGAACGCATCATCGCCATCGACCACGCCTGCGGGTGGCCGAATCTCACGCTCCTGCCCGATGGATCCCTCGCCGCCATCGTCTGGCCGGAGCCCTGCCATGGTCTCTGGGAAGGCGCGGCCGAATGCTGGGTGAGCAGCGACGGCGGCCGCAACTGGACCAAACGCGGCGTGCCGGTGCCCCATACTCCGGGTACAAACCGGATGAACCTCGCCGCCGGGCTGGCCGGTGACGGTGCCTTGGTCGCCCTCGTCGCCGGCTGGGACGGGCGCCCACCCCGCGGCACACGCATCGGCCACGCCGGGCAGAATCTCATCCCCGCCGTGCCGGCGCGTTCGCGGGACGACGGGAGGACCTGGGAAACCTTCCCTCCCCTCGTCGCCCCGGCCGGGGCCCGCGGACCCCACTACGGGGACGGCAAACGATTCGGCAAAGCCGACGGCGAGGCCAGCCCCACGCCCTTCGGCGACATACTGCCGCTGGGCGACGGCACGCTCGGCGCCATGGCCTATACGGATCGGGTTCACTTCTATGTCAGCGATGACGACGGCCGCACTTGGTCTCACCGCGCCGCCTTCGGCACGCCCGACGGCCACAACGAAACCACCTGGCTCCCCCTGCCCGATGGGCGGCTCCTCGCCGCCGCCCGCACCTGCGGCGACCAACACCTGGAACTCTTTGAATCCGCCGACCACGGCCACACCTGGACCTTCACCCAGGCCGTCACCGGCAAGGGCGAACACCCCGCCGCCCTCACCGCCCTCGCCAACGGCGGCCTGCTCCTCACCTACGGCATCCGTACCGAACCTCTCTTCGGCGTCGGCGTCCGCCTCTCCCGCGATCAAGGCCGCACCTGGAGCGAGCCCCAGACCCTGGTCGACTTCGTAACTGCCACCGATCCCCTCGACCCCAACCCCACCGCCCGCGACGGCGGCTACCCGGCCACGGTGCAACTGGCCGACGGCACCCTCGTCACCGCCTACTACTGCAAAGGCACCCCCGCCCACACCCGCTACCACGTAGGTGTGGTGCGCTGGATGATTTGAGAATAAGCTCCAAGCCACGGAGTTATTTAACCGCAAAGAACGCAAAGAGCACAAAGAGCAGACCTATAATGCTTTTGGCGCTTTTACTCCTTGCTGTATCCGAACGGGCGAATTTCCGGATCTCGAACATGTATGAACCGAAGTTGATCAACAAGCCGTGCTCGATTCGGGCCGATTTGAGGTAACCAAGAACTTGCGCCTCGTGCTCGGGTGCCAGTGCCCTGGCGGTCTTCAGTTCCACGATAAGCTGATCATCAATCATAAGGTCCGCCAGGTAGTCCCCGATGATCGTGCCATCCTCGTCCAAAACCTTGATGGGGTGTTGCTGTTTCACCTCCACCCCGAGTTTTCTAAGGCGATGAACCAAGGCATTTTCATAAACTTTCTCCAAATGCCCATGGGCATGATACACATGGATATCGTATGCCGTTTGCCGGACTTGGTCGCACAATTCCTTGATGTTTTTCATGCGCGAGTCTGCACCGCTTCCGGCAATGCCTGTGAACCATTTTCTGTGTTCTAAGCATTCCTAAGCACTTCCCAATCATCGATTCATAACCCTTACCGTCGCTGCACCTCCTCCCATGGCGCTTATAAGCGCCCTGTAGAGCTGAATACAGGACAGTCCCCTTTGCGTTCTTTGCGGTTAAATCCACTCCCTCCCCTGCCTTAATTTCTGCTCGTTATCCCGGTAACCATGGGTTTCCCTGCCCCTTCCATGGCCTCCAACAAAATTCCTTCCAAGCCTCGCATCCTCACCACCACCGTCGGCTCCTATCCGGTCCCGGACTGGCTCGCCGCCCTGCCGAGTGAGCAGGCCGTGATTGATGCCACCCGCGTGGTCTTCGACATCCAGCGCCAGGCCGGCATCGACCTGCCGACCGATGGCGAACTCTACCGCTTCGACGTCAACCATCCCGACACCAACGGCATGATCGAGTACTTCATCCGCCCGATGGCCGGCATCACGGGGGTCGTCGGCCGCTCCGTCACCGAGGAGTTCTCCCGCCACCACCCCATGGGCTTCCGCCGCAAGCCCGCCGGTGTCGTTACCGGCAAGCTCGGCGAAGGCTCCCTCAACCTGCTCGCCGACTGCCAGCGCGCCGCGGCGGTCGCCGGCGGTCCGTTCAAGTTCACTGTCACGAGCCCCTACATGCTCGCCCGCACCCTGCTCGACCACCACTACGGCAGCTTCGACAAGCTCACCATGGCCCTCGCCGAGGTCCTCTCCGCGCAGATGCCCGGCCTGCCCGCCCCCTGCATCCAGGTCGACGAGGCCAACATCCCCGGCAACCCCGAGGACGCCCCCCTCGCCGCCTCCTCGATGAACGTCGTCCTCGACCAGATCGAGGGCGAGCGCGCCGTCCACTTCTGCTTCGGCAACTACGGCGGCCAGACGATCCAGAAGGGCAACTGGCAGAAGCTCGTCGATTTCCTCAACGCCCTGCACTGCGACCACCTTGTCCTCGAACTCGCCCACCGGCCGAAAAGCGACATCGACGCCCTGAAGCAGATCGACAAGAAGATCTCCCTCGGCATCGGCGTCGTGGACATCAAGGTGAACCACATCGAGACCGCCGACGAAATCGCCGCCCGCATCGAGGCGGTCGAGAAGAAGGTCGGCGAGGGCCGCGTGCGCTGGGTGCACCCCGACTGTGGTTTCTGGATGCTCAAGCGCTCCGTCTCCGACCGGAAGATGGAAGCCCTCGTCCTCGGCCGCGACAAGTACCTCGGCATCAGCTGAGGCCGAGGGGTGTTAGGTTTTACGTATTAAGTTTTAGGTGTAGGGCGGGGATTCCGATCCCCGCCTTTCATTTTCCAAGGTAGAATCCAATCTTTCTCGTTCTCTTTATCTTTCTCGTTCTCGGGATCGAGGGAATGCGTACGATTGCGACCGAGGGCGGTCGCGCTCCCAGGGCCCACCCCAATTTCTACAGTTAGCGGTAGAATCCCCCCGAATAAATTCGCGGTTTCTCCGGATGGATTCTGTAAGGGTGCCCCATGAGCTCTCCCAAGCAAACACACGGCGAGGTATGCAAAACCCTGAACGTCGTGTGGTACCGCTGCCCCATCGCCAGCGACAAATTGCGCGAGCTCAGCCGGCGCAGCGACCTCCAGGGTTTGTTTCAGGCGGTCGGGCATCTCGCTCTCTTCGCAACCACGGGCCTGCTCACGGCGTTCTTCTATTTCCAACAGCAATGGGTGTGGTTTTTCGTCGCGCTGTTTTTGCACGGCACCGTGACTTCGTTCCTGGGCTTGGCGGTTCACGACTTGGGCCACGGTACGGTGTTCAAAACCAAGTGGCTCAACCGGTTCTTCCTGCGGGTGTACAGCGTCCTGTCGTGGCACAACTTCCACGAGTATGCCATGAGCCATACGTATCATCATCGCTACACCCTCCACCCGGCGGGCGACCGCGAAGTGACCCTCCCGAAAACCCCGTCCTTGAAGGCGCTCTACCTCCTGCAGTTGCTTACGTTCAACGTGACCGGCGGATTCGAGTCCATCGGCGTCTATCCCGCCGTGAAGAAAGCCATCCTGTCCGCGCTCGGCCTTTTTCCGCGTGCCGCCGCCGCCGATGGCCGGCCGGATCCGAAGGCGTCCGGCGAGGAGTGGCTGGCCGCATTGTATGAAGGCTACCCGGCGGAGCGCCAAAAGGCGGTGAACTGGGACCGGGTGATCGTGCTGTTCCATCTCGCGATGATCGTCCTGGGGTGGCGGCTGAATTTCTGGCTGCTGCCGCTCTTGACCACGTTCTCGTATTTCATCGGCAATTTCTGGCGGTATCTGGTGGCCGTCCCCATGCACTGCGGATTGCGCGACAATGTGCCCGATTTCCGGCTGTGCGTCCGGACGATCACCTTGGATCCGATTTCCACGTTTCTCTATTGGCGCATGAACTGGCACACCGAGCACCACATGTATGCCGGTGTGCCGTGCTATCGCCTGAAGCAGTTGCACCGGGAAATTGCCGCCGACATGCCCAAGCCCCGCACGCTGCTTGGCGCCTGGCGCGAGATGCGGGAAACCTGGCGCAAACAGCAAACCGACCGGGTTACCAATTCGACACTCCCCTGCCGCCCACCGCCGGCCGCATCGCCCAAACCGATCAGCGCGCCCTGGAACAGTCGATCGGTGACCTGGCCCCGGCAGCTTTGTCGGAGTAGAGACCGAGTCACCGATTCCCAAGGCAGTGTAACCGCGAAGGACACGAAGGGCGCAAAGTAGGGCTCAAACCTTCAAGCCCAAGGCGGTTAGAACGCTAATCTACGCTTATCTGCGCTAATAGGATTCGAGCCAAAAACCGGCTCAGGAATTAGCGTAAGATAAGCGAAGATTAGCGTTCCCTCAGGTTTGTGGTTCGTACCTCCAGCCGACTCTGCTTCGCGAATCTTAGCGTCCTTCGCGGTTAAACCGGTCTGGAGGACTGCTAGCCTAAGACCTAAAACCTTAGCGAAGCTCCCGCGCCAGCTTCACCAACTCGCGCGGCAGCTCCTCATAGATCTTCGCATACGGCCTCTCGCCCACGATCAAGGGCACGAGGTCGTCCGTGTAGCCTTTCTTGGCACACGCCGCCTTGTCCGGCGCATACCCGGCGCCGCCCATCAGGCTGACCACCCAGGTATGCGGATGCGGGCTGCCTTGCAAAACCGGTGCCTGCAGACTGTGGAAAACCTCCAACCCAACCCCAAGCAACGCCACCGGTCCGAGGCGGAGACCCTGCACCGCCACCGGTGGATTCGGACCCTTCGCACCCTTGAAACCCGCCAGCACCGCGCGCAGGCCCTCCAGTCGCGCCATGTTCAGCCCGTTGGTTTGCAGCGGCGGCACGCCGACCGACGTGATGTCCGTGACACCCGGCGCGGCGAAAATTTTCTCCAGTTGCGCGATGCGCCGCCGCACCCACGCCCGCGTCCATGGCTGGCGGGAGAAAAGCACCTCGTGCTGCCGACTCACCACGCGATCCACGGCCATCGGCTGCGCCGCCTGCAGGCCGCGCTTGATCACCGCCGTGTATTTTTGCGTCAGCACCCGCAGGCCGCGCCTGGTCTCGGCCGGACCGCGATGCACGACCGGCGGATTGATGTCGCCGATCGCGCCCGGCAGGAAAATCGCCGTCGCCCCCGGATGGGCGCGCTCGATGGCCCGCGAGGCGAGCCCGACAAAATCCCCGTGCACATCAAAGGTCTGCTCGCTGCCCACCACCGCGTGGCAGCCGAAATGGTGCAGCACGCCGAAAAGTTTGCCGCCCGCATAGGCCGCGAGCACGCGCAGGGTCGGATCGGTGTCCTGCGGACGCGCCGGCCGCCACTGGGGATCCAGCCGCACGCCGATGGGATCGTGCATCCAGCCGCCCTTGTCCGTCTCGCGATTGATCGCAATGCCCTCGCACGGCACCTCGGCATAGCGCCATTCGACCGTGGTCTGCGCGGCGAGGGCCTTCACCGCGGACTCCGCAATGCGTGCCGGCAGTGTTTCCAGATACATCGCATCCGTCTCACCCCATCCGTAGAGGCCACCGACGGTTGGACCGCTGTGCGTGTGGGTCACCGTGACAAAGACGTCCTCCGGCCGGCCGCCAATCCGGGTCGCCACGAATTCACGGATGCGCCGCGCGAGCAGCCGCGGCGTGAAGCACAGGTCGAGGTTGATCAGGACGGTGCGCCGCCGGCCCTGGGTCACCACCATGGCCCGCGCGGACAGCGGCGCAGTGATCTTCTGAGCGGCCCGGTTGCGATACGGACCATAGCCGACCAACTGGACGCCCAGCCGGGGAGTGATGTCGCTAAGGCCGAAACCAGCGGTTAAGGCTTTTATCCCACTCCCGCGGCGTTTATAGCGCCGTCGACTTCACCGGACCACCCTTGGATCTTGTGGTTAAATCCGCTATGAAATTATCCGCGGAGGGCCGGCGCGGCGGGACCCACGCGGCGTTCGTGATCGCGCAACGCCTCGATGTTGGCCTCCACCTTGAGAATGATCTCTGCCATGCGCGCGATCATTGGCTCGTTCGGCGTGACCATGTCAAAGCCCGTCTCGAGCGCATGGTCCACCCGCCAGCGGGTGTTGGGCAGCGCCATCCCGCGGTAGTCGATCTTCGCCGCTTCGAGTGCCGCCAGCCACGACACGCGCGGACCGCGGTAATCCTGCCAGTGCAGGCGCGGCCAGTCGGAGATCGGCGACGGCACGTAGCCGATCATGTTCAGGCCCTCCGCCTTCATCGCCGCCGCAAACGTGTCGCGCGTGACCCCCGCCGCCTCGGAGTCGAGGGTGAACGAGAGCAGATGATACGACGGCTTCACCCCGGCGGCATAATTGGGCAGCTTCAGGAATTGGGCGGACGCCAGGTGCCGGCGCAACAGGTCGGCATGGCGGCGGCGCTCGGCGAGCTCGCCGTCGAGCTTCGCAAACTGTTCAGTGAGGAGCACCGCGTTGAACGGCTCCACGCGGTAGGTGTAGACCAGCGAGTCGCGATACGGCGCCAGTGCCTCCGGCATGCCACCGTCCGAGAAGCGGCCCATGTGCTGACCGATCATCGCGCCCTTCCAGTAGGCCAGTTCGTGCGGCGTGACCATGTACCCCGCCTCCGTTGTCGCGAGAATCTTGCCACCCATGCAGGAAAAGCCGGCCGCATCGCCCACCGTGCCGACGCGCAGGCCGTCTATCTCCGCCCCGTGCGCCTGGCTGCCGTCCTCGATGAGCATCAGCTTGTGCTTGTCGGCGATGGCGCGCAGCCGCTTCAGGTTGGCGGGCTGGCCGAAGAGGTGCACCGCCAGGATCGCCTTCGTGCGCGGCGTGATCGCGGCCTCGATTTGGGCGGGATCGATCAGACCCGTCTCACGTTCCACATCTACGAAGACCGGAATCGCGTTCTGGTGCAGGATGCAGGAAATGGAAGCGCCCCAGGTGTAGGGCGTGGTGATGACCTCGTCGCCGCAGCAGATCTCCAGGCCGGCCAGCGCCGATTGCAGGGCCGCGTGACCCGAACTCGTCGCCAGCACATGGCGGTTGCCGTGGTAGCGTGAAATGACCGCCTCGGCCTCGCCGATCTCCGGCACGTGCTTGCGCCCGAGGCCGAAGAGCTTGCCCGCCCGCAGCATCTCCGCCGTGCGCTCGATGGCGCGGTCGGTGAACGTGGGGAACTTGGGGTAGGTGATTTTTCCGACGGGGGTGCCGCCCAGCAGGGCGAGTTTGGCAGCAGCAGGGGCCAGGGTGGAGCTCATAGTGACGACACTCTAGCAGACTGTCGGGCGGCTGGGAATGGCCGGGTTTACGAACCCATGTCGAAACTTACGGAGAGGGGCCATGGCCTTCGGCCATGGAACGCTCAACGCTGAACTTTTAACGCTGAACGCTGAAGTGCTTAAACCCAAGGCACCCTTTTCTTCGAACTTAGCGCCTTCGCATCTTTGCGCTTAATCAGTTACTGATAGGATCCGAACCAAACACCGGTTCAGAAATTAGCGTAAGATTAGCGAAGATTAGCGTTCCCCTCAGGTTTATGGTTCTTGTCTCCGGCCAATTCTCCTTCGCGTCTCTTCGCGTCCTTCGCGGTTAAAACTCAGCGGTATCAATCCGGATCAGGATCGGACCAAGGCAGTTGGAACGCTGAATCTCTTCCCCCCCCCCCCCCCCCCCCCCCCCCCCCCCCCCCCCCCCCCCCCACACCCCCCCCCCCCCCCCCCCCCCCCCCCCCCCCCCCCCCCCCCCCCCCCCCCCCCCCCCCCCCCCCAACCACCCCCCCCCCCCCCCCCCAGCCCCCCCCCCCCCCCCCCCCCCCCCCCCCCCCCCCCCCCCAAACAACACCAAACATTTAACAAAAAAAAAACCCCCCCCCCACAACAACCCCCCCCCCCCCCCCCACACCTTTTTCCCCCAAAAACCCCACAACCCCCAAAAAAAAAATTTTTAAAAAAACCCTTTAACTTCGCTTATCTGCGCTGATAGATCCGTACCAAAACCGGTTCAGAAATTAGCGTAAGATTAGCGAAGATGAGCGTTCCCTCAGGTTTGTGGTTCTTGACTCAACCCCGCTTGAGCATGGCCATCGGGGAGCGGCCGGTGACGCGCTTGAAGGCGCGGCTGAAGGTGAAGGGGTCGGCAAAGCCCAACTGCAACGCCACCGTCTTCACGCTGGCGCCCGTCTGACCCAATTCCTTCTGCGCCCGGCCGATGCGCTCACCGAGGATGAAGCGTCCCAATGAAGTGCCGGTCTCCTTCCGGAACAGGCCGGTGAGATAATTTGGCGACACGTGCACGGCCCGCGCCACGTCGGCCAGGGCGAGCGGCCGGCCGGACTCCGCCCGGACAAAGTCCGCCGCCCGGCGCACGAGTTGCGCCCGCGTATCGAGCTGGGCCTCGCCGCCATCGAGAATGCGCCGGTAAAGCGCGAGGGCCACGGTGAGCATGGCTTCGCGCAGCGCGTCGACCGCCGGCGGCTGCACGCCGGCCGTCATGCGGCGCAGGACCTGCAGGCGCTCGCGTGCCTCCGCGGGCAGCAGACCGAGGTCCATCATGTGTTCCATCACGAATCCGCCGCGACGGCTGTACCGCGTGGCATGCAGCCGCGGCTCGGTCTCGCTCAGGCTCCACCACACGAGACGGTAGCCGTCGCCGCGCCGCACGTAAGCCTCGGCGTGCGGCGTGTTGGCCGCGCAGAAGACAAGATCACCGGGCCGCAGCACGCAGCCCTCGTGCTGAAAACTGAAACGGCACCGCCCCTCGATGAGCAGACAAAGCTCGGCGTGACCGTGGGCATGGTCCTCGCCGTAAAGCACGGGAGCGAATTTCATGCGCCGCCGCCGCTGGGCCGGACGGCAGCCGCGCCACGACCCCAGCACATGTCCGGGACCAAGCCGGCCGAGGGCGGTGACTAGTTCGGAGCCGATGAAATGCGCGAGGGACACGGGGATGAGAGCGACTGCTGCGACTAGGGATGGCCACAAAAGGCTTAAAATGCACAGAAAAATTCCGTTATTAACCACGGATGGCACAGATACCACGGATCCGAGGATGGCCACATAAGGCTCAATTAGCTCATTAGGACCAAACCTTCTTACAGGAGGTAGCAGAGTAAGCAGAGGATAGTGTTGTAGGGTAGAGCTCCGCCTTTGTCTTCAGCAAGTAGGGGAGGTCTCTGACCTGCCTTTCGCACGCCACACCGCGGATGATGCGTCAAATGGCGGGTCACAGACCCGCCCTACCACCGATCCTCCGCTACCTCTGTTATCTCCTGTAAAACGGATCGTCGGTTTGGTCCCGAGTCTTCTGTGGCCAAACCATCCGTGCAATCCGTGGTTAAAAACTTCGCGACATCTTCGCGCCTTCGCGTCTTTGCGCTCAATTTTCCCCGCTCCCTACAGCTAGAAAGGCACGGAGCCGCCTGGAAACGGATACACTCTAGACTTTGGCCGGGTGGCATGAGAAGCAGACACCAACCACATTCCCCATGCTCAACCTCGCCATCATCGGTTGCGGAGTCATTGCCCAGTACCACCTGCGCGCGCTCGCCAAAATCACCACCGCCCGCGCCGCCGCGGTCTGCGACCTGCGCGGCGATGTCGCGCAGAAAACCGCCACGGAATTCGGCGTGCCGCGCTGGACGACCAACGCCGACGAGCTGCTGGCCGATCCGGCCATCGACGGCATCATCCTCGCCCTGCCGGCCTGCGCCCGCACCGAGATCGCGATCCGCGCCTTCAAGCATGGCAAGCACGTGCTGACCGAAAAGCCCGTGGCCATGAACGCCGCCGAAGTCCGCGCCATGATCGCCGTGCAGGGCGACCGCGTTGGCGCCTGCTGCTCGTCGCGCTACCGTTCCTTCGAATCCGCCCGCGTCGCCACCGAGTTCCTCCGCGGCGGCGGCCTCGGCAAGATCCGCACCATCACCTGCCGCGGCATCAACCAGCCCGGCCCCACGCCCAAGAACATCCCGCCGGTCTGGCGTCTGCGCCGCGACCTCAACGGCGGCGGCATCTTTGTCAACTGGGGCTGCTATGACCTCGACTATCTGCTCGGCCTCCTCGACTTCAAGCTGACCCCGCAATTCGCCCTGGCCAAGACCTGGCAGGTGCCGCCGGCGTTCTCCGCCTACGCGGCGCCGGGCTCGGATGCCGAGACCCACCTCACCGGTCTCATGACCTTCGCGGAGGGCTGCGTGCTCACCTACGAGCGCGCCGAGGCCACCACCCTGCCCCCAGGCAGCATCTGGGTCATCGGCGGCGAAAAGGCGTCGCTCAGCCTGCAAATGCTCAAGGCGAAGTCCGCCAACATCGTGCTGACCGAGCCCAATCCCGAAACCGGCACCAGCACGCGCGTGCTGTGGGAGGGCGACGAGTCCGTGCTGACCATTGAGCATGACGGCGTGGTCTTCGACTTCGTGGACGCCATCCGCGAAAAGCGCCAGCCGCGCACCTCACTGCAGGACGCGCTCCTCTTCGCCCGCATCGCCGACGCCTTCTACGCGTCCGCGGATTCCGGCAAGCCGGTCGCGGTGGCCTGAGTTTTTGACCACGGATCACACGGATGGCACGGATCCGGAATTGGCCACAAGAGGCTCAAAAGTCACATAAGGACATGCCTTCAAACAGGAGGTGGCAGAGTTAGCAGAGGATCGGATGTAGGGCGGGGATTCCGATCCCCGCCTTCGAATACATCGCATTCGAGGCGGGGATCGGAATCCCCGCCCTACATCCAATCCTCAGATGAATAGTCCGCCGTGTTTGTCCTGAGCCTTTTGAGCTTCATGTGGCAACCCCCAGATCCGTGCCATCCGTGCAATCCGTGGTCAAAATGTCTGGTCAAACCAACCCCCCGCCGCAGATGACTTTCTCGACCGGATTGCCGCCGACTTCGTAGGCGAGCAATCGTTCGTCCTTGTGATGCAGCAGAAGCAGGTCGGCGCGCAGGCCGGCCTCGATGCGGCCGCGGTCCTTCAGGCCCAGCACGGCCGCCGCGTTGACCGTCGCCGCGGCGATGGCCTCGGCCGGCGTGAGGCCGCAATGCCGCACCGCCAGCGCTATCGCAAAGGGCATCGAGTGCACAGGCGAGGAGCCGGGATTGCAATTGGTCGCCAACGCGACCGCCCCGCCCTGATCCACAAAGAACCCGGCGCGCGCATAGCGTCCGTCGGTGTGAAAGCCCGTGCACGGCAAAATCACACCCATGGTGGGCGACTTGGCCAGGGCGATGAGGTCGTCCTTCCGGCTGGCCTCAAGGTGGTCCACGCTGCGCGCGAAGAGGCGGATGGCCTCGGGGATCATGCCGAGGGGATTGAACTGGTCGGCATGGACGCGGATCGGGTGATGCTTGTGCGCCTTCTCGAAGAGCTTCACGCAGGCCTCCACCGACCACGCCTCCTTTTCGCAGAAAGCGTCCACCGCGATATCGGGGAACTCCTTCACGACTTCCGGCAGCATCTCCTTCACCACCATGCGGGTATAGTCGTCGAGATCACCTTCGAACGCGTGGCCCAGCAGCGCCGTGGGCACGACGGTGCCCGGCCAGTCGGCGGCGGCGCGA
Organism: Opitutaceae bacterium; assembly: GCA_016715765.1. Classification (GTDB taxonomy): domain Bacteria; phylum Verrucomicrobiota; class Verrucomicrobiia; order Opitutales; family Opitutaceae; genus UBA2377. Next base: position 28,352 of record JADJZJ010000009.1, read on the forward strand.
CGGATGGCGCGGAGCATTTTCAACTCGGCCTCGGTCGTGAGTCCGTAGCCGCTTTTCACCTCCACGGTGGTGGTGCCCTCGCGCAGCATGAGGGCGAGGCGGTCGCGAAGGTTGGCCGCCAGCTGCTTCTGCGTGGCCTCGCGCACGGCCCGCACGGTGGCATGGATGCCGCCGCCTTTTTTCAGAATCTCCAGGTAAGGCACGCCGCGGAGCTTCATCGCCCACTCTTCCATCCGGTCGCCGGCCCAGCAGGCGTGGGTGTGGCAGTCCACGAAACCGGGCAGGAGCACGCGGCCGTTGGCCTCGATGACGGTGGTGTCGGCCGGCGCGGTCAGGCCCGGGCCGACGGCGGTGATGCGGCCGTCGGCGACGAGCACGTCCCCGGCGGGGATGACGCCCAGTTCGCCCAGCGCGGCGCCGCGGCGGGGTACGTCCCCGCCGGAAAGGGTGAGGATGCGGGCGTTGCGGATGTGCAGCGTCATCGGCGGGCGAATCCTTGCAGGAAGGTCAGGAACAAGTGGGCCGCCACGCGGGCGGTGCGGCCGGAGTGGTCAAAGTCCGGGTTCAATTCCATCAGGTCGAAGCAACGCACCCGCGGTTCGGCCCCGCAGGCGGCCACCCAGACCTCGGCTTCCCGCACGGTCCAGCCCGCGGGATTGATCGCACTGACCCCGGGGGCATGCGCGGCGTCGAGCACATCGAGGTCGAAGCTGACAAAGAGATCGCCGGCCCCGGGCAGGGCCACGGCCGCATCGTCGGGCCAGGCCCGGCCGCCATGGGCGGTGAACCAGTCCGAATGCTCCCGCGAATTCACCATGGGCCGGAAACCGTGCAGGTGGAGCGCGGGGATTCCGCATTCCCCGACCAGTTTGCGGAACGGCATGCCCGAACCGGGCGTTTCACGCACATCGAGATGCGCGTCGAAATAGACACCCGTGGGCCGCGGGAAGCGGGTGGCGACTGCGCGCACAAAGGGAAAGGTGAGATCATGGCCTCCGCCAATCGCGACCGGCAGCAGGCCGCGTTCCAGCAGGGCCGAAGTCGCGGCGGTGACGCGCTCGTGGGTTTCCTCGAGCGTCCGACCCGGACGGACGTCGCCGGCATCGAAGACGAAGGGAAGTTCCGGCAGGTTGGCGCCATATTTCGCCAGCGCCGCACGGAACGCCGCCGGTCCGCCCGCAGCGCCCGGCCGGCCGTGATTGAGCTTAACCCCGGTGTCATCGGCCAGACCCAGCAGGGCAATTTCACAGTCCTCAGGTGAATCGACCCGGATGGTCGCGGCAAACCGATCGGCCGGGATTTTAGCGGGCCACTCGGGAGAGGAAGTATGGGGAATCAGCCGCATGGGGTGTATGGACGGAATTTAACCACGGATCACACGGATAGCACGGATCGGAAACCCAATGCAATGGCCACAAAAGGCGCAAAATTCACATAAGGACCAAACCATTCCACAGAAAATTGTAGGGCGGGGATTCCGATCCCCGCCTTCGAATACCAGTAGACATGCAAAGGCCGGGTTCGGAGACGCCGCCCTACAACCGATCCAATGCAAAACGATCCCGTTTTTTCCTGAGCATTTTGAGCCTTATGTGGCCATCGAATCATCCGTGCCATCCGAGAAATCCGTGGTTAAAAATTCACTTCTTCCCCATCGGGATCGGCACGTGGAGGCGTTGGGCGCATTTTTTGGCTGCCTCGTAACCGGCGTCGGCATGGCGGAAGACGCCCATCATGGGGTCGTTGGTGAGGACGCGCTCGAGCCGGCGCGCGGCCTCGGGGGTGCCGTCGGCGACGATGACCTGGCCGGCGTGCTGGCTGTAGCCGATGCCGACGCCGCCGCCGTGGTGGAAGCTGACCCAGGAAGCGCCGCTGGCGATGTTGACCATGGCGTTGAGGATCGCCCAGTCGCTGATGGCATCGGAGCCGTCCTTCATCGCCTCGGTCTCGCGGTTCGGACTGGCGACGGAGCCGCAGTCGAGATGGTCGCGACCGATGACGATCGGCGCCTGCACGCGGCCGTCGGCGACCATGCGGTTGAAGAGCAGACCGGCCTGATGGCGCTCGCCGAGTCCAAGCCAGCAGATGCGGGCGGGCAGGCCCTGGAAGGCGACGCGCTCGCCGGCCATCTTCAACCAGCGGTGGAGCCCGGCATCCTTGGGAAATAGATCCATGAGCGCGGCGTCGGTCGCGCGGATGTCGGCGGGATCGCCCGAGAGCGCCACCCAGCGGAAAGGTCCGCGACCCAGACAGAACTGTGGCCGGATGTAGGCGGGCACGAAACCCGGGAAGGCAAAGGCGCGCTTCACGCCCTGATCAAACGCGTGCTGGCGGAGGTTGTTGCCGTAATCGAAGGTCTTTGCCCCGCGCTGCTGCAGCGCGAGCATCGCACGCACATGCCGGGCCATGGAGGCGAGTGAGAGGCGCTGGTACTTTTTTGGATCGGACTTGCGCAGTTTGGCGGCGGCTTTCAGGTCAAAGCCGACGGGGACATAGCCCACGAGCGGATCGTGCGCGCTGGTCTGGTCGGTGAGAACATCGACGCGAATCCTGCGAGCGAGCAGGCGTTCAAGCAGGTCGGTGATGTTGGCCGTGACGCCGATGCTGCGGGCGGCGCGACGCCCGGCACAGTGCACGGCGCGGTCGATGGCCGCGTCGAGCGTGGGTGCGATTTCGTCGAGGTAGCGGTCGTGGACGCGTTTCTGCAGGCGGGATTTGTCCACGTCGGCAATCAGGCAGGTACCCTCGGCCATCGTGATGGCCAGCGGCTGGGCCCCGCCCATGCCGCCACAGCCACCGGTGACGCACAAGCGGCCGGCGAGCGTACCGCCAAAATGCTGGCGGCCGGCCTCGGCGAAAGTTTCATACGTGCCCTGCAAGATGCCCTGCGTGCCGATGTAAATCCATGAACCCGCCGTCATCTGGCCGTACATCATCAGGCCGCGTTTCTCGAAATCGTCGAAGACCTCCTGCGTGGCCCACTTGGGCACGATGTTGCTGTTGGCGAGCAGCACGCGCGGGGCATCGGGATGCGTGCGGACGACACCCACGGGTTTGCCGGACTGGATGAGGAGGGTCTCGTCGGGGGCGAGCTTGGGGAGCGCGGCGATGATGGCGTCGAAGCAGGGCCAGTTGCGCGCCGCCTTGCCGCGTCCGCCGTAGACGACGAGGTCCTGCGGCCGCTCGGCGACCTCGGGATCGAGGTTGTTCATGAGCATGCGCATGGCGGCCTCGGCGGCCCAGGTCTGGCAGGTAAGCTTGTTGCCGCGCGGGGCGCGGATGGTGCGGGGCGAGGATTTCATGAGTGAGGGGGAGACAGGAGCCAGGAGTCAGGAGGGGAGGAGGACTTGGCGTATGGGGAAGCTAAGTTTGCAGATCGGGTCAGGGTAGGCCGCGAGCTCGCTCGCGCTTCAGGAGCGCCTGCAAGCAGGCGGCCTACACAAGCTGACCGCACACCTGCTCGGTGGCGGCGATGAGCGTGCCGCTGCGGACGAGTTCGAGCGCGGTCTGGATGTCGTTGTGGAAGAGCCGGTCGGCCTCGGCGAAGGCCAGGTGCCGGCGGACCTCGGCATGCGCGGCCTCGACGCCGCGGCCGGCCTTGAGCGGGTGGATGAAATCGAGCGCCTGTGCCGCGCTCATCAGTTCGATGGCGAGGACGGTCTCGGTGTTGTTCACGACCTCGAGGAGCTTGGTCGCGGCGATGGCGCCCATGGACACATGATCCTCCTGGCCGAGCGAGCTCGGGATGGAGTCCACGGAGGCGGGATGCGCGAGAATCTTGTTCTCGGAGACGAGCGCGGCGGCGGCGTACTGCGGCAGCATGAATCCGCTGTTCAGACCGGTGTCGCTCATAAGGAGCTTGGGCAGCTTCTTGTCGCCCATGGTGTCGCCAAGGAGGAGCAGGTAGAGTCGGCGTTCGGAAATGGACGCCAGTTCGGCGGTGGCAATGGCGAGGTAGTCGAGGGCGAAGGCCAGCGGCTCACCGTGGAAATTGCCGCCGCTCAGCACGTCGCCGTTCGGAAACACCAAGGGGTTGTCGGTGACGGAATTGATCTCGGTCTCGACCGTCGCCCGGGCGTGGCGCACGGCATCGCGGACCGCACCATGCACCTGCGGCACGCAGCGGAGCGAATACGGGTCCTGCACTTTTCCGCAGTTGAGATGCGAGGGCAGGATCTCAGAGGCGATGAGCAGCCGGCGGACATTGTCGGCGGTCTCCTGTTGGCCCGGATGGGGCCGGGCGGCATGGATGCGGGCATCGAAGGGCGTGGCGCTCCCGCGCATCGCCTCAAGGGTCATCGCGGCGGTGAGGTCGGCGACCTTGAGCAGATCGGTGATGCGCAGCAGCGCGTGCACGGCGTGCGCCGCCATGAACTGCGTGCCGTTGATCAGGGCGAGCCCCTCCTTCGATTTCAGCCGCAGCGGCGGGAGGCCGAGGGATTGGAGGGCCGCGGTGGCGGCTATTTTACGTCCGCCCTGCCAGACTTCACCGAGGCCGAGGAGCCCGAGCGTGAGATGCGCCAGCGGCGCGAGGTCGCCCGAGGCACCGAGTGAGCCCTTGGCGTAAACCACCGGGCTGAGCCCGGCGTTGTAAAAGCGCAGCAGGTAGTCGACGAGCACCGGACGCACGCCGGACAAGCCGATGGCCAGGGCGTTGACCTTGAGCAGCAGCATCAGCTGCACGATGGCGGGATCGACCTCGTTCCCCACCCCGACGGCATGGCTGAGGATGAGGTTCTCCTGCAGCTTCTCGATGTCGGCCGGAGCGATGCGGGTGTGGGCGAGTGCCCCGAAGCCGGTGTTGATGCCGTAATACGACCGTTCGCCGGCCTGCAGGCGGTCCACAATCACCCTTGAAGCCGCGATGCGGTCCCGGGCCCCGGCATCCACTCCGAGCGGCCCACGCGAGGCAATCAATTGGCGAATCGCTTCAAGGGTCAGGCCGCTGCCGCTGAGCAAATGGATTTCAGCCATGGTATTACGGGGGTTGGAGGTGGTGATGTTGCCCGTCCCCCGGGCCGCGGGCAAGGACAGGACCAACATGCGCCCTTGAATCCGCCGAAAGAATGACTCTCTTAAGGTCTGCCAATCCACCGCCCGCCACCGGGCAACGACCACTTCATGATTTTGCCCAACGACACCAACCCACCGGTCAGCCTCGACCTGGACCTGATCCGGAAATACTCGGTCGCGGGCCCACGCTACACCTCCTACCCGCCCGCGACGCAGTTCACGGACAAGCTGCCCGACCTGCGCCTTGAGGAGGCCATCGCGGATGACAACCGCCCGGGGGCCGGTCCGCTCTCGCTCTATTTTCACCTCCCCTTCTGCGAAACCCGCTGCTGGTTCTGCGGTTGTACCACGGTCATCACCCGCCGCCGCGCCTCGGCCGGCGAATACCTGGTGGACCTCACGAAGGAAGTGGAGCTCACCGCCGCGCGCATGGACACCAAGCGCCCGGTCTCGCAGGTGCACTTCGGCGGCGGCACACCCACATTTTCGCCGCCCGACGAACTCCGCCGCCTGGGCGCGCTGATCCACAAGCACTTCAAACTGGCGCCCGATTGCGAGTTCAGCATCGAAGTGGATCCGCGCCGTCTGTCCGAGGACCACGTGAAGGCCCTCAAGGAAATCGGCGGCAACCGCGCCTCCCTCGGCGTGCAGGACACCAACGCCGCCGTGCAACTGGCCGTGCACCGCATCCAGCCGCACGAGCTCAACATCCAGGTTTTCAACTGGCTGCGCAGTTACGGGTTCCGCTCGCTCAACGTGGACCTCATCTTCGGCCTGCCGCTGCAGACGCCGGAGAGCTTTGCCCACACGATTGACGATGTCCTCGGCCTGAATCCCGACCGTCTCTCGGTCTTCAGCTACGCCCATGTGCCATGGATCAAGCCGGCGCAGAAGATCTTCGACGACCGAGCCAACCTGCCCGACGCCGAGACCAAGCTCGCCATGTTTGCCATGGCCCACCGGAAGCTCACCGAGGCCGGTTACGTGGACGTCGGGCTCGACCATTTTGCCCGGCCGGATGACGAACTCGCCGTCGCCCAGCGCGAGGGCACGCTGCACCGCAATTTCCAGGGCTACAGTACCCGCGCCGGTGCCTCGCTGTACGGGTTTGGCATGTCGTCGATTTCGCAGACCAACGACACTTTCCGCCAGAACATCAAGGACCTCGCCGCCTGGCGCGAGGCCCTGGCCAAAAACCAGCTGCCCTCCGAACGCGGCTACCGCCTGACCGAGGAAGACCAGCGGCGCCGCGTGCTCGTGATGAGCATCATGTGTCACCGCAAATTGGACTACGCCGCCCTGACCAAGGAACTCGGCGTGGATGTGCCCGCCATGTATGCCAAGGAAATCGCCTCGCTCACGGACCTGGAGGCGGACGGTCTGCTGAAGCGCACGTCCACCGGGGTCACGGTCACGCCCATCGGCGGACCGCTCCTGCGCGTGATCGCGATGCGTTTCGATGCGTATCTGTCAAAGGCGCCGAACCGCCATTCGAAGACGATCTGAGGGATGGACGGTTGGGACCGCTAATGGGATTTCGTCAATAGACGAAATCTTGGAAGTGAAGCTCCGGCTGGTCGCCTCCGCCTCGCTTCAGGGGTCTGCTGATCGCAGACAGGGGGAGCCGTTGTAGGGCGGGGTCTCCGAACCCCGCCTTTCCTGGCTTCCCGCTAGAATCCATTCTTTCTCGTTCTCTTTATCTTTCTCTTTCTCGGCTTGGATATTTGGGCGCACGATTGCGACCGATGGCAGTCGCGCTCCCAGGCGGGGTTCGGAGACCCCGCCCTACAATCAATCCAGCCCGCGATTAGCGGGCCCAAAACTTACCGCGGAGGCGATGAGCCGAAGCATATCCCAAACTGGTGCCTGCCCTCCGTAGCCTTGGCGAAGGAGGGGCGAAATCATATCAGCGTTCTCCCTTCTCCTTAAAAAACTAAAACCCGGCTTTGCGCCCGGCCAAGTTTCCGCTAGGGTCCGTGGCCATGTCCGATCTCGCCGACCTTTACCAGCAGGTCATCCTCGACCACAACCGCCGCCCGCGCAACCGCGGCAAGTTGCCGACGGCCAACCGCGTGGCCCATGGCGACAACCCCTCTTGCGGCGACCAATGCAGCGTGTACCTGCGGCTCGACGGCGACCGCATCGGGGACATCTCCTTCGACGGCTCCGGCTGCGCCATCTCGCAGGCCAGCGCCTCGCTCATGACCGTGCAGCTCAAGGGCAAGACCGCCGCCGAGGCCGAGAAACTTTACCAGCAATTCCACGACATCGTCACCACGGGCAAGGAACCCGAGGAAATCAGCGACATCGGCGCCTTCGCCGGCGTCCACGCCTTCCCCGCCCGCATCAAATGCGCCACCCTCGGCTGGCACGCCGCCCTCAACGCCCTGAAGGGCGATCCGGTTCCCGCCACCACGGAGACGCACAAGGACTGAAATCAAATCTTTCTCTTTCCTCTTTATCTTTCTCTTTAGTCAGTGGCCTTAACCCCCAGGCTCAAACCGGGAGAAAGATTAAGAGAAAGAGGAAAGAGAAAGAATCGACACCATGCCCACCTGGCCCAACGTCCGCGCCGATTTCCCCGTCCTGCACCAACAGGTGAACGGCAAGCCGCTCGTCTACCTCGACAACGGCGCCACCTCGCAGAAACCGCGCAGCGTCATCGACGCCCTGGTGCATTATTACGAACGCGACAACAGCAACGTCCACCGCGGCCTCCACACCCTCTCGATGCGCGCGACCGACGGCTACGAAGGCGCCCGCACCCGCGTTGCCAGGTTCATCAACGCCGCCGATCCCGCTGAAATCATTTTCACCCGCGGCACGACCGAGGGCATCAACGTCGTCGCCCGGAGCTGGGGCCACGCGCACCTGAAGCCCGGCGACATCGTGCTCGCCACCGGGATGGAGCACCATTCCAACCTCGTGCCGTGGCAGCAGGCCGCCCGGGCCTCGGGCGCCACGTTCAAATTCGTCCCCGTGCTGGGGGCAGACGCCGAGGGCGGACTCGATCTTGCCGCCCTCGACCAACTGCTCACGCCGCAGGTGAAGGTCTTCGCCTTCACGCACATTTCCAACACCCTCGGCACCATCAATCCCGCCGCGGAATTCTGCCGCCGGGCCCGTGCGGTCGGGGCGGTGACCGTCATCGATGCCGCCCAGTCCGTCGGCCATGGCCCGCTGGATGTGCAGGCCCTCGGTTGCGACTTCCTCGCCTTCTCCGGTCACAAGATGTGCGGCCCCACCGGCATCGGCGTCCTCTACGGCCGCCGCGCCCTGCTGGACAAACTCGCCCCCGACGAGACCGGTGGCGGCATGGTCGTCAGCGTGACCTACGAGGCCGCCACCTGGAAACCCGCCCCCGAGCGCTTCGAGGCCGGCACACCCAATGTCGCCGACGCCATCGCCCTCGGCGCCGCCTGCGATTACCTTGACGCCCTCGGCCGGGACCAGATCGCCGCGCACGACGCCTTGCTCGCCCAGTACGCGATGGAACAGCTCTCCGTTCTCCCCGGCATTCGCATCATCGGCCCGCGGGTCGGCGCGCCCCGCAGCGGGCTCGTCAGCTTCGCCTTCGAGGGCGTGCACGCCCACGACATCGTGACCTTTGCCGACGAGGACGGCGTCGCCCTCCGCGGCGGCCACCATTGCAACCAGCCGCTCATGCGCCACCTCGGCCTCACCAGCACCACGCGCGCGAGCTTCTACCTCTACAACACCGAACAGGAAATCGACGTCCTCGTGGCGAGCATGCGCCGGATCCTGAAGTTTTTCGGGACGGCGTGAAGGAATCATATGTAGGGCGGGGATTCCGATCCCCGCCTGCCATTGTCGCTCCAGTAGGCAGCGAGCTTGCTCGCGCATGAATCGCGTTCGTCCGCCGAATGAGCGCCCGCCAGCGGGCTGCCTACGGTGGCGGGGATCGGAATCCCCGCCCTACACCACACCCTTCCGCGCCGGACTTTACTTCGGTCGCCAACAGCGTTATCAGGTCATCCGGGTGCCCCGCACTCAATGACCATGAAGCCCGTCCCGCGAGCCGGTCCGCTGCTGCTGGAAGCTATGCAGTCGTTTTTCCGCCAAGGTCGTTTTCTGGTCTGCACCTTTGCCGCTTGTGCCCTGCTCCTCGGCGGCTGCGTCTCCGCGAAGTACAAGACGATCGAAAAGAAAACGTCGCCGGTGTCGTTGAATCTCACCGGCGAGAAATCACCGGTCGCCGTCAGTGTGCAGAGCGTGATCGTTTATCGCGGCCCGGGTTCCTGGAAGCGCGATGCCTATTGGGACGAATATATCGTAGCCCTGGCCAACCAGGGGGAAACACCCGTCACCCTCGAATCGGTGACGCTCACCGACTTCACCGGCACCGCCAGTCCCCCGAGTGACAATCCCTGGGCGCTGGAAAAACAAAGCCGGGACCGTGAGGAGGAACTGAGGGCCAACGTGAAGGATGTCCTGTTACAGATTGGCGGTGGCTACGTCATCATGTCCGTTGCGGTCACCGGCGGCCTGGCCGTCGCCGGATTCGCCGGCGGCGTGCTGGCGATGCCGGCCTTCGTGGCGGGAACGATATATGCCAACGTCCACCAGCGCCACCTGGTCGAGGGCCAGTTTGCCAAGCGGCGCATCGTCCTGCCGGCGACCATTCCTCCCGGTCAGGCAGCGCAGGGCAGCCTCTTCTTCCGCATCTCTCCCGGGCCCAGGCAGCTCGCATTCTTGATTCAATACGACGGCGGCTACCGGAAGGTCGTGGTCGACCTCGCCCCGCTGGCCGGCCTGCACTTCAAGCCCAAGGAAAAACCGGCGGCACCGGCCGGGAAATAAATTGTAGGGCGGGGTTTCCGAACCCCGCCTTCGTAGCTACGAGCGTGAGCGAGTGGATTACACGCTTCGGCTGTCATACGTCCACTCGCTCACGCTCGTAGCTACCTCTTTCAAGGCGGGGATCGGAATCCCCGCCCTACACCACCGGCGCACTGCGCCGCTTGGCCCGCAGCGCCAGTTTTCTTAGCAGCAGGTCAAATCGCCTCCGGTGCAGCGTGCCACCGAGCACATCGTAATGCTGCGGCACCATGAAACGCGGATTCAGCTGCCTCGCCTTTTCCAGGCTCCCCGGAATCAACGCCGGTTCACTGTTCAGGATCGGCGGCGGCAGGTGCACGTTGAAGAAATAGCTCGCGAACAGATCCCCGCTGAAAAGGAGGTCGTGCCGGGCGCTGTAAAAGCCGCAGTGCCCGAGCGTGTGTCCCGGCAGATGCACCACGCGCAATCCGCCCCAGAACGGCAGTTCATCGCCGTCCGCGAGGGGCACATCAATCTTCACCGGCGCGCCCGTGCGCAGTACCGCCCGCCCCACCCGCTCCAGGCGTCCGCACCAGCGGTTCACGCCCGCATAGGGATATTTACCATCGATGTGCGCCTGCTCCAGCGGATGGGCATACACCGGCGCCCCGGTCCACGCCTTGGCCCAGGCCGCATTGCCGGCATGATCGATGTGGCCGTGGGTCAGCAAGATCGCCCGCACGTCACGGGGACCCAGCCCCAGCCGCCGCAAATGCCACCGGATCTGCCACGGCTCGCCCACGAGTCCCGTGTCGAGAAGCACCGCGCCGCGCCCGTCCGGCTCGATGAGCAGATGGCAGACGCCCATCACGCCGCGGAGGGTGCGGATATGCCGCTGCCAGTCACCTGCTTCGGTCATCCGGCCATGTCACCCGCTGCCCGCGCCATCGTCAACGCCGCGGTCCCGGATGCTGACACTCTTTTCCCTTTCAAAACCACCGGAAAGCGGACACCTATTCCACGCCCCCTCTGCGGACCCCTCCGCATCAGTTCAATCCTCGCCCACCGCTATCCATGAGCCACCACACCCAGCGCGAGTCTGGCGCCGCTGCGCGCCCGTCATCCCCTTCCGGCAAAGCCGCGGCCAAGCCCCGCTATCCCGGCGTCCGCGTGACCTGCAACGGCAACCAGCTGGTCACGCAGCACGTCGAAACCCGCATCACCGAAGGCGGCGTGTTTTATCCCATCACCCCCTCGACCGAGGGCGGTGAAATCTACCAGCAGTCCTACGCCCAGGGCGAACTCAACGTCTGGGGCCAGCAGAAGGTCGCCGTCGAGACCGAGGGCGAGCACGCCGCGCAGGGCGGCGCCACCGCCTACGCCGTCACCGGCCGGCGCACGGTCAATTTCACCTCCGGCCAGGGCATCGTGTACGCGATGGAGCAGTACTACCACGCGCCCGGGCAAGTTCTCGACCATGGTGCTCGAGGTCGGAGCGCGGGCGCTGACCAAGCACGCGCTCAACGTCCATTGCGCCCACGACGATATCTATGCCGCCCTCGACACGGGCTGGACCATGCTGATGTCGAAGGACGCGCAGCAGGCGGCCGACCAGGCCATCATCCTGCGGCGGGTCAACGAACTCGCCCTCAACCCGGGCATGAACATCCAGGACGGCATGCTCACGACGCATTCGGAGCGCATGTACCTCGCGCCCGAGGCCGAGCTCCTCCGCGAATACCTCGGCGCCCCCGACGACCAGATCGACTGCCCCACGCCCGCGCAGCGCGAGCTCTTCGGCCCAAAACGCCGCCGCGTGCCGCAGATGATGGATCTCCGCCACCCCGTGCTGCTCGGCCCGGTGCAGAACCAGGAGCACCACATGAACGGCGTCGTGGCCCGCCGGAACAATTTCAACGAGCAGATCCTCCCGATGCTCGAGGAGGCCTACGCCGAGTTCGGCCGCCTCACCGGCCGCAGCTACGGCCTGCTGACGGAATTCAAGACCGACGACGCCGACACCGTCTTCGTCTCGCTCGGCTGCGCCGCCGACAACATCGAGGCCGCCTGCGACTACCTGCGCGACCAGCGCAACGCGAAGGTCGGCTCCATCCACGTCAACGTCATCCGCCCCTTCCCCGAGGCTGCCATCATCAACGCGCTGCGCGGCAAGAAGAACGTCATCATCCTCGAGCGCACCGACGAGGGCCTCGCCGGTGACAACCCCCTCGCCCGCGACATCCGCGTCGCCTTCGGCAAGGCACACGAGGCCGCCAAGTTCGGCGGCGTCCTCCCCGCCCTCACACCCGCGGAGACGCCCCGCCTCTTCCGCGGCGCGTACGGCATCGGCTCCCGCGATTTCCGCCCCGAGCACACGCTCGGCGCCTATGAGTTCGCCACCGGCTCGATCCGGCGCAAGGACGGCCGCCACGCCGACGACGGCGAGGCCTTCTTCGTGCTCGGCGTCGACCACCCCTACGCCGTCATCAGCAAGGACACGCCCTCGCTCCTGCCCGAGGGCTCGATCGCCGTCCGCTTCCATTCCATCGGCGGCTGGGGCATGATCACCACCGGCAAGAACCTCGGCGAACTCATCGGCGAATTCGGCGAGCACCTCACCCATGCCCAGCCGGTCTACGAGGCCGACGGCGAGCTGAAGCAAAAGCTCTTCGTCATGGCCAACCCGAAGTACGGCTCCGAGAAGAAGGGCGCGCCCACGAACTACTACCTCACCGTCGCCCCCGAGCGCATCAAGGTGAACTGCGAGCTCAACCACGTGGACGTCGTCCTCTGCTGCGACCCCAAGGCCTTCACGCACACCAATCCCCTCGAAGGCATCAAGAAGGGCGGCTCCCTGGTCTGGGAATCAAGCGAGGCTCCCGAGGTCGCCTGGCAGCGCATCCCGGCCAAGTACCGCCAGTGGATCCAGGACAACAACATCCGCATCTTCATCCTTCCCGGCTTCGACATCGCCCGCGCCGCCACCAGCCAGACCGAGCTGCAGCTGCGCATGCAGGGCAATTCCTTCCTCGGCGGCTTCTTCCGCGTGAGCCCGTTCCTCAAGACCTACGGCATCACCGAGGAGCGATTCCTGGAAAGCGTCGAGAAGCAGTACGTGAAGAAATTCGGCCGCTTCGGCGACGCCGTCGTTGCGTCCAACATGACGGTCATGACCGAGGGCTTCAAACGCGTCACCGAGATCAAGTACGGCGGCACGGGCGACGCCGACCGCTCCTCGATGCGCAACCCGCTCCTCGCCCCCGTGGGTGAGCCGAACATCATTCCCACGGCCGGCTGCGGTGCTGCCGGCTGCGGCTCGATCCCCGCCCCGGCCGCGCAGCCTTTGCGCGCCCCCTTCCAGACGCTGGCCAAATTCGACACCGAGTACCGCAGCGGACTCGGCTACCACCAGCCCGCCGGGGCCCTCGCCTCGCTCGGGGTCATGGGCGCCGGCACCGGCGCCACGCAGTCCAAGTACGTCGCCCGCCGCGAAACGCCCGTCTACATCGCCGAGAACTGCACCCAGTGCATGGAGTGCATCACGGCCTGCCCCGACACCGCACTGCCCAACATGGCGCAGGATGTCGCCACCGTGCTCAAGACCGCGGTCAACAACTACGTCACCGACCGCGAGCAGCGCCTGAAATTCGGCGCCGAGATCGTCGCCCTCGAACAGCGCGCCCGCGCCAGGATGAACGAATCCGTGAAGGCCAAGACCAAGGTGCCGTTCAAGGACATCATCCGCGACGAGGTCAACGCCCTCGCCACGATCTCCGACCAGGCGAAGACAGAATTCACCGGCATCATCGCCAAGCTCCCCCTCGCCTACGGCAACGTCCCGGCCATCTTCCGCTCGCTCGAGGCCAAGACGCCCGGCGCCGGCGGCCTCTTCTCCATCTACGTCTCCGACCTCTGCAAGGGCTGCGGCGAATGCGTGCAGGTCTGCGGCGACCATGACGCGCTGCGCATGACCCGCGAGACCGAGGAACTCAACGCCGAGCTGACCACGGCCCAGGTCTTCTCGCGCCTGCTGCCCGACACCCCGCAGAAATTCCTCGGCCTCTACAACGACGCCGACGCCGCCAGTTCCCGCGAGGCCGCGCTGCGCAACCACCTCATGGTGCGGCGCAACTACGAGGCCCTCGTCTCCGGCGACGGCGCCTGCGCCGGCTGCGGCGAGAAGAGCGTCCTCCGCGCCGCCGCCTCCGTCACCGAGGCCTACATGCGGCCGCTCTACCACCGCAAGGCCGACCGCCTGCGCGCCAAGGCCGTGCGAATCCAAAAGGAGGGCGTCGAAAAACTCGCCGCGCTCAAGGCCCGCAGCGAAACCGAATACCAGCTCTTCCGCAAAACCTACGCCCATGTCATCGTCGGCCTCGGCGGCGAGAACGAAGCCGACACCGCCGGCCGCATGGCCGCCTACGAAAAGCAGCACGGCCCGATCACCGACGCGCAGCTCCTCGGCGGTCTCGCCGCCGTCCTCGAGCAGGATGCGTTCAACCACAAGGATCTCCAGGCCGTGGACGGCCGCCGGGCCAACGGCATGTCCGTGATGATGATGGGCGCGAGCACCGGCTGCAACACGGTCTACGGCTCCACCCCGCCGTCGAATCCGCATCCGTACCCGTGGATGAATTCCCTCTTCCAGGACGGCGCCACCATCTCGTGGCTCATGGCCGAGTCGGTCATCATCACCCACGCCCGCCGCTCCGTCGCGCCCGAGCGCCTGGTGGACGCCCTGCTCGACCGCACCGAAAAAGTCGCCACTGAAGCCGATTATTTCACCCTCACCCACCTCGACGACGCCCTGATGACCGAGCAGGAGATCCGCGAGCTGCCCAAGGTCTGGGTCGTCGGCGGCGACGGCGCGCTCGGCGACATCGGCTTCCAGAACGTCTCCAAGGTCGTCCTGCAGAACCGGCCCAACGTGAAGATGCTGATGCTCGACACGCAGGTGTACTCCAACACCGGCGGCCAGAACTCCGATTCCTCCACGATGCTCGGCGGCTACGACATGAACCAGTTCGGCGTCGCCTCGCAGGGCAAGCTGATCGAGAAGAAGAACGTCGCCGAGGCCTTCACCAGCGGCCACGGCTCGCCGTTCGTCGCCCAGGTCTCGATGGCCAACGCGGCCAAGCTCTACAAGGCCATGCTCGACGGCCTCGAGTACCGCGGCACCGCGTTCTTCCAGGCCTACACGACCTGCCAGCCCGAGCACGGCGTCGGCGACAACATGAGCGCCGACCAGGCCAAGATGGTGCGCGATGCCCGCGGCATGCCGGAGTTCGTCTACAACCCGCGCCGCGGCGAGACCTCGCAGGAGGCCTTCGACCTCAAGGGCAACCCCAGCCTCGACCGCGACTGGTGGCGCGTGAAGTCCGCCGGCGACGCCGGCGAATATAACTTCACCGTGGCCCACTGGGCCGTAACCGAGGGCCGTTTCCGCAAGCATGTGAAATCCGTCAAGGAGGCCGACGCCGCGAAGCTGGTGCCCATGGACGACATGCTCTGCTTCATCACGCAGGACGACGTCATCCACCGCCGTGTGTTTGATCCCGCGCACCGCAGTTTCGTGCCCAACTTCGGCTGCAGCATCCGCACCGAGGAGCACGGCCAGGTGAAGTACTATGCCGTCTCCCGGCAGATGGTGCTCTTCGCCGTCGAGCGCCGCAAGGCCTGGCGCATGCTCCAGAGCAAGGCCGGCCTTGCGAACAAGGACTACCTCGCGCAGCGGGCCTTCCTCGCGAAGGTCGACAAGGCCGAGATCCCACTCGCCGACGCCCGTGCCAAGGTTCGCGAACTCATCACGGCCGAACTGGCGGCCGTGAAGTGACGTAATTGTAGGGCGGAGATTCCGACTTGTCCTCCGAAGCCTTGCGCGAAGGAGGATCCCGCCTGGGAGCGCGACCGCCCTCGGTCGCAATCGTGCGCAACCCCCAATGCAGGAGAAAGAGAAAGATTAAGAGAACGAGAAAGATTGGATGCTGTTGTAGGGCGGGGATTCCGATCCCCGCCTTCGATTGAGTTGAGATATTCGAGGCGGGGATCGGAATCCCCGCCCTACATCCCAATCAAACTCCACGCCCACCCCAACAAGCCGCACACCGCAATCACCGGGATCATCCCCACCCGCATCCATTGCAAGGCAACGAACGCGGTAACGCACACCACGGCCGCGAACCAATCCACCGCGCCGTGGCCCGGCCAGATCACCTGCCAGGCAAACCAGACCGCGAGATTGAGGATCACGCCGACCACCGCTGCGGTTACGGCCGCCAGCGCCGCCCCGAGCTGCACATTGCTCCGCACGCGCTCCACGTAGGGCGCACCAATCAAAATAAAAAGGTACGTGGGCACAAACGTCACCCAGGTCGTCAGGCCCGCTCCCAGCAGAGCAGCCGTGAACGGCGCCAGTTCTCCCGGATGCTGCCACGCGGCGAGGAAACCGACGAATTGCAGCACGATGATCAATGGGCCGGGTGTTGTCTCCGCGAGGGCCAGGCCGTCCAACATCTGTCCGGGTGCGATCCATTGGTAGTGTTCAACGGCCTGCTGTCCGACATAGGGCAGCACGGCGTAGGCCCCGCCAAAGGTCACGACCGCGGCCTTGCTGAAAAACCACCCAAGCTGCGCCAGTGTGCCTTCCCAACCCTGCCAGAGGCCCATCATGACCACCGGCAGCAACCACACGACAAGGCCCGCGGCCGTCCATTTGAGTGTCCTGCGTCCTGACACCGGCACACCCGCGGCCGGGTTCGCTTTGCCACCCTGCACCTTGAGCAGCCCTGGAGACCAGCGACCGGCCGCAAAACCCGCAATCAGGGCCGACAGCACCACGAGCGGAAACGGCAGACCGAGGAAAAACAATGCGACGAAGGCCAGTGCCGCCAGCAGCCACGCCGCCGGACTGGTCAGCGCCTTGCGGCCCAAGTGCAGCACCGCCGCCGCCACGATCGCCAGCACCGCCGCCTTGAGGCCATGAAACACCGCTCCCGCGGCGGCCACATGGCCGTACGTCACATAAAGCCAGCTCAGGAGCCCCAGCGCAAAGGCCCCCGGCAGGACGAACAGGAGGCCCGCCGCCAGGCCGCCGCGCACCCCGTGGAGGAGCCAGCCGCAATAGGTGGCCAGCTGCGTCGCCTCCGGTCCCGGCAGCAGCATGCAGAAATTCAGCGCATGCAGGAAATGCGGTGCATCGATCCAGCGCTTTTTCTCCACCAGTTCTCGGTGCATCACCGCAATCTGCCCGGCCGGTCCGCCGAAGCTGATGAAGCCGAGCTTCAGCCAGAAGCGCAGCGCTTCGCGCCAGGTGGGCCGGGGATTTTCCATGGGACGCGGCAGGCAAGCAGCCGCCGTCATCCGCGGCGAGCCGGCAAATCTCAGGTCAGCAGTCCGTAGGCGGCGGCCCCCATGAGGGCCAGGCCGACCAGGGTGAGGGTCGGCGCGAAATACTTCCAAAAGCGCATCTTCGCCACCGCCGCCTGTTCCGTGATGTGGCCGTCCTTCTGCCGGTCCTCGATATTCGCGAGCCGGTACTGCATGCCCCAGTGCAACCAGATACTGGCCAGGCTGACGATCAGACCAAACAGGCCAATGATCTCGGCGGATTTCAGGGTCATGGAGCGAACATGGGGCTGGGCACGGCGTAAAATGACTAGCCAACCGATGCCGGGAATGGCGAGGAAATATCCCGCGGTCTGATCTGGGATTGTCGCCGGCCTTCACTCCCGCTTCGCTATCACGGTGAACTCCCCGCCCCAGGCCGAACTGATTCATGCCATCACCCGGCCGCATCGCGACCTCATGACCTATTACATGCTGGCGTGCCTGGTCTTTCCGCCGGCCTTCCCCTTCCTGATCCTGCCCGCCTATTTCCGCTACCACACGATGCGCTACCGGTTCACCGACGAGGGCATCTCGATGAGCTGGGGCATCCTCTTCCGCCGCGAGACCATCATCAACTACGCCCGCATCCAGGACATCCACCTGCGTTCCAATTTCGTCGAGCGCTGGCTCGGTCTTGCCCGCGTGCTGGTGCAGACGGCCAGCGGCAACGCGTCGGCCGAACTGACCCTTGAAGGTTTGAAGGAATTCGAGGCCGTGCGTGACTTCCTCTACGAGCGCATGCGCGGGGTGAAGGATCCCGTCAAGGCTGCCGCCGCACCCGCGGTCGCCGGCCCGAGCCATTCCGAACTGGCCGCCGCCCTGCGCGAGGTGGCCGCGGAACTGCGCGCGACTCGGGTGGCCCTCGCGACCGCCCGAGCCGAAGAACCCGGGGATTCCGACCATGGTTGACCGCCTCCGGCAGTTCCTCCTGCGCTTCCTGCGCGTGCCGCCCGAACCCCAGCCGCCGATCGGCGCGCCGGGTTCGATCATGGTCTTCCGCGCCGGCCGCAATTACTTCAAGCTCCGCCTTCTGCGCTGGGGCGTGACGCAGGTCGGCGCCGTCTTCGGCATCATCTTCTCGCTGTATTTCTTCGGTCAGGTTGAGGCCAAGTTCGAAGCCGCCGCCGCGGCGGCCGCCCAGCCCGCCCCGGTCGCGAAACCGCCCGCCGCGGCCTCCGCTCCCGCCGACGCCACCCCGGGGCCGGCCGCCGCCGCCGCCGAGCCGGCGCCCGAACGTCCCCGGTCGAAGCAGGCGCGACGCGATCGCGTGCGCGACGAACGCGCCCGCCAGTTCATCGAGCGCTGGGGGCCGTGGATCTTCCCGGGCCTTCGCCTTCTCGAATATGGGGCCATCGCGCTCTTCATCCTGCAGATCCCGGTGACGCTGGCCGCCACCCGGCTCGAATTCGAGCAGCACTGGTACATCGTGACCGACCGTAGCCTGCGCATCCGCAACGGCATCTTCCAGCTGACCGAGTCCACCATGAGCTTCGCCAACCTTCAGCAGGTCGAGGTTAAGCAGGGCCCGCTGCAGCGCCTGCTCGGCCTCGCCGACGTGCGCGTGCAGTCCGCCGGCGGCGGCGGGGTGCAGGACGAAAAACATGCCGGGGATTCACTGCACACCGGCATCTTTCACAGCGTCGAAAACGCGAACGAGATCCGCGACCTGATTTTGACCCGGCTGCGTCAGTTCCGGCAGGCGGGTTTGGGCGATCCGGATGATCACCCTCAGGCCGAAGCGGCACTCGAACCAGGCGATGACCACACGGACACCCTTGCCGCCGCCCGCGAACTGCTGGCCGAGGCCAGGGCGCTGCGGGCGGTGGTGACGGCTGGCCCAGGCAGGGCGGGTCTTTGATCCGCCGGTTTGGCGTCCGTCGGAGACCTGCCCTACTCCCAGCCACATTCACCCAGTCGAAAATTCCGGTTGTAGGGCTGGACCTTGGTCCAGCCTCGAACGTCCTGAGAGCATCGCATCACTCTCAGGCGTCACCAAGGTGACGCCCTACATCACGGGTCTCACCCGCGCCTGAGCTTCAGCAACCGCTCGCCGGCCGCGTGCAGCGTTGCCGGGCGCTTGGCGAAATTCAGCCGGATGTAGCGGTTCTCCCCGCCGTCAAAGAAGCTAGAGCCCGGCACCGGCGCGACGCCGATCTCCTGCGTCATCCAGTGCGCGAACTCGATGTCGCTCGCGTACCCAAAGGGCGAGATGTCCACCATGACGAAATAGGCGCCCTCCGGCCGGGAATAGTGCAGGCCGGTGCGGTCCAGGTAGCTGAGCAGCACGTCGCGCGACCCGGCATACTCCGCTGCGAGGCCGGCGTAATACTCCGCCGGGAAATTCAACGCGGTGACCACGGCGTGCTGCAGCGGCGCCGCCGCCCCGACGGTCAGGAAATCGTGCACCTTGCGGGCCTGCGCGATCACCTCCGGTGCGGCCTGCACATAACCCAGCCGCCAGCCGGTGATGGAAAAGGTCTTCGACAGCGAGGAGCACATCAGCGTCCGCGACGCCATGCCGGGCAGGGTCGAGAAATAGGTGTGCCGGTGCGGGGCATAGATGATGTGCTCGTAGACCTCGTCGGTCAGCACCCAGGTGTCGAACTCCTCGGCCAGCGCGGCGATCTGCAGCAATTCCTCCCGGGTGAAGACCCGGCCGCAGGGATTCGACGGATTGCAGAGGACGAACGCCTTCAGGCCGCCGGCAAAGGCCGCGCGGAGTTCCGCCGGATCGAAATGGTAATGCGGCGGGTGCAGCGGCACGTGCACCGCCTGCGCGCCGGTGAGAATGGCGTCGGCGTTGTAGTTCTCGTAGAAGGGTGAAAACAAACCGACGCGGTCGCCGGGATCGCACACGGTCATCATCGCCACCATCATGGCCTCGGTCGCCCCGCAGGTGACGACGAGTTCGCGCTCGGCCTCCACCGGCACGCCGGTGAAACGGCCGATCTTGGCGGCGAGCGCCGTGCGGAGTTCGGCCGAGCCCCAGGTGACGGCGTATTGGTGCCGGTGGGCATCCATCGCGGCCTTGGCCGCGTCGATCAACGCCGCCGGCGGATCCCAGTCGGGGAAGCCCTGGGCCAGGTTGATCGCCCCGTGCCGGGCGGCCACGCGCGACATTTCCCGGATGAGCGATTCAGTGAAGACGGCGGTGCGGCGGGACGTGCGCGCCATGGTTCACGGGATGACCAGCTGCATGCCGAGCTTCAGGGAGTTCGCGTCCGGCAATTGATTGCGATTGGCCTCGTAGATATCCCGCCAGCGGGAACGGTTGCCGTAATACTGCTGCGCGAGACTGAAGAGCGTGTCGCCCCGCGCCACGGTGTGCAGGCGCCCGGTCGGGGCGGCGGGCGGCGAAACGGTCTTGGCCGGCGCGGCTTCGGGCTGTTCGCCGAGCATGGGCCGCGTCGGCAGGGGTGCCATGGTGATGGGCGACACCTCCTCGGGCGTTGTCTCCTGCACCAGGATGGGTCCCGGGGGCGGCTGGTTCGCGGCACCTGAATCGGTGGGAATCAGCAGGCGGTTGATCGGGGCGGAGGAACCGCTCCGCGCGATGCTGAGCTCGGCCTTGAGCTGCTCGACCTCCCGCTGGAGGCGCTCGACCTGGTCGAGCATGTCGAGCCGCTGCGTTTTGCTCTCCATGGGGTTGCCGGGCAGCGTGCGGGCAAACTCGCGTTTCGCGGCGTCGATCTGCCCGCGCACCAGCTCGGCCTGGCGCGCCGTCGGGCGCAGCTCCACGTATTTGCGCAGGTGATAAATCGCCGCGATGGGATCCTTGACGTGCTGCAGGTAGAGCAGGCCGGCCTCGAGGTGCGAATCCGGCGCGGCATCGCCCCGGAGCTCAATCGCCTTGAGGTAGGCGATCAGCGCCTCCTGCTTGCGGTCCTGACGCAGCAGTTGCTGCCCGCGCCGGTAATTCGTGTCGTCCGCCTCCGCCCCCACCGGCCCGCCGGGATTGCGCTCGCAACCGGCCGCGCAGAGCAATGCGCCCAGAAGCAGCAGACCGGGAACATTCATGCATTTGATCATCTTGGCCGGGAATGGGATTGAACGGATATGGGTTGGTCGTAATTTTCCACTCTGTTCCCGCGACACAATCCTAAATGGCCCTCCATCCGCAATCCGCCCTCCGCCGCGCCCGCGCCTGCATCCGCATCGAGAGTGACGCATTGACGGCGACCGCCCGGGGCCTGGGGGCGGAGTTCGTCGCCACGGCCCGGGCCGTCGAGGCCACGGTGGCGGCGGGCGGCAAGCTGATCTTCAGCGGGGTCGGCAAGTCGGCCCATATCGCCCAGAAGCTGACCGGCACGTTCAACAGCACCGGCGTTTCCTCCTGCTTCCTCGACGCCACCCAGGCGCTGCACGGCGACCTCGGCCTCTGCGCCGAGGGCGACCTGGCCATAATCCTCAGCAACAGCGGCCAGACGGAGGAAGTCCTGCGTCTCCTGCCCATGCTCAAGCGGTTCGGCGTCGGCACCGTTGCCTTTACCGCCCACGCCGACTCGGATCTCGCGAAGAACTCCGACCACCGCCTGATCTACCGGGTGCCCCGCGAGGCCTGCCCGCTGGAGCTCGCACCCACCGCCAGCACCACCGCGGCCCTCGCGCTCGGCGACGCCCTGGCCATGGTCCTGCTGGAAGCCCGCGGCCTCACCCGCGACGATTTCGCCCGCTACCACCCGGCCGGCAACCTCGGCCGCGTCCTGCTCCTGCGGGTGCGGGACATCATGCGCACCGGCGACCGCCTGCCCGTGCTGCCCGAAACTGCGACGACCCAGGACGCCATCCTCGCCATGACCAAGGCCAAGAGCGGCAGCATCGCCCTCGTGCACCCGAAAAAAGGCCGGCTGACGGGCATCCTCACCGATGGCGATTTCCGTCGCAGTGCCCTCACCGGACCTGATTTCCTCCTGCAACCAGTGTCCCAGTTCATGACCCGCTCTCCCAAGATCATCCGTGATGATGCCCTCGGCGTCGACGCCCTCCGCCTGTTCGAGGCCCATCGCATCGACGACCTGATCGTGGTCAATGCCGCCGGAGCGCCCGTGGGCCTCATCGACGGCCAGGACCTGCCCAAGCTCAAAATCGTCTGATGAATCCCATCCGTATCGGCATAATCGGCATGGGCGGCTTTGCCGGCTGGCACCACAATGTGGTCAAGCGGCTCGAGGACCGGGGCCTCGCCCGGCTCATCTGCACCTGCGATCCGCAGGCCGCCGCCTTCGCCACCGAACAGCAAAACTGGCAGTTCGCCCACCGCGGGGTCGGCGTCTTCCCCGATTACAAGTCCATGCTCGCCGCGTGCCACCGCGACCTGGACCTGCTCGTGGTGCCCACGCCCATCAACCTGCACGCCGAGATGCATCAGGCCGGCGTCGAACTCGGCATCCCGGTCTACCTCGAAAAGCCCCCCACCCTCGATTACCTGGAGCTTGAGGAAATGATCGTGCGCGACCGCCAGGCCCGCCACGCCTCCCTGGTCGGGTTCAACTTCATCATCGAAAAGCCGCGCCTGGCCCTGAAGCAGCGCCTCCTCGCCGGCGAGTTCGGCGCCGTGCGCAGCACCTCCCTGCTGTCCCTCTGGCCGCGCCCGGCGGACTATTTCCGCCGCAACAACTGGGCCGGACGGCTCATGATGGACGGGCGCGTGGTCCTCGACAGCTGCATGGGCAACGCCCTCGCCCACTTCGTGCACAACATGCTGTTCTGGGTCGGCGGTCCGGAACTCTTCAGCTGGGCCCAGATCGCCCAGGTGCGCGCCGAGCTCTACCGGGCCCATGCCATCGAGGGGGCGGACACCTTCTTCGTCGAGGCCGTCACCAGCGGCGGCGCGAACATGCGTTTCGCCCTGTCCCACGCCTGCTCGGGCCAGAGCCTGCATTCCGAGACGGTCAACTGCGAGCGCGCGGACCTCAAATACGTCGTCGGCCAGCAGGCGGAAATCCGCTGGCATGATGGACGCATCGAGCGCTTCCCGCTCGGCCCCTTCGACGGGCTCCACGACAATCATCTCGAATACCACCGCTATCTGCGCGGTGAACTGCCCCGGCCGGCCACGACCCTCGTGGACTCGCGTCCCTTCGTCATTCTCAACGACCTGGCCCATGTCTCGAGCGGACAGATCGCACCCTTCCCGGCCGCGCTTCTCAGCGGCATCCGCGACGAAAAGGAGCAGAAGGACTATTTCAGCGTCGCGGGCATGCCGCGGGCGGTGGATGCGTTCCTGAGCAACGGCACGTGGCCCGGTCCCAATGGCTGGAATCGTGCAACCGGCCCCGCCGTCACCCCGGCCGACCTGCCGCGTTTTCACGATACGATCAGGACCATGCTCGCCGCGCGCTGAGCCGCCGCGGGCGCCCGCGTTTTTCACCATGGCCGCGCCTAAATTCGTCTACCAAGAGCCTTTCCCGCACGGGAAGGACGACACCGCATACCGCCTGCTTTCCCAAGCCGGCGTCTCGACCTCGACCTGCGAGGGTCGCGAGATCCTGAAGGTTGAGCCCTCGGCTCTGGCCTACCTGGCGCAGCAGGCGTTTCACGACTGCTCGTTCATGCTGCGCACCAAGCATCTGCAACAGGTCGCGGCCATCCTCGAGGACCCCGCCGCGAGCACCAACGACCGCTATGTCGCCCTCACGCTGCTGAAAAATGCCGAGATCGCCGCGCAAGGGATCCTGCCCTTCTGCCAGGACACCGGCACGGCCATCATCATGGGCAAGAAGGGCGAGCAGGTCTGGACGAACGCCGATGATGCCGAGTGGCTCAGCCGGGGCGTCTACGAGTGCTACACCAGGGAAAACCTCCGCTATTCCCAGACCGCCCCGCTCGACATGTGGAAAGAGGTCAACACGGGCACCAACCTGCCCGCGCAGATCGACCTCTACGCCACCACGGGAGCCCAGTACGAATTTCTCTTTGTCGCCAAGGGCGGCGGTTCGGCCAACAAAACCTTCCTCTTCCAGGAAACCAAGGCGCTGTTGAATCCGAAGAGCCTGGAAAAGTTCATCATCGACAAGATGAGCTACCTCGGCACCGCCGCCTGCCCGCCCTACCATCTCACCTTTGTCATCGGCGGCACGAGCGCCGAGACCTGTCTCAAGACCGTCAAGCTCGCGTCAACCAAGTACCTCGACACCCTGCCGACCACCGGCAACGAGCACGGCCGCGCTTTTCGCGATCTTGAACTCGAACAGAAGGTCCTGACCCTCGCGCAGCAGACGGGCATCGGCGCCCAGTTCGGCGGCAAATACTTCGCCCTCGACGTGCGCATCGTGCGCCTCCCCCGCCACGGCGCCTCCTGCCCCGTGGGCCTGGGCGTCTCCTGCAGCGCCGACCGCAACATCAAGGGCAAGATCACCAAGGACGGCATCTTCCTCGAGCAGCTCGAGACCAATCCCGGCCGTTTCGTGCCGGAGAGCGAGCGCACGTTCAAGGCCGACAACGCCGTGCGCATTGACCTCAACCAGCCCATGGCCGCGATCCGGGCGGAATTGTCAAAGCACCCCGTCACCACGCGGGTGCTGCTCAACGGCCCGATGGTCGTCGCCCGCGACATCGCGCATGCCAAGCTCAAGGAGCGCGTCGATGCCGGCCAGGGTCTGCCCGATTACCTCAAGAACCATCCGGTTTACTACGCTGGTCCGGCCAAGACGCCCCAGGGCTATGCCTCCGGCAGCTTCGGGCCCACCACGGCCGGCCGCATGGACAGTTACGTGGACCTCTTCCAGTCGCTGGGCGGTTCGCTCGTGATGCTTGCGAAGGGCAATCGCAGCGTCCAGGTCACCCAAGCCTGCAAGAAGCACGGTGGTTTCTACCTCGGCAGCATCGGCGGCCCCGCGGCCATTCTGGCCAAGGAGAACATCACGAAGGTTGAGGTCCTGGAATATCCCGAACTCGGCATGGAAGCCGTGTGGAAAATTGAAGTGCAGGACTTCCCCGCCTTCATCCTCGTCGACGACAAGGGCAACGACTTCTTCGTCAACGGCTGCGGCGCCTGTCTGCCGGAGAAGAAGTAGGCCGGGACCGTTGTAGGGCGGGGTCTCCGAACCCCGCCTTCATATGAATTGTGGCTACGAGCGTGAGCGAGTGGTGGGTTGTTCACTCGCTCACGCTCGTAGCCACAGAGGCGGGGTTCGGAGACCCCGCCCTACATCCGGCAACCGGGCGTTCACCCCATCACCGTCACGATGACCTCGCGGTGATGGGCCCCATGGCGGTGTTCCCAGAGAAACACGCCCTGCCAGGTCCCGAGTTGCAGTCGGCGTTCCGCAAAGGGGATGCTCTCGCTCGTGCGGGTCAGCGCCATCTTGATGTGCGCCGGCATGTCGTCACCGCCTTCCAGGGTGTGAGTGAAATGCGGGTCATCCGCCCGCACCAAACGGTCGAGCCAGGCCTCCAGGTCGCGGCGCGCCGATGGGTCCGCGTTTTCCATGATGACCAGCGAGCAGCTGGTATGCCGGCAGAAAACCGTGACCACGCCCGCGACCAATCCGCTGCGGTCGAGCGTCCGCGCTATTTCATCCGTGATCTCGACCATTCCGGTCCCGCGGGTGCGCACCGCCAGTGTCTCCTGATGTACGGCCATGCCGTGAGCCAAGGCCAGACCGCGGGAAGACTCAATCCCGGTTCCGCGCCCACGTCGCCCATGGCATTGGACTTTCAGGTAGCTACGAGCGTGAGCGAGTGGATCATGCGCTGCGTATGCCAAACTCCACTCGCTCACGCTCGTAGCTACCTGATGCCAATCCAATTCTTAAGGCCCGTTGGCATTATGTGAACGGCCCGTCCGGAGGCCGGGCCCTACCCCATGGTCGCGGATGGTCCCCCCTGCCCGGGTTGCAGCATCTTGCGGGCATCCAGCGCGCGGTCGAGGGTGGCTGCGTCCATCAGGCCGCGGGCCAGCACGACCTCGCGCAGGGATTGGCCGGTGGCAAACGCCTCCTTCGCCACGTCGGCCGCCGCTGCATAGCCGATGTGCGGATTGAGGGCGGTCACGAGCATCAGCGAACGCTCCATCAGTTCCCGGCAGCGCGCGGGATCCGCCTCGATCCCGGCCACGCATTTTTCCGCAAACACCCGGGCGCCGTTCGCGAGGCAATGGATCGCCTCGTGCAGGCAGTGCGCCATGAGCGGCAGCGTCACGTTGAGCTCAAGGTGTCCGTCGCGTCCGCAGGCGGCGACCGTCTGGGCCAGGCCCTGCACATAAAGTCCGACCTGCACGAGCATCTCGCTCATCACCGGATTGACCTTGCCCGGCATGATCGAGGAGCCCGGCTGCGTGGCGGGCAGGCGCAATTCGGCGAAGCCGGCGCGCGGACCGGACCCGAGCAGGCGGAGGTCGTTGGCCACCTTCGTCAGGCTCGCCGCCACCGCCGCGAGCTGCCCCGCCACCTCGACGCAGTCATCCCGCGCCCCCTGGGCCTCGAAGTGATTCCGCGCCTCGCGGAATCCCAGCCCGGTTTCCGCACTGAGGAAGCGGCAGACGCGCGCGGCAAACTCCGGCTGCGCATTCAGCCCGGTGCCGACCGCGGTGCCGCCGATCGCCAGCTCGCCCAGCACACCGATGGCACGTTGCACGCGCTCGCCGGCCTTGCGCACCTGCATGGCGTAACCGGAAAATTCCTGGCCGAGCGTGAGCGGCGTGGCATCCATCAGGTGCGTGCGCCCGATCTTGATGATGCCGCTGAACGCCGCCGCCTTCCCTTCCAATTCCGACGCGAGACGGTCGAGGGCCGGCGCCAGGTTCCCGTGCAAAGCCACAGCCACGCTGACATGCAGGACGGTGGGGATCACGTCGTTGGATGACTGGCCGCAATTGACATCGTCATTGGCGTGCACCGCCGGTCCCGCGGGAGCCAGCTGGGCGCAGCGTCGCGCGATGACTTCATTGGCGTTCATGTTGCTCGAGGTGCCCGAGCCGGTCTGGAATACGTCCACCGGAAAATGTTCCGCATGCCGGCCATCGCTGATTTCACGCGCGACCTGCTGGATCAGGCGGCTCTTGGCCGGGTCCAGCTGCCCGAGTTCCTCGTTGGCCCCGGCCGCCGCGAGCTTGACCAATCCCAGGCCCTTGATGAAACCCGCCGGCAGGGGATGACCGCTGATCGGGAAATTCAGCACCGCCCTTTGGGTGGAGGCGCCCCACAGGGCTTCATCCGGCACGGGCATTTCGCCCATCGAATCTTTTTCAATGCGCATACCCGAGGTAATGCGCTGCGGCCGTAAAAGCAAAAAGCCCCGTGCGAAGACGGGGCTTGGAAACGGGGCGGCGTGGGCCGCTCAGAGCTTGAAGTTGATCGCGAGGCGCTTGCCCTCGAGATCGATGCGGCTGACACGCTCGTAGAGACGCTCGTCGGTCAGGTCGCGGTCCAACCTCGGCTGATAGCGGCGTTCGCTGCTATCCGCACTGGCGCTGGCCATGAGCGGCAGGGCCGTCGAGAGCACCCGGGCACGGCGGGCATCGCCGGGCGATTGCATGTTCACCAGCGGATCAACGGCCGGCGCGCGCTCGGCATACTGGCGGTTCTCAATGCCGGGAACCTGATCAATGTAGCGGGCCAGTTCCGGCTCGCTCGCCTTGACCGCGGCCAGATTGGCGGCGATGGACCGGGCGGAAGGAGACTCACTGATGGCGGCAGCCTCCGCCCCGCCGAGCATCGGCATCAGATGAGCGATGCCACCGGGCATCGTATCGAGCCCACGGGCCGGTGCCGGGACCGACTCGATGCTGCCGCGGTCATCCGCGGCCAACGCCACGGATTCATCCTCAACCTTTGAAACAGACGCGTTATCAGACGCGGTGGTGATTGCCGGTCCGGGCATCGCATCCAACTGCGCAAACTCGGTGGCGGGCACAAACGCCGGTTCGCCCTCGGGCATGCGGTATTCGCGCACCGTGACAAGGGTCAGCGCCAGGATCGCCGTGGCACCCACGGGCATTTGATAACGGGCAAAACGTGCATTCAGGCGAATCAGCGGAGCCCACCACGGACGCGGTTCCACGATGGCGGCCAGTTGCTTGGCCCTCATCTCCCGATCAAAATCGGACCAGAACGACGCGGGCGGACGCTCAGCACGCTTCAGACGCAACAAGTCTTCAATGGTCACCTGGGATCGGGAACTGCGGGGATCTTTCATTTGCGGATATAGGGCTGCAACTCGGCTTGGAGCAATTGCTTGGCGTAGTGCAGGCGAGAGCGGACTGTGCCCACCGAGCAATTCATGACTTCGGCAATCTCCTGATGGCTAAGGCCATCGATTTCAAATAGAGTGACCACGGTGCGATGCTTGATAGACAATTTTTGCATCGCTTCGTTCAATTTTTCCTGAAGTTCGTGGACAAATGTATCGCGCTCAGCTCCGGTGTTATCTGTCAGCGCTTCAATGACTTCCGCCGACTGGCGATCATCCTCATCCACCTTTTCCAAGCTGAAAAACGTCCGCAGGCGGTTTTTGCGCAGATGGGTCAGGGTTGAATTGATCGCGATCCGGTAAAGCCAGGTGAAGAACGAGGACTGGCCTTGGAACCGGTTGATGGACTGGAAAGCCTTGATAAAGGCGTCCTGGGTGAGGTCCGCGGCGTCCTCGCGGTTGGAGGTCATGTTGTAGATGACCCCGAAAAGCCTCTCGCGATATTTGAGGATCAGCTGGTCAAAGGCCGCCACATCCCCCTCCTGCACTGCCCGCACGATGCCAAGGTCGGCGTCGGCCTCGTGTTGTCGCTCCGGCGACGCTACGAGCGTTTTGCCGAGGGCTTTGAACGCATGCATGGCGGAGTCATTCAACAAAGCACCGGTGGCAGCGCAAATGGAATTTCACCCCATTCGGGCCGGTGCACCTGCTCAGGCGCCGGATTTGACCTGCAAACCTGCCACCTGGGCCTCCAGCACCTCGCAGAGTTGCAGGAGCAGGGGCGTCGGCGCCTCCCCCGGCCACCGCGAGAGGGCGGTTTTCGCCGTGGCGATTTCCTCATGGACCGCGGCGGTCACGGTCGGGAAAACATCAAACTCCGCCATCTGGCGCAAGCGCACGGCCATCTGCACCGGCTGGCGGCCGCAGATTTCCTCGGTCAGCGCGGCCCGTTCGCCGGCCGGCAACCGCGCCATCAGAACCTGCAGGGGCAGCGTGACCTTGCCGCTGGCCAGGTCGGTCCCGAGGGTTTTGCCAATGCGCCGCTCATCGCCGAAGAAATCCGCCAGATCATCGTAGATCTGATAGGCAATGCCCAGGTGCCGACCGAACCGGGCGGCATCCGCCACATAGCCCGCCTCCGAGCCCGCGAGCCTCGCCCCCAAGTGACAGGACACACGGAAGAGCTCGGCCGTCTTCAGGTCGATGATCCGCCAGTAATCCTCCCGGGTGATGTTCGTGGTGCCCCGTCGCATGGTCTGCACAATCTCACCGGCACAGACACGGCGCATGGCCTCCGCAACCATGAAGCAGACCTCCGTCGTGGGAAACTGCGCCGCGAGGTGCAGGGCATGGGAAAACAGGGCGTCACCCAGCAGCACCGCGGCGGTTGGTCCGTACTCGCGGGTCGCGGTGCGGCGGTTGCGCCGCAGCTCCGCCCCATCCATGATGTCGTCATGGACCAGTGAGGCGAGGTGCACGAGTTCCACGACGGCCGCGACCTTGACCAGGTCCGCCGACGGCTTTGCGGGACCGCGCCAGCCGCTGAGAAACACCAGGGCCGGGCGGATGCGCTTGCCCGACGTATCGATGCAATAGTCGGCCATCGGCCGGATCTCAGGCTCGAAGCAGGCGAGCTGCTCACGCAGAAAAACATCGAGCGCCACCATGTGCGGCTGCAACTGGGCAAAGACCGCCGCGAAGGCATGCGGGGAACCGGAAATTTCAACGGGACGGACGGCGCTCATCAGGGTGCGGACACTAGCCATGAGGAAGGAAATGGCTAATAAATAGTCGAAAACGTTGCCGCGGAGAGGCCCGGGCTGCCCATCGTTGCGTGATGCGGTCCAGCCAGACGCCAGAGAACAAACCACGCAATTGCTCATGAAGGCATGAGGTAGGGCAGGTCTCCGACCTGCCTTTGAAGGTTTAATCGCAATGCCGCGTGCAAAGGCAGGTCACAGACCTGCCCTGCTTGCGGTGATTCGACGTCACAGAAGATGGGCAACCGCCATGCAGAATGCGGTTGGACTTCGTCCATGTACCCCCATGAAGTGTGGTCCGACACCCTGTCTGGCCCTGTATCTTCAGATGAACGACCAGCCCCTCCTGCTCCTCCTCATGATCGCCGCCTCGGTCTACGTGGCCAGGCTCTGGCTGGATGATTATCGGGCGGGCATCGCCGGAAAGTCCCATCCCCGCGCCCTGCCCGGTGCGACCCCTGTGCCGTGGCGGGGCATCCTGATCGCCATGATGGGTACGTTGGTCCTGCTGGCCCTGGAAACATGGGGTGAAATCCACCTCGGGGTCGCCGGCGAACAATCCCGCATAACCGTCCTCTTCGGGCTCTACACCCTCGCCGCCGCCGTGATCGAGGAACTCATTTTCCGCGGCTACCTCGTGATCACGCATCGCGGCCCGGCGGTTCGCTGGGCCGGCATCGTGGGCGCCTCGCTGCTCTTCGCGGGGCTGCATCCGTTCCTGTGGAAATGGGAGGGCGGCCTGGTCTGGACCTTTGGACTCAAGGGCTGGTTCAGCACGGCCGCGATCTTCCTCGGTTCGCTCTGGTTCTACACGGTCCGCTTTGCGGGTTGGAATCCCAACCACTCCCTCCTCCCCTGCTTTGCGGCCCACGCGACCAAGAACCTCGGAGTGATCGCGATCAAGGCGGTCCAGGGCTTCCTCGTCGGCTGGTGGTGACCCATTGCCGGGCTATTTAATTGCCTGCCCACCGGGCCAGCGGTAGGGAACATCCGTCGCCAGCACGCATCCCTACCCATCATGCTCCGGGCATTTACCCCTTTCCTCCTGTCAGCGGCGGTCGTCCTGGCCGCGGCGTATGATGTCAACCTGCCCTATGCCTCATTGGCCCTGAAGAATGGGCGGACCCTGGCCGATGTGACCATCAAGAGTTTCGATCACGAAAACGGCAAAGTCGTCGTGATGGCCGGCCGAAACTTGCATTCATTGCAGATCGAACTGCTCCCCGATGAAGTGGCCGCCCGGGTCCTGGCGCTGGTCCCGGAGGAGAGCAAGGCGCTGGCGAGGGATGAAAAGGCCGGCCGCAAGCAGGAACAGCGCGGGCAGGAAAATGCCAAGCAGGAGCTCAAGCGCCAGACCCGGGAGGAACGCCAGCGGGCTGCCGCGGCAAAAAAGCAGGCTGACCGGGACAATGCCGAGGCCCAGGCCCGGACGCGTTTGATCGCCCGGACCAAAGAGC
Source organism: Opitutaceae bacterium (assembly GCA_016715765.1). Classification (GTDB taxonomy): domain Bacteria; phylum Verrucomicrobiota; class Verrucomicrobiia; order Opitutales; family Opitutaceae; genus UBA2377. The sequence goes on from JADJZJ010000009.1 coordinate 59,877, forward strand.
TCGCGCGCGAAAAGGCCGATTATTATTTTCGCTACGAATACAAACCCGGTTCCGGCTCCTCCGTCGTGATCAGGCAGGGCGTCACCTTGGGCGAGCCCGAGGAAGTCTCCGGCTGGCCCGGCCGTTGCCGGGTGAGTGGCAACGTGGGCCTGCAATTCTATGACAGCCGGGGCAGCAGCTTCAGCACCACCGTCCGCGAATTTGAGGTGACCGTCCAAAAGAATGCCCGGGGTATCGAGGAAGTGGTGGATTTCACGTTGAAGTAGGTCGGAGGAAAGTGAACGGCCGTGGCCGCTTGCATTGCGGACCGTAGGAGCGGCTTTAGGCCGCGATCAAATACTGCCGCGTCACGGCATGATACTCGTGTCCTTCCGCGCATTAATTTTGTAGGGCCGCACCTTGGTGCGCGCCTTTGCCACCTCGAGGAATAAAACGTCTCCGTATGCGAAGGGTACTCGAGGCCGGACCAAGGTCCGGCCCTACAGTACAGCGACATAGGGCTGTTGGTTTGTCCCCCAAGGCGTCATCCCATCGCCCCGTAATCCGACCAACAAAAAGCCGCGTCCCTTGCAGGACGCGGCTTTGCAAATGATTCTTGGCGAACCTTACTTCTTTTCCTGGGGAACTTCCGCCGCGGAAATGAAGGGATCCGAGCCATCGCGATAGCCGGGAAGCTCGTCACGACGCAACTGCAACTGCCGCACGCGGCGGGAATCGAAGACTTCCTCGATCGGGGCGCCCTCGGCATTCACCGTCTTGGCCGTGATGAAGATGATCAGATTGCGCATCTGGTCGTTCTTGGCATCCGAGCGGAAGAGCCGGCCCAGAATCGGAATGGATCCAAGGACGGGCACCCGGGTCTGGGTGTTCTGAATGGTGTTCTCGATCAGGCCGCCGATACCCATGGTGTAGCCGTCCTTCAGCGAAACCTGCGTCTTGGTCTTGCGCGTGGTGACGATCGGGATGTTGGCCGTGCCGAAATTGGCATTCTCGCTCGAGCTGCTGACTTCGGGCTCGAGGATCAGCTTGATGAAGCCGCGGGAATTCACCTGCGGGGTCACCTTGAGGATGATGCCGATGGGGCGGTAGTCGAAGCCACTGACCTCATACGTGCCGCGCTCCGCATTGTAGGTGTACCTCGGGATGGGGAATTCCTTGCCGATGTTGATCTGCGCCTCGGAGTTGTTGAGGGTGACCACGGTCGGGTTGGAAACGAGCTTGGTATCGTTGGTGGTCTTCAGGGCGGAGAGGATCACGCTGAAATCCGAGGCGGAGAACACCGCCGAGGCCATGCGATTGGTGCTCGAGGTATTGGTTAGCCCGGCAAGTTGATACAACATTGTTGGTCACCATTCGAGGCGGTGGTTTGACAAATTGTTCGCCAGCTGCTGTTGGTAGAGCGGAATTGGTCCACCCGTGCTCCCGTGGTTCCCGTGGTGACCGAAGTCTGGCTGACGGGAGGGAACTGCTGGGTGTTACCTGGTGGAACTGATCGGCACAACCTGGATAAGTCGTGGTGACCATCCTGAGGGCATCTGTGGTCGGAAAAGGTTGAGCTAAATTACCGGTATTGGTCTGCGTGGTCGAAGTAGCGACCCCGAGTCGGTGGTGGTCACGCCTTGTTGTTCCATTGCTCGTTGATGCTGGACGTGCCATTTGCGACCGGTTGGTGCTGGAATTGCTGCTCCAACATACTGGATGTGTTGCTCCTTGGCAGTCGCTGCCGTCGGTCCTCGTCTGGCCGCGGGAGCGATCAAAGGTCTGGCTGAGCCCGCCGGCCGTCAGTTGCATGCCATTGAGCGAAGCCCAGTTGATGCCGATGTTCTTGATGTCGGCATTGGTGACTTCGACGAACTTCGACTCGATCATCACCTGGTCCGTGGCCTTGTCGAGGGACTCGATGATGGGACGGATGCGGTTCATCTGCGAAGGCCGCTCGGTGATCACGAGGGCATTGCTGCGTCCATCCACCACGAGCTTGCCGCCCTTGCTGGCATCAACCAGCGAGTCCAGCGTCGGCTTGATGTCGGCGGCGCGGGCATAATTGAGGATGAAGACCTCGGTGGTCGCGGGTTCCTGCAGGAGGCTCTCGTTGCTGACGACCTTGATGATGTTGCCTTCCACGATGTAGGTGAAGTTGACGGGCGAGAGCACCACCTGGAAAATCTGCCGCCAGGAAACATCGCGGAGCTTGATCGAGGTGCGGCCCTGGAGGGTTTCGGGCACCACCAGGTTGAGCTCGAAGAGGTCGGCCACGTTGCGGAGGATGTTGCGGATGTCCTCGTCGGGGAAGTCCACCGACAGGGTATCGGCGCCGGAGGCATCCTTGCCCTTGGTCGCCGAGCCGGCGGCATCAGCGGCATCATCCTTGATGACGACATCGGAGGCCGGCTGGACGGTCGTCGCGGCCTGCTCGGTCGGATCGGTCTGGCTCCAGGCGCTGGGAGCCAGCAGGAGGGCGACCAGCAGAGCGGACGGGGTGTAGGAATGTGTTCTCATGATTTCTTTCCTGGTTTGATGGGCCGGGTAATTTCCTCGCGATTGAGGCGGAGGGTAAAGGTGGTGCGGGTGATGGCGGTGATATCCAGGTTATAGTCGGCACCCTCGTAGGTGACGGTCAGCCGGTCGCCGATCTTGAGGCGGCGCGAACCAAAGAGGAGGATGGGCTCGCCGCCAATGATTGCGGTGCCCGAGGGCGAGAGCTTGTCAGCCAATGTTGCCAGCACGCCGCGATCGCCCAAGGGACGCACCGGGGTTCCGGCCGCCGCCGCCGCCGCCGCCGCCGCCTGCTGGGCCTTGACTTCCTCGGGATCAGGCTGATCGAAACCGGTCGGATTGAACGGGACGACCAAGGTGGCCGGCATTTCCGCCAGGACGCGGGGACTCACGAGCTGGTCCGCCAGCTCCACGACTGCCGCCCGCTTTTGCGTCGACACCAGGTCGGATTGCTGGGCAACCAGTGCCGTCTCACCCGCGAGGATGAGGGCCGCCGCCATGCAGAGGGTCGGGATGGGGATTCTCATGGCACTCCGAGCAGTTCAAGGTTGAGGGTGATCTTGGAGGCGTCCGAACGCAGCCCGCCGACACCGGCTCCCTGATCAAAAGGCACCACATTGGCCGATTTCACGCGACAGTAGTGCGAGCCGCTTTCCAAACGGCGGAGGAAATCGAAGAGCAGGGGGTAATCCCCCTGGACAGTCAGGGTGAAACCCACCGGGATTTTCCCCGTCTTGGCGGCCCGGCCAGGTTCGGTGGTCTGGCGCAAGTCGAGGAACTTGACCCCGGTCTCGGCTTCGAGCTTGTAAAAGTACTGCAGGTTATCGGCCAGCTGGCCGACCCGCACCAGCCGGCTGTTCGCTTCCTTGCTCGCCGCGGTGACCCGCGCGAGCTGTTCGGGCAATTGCGCGGAATTCTTGATGTTGGCGGACAGCCGCTTGCCTTCCGCGGTCTTTTCCTCGAGCTGCTGGCTGGCATCGGTGATCGCGCCGCTGCGATAATAAAGCGCACCGGCCATGGCCAGGCAGAGGATGACCGCCACCGTGACCACGGGGTTCTTCTTGAAAAGCGCGACGACCTGTTCGTTCGAAATGGCCATGGGATTACTTTTTCGCCGCTCCCTTCAGCTTGAGTTCGATTTCAATCGCCAGCCGGCCGGTAATGGGGATGCGGTTCAGGTTTTTCAGCACCACATCATCAATCTTGAGCACCAGCACCGGATCGACCCGCAGTTGCTCCACATAGGTGGAGGCGTAGCCGCTCGCCATATCGGGAGCCCCGCGCACCGTGCCGCGCAGGATCAGGATGTTTTCCCGCAAATCAAAATAATCCAGGGCCACGTTCGCGGGCAGGGTCTGGCCGATGCGCAGCAGCAGGTCCGAGACGATCGGACGGGACTTGATGAAGGCGTCCACCTCGTTCAACTGCGCCTCCTCGGCCTTGAACTTGGTGAACAGGCTCACCGCCTTGTCGCTCGCCGGCTTGTCGCGGACTATCTGGGCCTCCACCTCCTCGATCTGCGAGTTGACGGCATGGAGATTCAATTCCCGGTTGCCCGTGTAGACCAGCAGCACCAGGGCCACCGCTATGGCGCCGCCGTTGACGAAGAAGGTCGTGCGCACGACCTTGGTATCCGGCAACCGCTCGAAATTGCGGAAGTTCGGATGCCAGGCCGGTGTCAGGTTGGCCGCGGCGGCGTCAGGCTTTTTTTTCAGCAGCGACAGCATTGGCAGCGGGGTTGGCGGTTTCGTGACGAACCATCAGGGAAAGCAGTCCGAACCAGCGCTGGTCGAGCACCGGCTTGGCCGCTTCGGAAACGGTGATGCCGTGGGACTCGAGCCACGGGGCGACATCCAGCTTGAGCGGGCTGATGCCCAGCTCCTTGGCAATGGTGACATCCAGCCAGCCCAGCTTGGCCGGGATGATGGAAGATATCAGCAGGCCCACGGACTGGCCGGTCTGAACCTCGTAAAAACCGATCGAGGACTGCAATTCCTTCAGCAGTTTCTTGATGAGCAGCGGTCCCATGCCGGTGAAATCGAAGGTATTCGAATAGAAAAGCTTCCGGGCCGATTCCTCATCCTTCAATCCGAGTTCCTTCTGCACGACCGGGATCATGGATTCGAGCCCCTGCGGGATGGGCCGGGTGGCCTCCACGCCCACGCTGCTGACAATGAAGGAATTGGTCGATTCCGCACCGACTTCCAGCACCAGGGTCGGGGTCTTGGATTTGATGAAATTCAGGTAGTTGACCAGGCCGCCCAAGGTCGAGATGGTGCCCAGTTCAAGTCGCTCCGGGTAAATGCCATTGGCCAGCAGGGCGTCCTGCGAGGAAATGATTTCCTCCGAGAGCATGCCGGCGAACAACGCTTCCTTCTGGGAGGCACCCTTGCTGACATCATAATCGGTGCCATCGGGGGCGTTCAGCACCATCGTGACGGCCTTGTCCGGTTCGACGCGGAACTGCTGGGTGAGAATTTCGCCGAAATAGGCCGGCTCCTTGAGCCGTTTCGGATCGAGCGTGATGCGGCGCAGGAACCGGCGTGAGGTGTAAACCCCGCAACTGGCGTGCACGTAACCGCTGGAAGACTTCTTGGGTTGCAGCTGTTTGAGCGCTTCCGCCAGGGCCGCCCCGTCGCCCGGAGTGCACTCCCGCACTTCCTCAATCACCAACGACCCGGTCGCAGCCGAGGTACGGGCCAGCATGAGCGCATGGTCGGTTTGTTCGACGAAATACCCTTTCGGCTTTGCTGAAAAGAGCATGCTTCGGTGGGCGCGGTTTGCGGTTGGTTGTGGTGGTAGTCTGCCCGATTTGCAACGGTGGCAGTCCCGAGGCAAAACGGCTGAGGGGCGTTAAGGACTTTTCTTAATGCAGTAGCTTGGCTGCTATGACAAGATAAAATCCGCCATTAACCCCTAGACTGCCGCCATTTACCTTTTCTTGATTTTGCCACCCGGGATGGACCACAAAAAAACCCGCCGGAAAACGGCGGGTGAGATTGTGCGCAAAAACGCGCGGCGGGAACGATGCCCGGATTATTTCTGCCAAGTGCGCTTTTTGTGCCGGTTAGCCTTGAGGCGCTTGCGGCGCTTGTGCTTCGACATCTTCAGACGACGTTTCTTTTTCAGATTACCCATGGTGTAAAAATAATGGTGAAGGCGCAACGTGCTTGGCCGGCGCACCGCTGTAAAGCCCGAATTTACCCCGCGGGGATCTGACGCCATCCGCCGACCACCGTGGAATAAACCAACTGGCGCACGGCACAGCCGGGAAACAGCAGGGTCAGACAGGAACCGTAGGCGCGAAGCTGCGGGGCATACTCGTCGGCCAGTCGCGCCAGCAAAGTCCCGTCATCCTCCCCTGCCCGCCGGCGATTGGTCTTCCAGTCCACCACCCACACGGCCTGCCCCGCCGGATCATGCAGCACGAGATCCATCACGCCATCTATCCATGCGTCCGGCCGCAGGGGGGCAAAAACCCCTACTTCCGTCTGGCGCACCCATTGTTCTCCCCGCAGTTCGCGCCAGACCGCACTGCGGCCCAACCGCATCCATTCCGCTTCGGCCCGCGGACCAAACCCAAGCGCCGCCGCCGCCAATACCGCCTCCCGGCCGTAGTCGGCCACGGTGCGGTCATCCGCCGTCCAGGGCAGAAACTCCATCGTCTCATGCCACCAAAGTCCGTAGTCGATCGCATCCTCCGAACCCGCACCGGAGAGGGGCTCATCCCAGCCGGACTCATGGCGCGCGGCGCGGGCGAGGTCGGGCACATGGGCAAGTTGGTGCGGCAACAAGCGGTCCGGTAATCCGGCCGCCGCCAAATCGGAGGCGGCAGCGGGAGCCACCGCGGGAGATGTTTCGCGTGCCGGTTGCATGGGGGCCGGTGCGATCAGGTCTGTTCCGTTCAATTCCGGCAGGGCGGCGAGCTCGGCACCCCATAATGCCGCAAAACTCGGACTCTCCCGCTGCGGGCCGCCAAAACCGTCCACCCAAGGCACCACCAGCGTCCGGCGGGCCCGGGTCAGCGTCACGTAGAGCAAACGCGTCAACTCCCGCACGCGCTCGCGGTCCCGGGCCTCGCGAGTGTCGGCCGGGATGCTCGCCGTGTCGAAGAACACCTGCAGCCCGGTGGCCGAGCCGTTCACGAGCTTCAAGCCCGCCTCGGGCGGCTTCCCGATGCCGCGCCATAACCCGGGCACAATCACGACCGGCCATTCCAATCCCTTGGCCGAATGGGCGGTGAGCAGGTTGATCGCCTCCTCCGTCGGTTTCCCCGCGGGACGGCCGTCATCAAGGTGGGCCAGCAACTCGGCGAGCCATTGCCGCGGCCCGGCGCCCTGCAGTCCGAGTTCCGCCGCCTGCGCGAGCAGCCGGTCCAGTTCTCCGACCAGTCCGCCGGTGGCGTCGAGCAGGCGCGCCTTCCGCTCCAGTTCCGCCGCGGCGGCCAGTTCTCGGGCAAAATCCCCCAGCGCCTGGCCCTCGTCATTCGTGCGCAGCACGAAGGGGCGCACCATCTCCAGCGCGGAGGCCAGCGGCGCCGCATGGACCGACGGCTCGTCCCAGGCCAGCCGGCCCAGGCGGCGCAATTCCGCGGCGATCAAGCCGTCGCTGACCGCGAAGACCTCGCGCAGCACGCCGACCCACTCGAAGGTGTTTTCCGGATCCGCGCACACGGCCAGCAACCCCGTCATCCAGGCATAGGCCGGATGATCCCCGGCGCGATTGCGCCGGGTCTGCAACGCCACCCGCAGTCCCTCGCGCTCGAACGCCTTGCGTACCGTCGACAGCCATTCATTCCGCGGCGCCAGCACCGCCACCTCGCCCCAGGTCCGCACCCCCAACGCCGCGGGGCTGTGCGCGTGCAGCCACCGGGCGATCTGCCGCGACTCTTCCGCGAGCCACGTTTCCACCCCGCCCGGCGAAGCGTCGGGCGGCACCAGCGGCAGGCGCAGGGCGGCACCGGCCTCGTTGGCGGGTCCGGCCACGAGCGGCACATAGGGCACCTGCAGGAACGGCGGCGGCGCGTCTTCCGCCGGCGGGAGACCGAAGTTTTCCGGACGCTCGGGGCCGAAAGCCGGCGGCAGCGTTGCATTGAGCAGATTGATCACCGCCTGCGGCGCCCGGAACGTCACCTGGAACTCCAGCAATTCGCCGCCGTTGCCCGCCCGGAACGCCTCCACGTGCTTCGAAAAATTCCCGATGTCGGCCCGGGTGCTGTAAATCGCCTGCTGCCCGTCGCCCACCATGCAGAAATGCCCCGGCCGCGGACCCGCCCCGCCGCTTCCCGGCCAGCTGCCGCGCTCCGAACCCGGCGCCCGCGCGAGCTCGACCAGCACCGCGAATTGCTGCGGATCGGTATCCTGCGCCTCATCCAGCAGGATGCGCCAGCCTTCCGCCCGCATGCGATCAAGCAGCGTCCCGTCGCGCAGCACCGCCATCGCCGCGTCGATCTGGTCCGCGTAGGTCTGCACTCCGCGGGCAAAACGCCACACGCGGTAGCGTTCCGCCAGTTCTCCCGCGAGCGCCGCGGCCGCCGCTGCCAGCCAGCGCTTGAGCGGCGCCATCCAGGCGCGGGCCAGCTCGACCATCGCCCGGGCCGAACCCGACGGTTCGAAGAGAGGCAGGAAACCACGGCCCTCCATCCAGTTTTGCCGCCAGACTTTTGCGCGCTGCTGGCTGAGGAGGATGTTTTTGCCTCCGCTGCCCTTCACCGGCACCGCCAGCAATTGCTCGAGCACGGCTTCCGCGGGCGCCGGAGGCGGACCGGCGGGGCGACGCTGCCGCAGGGTGCTCGCCGTGGCGGCGTCAATCTGCCGCGCGAGATCGAAGATCACCGCCAGTGAAACGTGCCGGAGGAACGCCGACAGTTCGTCCGCTCCGAGCACCGCGAAGGTCATGGGATCCTGCTCGACGAACTCCTCCCAGAGCGCCTCGTCATCCTCCGCAACCACGGTCGGATTGAGATTGATGCCCACAGTCTGGCCGTAGGTGCGCGCCAGTTTCAGGCAGAAGCTGTGGATCGTGCCGAAAAACGCCGTCTCCAGCTGGTCCAGCGGGGAGAGATCGGTCGCGCCCGCGGCGGCCAGTTGCTGGAGCAGCACCTGCCGGGCGCGCTGTTCGATCTGGGCCGCGGCTTTCTTGGTGTAGGTGACCACGGCCGTCTTGCGCAGCCGCGCCGCGCCCCCCGGCGCCAGGGCCATCGCGGCCAGGCGCTGCGAGATCGCCGTGGTCTTGCCCGAGCCCGCGTTGGCGCTCACGGCGAAATTCGCATCCCATTCCTCGCGGAACCGCGTGCGCGCCACGACATCGGACAGCGGCTTATTCATCGTCCGCCCCCTTTTCCTCCGCCCCGAAAGTGAGGGCATATTTGGCCTGCAACACGGCGTGACGCACCGGCGTGCAGGCCAGCGGCCAGTCAAAACCACCGGGGGCGTAATCCGAGCGGTCCGGCGTCAAAGCCCCGTAGGTGCCGAGGTCCAACGCCAGCGCCAGCCAGTCCAATTTCGCCAGGCCTGCGTCGAGGTCGGCGAAGTCCATCCCGGACGCCGCGCCGGGCTCGGGCCGGAGCATCCACACGCGGCCGGCCGCGGCCCCGAGCGAACGCACCCCCGCGAGGTAAACGCCCAGCTGCAGGGAAGCCCCGCTGCGCGCCATGCGCTTGGCGCTGAGATCCAGGTCCCCGCCGGTCTTGAAATCGATGATGTCCACGCGCGCACCCCGCCACTCCGGCCGGTCGAGCAGGACCAGATCGAGCCGGCCCGCCACGGGCAACTGGCGCGAGCCGAGGGCCAGCACCGCCTCCCGCGGCAGCCAGGCCTCCGTCGCGACATAGGGTCCGGCGCCGAGCGCATGGACGTTGTCCAGCAGGACGCCGCAGATCCGGGTCAGTTCCGCATGAAACGAATCCCAATACCGGTCCGCCGGCCATTGTCCCCGCAAGTCCGCCAGGGCCGCAGCAAGCCGGCCGGCCGCCTCCGCCGCCGGCGGCATCTCGCCGAATCCGCGGGTCACCTCGGTCGGGCGCAACGCCGCCGCGAGCAGCGCATGCGCCTGCTGCCCGAGCACCTTGCGCGGGGCGCGGACCAGCGGCTCCCACGCCACCCGCGGTGTGCGCAGCACCGCTTCAAACCACAGCACCGCGGGATCCTGCACCCCGCGTTCGATCTGCTTGGCGGACAATTTTTCCGGCGCCGTCAGCGTGGGATCGCCGGCGAAAAAGAATTCATCGAAGGCCCGCGTCGGATCGCGCCGACCCTCCCATATCTTTTGCCAGGTGCTGAGCGCATCGGACAACGCCGGCCCGGCCGGGATGCATTCCCGCGCCAGCGCCTCGAAGGCGGCCTCGAGCCCGGTCTCCCCGCCGACCCGGCCCTGCGCCCACAGCACGCGCTCGAGCCAGGCGTTGGGCGCCAGCTTCATCTCCGGTTCCTCCTCCGCGAACAGGGCCGCCGTCATGGTCAGCTCCGTGCGGGTGTCGCGGGCGAGGCTGCGCCAGCCGGCCCGTTCCATGGCGGCTCGATCGTCACTGGTGAACAGGCCGAGGGTGAACCGGCCGCGTGCATTGAGGGCCAGGCGCTGCTCGTCGGTCAGCCAGCAGCTGGGCTCGCGGCGCTCCGGCCACACTCCGGCATTGCTCTCCACCAGGAAGAGATGAGACCACGCCGCGCCTTCCATCCGCCGCATCGTCCCGAGTGTCACGCGGGCAAAGCCGCCCTTGCCCGGGGCTGATTTCACGGGATGCTTTTCGGGCAGGAACGAGGCCAGGGCCGCGATCACCACCGCCGCCGGCAGCGGATGGGGTTCGCGCGCGGCCAGCGTGTCCAGCGGCCCCCAGCCTTCCGGCGCCTCCAGGTCGAATGCCGCGCACATCCGGCGAAAACGTCCCAAGGCATCGCCGAGCCCGATCTCCGCCGGCCAGGCCGGCAGCAGCAGGTGCGCCACGCGCGCCAGTTCCGGTGCGACGGTGTCCCATTCCCCGACGTGCGCCGCCACCGCGTGGGTCTGGCGCGAATCGAAACTCCGTTCGCAGGCGCGGCGCGCCTCGGCCAGCGCGAGGGTCACCGCCCCGGTCGCCCGCAGCCAGGGCCAGAGGGCCAGCAGTTCCTCGAGCCGCGCCCCGCGTTCGTGAAACGCCAGCAGCGCGCGCTGGGCCTGCACATCCACGGGCGGCGGCCCGGCGGTCTCCAGCAGATCCGTGAAGGGCACGCCGCGCCCGGCCAGGAGCCGGGCCAGCTGCAGATGCGCCGCGTCCGCCGCGGGAAAAACCACGCCGATGTTCTCCGCGCCCGCCGCCAGCCGCGCCCCGATCCGGTCCGCCACCAACCGCATCTCATCGCCGCGCGTGCGGCCCACCAGGACCTCGACGCGGTCGGCCGTGCCGCCCTCATGGGTCCACAACGTCCCCGCCGCCTCGCACGACTCCGCCGGCTCGGGCGCATCGATCGGCTGCGGTTCCACCCCGAGCAGGGTGCTCCACAGCCCGACCCATTTCTCATCGGGCGCGCCTTCGCCGCGGAAGGCGGGCTCGGCCAGCACCACGGTGATCTCGTCACAACGCCGCACAAACGCCGCCACGTTGAAGAATTCCCCCCACATCTCCGGCCCCGGCGCACTCACGAGCACCCGCCCGCCGAGCCGCGGCGCCCCGGGCGGGACCGGCTTGAGCCCGGCGGTTTCGGCCACCCTGGGGGCCAGGGTGAAACCATGACCCTCCACCCATTCGGTCAGATCGGCAAAGATCCCGCGCAACGCCGGCAAGGGAAAATCCCCCGCCGCAAAGCCGGCCTTGAGCAGCTCGTCGAAGTCATCCAGCGCCCGGCCGGGATCGCTTTGCAGGCTTTGCCAGAAGCCCCAGTCCGGTTCCGCCGGGGTCAGCGGCGCCAGACGGCGCGCGATCAGCAGGCGCAATCCCAGGAGCAGGAGCTCCCGGCCCATCGCGGGACGTTCCGGCGGCGTGAGCGCGAGCCATTTCTTCCGGGCCAGGCCCGGGGACAGAAACTCCACCCCGAGGAGCGCGAGGTTCTCGCGCAGGCAGCGCTGCTTCAGCGCGTGGGCCTGGCCGCGGGTCGGGACGATGACGTAACTGCGGGCCAGAACCCCCTGCCCGGCCTGCAGCCACGGCCTGATCACCGCCGTCCAGGCCGTGTCGGCGTGACGGGCAAGATGCAGGGCAATCGGCGGAACCACGCCCTACGCATGGGGACTCGCGGGCCGGCGGCAAAAACAAAAAGCCCCGCAACCCAATTCGGGTCACGGGGCCAATGAATGAATGCGCCGGGCGCGGACTTACTTCTTCGCGGCGAAATGCTTGGCCACCTGGGCCTTGGCGCGGCTGGCGGCATTGCGATGCACCACCCCCGACTTGACGGCCTTGTCCATGGCGGAGGCATAGGCCGAGGCAACCGTGGCCGCAGCGGCGGCATCCCCGGCCTTGACGGCGGCATCGAGCTTCTTGTGCAGCGTCTTGAGGCGGGATTTGACCGTCTTGTTACGGTCGGTCAGGCGAACCGATTTGCGGGCGGCTTTGATCGCGGATTTGGTGTTGGCCATGGTCGGATAAGGATTGGAAGCCGGTCAAAGACTCAAACGCCCGCTGGAGAGTCAACGGTATTTTCATTCTTCCGCTTTCTGCTTTGCCCGGCGGCCCTTCCGTCCACATTGCTGGTGCAGCCCTGATGAATCTCCGGACCCGCTTCAACCTGCTGCTGGTGTTACTGTGCCTGGGCCTCGCGGCGAGCCTCCTGGCGCTCAGGTTTCACGAAAAGCGCGAAACCCGGCTGATCCTCCACGAGATCCGTGAACAGCGCAGTCAAATGCTGGACCGACTGATCGAGTTGAGCGGCCGCTCGCTCCGGACGTTTACGCGGGAATATTCGCTGTGGACGGAAATGGCCGATTTTGTGGCCAAGCCGGCGGTGGACAAGGCCTGGACCCACATTAACATCGACAGCAGTCTCGCCACGTTCCAGGCCGAGGCCGCCTGGGTTTTCAAGCCCGACGGCCGGTTGTTTTACGCCGCCGTGCTGGCGAATGAACCGCCGGTGCCAATCACCCTGCTCCCGCCCCCCGACCAACTCGCGGAGCGGCTGAACCGGGACAAGGTCTGCCATTTTTTCATCAAGGCCGGCTCCGAGCTCTACGAAATCCGGGGATCGGTCATCGTGCCGTCGGAAGACATGAACCGGTCCACCCCGCCCCGCGGGTTTTTCCTGACGGCCCGCCACTGGGGGGCGCAGCATCTGGCAGGCCTGGCCGAACTCAGCCAGGCCACGATCGAGTTGGCTGACAGCGCCGAAAGCCGCACCCCGGCGGTGGAGCAGAACTCGATTCATCTCTTCCGTCATCTGCCCGACTGGGAGGGAAAAACCATCAGCGGGCTGCACCTGCGCTACGACTCCGCGGAACTCAGCCAGGTCAGTGAAACGGACGTCTGGGAATCCGTGATTTTCTTCGCCTTCGGTTCCCTCTCCATCCTCCTCGTGGTTTATTTCGCCTACCGCTGGGTCCTGCGTCCCGTCGGCGGGATCAGTGAAAGCCTGGCCACCGGCAACCTCGCCCCGCTCGAGCCCTACTACGACGAGCGTTCCGAACTCGGCCGCGTCGCTAACCTCGTGCGGTCCTCGTTTCATGACCGCGAGAAACTGCGCGACACCATGCAGGAGCGGGCCCAGCTGAGCCGGGACCTGCACGACGGCCTCATCCAGGCCCTTTATGCGATCGGCATGAACCTCGCTAGCATCGGCCCCCTGCTGCGGCGCAAGCCGGAACAGGCGGAAACCCAGCTGGACCAGGCCCGCACCGAACTCAATGCCTCCATCCGTGAACTGCGCAGTTTCATCACCAGGCTGGAGCCGGCCGACGCCGAGAAAAAGGATTTTGGCAAGGCCGTGCAGCTGCTCGTGAAATTCATGCAGACGGCGCACCCCACGACCTTCAAGCTGGAGATGGACGATGGACTGGCCTCCGGCCTGGCCGTCGAACGCAGCACCCAGCTGCTGTACATCGTGCGCGAAGCCCTGAGCAACGCCCTGCGCCACGGCCGGGGCGACACGGTCACCCTCCGGCTGCAACCCGCGGGGGATCTGGCGGTGTTCAGTGTGCATGACAACGGCCGGGGATTCGATCCCGCCGCCCCCCGCCAGGGCGGACACGGCCTTGACAACATGACCGAACGCGCCCTCCAACTTGGCGGCACATTGCAGATCAGTTCATTGCCAGGCCAAGGCACACTCGTCACCGTCCGCTTTCCCCATTCCCTATGAAATCCATGACTTCAACCATCCGGGTCCTGCTGGTCGATGACAGCGCTCTCGTCCGCCGCGGCGTGAGATCGGTCATCGAGGCGCACAGCGAGCAAGGCGCCATCGAGGTGGTGGGCGAGGCCGCGAGCGCTGCCGCCGCGATGACTGAAGTCCTGCGTCTCCGGCCCGATGTGGTGCTGCTCGACCTGCGCCTGCCCGACGATTCCGGCATCAATGTCTGCCGCCGCATCCACACTGAACTACCCGCCACCCGCGTGCTCGTGCTGACCTCATTCGTGGACGACAACCTGGTCTACAACGCCGTCATCGCTGGGGCCCACGGCTATCTCATGAAGGAAGTGGACCCGCCCACCCTGCTCGAAGCAATTGCCAAGGCGGCTTCCGGCCAGTCCATTCTCGCTCCCGACATCACGGAACGCGTGATGAAGATGCTGCGGTCCGGCAATACCGGCAAGGAAGGCAGCAACGACCTCTCCACCCTGTCCAACCAGGAACGACGGGTTCTCGCTTGCGTGGCCGAGGGCCTCACCAACAAACAGACCGGCGAACGCCTCAATCTCAGCGAGAACACGGTGAAAAACTACCTGATCAACGTGTTTGAAAAACTGCAGGTCAAACGCCGCTCCCAAGCCGCCGCGCTCTATGTCGAACAGGTCGGCCGGCCCGTGGCTTCCGACCTGCCCCGGGCAAGTAAGGTCCGGCTCGGCGGCCCGATTTGTACCGGACCGGAATGCGAGCTGATGCCAGCGACTGGCGTTTTGGTTCCGGCAGGCAGCGCGGGTGATCCCGGGATCACCCTAGCCTACAAATAGGCCTGAATAGGCCTATTGTGGCAAACCTATTATATTTAGCTGACGGCCCTAGGCGTGGGCCAAAATAAGGGGTATTTTCCTCATGATGCACTTCCGTTCGCACCCAGAGAACACCCCGGTTGGTTCTACCGAACTTCATATCAGCTCCAACTAGGCTGCATGCTGGCATGAGCGTAAAACTGAAATTCGCGTCGCTGTTGGGACTGTCCTTGATGGTCTTTGTCTCGGCCATGTGGGCGCTGCAGTGGCTGGACCGGCGCGAAACCGCCCGTAATGCCACCCTGTTGCATCGCTCACGTGAGCAACAGCTGGACCACTGGCTCACCGCCACCGGTGTTTCGCTGCGCAATTTCACCGATGAAGGGCCCAGGTCGCCGCGGCCCGCGTGCGCACCGATCCCACGCAATTCACCCTGCCGGAAAACACCGAGGGCATAGCCGCGGCAAACGTCACCGGTTACTGGGTGGTGCGAAGCAGCGGCACGGTCGTGCAGGTTGAGGCCGCGCATGGCCTGGGGCATCCCCCCGTATCCGCCGCCAGCATCGCATTATGGACGGCCAATCCCCCGACCCACCGCTTCTTCAGCGAAAGCGAGGCCGGGCTGCTGGAAATTTGCGTGGAGCCGATCACTCCGCAGGAAGGCCGTTCCCCCTGGGGCTGGTTTCTCGTCGCTCGGCGATGGGATGAAAACCACCTGAAGGTGCTGACCAATCTCACCGAGGGCCGCGTCACCCTGGACCTGCATCCCGCCGCCACCCTGACATCGGCCACCGTGCACACGCGTCTGCTGCCGGACTGGCAGGGACGTCCGCTGCGCAGTCTGCAGGTCAGCTATCCGCCGGGGATTGAAGCTGTCCCGCCCTGGCCCGGCCTGCCCGGCCTCGCGGTGTTCTTCGGCTTCGGCCTCCTGCTGCTCTCCGGCCTGGCCCTGAGCCTGCACCGCTGGGTCCTGCGTCCCCTGGATCTCATCGGCGCCAGTCTCGCCCTGGACAGCGCCGCCCCGCTCGCGCCGCTGCTGGCCGGACAGGATGAATTCGCCGGCACCGCCCGCCGGCTCGAGGCCTCGTTCACCCAGCGCGACGCCCTCAAAAGGGAGATCGAGGAACGCCGGAGCATCGCCACCGCCCTGCTGGCGGCGGAAAACGACCTGCGCCGCACCATGGACGAGCGCACCCGCCTCGGCCGCGACCTGCACGACGGCGTGATCCAGGCGCTCTATGCGACGGGCATGGGCCTCGCCGGCATCCGCGCCCTGCTCCCCCCCGGGCAGAATGAAGCCTCCGAACGGCTCAACCAATGCCGGGCGACGCTCAATGAGATCATCCGCGACGTGCGCAACTTCATCACCGGGATCGAGCCCGAGGCGCTCCGGCAGCAGAGCTTCACGCAGGCGGTGCAGGCGCTGCTCGAATTCATGCAAAGCATCAGCCCGAGTTCGACCCAGGCCGAGATTGACGAACACCTGGCCGGCCAGCTGACCCTGAACCAGCGGGCCAATGCGCTGCACATCATGCGCGAGGCCGTGAGCAATGCCCTGCGCCACGGCGCCGCCGAGCACATCCAGGTCTCGTTCACCCGCACGCCCGAGGGCGACGCCGCCCTCGACATCAGCGACGACGGCCTGGGCTTCACCCCGGGAGCCGACACCACCAACCGGGGCCGCGGCCTGGAAAATCTCGCCCAGCGCGCCGCCGACCTCGGCGCCATTTTCACCCTGCGATCGGAACCGGGCCAGGGCGCCCGCCTGCGTTTCGTCTTCACCCTGCCGCCAAAGTCATGAAATCCATTCCCACCCAAGGCATCCGCATCCTGCTGGTCGAGGACAGCATCCTGGTCCGCGAAGGCATCCGGATCGTGCTCGAGTCCGCCGATCCGCCGGACCTGCACGTCGTCGGTGAAGCCGGCTCCAATGCCGAGGCCATTGCCGCCTGCGACCGGCTGAAACCCGCCGTCGTGCTGCTCGACATCCGGCTCCCCGACGGCAACGGCTTCACGGCCTGCCGCGAAATCCTCCTGCGCCAGCCCGACACCCGGGTCATCATCCTCACCTCGCATTCGAGCGACACGTTCGTCTATGAGGCGGTCAATGCCGGCGCGCACGGCTACCTCATGAAGGAAGTGGATCCCGCCGGCCTCGTGCAGGCCGTTCGCGATGTCGCCGCCGGCCAGTCCATCCTCGCCCCCGACGTCACCGACCGGGTGCTCAAGATGCTGCGCGGCAACGGCGCCGGCCGCAGCGCGGAGGGCGATCTCGCCAGCCTCTCCCATCAGGAGCGGCGCGTCCTGGCCTGCGTGGCCGAGGGCCTCACCAACAAGCAGGCGGGCGAACGCCTCGGCCTGAGTGACAACACGGTGAAAAACTACCTGATCAACGTTTTCGAAAAGCTGCAGGTCAAACGCCGCGCGCAGGCCGCCGCCCTTTATGTGTCGCAGGCCGGGCGGCCCAATGCCGGGGCGATGTCGCTGCCGGATGCCACCAAGTCGGGTTTCACCCTGGTCGAGGTCATGTTCGCCGCCATCGTCCTGGCCCTCGGCATCGTCACCGCCATCCTCACGCTCCAGCGCGGCCTGCAGGCCATCGACACGGCGCGGAACTACACCTACGCGGGCCAGCTCATGCAGAGCGAGATGGAGAATCTGCGGCTGAAAAACTGGGACCAGCTCGAGACGCTGCAGCAGGCCGGCCCCGTCCTGGTCACGGCCGATCCCACGGCCACTTCCACCCGCACCACCTTCGACTGCACCCGCACCATCAGGACCGTGAAAACCGACATGAAGGAAATCCTCCTCGTCTCGAGCTGGCGCGGCTACGACGGCCGCGCCCACACGGCCCGCGTCGTCACCCGCTACGGCAAGAGCGGCCTCTATGACTATTTCTACACCGCCCACTGATGCCGTGACGGGTCACCGTCGCCCCCACGCCTTCACCCTCGCCGAGGTGATGGTCGCCGCCTCGCTGGCGACCCTCGTGCTGGCCGGGGTGATGAGCGCGTTTCTCTTCATCGGCCGCACCAGCTTCAGCACCGGCAACTACAGCGAGATGGAGGCCCAGACCCGCCGGGCCCTCGACCGCTTTGCCGGCGATGTGCGCATGGCCACCGGCATCCGGTGGAACAGCAGCCAGAGCCTCACCCTCACCCTCCCCACCGCCTCCAACGCGACCACCCAGGTCACCTACGCGTACGATCCGCTCTCCGTCGGGGCCACGGCCCGCACGTTCTACCGTGTCGTCGGCGACGCCGCCTCCCCGCTGCCCCGCGAGGCCCTGGTGCGCGGGGTGGCCACGGATTTTTCCTTCCAGCGCTTCAAGCTCGAGCAGAACGGCGTCATCGCGAATGCCGCCGCCAACGATCTGGAGACCAAACTGCTCCAGGTCTCACTCCGTCCCGTCCGGACGGGTGTCACCACGGTCGCCAGCAGCCAGCGCACCCTTTCCGCCCGTTATCTGCTGCGCAACAAGCGCGTCAGCCAATGATGTCCCGCTCCAAGCATTCACCGCGGCCTGGTCCGCACCTGCTCCCGGCGCCCACCCGGCACGGGTCGATGCAACCTGCGCGGGGCTCCGTCCTCATTGTCGCCCTGCTGCTCTCCGCCATCATCGCCCTGATGCTGGGCAGCTACCTGAATCTCAACCTGAGTTCCACCCGGCTTGCCAAGCGCTCCTTCCACAGCACCGCCGCCCTCAACCTCGTCGAGGCGGGCGCGGAGGAGGCGGTCTGGTCCTTCAACCGCGTCACGGCGGGCCACAACGATGGCTGGACGGATTGGAACACCGACGGCACCTCGGCCTGGAAAAAACTGTCCGGCTTCGACTTCGGGGCCAACACCTCCGGGTGGACCAAGGTCTACGTCACCAGCACCAATCCCCCCGCCCGCACCAACCCCAAGGTCGTCGCCCTGGCCTCGGTCAATCCGCCCGACGGTCCGCCCGTCACCCGCATGATCGAGGTCGTCCTCCGCCGCCGCTCCTATTTCTCCAACGGCCTCGTCGCGAAGGACCGGATCGTCTTCAGCGGCGCCAATGCGAGCGTGGACAGCTGGAACTCGGATCCGGACGGGGATCCCGCCACTCCGCCGGTGGACTACAGCGCCGAGGTCCGCCGCGACCAGGGGAGCGTGGCCAGCATGAATGTGGCGAACACCGCCATGCTCGTGAACCAGGCGGACATCTGGGGCTATGTCTACACCGGCGGCTCCCAGCCGCAGGTCGGCAGCAACGGCAGTATCCGCGGTGCGGACACGCCGGAGGACGTGCGGATTGACGCGAACCGCATCACCACGGACTTCAACGCCGCGCTGCCCGCCGTGGCCGCCCCGGCGGACGGCATCACGATCGCGAACATCGGTTCCACCCTGGGCACCGCCGGCCTGGCGACCCGCTGGCGCTGTGCGGCGATCAACCTGAGCGGCAACCAGACGCTCACCATCCGGGGCGATGTGACCCTCATCCTCACCGCCACCTCCGGCATGAATGCGATCAGTGTCACCGGCAATGCCGGCATCATTGTCCCCGCCGGCTCCACCTTCACCGTCTACACCGAGGGCAACGTCCGGATCGCCGGCAACGGCATCGGCAACGCCAACATCCAGCCCCGGACCCTGCAATTCTGGGGCACCCACCCCACGGCCGGCGGCCAGGAAATGCAAATCGCCGGCAACGGGGCGCTGCGCACCGTCGTCTATGCCCCCAATGCCTCCGTGACCATCAACGGCAACGGGAACGTGCTGGGCTCCGTGGTCGCCAACGACATCACCCTCGTGGGCAACGCGGCGTTTCACTATGACGAGTCGCTCGCCAATTCCGGAGAGGACACGCCCTACGGCATCACCAAGTGGCGCGAACTCAGCACCGCCGAGAGCCGCGCCGCCTACGCCGAGGTCTTCGCGGGCTGGTGACTTTCCGTCCGGACCCGGCGGGACGCTCCCATCAGGCCTACCGGCACTAGGCCTGAAATACGGACCCGTACGCCTCTAACATTGCGGGCGGCTGGCTGGCATGATGGACGCATGCCCAATCCATTTCGCACCCGCCGGCGCCGCGAGGGCGGCTTCACGATCGTCGAGGTCGCCATGGCCAGCTTCATCATGGCCTTCGGCATCGCCACCTCGATCATCGCGATGCAGTCCGGCTACAAGCACATCGATCTCGCCCGCGGCACCACGCTCGCGTCCCAAATCATCCAGAGCGAGATGGAGCGCCTGCGCATGATGAGCTGGACGATGATCAATGCGCTGCCGGCCAACGAGACCTTTGACGGCGCCACGTTCTTCAGCGAGCACGCCAACATCGAGGACATTTACACCATCACCCGCACGGTCACGGACGACAGCACCCGCCCGGGCGAGATCAAGAACATCAACATCTCCGTCCGCTGGCGCACCTACGATCAGCGCTGGCATCAACGCTCCTTCAACGCGATCTACGCAAAAAACGGCCTTTATGACTATTACTACACTGTTGCCCATGAGTAAGCCCGCCCGCCGCCGGGGCTTCACCCTGGTGGAGGTCATGATCGGGGCGGCGCTCTCGACCTTCATCCTGGCCGGGGTCCTCTCGACCTTCCTCTTCCTCGGGCGCAGCGGCGCCAACATGCAGAATTACTCCGACATGGAGACCCAGGCCCGCCGGGGGCTGGAAATTTTCGCGGAAGACGTGCGCCAGGCCAGCGCCATCACCTGGAACAGCGCCGAGTCAGCCACGATTGTGGTGAACTCCGCCAGCGTCACCTACGCCTACGACAGCAGCACGCGCATCTTTTCCCGCAATGGAGCTAATCTCATCACGGGGGTGACCCCGGGCAGCTTCGCCTTCTCGGCCTTCAATGTCGCCGGGACGGAGATGCCGCTGTCCACCGCGGCGGAGCGTTCCGCCGCCAGTTCCAGCACGAAGCAGCTCCAGATCACCCTCGAGGCCACGCGCACGAACACGACCGTCGTCGCCGCGACGAATACCGTGCTCTCCGCCCGCTTCATCCTTCGCAACAAGATCGTCACCGCCTGAGCGGCGCTCCCATGAAGACCAACCCTTCGTTCCGTCCCCTCCCTGCGACCCGCAGTCTGCGCCTGGCACAGACGAGGGGTTCCGTGCTCATCGTCTCGATGATCCTGTGCGCCGTCATCGGCATCTCGCTCGCAAGCTACCTGCAGCTCGGTCGCACCGGCCTGTTCATCTCCAACCGGGCCCTCTACAGCAACGCCGCCATGAACCTTGCCGAGAACGGGCTCGAGGAGGCGATGTATGCCATCAACAAAACGGTGGCCGACAGCGGCTACAATTGGGCGGACAACGGCTGGACCACATCAAGCCCCGTGCCCACCGGCGATGCCCGGCGGGTGTTGCCCGCGTCCGGCACCTACAACTTCGACCAGGGTGTCACCGGCACCGTGCGCGTCTACGTGGTCGGCTATTCCGGCACCGCTCCCCGCGCCCTGGCCCGTTCCACCGTCAACCTCGGCTCAGGCCGGACCATTGAAAAGTGGGTCGAGGTCCGGATGCGCAAAACCTCCCGGTTCGCCAACGGCCTGGTGGCCAAGGATTCCATCCGCTTTGCCGGCAACAACGCCTCGGTGGACAGCTGGCACTCCAAGAAAAACGACGACGGCACCCCGCGGGCCTCGCCCGTGCCCTACAGTTCCGCCGTGGATCATGACAAGGGCTCGGTCGGCTCCATCTCCGTTTCCGTGGACGCCGTTCTCGTCCAGAACGCCGACATCTGGGGCTATGCCGCCACCGGCGGCGCGATCCCGGCCGTGGGCAGCAACGGCCTGGTCGGACCCTATGGCACGACGAGCGGACAAATGGACATGTCCCGCGTCTCCACGGACTTCTCCGCCAGCTTCGATCCGGTTTCGCCGCCCACGACCGCGGGTTACACCGACATCGCCAACATCACGGCCAACACGATCCTGCCGCGGGCAACTGATGCTCCTGCTTCGGATGGAAAATATTATTATACCACGGGCCAGATCAGCTTTAACAACAAGTACCTTACGATTCAGAAAAAGACCGTCGGGTCACCCGCCGTGCAGGTCGTGATCACCCTGACCAACACCACCACCTCGATCAGCATCGGCGGTGGTTCCGGTGCCGTCAATATCGAGTCGGGCTCCCAGCTCGAACTTTATGCCCCGGGCAACATCTCCATCGCCGGCAACGGCGTCATGAACGGGGGCACCACCGCCGCCACCGCCAATCTGCCGGAGGCTTTTCAAATCTGGGGCACCAAGACCTCCGGCGTGCAGGACATCTCCATCGCCGGCAACGGCGTCCTCAGCGGCGTCGTTTACGTTCCGCAGGGTTCGGTCAAGATCAACGGCAACGGCGACGTGTGCGGCTCGGTCGTGGCCAATGACATCACCGTGGTCGGCAATGCCCTGTTCCATTACGACGAATCCCTGGGCGACTTCGGCGGCAACAATCCCTACCGCGTCTCCCTCTGGCGCGAGATCACCTCGGCCGCCGGCCGCAGCGCCGTCACCGTCCTGAATTGGTAAGGGCGGCAGAACCACCACCGGCACGGAAGTCCGACGATGATTGGACGGGCCGTCGGCACTCATCCTCAAATCCCCGGCTGCCCGCCGCCAGCATTCGCTTCCCGCCACAAATAATCATTCCGCTCGTGTCTGTAAAAGTCCTCCCCCCGGGACCGAACGCATGCATCGCCGATTTCCCATGATCAGGAGGCCTTCGCCAGTTCCCGTCGCTCCCGTCCGATTCGCGCCCCTCCCCGCCGCCTCGAAGGGCTCCGTCCTGATCGTCGCGATGGTCCTTTCCGCGGTCATCAGCGTCTCGCTGGTCAGCTATCTGCAGATGAGCCGGACGAGCCTGCAGATTTCCAACAGCGCCTTCTACCATAATGCGGCCATGAATCTGGCCGAGAACGGCCTGGAGGAAGCCCTGTACGCCATCAACAAGACCGTGGCCGACAGCAGCTACGACTGGGCGGCCAACGGCTGGGACACCGCGAGCCCGGTACCCGCCGGAGATGCCCGGCGCCGGCTGCCTTCGGCCAGCACCACCTACCAGTTCGACCAGAACGTCACCGGCTTCGTGCGCGTTTATGTGCTGGGCTACAACAGCGCCGCCCCCCGGGCCGTCGCCCGTTCCACCATCACGCTCAGCACCGGCCATATCATCCAGAAATGGGTCGAGATCCGGCTGCGCAAGGCCTCCAGGTTTGCCACCGGGCTGGTCGCCCGGGAATCCATCAGTTTTTCCGGCAACAACGCCTCGGTGGACAGCTGGCACTCGAGGAAAAACGACGACGGCACGCCGCGGGCCACTCCGGTCGCCTACAGTTCCGCCGTCGATCATGACCGGGGCTCCGTGGGCTCGCTTTCCGTCGGCGTGAATGCCGTCCTCGTCCAGAATGCCGACATCTGGGGCTATGTCGCCACCGGCGGCACCATGCCTTCCGTCGGCAGCAACGGACTCGTCGGGCCTTATGGCACGGCCAGCGGTGAAATGGACCTGGGCCGCATCTCCACGGATTTCACCGCGAATTTCGAGCCGGTGGCGCCGCCCGCCAACGGCGGCGACAACATCGGCGACATCACGACCAACCTCAATCTGCCCCGGGCCGCCGATGCCCTCGCGACAGATGGGAAATACTACTACACCGTCGGCCAGATCAATTTTAACAACAAGACGCTCGCCATTGCGAAAAAGACCGCCGCCTCGCCCCCCGTGCACGTCGTCATCACCCTCACCAATCCGGCCACGAGCATCAATATCGGCGGCGGCAGCGGCGCGCTCAACATCGAGCGCGGCTCGCAGCTGGAGCTGTTCGCCCCCGGCGACATCAAAATCGCCGGCAACGGGGTGATGAACGGCGGCAGCACCTCCGCCGCGGCGAACCTGCCGGAGTACTTTCAAATCTGGGGCACCCGGACCACCGGGGTGCAGGACATCCAGATCGCGGGCAACGGCGTGCTCAGCGGTTTGGTCTACGCCCCCAATGGTTCGGTAAAAATCAACGGCAACGGCGATGTCAGCGGTTCCGTCGTGGCCAACGACATCACCGTGGTCGGCAATGCCGCCTTCCACTACGACGAGGCCCTGGGCGATTACGGCGGGAACAACCCCTTCCGCGTCGCGCTCTGGCGCGAGATCAGCTCGGCCGCGGACCGCAACGCCATCACCGTGCTGGACTGGTGAGTGGGCGTAGCACGAATGCAGGAGCGGCTTTATGCCGCGAACGAACGCGTAACATCGCGGCGTAAAGCCGCTCCTACAGTTGAACAAGCGCAGGCAGGCACTGGTTGAAAATAGCTAGTTTTGGGGCCGGTAAGCCGGATTATGTTCCTCCCGCTTGCGCGGGATTCGGCCGTCATTTCTCTCAACGTCCGCCTTGCGACAGACCTGCCCTCCGCAGCTCCGCTTGCGCGGAGCGAAGGAGGGTGCGGCATACCCGTGGCTATGGGACGGGCCGTCCAGCCACCTATTTTGCCTTGCACCGGAAGGGGTTTTTCGTGCCGCCAACGTCGCCGTTGGCGCGGTGGGCTCTTACCCCACCTTTTCACCCTTACCCTGAGCGAGCCGCCTTGCGGCGGATCGAACCGGGCGGTTTGTTCTCTGTGACACTGTCCGTCACCAAGCCTTGACGCTTGGCGCCCGCACTTGCGGTGAAGCTCGTGCGGCATCCTGCCCTGCGGTGTCCGGACTTTCCTCTCCGAACTTCCAATACGGGCGCGGCGTTACCCGCGCCTTGGGATCAAAGAACTCGGAGCGACGACCAGGCCCCAAAACTAGGATTCCCAATAAACCAGGCGTCCGCACTGGTCGCAAGCCGCGAGTTGCCCGTCCGTGGCCTTGCCCCGTGCGGCGGACTCGACCTCGGAGGAAACCTTCAAATGGCAGCCGCTGCATTTGCCGCCGCGGATGGGTACGCACACCGGCAGCGCCCGGGCGGCCTGGCGGTCGTAAATGCGCAGGATCGGGGCATCGAGCCCGCTGCGGGCCGCATTGAATTCCGCCGTCGCGCCCTCCAATTCGGCCTTCAGGTTCGCCGCCCGCTCTCCGAGCATCGCGATGCGGGCCTGGTGACCGGTGATGTTCTGCTTTAATTCCGCCTCGGCCGCCGCAAATTTCTTCCTGGCCTCATCGATGGCGTACATGACCTCCAGCTCGCTGCCTTCCAGCTCGCTGATGGCCGTCTCCGTGGTCTCAATTTCGTGGCCGAGGGCCTGATATTCGTCGTTTTTCCGCACTTGCGACTGCTGGGTCTTGTATTTCCCGAGCTTGTCCTCGGCGGATCCGATCTCGGTTTCCAGCATCTTCTTCTTGGTTTCCAACTCTTTAACCTCGGTCTTGGCCGCCTCGATGGCAGCCTTCTCGGCCGCGATCTTCTGCTCTACCAGGGCGATTTCACCGGGAACGGCCTTGGTTTGGGCCTCCAAACCCCTTCGCCGGGCATCGCGTTCCTGCAAAATCAGCACCTTTTCCAGCACGGGTGTCAGCATGGACCGAGCACCTTGCCGGTATCCCCCCAGCGGTCAATTGAAACCCTCGGTTTAAAGGCAAAAGAACGCCTTTTCCATGCCGCTTTTTTCTCAAAAAAACCCTCGCGTGCAGGACGCTTTTTCCAAAGAATTTTTCTTTCCCTATTCCAACCTAAATTTCGCTGCATGTCCGATCAATCCGCCTCCGAAAAACCCACGCAAAACCCAGCGAATCCCCACGCTTACAACGCTGACCAACTCGGTCAGCTCAAGGGACTTGAAGCGGTACGCAAGAAGCCCGGCATGTACATCGGCGGCACCGATGAGCGCGCCCTCCACCACTGCGTCTCCGAGGTGCTCGACAACTCGGTTGACGAACATCTCGCGGGCCATTGTTCCCGCATCGAGGTCACCATCCACGTGGACGGCTCCATCAGCATCCGGGACAACGGCCGCGGCATCCCGGTGGACCTCAACAAGGACAGCGGTCTGCCGGGTGTGGAACTGGTCCTCACGACCCTCCACTCCGGCGGCAAATACGGCCAGGGCGGCTACAAGTTCTCCGGCGGCACCCACGGCGTCGGCGCCAAGTGCGTGAACGCGGTCTCGGAATGGTTCGAGGTCGAGGTCTCGCGCGGCGGCCAGGTCCACCACATGAAGTTCGAGCGCGGCAAGACCGTCAAGAAACTCGAGGTCATCGGCAAGGCCCGCGGCACCGGCACGCTCATCACCTTCAAGCCCGACGCGGAGATCTTCCGCGAAACCACCGTCTTCCAGACCGGGCGCATCGGCCAGCGTTTGCGCGAGCTCGCGTTCCTCAATTCCGGCCTGGAAATCGTCTTCCTCGACGAGCGCCCCGCCGGCGCCAAGCCCGAGACCTATTACTACAAGGACGGCGTCGAGGAATTCGTGAAGCAGATCAACCAGGGCAAGACCCCCCTGCACCCCAAGCCCATCCGCTTCACCAAGGAGACCAAGCTGCAGCTCGACGACAAGGCCGCCGAGATCCACTGCGAGGTCGTGCTGCAGTACAACGACACGTACAACGACCAGGTCCTCTGCTACACCAACACGATTCACAATCCCGACGGCGGCACGCACCTTTCCGGTTTCCGCGGCGCCCTCACCCGCGCCATCAACCAGTTCGCCAAGGGCAACAATCTCCTGAAGGAAAAGGATCCGCAGATCACCGGTGACGACGTCCGCGAGGGTCTCGCCGCGGTGGTCTCCATCAAGCACAGCGACCCGAAGTTCGAGTCGCAGACCAAGGTCAAGCTGCTCTCCCCCGAGGTGGAGGGCGTCGTCGGCTCCGTCACCTACGAGGGCCTGATGATGTACTTCGAGTCCAATCCCGGTGTCGCCAAGCGCATCGTGGACAAGGGTCTCACGGCGGCCCGCGCCCGCGAGGCGGCCCGCAAGGCCCGTGAAACCGTCCGCAAGGGCGCCCTCTCCGGCGGCGGCCTCCCCGGCAAGCTCGCCGACTGCTCCGAGCGCGATCCGGCGCTGTGCGAAGTCTACATCGTCGAGGGCGACTCCGCCGGCGGCTCCGCCAAGCAGGGCCGCGACCGCCGCTTCCAGGCCATCCTGCCGCTGCGCGGCAAGGTCATCAACGTGGAGAAGGCCCGCCTCGACAAGGTCCTCGCCAACGAGGAAATCCGCACCCTCATCACCGCCTTCGGCACCGGCATCGGCGAGGGCGACGAGGCCGTCGGCGGCTTCAACGCCGCCAAGGCCCGCTACCACAAGATCATCATCATGACCGACGCCGATGTGGACGGCTCCCACATCCGCACCCTGCTGCTCACCTTCCTGTACCGGCAGATGAAGGGGCTCATCGAGCGCGGCTACGTCTACATCGCCCAGCCGCCGCTCTACAAAATCAAGCGCAAGAAGCGCGAGCAGTACGTCGACAACGACGACCAGCTCAACCGCATCCTGCTCGAGCTCGGCTCCGAGGACATCGTCCTCGCCCGCCTCGCCGACAGCCACGTCTTCTCCCCGGCGCAGATCGAGCACATCGTCGAGGGCCTGGCCGTCCTGGAGAAACTCGGCGGCGGGGTCACCCGCTACGGCGCCTCCCTGGCCGAGTACCTCGACCAGCAGGATCCCGCCAGCCGCTCCCTCCCGCGCTACATTGCCCGCATTCGCGAGGGCAACCGCGAGTCCCACGAGTTCCTCCGCGACGAGGCCGCGCGCGCCCGCTTTGTGCAGGCCCACGATCTCGCCGCCGACGTGGCCGAACAGGCCGATAATGTCGCCACCCCCGGCAGCACCCCGCCGATGGATTCCGCCCTGGAGAAAAAACCCGCGGGCCCGGTCAAGCGCGTCACCCTCCACGAAATCTACGAGAGCACCGAGATGGCCAAGGTCCTCACCGCCCTCGCCAAGACCGGCCTGGATATCGCGACCGTCACCCCCACGGAGCAGCCCCGCTACACCATCACGGAAAACGCCGGCCAGAAATCGGAGACCAAGTCCGAGCTCTTCAGCCCGCTCGACATCGTCACCCAGATCCGCGCCAACGGCCGCAAGGGCCTCAGCATCCAGCGCTACAAGGGTCTCGGTGAAATGAACCCGAAGCAGCTCTTCGAGACCACGATGGACCCCGAGAAGCGCCGCCTGCTCAAGGTCTCGATCGACGACGCGGCCAAGGCCGACGCCCTCTTCACCCTCCTCATGGGCGACGAAGTCCCGCCCCGCCGCCAGTTCATCGAGGACAATGCGTTAAACGTCCAGTTCCTGGACGTTTAAGTGAGGGTAGCGAGGGAATGGAGCTTCCGGGTGCTCGTGGAAGGCCCAGCGCACCTCGGTCTATCGCGCCCGAACGTTCCGAAGCCTGGCCATCACCTTCGCCGCTCCTGCAGCCTCACGTTCCGCCACTTCGTCAGTTTCCGCAAGCGAATGTACACCGCCGCCGAAAAGCCTCCCGCCTCGGCCCGCATCCCGAAACCTCTCCAACATCACCGACATCATGCAGACGGCCTACATCGAGTATTCGATGTCGGTCATCATCTCGCGCGCCCTGCCCGACGCCCGCGACGGCCTCAAGCCCGTCCAGCGCCGCGTCCTCTACGCGATGCTCCGCGAGGGCCTGCTGCACAACCGGTCCTTCGACAAGTGCGCCGGCGTCGTCGGCGAAGTGCTGAAGAACTACCACCCGCACGGCGATTCCTCCGTCTACGACACCCTCGTCCGCATGGCCCAGCCCTGGGTCATGCGCTACCCGCTCATCGACCCGCAGGGCAACTTCGGCTCCGTGGACGGCGATCCCCCGGCCGCCTACCGTTACACCGAGGCCCGGCTCAAGGACATGGCCGAGGACCTGCTGAAGGACATCGAGGAGGACACGGTCGACTTCGCGCCCAACTACAAGGAGTCGACCACCGAGCCCACCGTCCTGCCCTCCGCCCTGCCGAACCTGCTGATGAACGGCTCGACCGGCATCGCCGTCGGCATGACGACCAACATCCCGCCGCACAACCTCGACGAGATCATCGACGCCACCGTCGCCATCATCGACCACCCCCGCATCACGGTCGACGAGTTGTGCGAGATCGTCCGCGGACCCGATTTCCCCACCGGCGGCGTCATCTCCGGCCGCGAGGGCATCCTCAGCTACCTGAAGACCGGCAAGGGCATCGTCCGCACCCGCGGCAAGGCCCACACCGAGGAACTCAAGGGCGGCATGGAGCAGATCGTCATCACCGAGATTCCGTACAACGTGAATCGCGCCACCCTCGTCACCCGCATCGCCGAACTCGTCGGCGAGAAGGAGATCGACGGCA
Source organism: Opitutaceae bacterium (assembly GCA_016715765.1). GTDB lineage: Bacteria > Verrucomicrobiota > Verrucomicrobiia > Opitutales > Opitutaceae > UBA2377. The sequence continues at coordinate 88,671 of JADJZJ010000009.1, forward strand.
TCCGCGACCTGCGCGACGAGTCCGACGAGAACACCCGCATCGTCATCGAACTGAAGCGCGGCGAGCAGGCCAAGGTGGTCATCAACCAGCTCTTCCAGAAGACCGCCCTCGAGTCCTCCTTCGGCGTCACCCTGCTGGCCCTCGACAAGAAGCGGCCGAAGCAGATGAACATCAAGGAGCTCATCGAGTGCTACATCGAGCACCGCCGCGATGTCATCACCCGCCGCACGAAGTTCCGGCTCCGGCAGGCGCTCGACCGCGCCCACATCCTCGAGGGCTACATCATCGCGCTCGATAACCTCGACGACTTCGTGAAGATCATCCGCGCCTCCTCCAACCGCGAGGACGCCAAGGTGAAATTGATGGCGAAGTACCCGCTCTCCGAGCGCCAGACCGACGCCATCCTGGAACTCCGCCTCTACCAGCTCACCGGGCTGGAACGCGGCAAAATCGAAGCCGAATACCTCGAACTCATGAAGCTCATCGAGGAACTGAAGGGCATCCTCGAGTCCGAGGCCAAGCTTCTCGCCCTCATCAAGAAGGAACTCGCCGAGATGAAGGCGAAGTACACCTCGCCCCGCCGCACCGAGATCATCGGCGCGGCCGGCGAATTCCGCATGGAGGACGTCGTCCCCAACGAGGGCTGCGTCATCACCGTCTCCCACCTCGGCTTCATCAAGCGCACCCCCGTCGCCGAGTACCGCTCGCAAAAGCGCGGCGGCAAGGGCGTCATCGGCACCGACACCTACGACGAGGACTTCGTGGAGCACCTCTTCACGGCCTCGACGCATGACTACATCCTGTTCCTCACCAGCATCGGCCAGTGCCATGCCAAGAAGGTCTACGACGTCCCCGAGGGCACCCGCACCTCCAAGGGCAAGTCCGTCGCCTCCTTCCTGCGCCTGGCCGAGGGCGAGAAAATCGCCGCCATGCTCTGCGTGAAGGACTTCGCGGCCGACCGCTATCTCGTGATGGCCACCAAGCGCGGCATCATCAAGAAGAGCTCCCTCTCCGACTACGCCAACTGCACCCGCGAGGGCGGCCTCATCGGCATCAACCTCGCGGAAGGCGACAGCGTCATCGGCACCGTCCTCACCACCGGCGAGAACGAGCTCATCCTCGTCTCCCACCAGGGCCTCGCTGTCCGCTTCCGCGAACGCGACGCCGAGAGCGGCGAGGACCTTTTCCGCCCCACCGGCCGGGCCACGGGCGGCGTCACGGGCATGCGCTTCAAGCTCGAGAGCGACTACCTCGACGTCATCGAGGTCGTGGACCACGAGGCCAAGTTCCTGGTCGCCAGCGAGGCCGGCCTCGGCGTCCGCACCCGGTTCGAGGACTACCGCCTCATCAACCGCGGCGGCTCCGGCGTGTGGGCCATCACCCTCCCCGAGGACAATTCCATCAACCTCGCCGGCGCGCTGAGCGTGCGCGACGACGACGAGATCATGCTCCTCACGGCCAAGGGCCAGAGCGTCCGCTGCCCGGTCAACACCATCCGCGAGACCAACCGCGGCGCCAAGGGCGTGAAGCTTCTCACCCTCGCCGAGGGCGACAAGCTCCTCAGCATCGCCCGCATCGTCGAGACCGCCGAGGAACAGGAAGCCAACGCCGAACCGGCGGAGTAAGGATTCACCACTTGGATCCCTGTAGGGCCGGACCTTGGTCCGCGCCTCGGGTCGCGCCTCGGGGCACCTATTGGCCACGCGGCGCAAACAGGCGTCACCAAGGTGACGCCCTGCATTCCGCTTTCCGTACGCTGATTCGGTTTGCGGCCTTAACCCGCCCGCGCGCACCGCCCGGAGACAGCGGCGGCGTCAGCCGGCCGCTGGCGCGCGGTTGCGCTTCGCGGTCAGCGCGAGATACGCCAGGAGATAGAGCACCAGGGCGAGCAGGGCCGTCGCCCGCAGTCCGCCGAGCATCGAAAAGTATTCCAGGCAGCCGCCGAGCACCGCGCCCAGCAGGTTGGCGCCCAGGGCCGCCGCCGGATCCGGCTCGCGCTTCAGCAGCATCGGCACGATCACGCCGGCAATCCCGATCGGCAGCCCCGTGAGCAGGCCCCCGATCAGGCCGCGGACCGGCAACGACAGGGTGTGGAGCCACCCGACGGGAAAAAAGTAGAGCAGCAGCACGGCCAGGACCAACGCGCCAAACCACGGCCGCGGATCCTGCCACTGCCAGCGCACCACCGCGGCATTGGCGGCGATCACCATCACGAGAATGCCCGCGAAAACCACGGAATTCACCACCCAGGTGGAACCGAACAGGAGTGACAGACTCGTCACCCCGCGGGTTTCGATCAGCAGGAAGGCCGCGCCCATCAGGAACAGCGGCCAGTGAAACGCCACCCCCTCCCGGCCAAAGCCGAAGACCCGGCGCACGCTCACCAGGGCGAAGGTCAGGATCAACCCGATCACCGCGAGGTAACCCCACGGAATCACCCCGGGGCGCAGGTACAGGAACGGCCAGTCGTCGCTCGTGGTCTGAGTCTGCTCGTTGGTCCGCGCGGGGGTCAGTTTCATCCGCGCCGCGATCATCGCCTCATCAAGTCGCGCCTCGGGTCGCGGCACGACGTACGTCACCGTGCCGCTGTGCAACCGGCTGTAAAAGGCGATGGGCTCGCGGCCCGTGGCGCGCGCGACGGTCCAATAGAGCCGCTCGAAAAACCAGTCGCCCGCCATGCAGGAAATGGCGAGCGAGAGGTGCCCGCCGGGGCCGACGTGGCCCCAGGCGGCCCGGATGCCTTCCTCGGTGTAAACGTAGTTGTCGAGCCGCAGCGTGGACATCGCCGAACTCATCGCGTGGGAGTCCAGGAGCCCGAAGCAGACCACGTCATACGCCTCGCCGCGGTGCTTGCTGAAGAAAGCGCGGGCGTCGTCCACCACCGGTTCCACCGCCGGATTCGCATAGGGCGCCTCCGGGTGCAGCTGCCGGCCGAGCGCGATGATGCGGCCGTCGATATCCACGCTCGTCACGTGCCGGTAACCGTGCCGCAGGGCGGCCTGCACGTCGTTGCCGGTGCCGGCGCCCACCACCACGGCCCGGTCGCGCCTGGCATTGAGGACAAACGGCAGGTCGTAGAGATCGCGCAGCCCCTGCAGCGAAGACTCCTGTTCCGCCGGTCCGGCCGATTGCGCGAGCCGCGCATCCGACAGGTTGTACATGTATTGGTGGAAGTCGCGATTGACGCGCAGCTCGATCTCGCCCGTGGTGAGCCGCAGCAGGTCGATGCGGTTGTACGGGGAATAAATCGCCGACTGCACCGACAGGTGCGCCAGCCAGATCACCGCGGCCGCCAGGATCACCGCACTCCAGTGCCGCGCCAGCCAGACCAGGGGGATGCAGCCGAGGGCGAGCCAGACCGGCGGACCGGCATCGAAGTACGCCGCCAGGGTGAACGCCAGCACGCCGAGGAGCGAACCCGCCAGGTCCGCGTGGTAGGCCCGCAGCGTTTCCAGCCGGCCGAAGAAATACCCGAGCGGCGCGCCACAGCAGACGAACACCGCCACGATCAGCCCGAGCAGCCCGGCAAAGATCGCCATGTTGCCGGCAAACCGGTACACGTTGCCGGGCACGATCTGGGCGCCCCACAGCATGATGCTCTGGTCGGGAAAACCCATGCGCATCAGCCCGAGCGGCTGGGAGAACGCCAGCGCCAGCGAGAGCAGCAGCAATACCGGCAGGGCCAGATGCACCAGGCCCGGCCGCCGCCGGCCCAACGCCACCCCCAGGCCCATGCCGAGAAACGCGCAAATCAGGACGACATTGTTGAAATAAGCGAACACCCGGACCTGGGACGAAGTCCAGCGGATCAGGGCCAGTTCCAGCGCCAGGATGCCAAAGGTGGTCAGGCCGATCAGCCAGGGCAGCGGTTCGCGCCGCCGGGCCCACGCCGTGCTGTGGATGATTTGTTTGAAGCTCAAAGGCGCCCATCAAGTTTGGCCGGTGGGTGGCTTGGCAATACAAATGCCAGCGGCCCGCCCCGTTCGGGACCGGCCGGCATCGCTTCGTTTCATTTCCACCCTTGCCAACCCCGGGAAGCCGGACTGACTTTTGCAGCTTCCCTCCCCGCATGCCCGGCCGCCTGTCCCAACTTCTCGATCCCAACCGCATCAACCTGCATGTGCAGGGCACCAAGCGCACCGTGGCGCTCAACGAGGTGGCCCGGCTGCTCTCCACCCACCCCGAGGTCGCGAACTTCGACGGTTTTTACAACGAACTGCTGGCCCGGGAACGGCTCGACACCACCTACCTGGGCAACGAGATCGCCCTGCCCCACGCCCGCACCGAGCACGTGAAGAGCATCGTGCTCGCCATCGGCCGCAGCGACACCGGCATCCATTTCGAAAACTGCAACCAGACCGTCCGGCTGATGTTCATCCTCGGCACGCCGAAGTCGAATCCCACCGACTACCTCATGGTCGTCAGCACGCTCTGCAAAATCCTCAAGGAACCCGCCAACCGCGAGACGCTCATGGGCGCCGCCACCCCGGAGGAATTCGCCGCCGCCCTGACCGCGGCCGAGGCGAGACTGTTCGCTCCCGCCTGACGCGGAAGCAGCCTTGGCAAAGGCGCCGCGACCCTTAGCCTGACTCCGCGGCATGATCCATTCCTTCATCTTCAGCGAGGGCAAGCTCGTCGGCCAGGACCTCGAACTCGAGGCCCTGCGGCTCGTGGCGGCCGACAAGGGCCTGCTGCTCTGGGTCGATCTGGCCGATCCCACCCCGGAGGAAACCAAGTCCATCCTCGAGGGCGTCTTCCAGTTCCACCCGCTCGCCATCGAGGACTGCACCACGCCCAACTCGCTGCCCAAGGTGGAGGATTATGAGGATTACCTCTTCCTCGTCATCCACGGCGTCGACTACACGCGCACCGACAAGTTCAGCACCACGGAGCTCGGGCTCTTTCTCGGCCGGGATTTCCTGGTCACCTTTCACCGCCGGCCCATGCGCAGCGTGCAAAGCACCATGGACCGCTGCACCAAGAACGTCGCCGGCATCACGCGCAGCGCCGACCGGCTGGCGCACCAGGTGCTCGATCTGCTGACCGACAACTACAAGCCCGTCGTCGAGGAACTCCGGGGCGAGATCGAGGAACTGGAGGAGACCGTGCTCGCCCGTTCCTCGGAGAATCTCATCCCCTCCCTGCTCGCCCTGAAGAGCGATCTCTCCCACCTGCGGCAGACCGTGCGCCCGCAGCGCGACGTCATCAACCGCCTGGCCCATGGCGAGTCCCGCACCATCCGCGCCACCTCGCTGCCCTATTACCGCGACTTGCGCGACAACCTCATCCGCATTGATGAAACGGCCGCCGGCTACGCCGACCAGTTGCTGATCTCCTTCGATCTCTACCTCAACAAGTCGTCCTTCCAGGCCAACGAAGGCATCAAGGTGCTCACGGCCCTCACCGCCATCGCCCTGCCCGCCACCATCATCGGCACCTGGTACGGGATGAACTTCAAGCACATGCCCGAGCTCCAATCGCCCTACGGCTACCCGGTCTGTGTCGGGATCACCCTGGTGCTCACGTTCTTCATGTGGATCTGGTGCAAGCGCCGGAAATGGATCTGACCGCGCCATGATCACCACGCTCGTTTACCGGGACGCGCGCTTCGTCGCCCACAACCCGCCGGCCGACACCCTGGCCGCCCTGCGCGCCGAACCCGGCATCATGCTCTGGGTGGACCTCGCGTCGCCGACCGCTGACGAAACCAAACTGGTGCTCGAATCCGTCTTCGCCTTCCACCCCCTGGCCATCGAGGACTGCGTCATTGATTCGCCCTTTCCCAAGCTGGAGGAATACGACGACTACCTCTACCTCGTGATGCACGCCGTGGATTATTCGCAGGCCGGCAAGTTCACCACCACCGAGCTGGACCTCTTCCTGGGCAAGAACTTCATCGTCACCTTCCACCGCCAGCCGCTCAAACCCGTCCAGGCGGCGCTCGACCGCTACCTCAAGGCACCCGGCACCCCCGTGCGCGGCCCCGATCGCTTTGCCCACGGCATCCTCGACCTGATGGTCGAGGCCTACAAACCCGCCCTCGACGAACTGCGCCGGGAACTCGAGGAAATCGAAAGCGGGGTGCTGCAGGAAATGGGACCCGACGAGCTCTTTCCCCGCGTGGCCGGCCTGCGCAAGGAGCTCTCCGCCCTGCGGCAGATTGTCCGCCCGCAGCGCGAGATCGCCGCCGTCCTCACGCAGGGCAAATCCCGGTTCATCCGGCCGCTCATCGTCCCCTACCTGCGCGACCTGACCGAGGAGCTCAGCCGCATCGAATCGCAGGCCGGCGCCTGGGCCGAGCAGCTCATCCTCACCTTCCGGGTCTATCTCAACAAATCCGGCCATGAGGCCAACCTGGGCATCCGCGTCCTCACCGGCATCACCGCGCTGACCCTGCCCGTCATCATCATCGGCGGCTGGTACGGCATGAACTTTGAGCGCATGCACGAGACCGAGGCCGGTTACAGCTACTACATCGCCCTCGCCCTCATGTTCGCGGGCACCGCCGGCATGCTGCTGTTTCTCCGGCGCAAGAAGTGGCTCTGAGGCGGTCCGGGGCTATCCCGAAATCCGCTCACGCCTCTTTGTCGTTCTGAGCGAAGTGAAGTCCAGGCCGAAGTGTATCTTTGGGTAGCGCCCGACCTCCGGGCGGGCGGTTCGACGTGCGTCCGCCAATCGCGGCCCGTCCGGAGGCCGGGCCCTACCCAGGGAACGTGCCCTCCCCTTCGCAGCCTAAAGCCGCTCCTACCATACCGGCCGTGCCCTCAAACCCGCTCCAGCGGAAATATCTCCACGTCCACCGCCCGCGCCGCGCACACATGCTCGGGTTGACGGCCCGACGGATCGAATCCCGCCAGGGCCAGCATGCGTCCATCCCAGATCGGCACTTCCACCGGCGCGATTTCGTAGGGCGCATGCGCCACCCGCCCGGACCACAGCGCGTCGCGCCGGTCGTCATGCGCAAACAGCCGGTAGCGTTCCACGAGGAAAAACTCGCGGGACCCGACGGGCGCCGGCTTCGCCTCGCTGCCGGCATGATACAGGAACCGGCTTTCCCGTTCGTCCCCGTGGCGTACGGCGCAATACTCCACCCCGCCGTCCGCCAGCCGGCGCGCCCGCATGGTCGCATGCTCATAGCGGAGATGGAAAAAACCGCGGGCGATCTTCACCGCCAGCCATTGGTTGCAATCGAGCGAGTAGAACCAGACCCCGGGCCGCCCCGCGGCATCATGCACATAGGTCCGCACGTTGAGCTCCAGGAAATCCGAGAGCAGCGGCACGGTCGGGCAGAACCGGGGCCGGACCTTCCGCATGAAGAATGGCACCAGTCCGATCCAGGCCCGGCCGTCAAACGTATCCACGGTCAGGCCGCGCGGCAGGGTGCGCTGGACCGCCGCCGCGTCCCAGCTCCAATGCAGGAACAGCAGCTCCGCCCAGCGTTGGTACATGACGGCGCCGCGCGCGGGTCGCACGCGCTCGGCCAGACGCTGCGGTTCGGTCGGGATCGGCACGCCCAAACCTAGCACGACTCAGCGTTTCATCAAACGGTCCAGGCGCGCTTTCACTTCCGGCCACTCCGCCGCAATGATGGAATACATCACCGTGTCGCGCACGAATCCGTCGGGCATGACCATGTGCTGCCGCAGCACTCCCTCCGGTTTCGCCCCGATGCGCTCAATGGCCGCCTGCGAACGCAGGTTGCGCCCGTCGGTCTTCAATTGGACCCGGTTGCAGCCCATAACCTCAAAGGCATGCCGCAGGAGCAGGGCCTTGGTTTCGGTGTTCACCCCCGTGCGCCACACCGCGCGGCCCAGCCAGGTGTGGCCGATCTCCAGCCGGCGGTCCGCGGCCACCCAGTCAAAGTAACAGGTGCCGCCGACCGCTTCCTTCCGGGCCTTGTCGATGATCGCAAAGGCCAGACCCTCGCCGCGCGCCTGCAGCCCTTCCATGGTGGTTTTCCAAAGGTGAAGCGACTCCAGCGGATCCGGCCGGGCGTGCTTCATGAAGCACCACAGCTCCGGATCGGCGCCATGGCGCGCGAGCCCCGCCACATGCCCGGCGGCCAGCGGCTCAAGCCGCACCAGGCGGCCGGTGAGGGTGACGGGGACTAGGGACATGGAAGTATCAGCATTCGCTGGTCCTCAGTGGGTAGGGCCCGGCCTCCCTCCTTCGCCAAGCCGGACGGGTCGGGGGGGCCTGCGCATATCGATCCGGCCGGGCCTGAAACGCGCCGCTTACATCTGGATCTTCGCGGCCTCGGCTTCCATCTGCGTGACCATGGCGTCGAGCTGTTCGACGACGGCCTGCACGGTCTCGCGCTGCGTGAGGTCCACCCCGGCTTTCTGCAGCTGCTTCATGGGGTGGTCGTTGCCACCGCTCTTCAGCAGCGTGAGATAGCGCTCGGTGGCGGCGGCCTTCGACGCCGCGTCACCGGTGGTCATGTCCTTGAACAGCTTCGCCGAGGAGGCAAAGCAGGTCGCGTACTGGTAGACGTAATAGGGCGAGTTGAAGAAATGCGGGATGCGCGTCCACGTGAACTTGTAGAGGTCATCCACCGTCGCCGCATCGCCGTAGTAGTCCTTGAGCAGCTGCTGGTAGATGCCGCTCAGCACGTCCACCGTGATCGGCTGCCCCTGCTCGGCAAGGCGGTGCGCCTGCAACTCGTAATCGGCGAACATCACCTGCGTGTAGAAGGTCCCCAGAATCGAATCGACCGCGTGCTGCAGCAGGAGGAAGCGCTCCTTCGGGTCGGTGGTGGTCTCGAGGAGCTTGTTGAGCAGGAAACGCTCGTTGGTCGTCGAGGCGACCTCGGCCACGAAGATGGTGTAGTCGGCCGTCACGAAGGGCTGGCTGTCGTAGGACAGCGCGGTGTGCATGGCATGGCCGGCCTCGTGCGCGAAGGTGAAGACCGCGTCGAGCGTGTCGTTGTAGTTCAGCAGCAGGTAGGGGCCGACGCCGTAGACGCCCGCGCAATAGGCGCCGCTGCGCTTGCCGTCGTTCTCGTACACGTCGATCCGGCCGCCGGCGACGAACTGCCGGTATTTCGCCACGTAGTCCTCGCCCAGCGGGGCCACCGACGAGATGACGAGGTCCTTCGAGGTGTCGTAGGGATAGACCTTGTCGCTCTTGAAGATCGGAATCTGTCCGTCGTAGAGGTGGTAGGATTCCAGGCCCAGCAGCTTCTTGCGCAGCTTCAGGTAGCGCTGCAGCGGCGCGGTGCCCTTGCGTGCGGTCTCGACCAGGTTGGTGACCACGGCAGTCGGGATGTCGTTGCCGTCAAGGGCGGCGTCCAGGGTGGTCGGGTAGTTGCGGGCCTGCGCCGTGAACCAGCCGCGCTGGAGCACGCCGTTGTAGATCGCCGCATAGGTGTTGGCGGTGGCGGCATAGGTCTTGAGATAGGCCTCGAACGACTTCGCCCGGTCCGCCTGGTTGTAGTTGGTCTGCAGCACCGACTGGTAGGTCCCGGGCGTGAGGGTGATTTCCTTGCCGTCGCTGAGCGTGACCTTCGGGAACTTGATGTCCGAGGTGCTGAGCTCCTGGAAGATCGACGTCGGCGTCTGGTTGAAGCGCGTGGCGAAGGACATCAGCCGCTCGCCCTTCTCGTCGAGCACGTGCATCTGCTGGCGGTAGTTGTCGAGGATTGTGAACTTGTAGATGCCCAGCGCCGGGGTGGCGGCGATCCACTGCTCCATGGTCGCCTGCGGGATGGTCAGCAGCTCGGGCGTGAACCACGCCGTCGTGGTGCCGAACTTCGCGAACACCGCGCCGACCCGCTGGAACTTGCCCGCGATCTCCTGGTTGCGGGTGTCCACGTCGCGCTGGAGCTGCGGATAGCGGTAGACCTTGTATTGCAGCATCCCGATTTCGTCGAAGGCCTGGTAGGCCTTCAGCACGGCCTCCGGGCCGTTCTTGAGCGTGCCCTTCAGCGCGGCAAAGGCGTCCATCTTCACCTCCATGTCCTTCATGCCGGCGTCCCACGCGGCCCAGTCGGGATAGATGGAGGAAAATTCCCAGCGGTACTGCTCGGGAATCTCGGCACGGATGCGGGTTTCGGGTTTGGTGTTGGCGGCGGACATGGCAGCCGGCAAAGCTGCCGCCAGCAGGACAAGGAGCAAGCGGGGATGATTCATGATGGGCGGAAACTTGGACAGAAACCTCGCTTGCGTCGAGTCGGCTTAAAAGAATCGTGATTCCATGCGCCATTTCATGGGCTTCCTGGGTTGCCTCGTCCTGCCAGCCGCATTGTCCTGCGCCGCGGCGGTTCCGCCGGACACCGCCGACCGGGAAGCCGCTCTCCTTCTCATCAGCACGGAAGCCCTGGCGCGCGGCCAGGCCCATGCCCGGCTGCGCACCCTCGTGACAGAGCATCCGGGCCGCCTCGCCGGCTCGGCCGCGCTCGCCGGCGCCGTCCGTTGGAGCGAACAACTCCTGCTTGGCCTGGGCCTCGACCGGGTCTGGAAACAGGAAGTCCCCGTGCCGCATTGGGAGCGTGGCGCCCCGGAATCGGTCCGCATGGTTCCCCCGGCCGGTTCGTCCCTTCCCATCGTCAACCTCGCCGCGGCCGCCCTGGGTGGCAGCATCGCCACGCCCCCGGAAGGGATCAGCGCGGAAGTGGTTGAAGTCCGTTCCCTGGATGAGCTGGCCGGTCTGGGGCGCGAAAAAATCGCCGGACGCATCGTCTTTTTCAACCGGCCCATGGATCCCGCCGAGCCCGATCCGGGCCGGGCCTACGGCGCGGCGGTGGATCAGCGCAGTCGCGGCCCCCGGACCGCCGCGGACTTCGGGGCCGCGGCCGCGCTGGTGCGGTCCATGACCCAGTCGGTGAGCGACCTGCCGCACACCGGCGGCACCACTTATCTGAATGACGGCCGCAACATCCCGGCGCTGGCGCTATCCACCGTGGCGGCGGATCGGCTGGGCGCCATGCTCGCGGCCGATCCGCTCACCCGGGTCGAGGTCAAGGTTCACTCCCGGTGGCATCCCGAGGCTTTGTCGCACAATGTGATCGGCGAAATCCGCGGCACCGCATTCCCCGATGAGATCATCGTCGTGGGCGCGCACCTCGATTCCTGGGACCTCACGCCGGGCGCCCATGATGATGGCGCCGGCGTCGTGCAGGCCATCGAGGTCATGCGCATTTTCCGGGCCATCGGCTACCGGCCCCGGCACACGGTCCGCTGCGTGCTCTTCACCAACGAGGAAAACGGCCTGCGCGGCGGCAAGGCATACGCCGCCATGGTCCGCGACTCCGGGGAAAAGCACGTGTTCGCCGTCGAATCCGACGGCGGCGGCTTCGGCCCGCGCGGGTTCAGCCTCGGGCAAAACGATGGCCCGGTGCACGAACGGGCCCGGCGCTGGCTGCCGCTGCTCCAGCCCCTGGGCATCCTGGCGTTCACGGCAGGCCGCGGCGGGGCCGACATCGGTCCGCTCCTGCCCCTCGGCGTGCCGCTCGGCAACCTGCTGGTGGATGAACAGCGCTACTTCGACCTGCATCACACCACGGCCGACACCATCGAACAGGTGCATCCGCGCGAGCTGCACCTCGGCGCCGCCGCGCTGGCCTCGCTCATCTGGCTGGTGGACCAGGAAGGTCTCTAGGCCCGCCCCATGAAGGAACTGCTCCGCGATCCCCGCATCCGGCGGCTGCTGCTCGCCAACATCACCGGCTCCATCGGCTCCGGCATCACCATCATCGCGATTCCCTGGCTGCTGATCCAGCGCGAGCACGGCGAGCAGCTGTACGGTTACATCACCATCCTCAGCACGCTCGCGCTGTTCGCCTTCGTGCCGCACTACGGTTCCTGGCTCGACCGCCACTCGCGCAAGACCGCCATGCTCGCCGCCGAGGTCTTTGGCGCCGTCACCACCCTCAGCATGACCGCGTGGATGCTCGTGACCGGGGAGACGGCCACCTGGCAGCTGCTGGTCCTCTTTTGCAGCGGCATGCTCTACTACACCCTGCACTTCCCGGCGAAATTCGCCTTCGTGCAGCAGGTCTTCGAGCGCCGGCATTACCAGCAGCTCATGGGTTTGCTGGAAATCCAGGGGCAGACGGCCGCGATGCTCGCCGGCGGGCTCGCCGCCGTGCTCCTCGATCATGTTTCCTTCAGCACCATCCTGCTCATTGACGGCGCCACCTATGTCGTCAGCTGGCTGGTGCAGCGTCCCCTGCCCTACACGGCCACGCACCTGGAGGTGGACCGGCCGGCCACCTCCGTGAGCGCGGATTTCTTCGAGGGCCTGCGCTGGCTGCGCGACCGCCCGGCCTTCACCACCTTCATCCTCTGCACGCTCGCCCCCTTTGTCGCCGTGATGGTCGGCAACTATCTCTTCCCCATTTACGTCCAGAACATCCTGCGGGCCCCGGCCTTTGTCTTCGGCACGGGCGAAATGGCCTTCTCGGTCGGCGCCATTGCCGCGGGCCTGGTGGGACCGAAAATCCTCGTCCGGATTCCTCCGGCAACCGTTGCCCTCGCGATGATGGGGATCTTCCTGCTGGGCCTCGCCCTGCTCAGCGCCGTGCCGACCGTCGCCGCCTTTTACTTCGCCCTGATCCTGCTCGGGCTGGGCAATGCCGGGTCGCGCGTCGCCCGCGGCAGCGTGCTCCTGCATGTGGTGCCCAACGCCCTGATGGGCCGCGTCAACGTGGTCATCGGTGCACTGGACCGGCTGGTGCGCACGCTGATGCAGTTTGCGGCCATCGCGGTCGTCGTCCGCTCCGACGCCGCCCTGGCCTTTGGCGGACTGCTTGCCTTCACCGGCCTCGCCCTCCTGCTCGCCTGGTTCACCCGCGCCGCCCTGCCCCGCACCGCCGCATCCACCGCCGCCCCTTCATGATCCGCGCCCTCGTCTTTGATTTTGACGGACTCATCCTCGACACCGAGTCCGCCCAGATTGCCGCCTATGCCGACGTGTATGCCGCCCACGGCATGCCCTTCGACCTGCAGCTCTTCCAACACTCGGTCGGCCACGGCGAGCTGGCCTTCGACCCGTGGCGCACCTTTGGCCCCGGTGCCGACCGGGTCGCCCTCGAGGGGGAGCGCCGCGATCGCAACCAGCAGCGGGACCTGGAACTCGCCATCCTGCCCGGCGTCACCGCCCTGCTCGCCGGCGCCCGAGAGCACGGCCTGCGCGTCGCACTCTGCTCCAACTCCTCGCGGGCGCACTGCGTCAAGCATCTCACCCGCCTCGACCTGCTCGGACATTTTGAGTTCCTCGCCTGCCGCGGCGAGGCCCCGCTCCCCAAGCCGGCGCCCGATCTCTATCAACTCGCGCTCGGTCACTTCGGGTTGCGGGGTTTCCAGGCCATCGCGTTTGAGGATTCATACACCGGTTCACTCGCCGCCAAGCGGGCGAACCTGTGGTGCGTGGTCGCACCCGGACCCTCGACCGCGCACCACGATTTCCGCCATGCGGACCGGCTCGTGCCCTCGCTCGCGGATTGCACGCTGGCCGGCCTGATGGCTGAATTCCGGCCATGAGTCCGGTGCCGCGCTACAACGTCCTCGGCGTGGGAGTTTCGGTCCTCACCCTTGACCAGGCGCGCGACCTGGTCATCAGCACCCGCGGCCGCCGCCGCTGCGGCTATGTCTGCCTCGGCATCGTGCACAGCCTGGGCGAGGCGCACCGCGATCCCTCCTACCGCCGCATCCTGAACGAAAGCTGGCTCACCACCCCGGACGGGATGCCTCTGGTCTGGATGGCGCACTGGCAGGGCCGGCGCGAGGTCACCCGCGTGTATGGCCCCGATCTGCTGCTCGCGGTGTGCGATGCCGGCCGGGCGACGGGCTTGCGGCACTACTTTTACGGCGGTGCGCCCGGGGTCGCCGAGGAACTGGCCCGAAGGCTCGGCGCGCGTTTCCCCGGCCTCGCCATTGCGGGCACCTATTCTCCGCCCTACCGGCCGTTGACCGCGGAAGAATTCAGGGAGGTGCAAACCCGCATCTCGGCCGCCCAAACCGACGTGATCTGGGTCGGCCTCGGCACACCCAAGCAGGACCGGTTCATGGCTGAGCATTGGAACCGGCTTGATGCCGGCGTGCTCATCGGCGTCGGCGCCGCGTTTGACTTCCACTCGGGACGCCTGCGTCAGGCCCCGCTTTGGATGCAGCGCAGCGGCTTGGAATGGCTTTACCGCCTGTGCCAGGAACCGCGCCGCTTGGCGGTCCGGTATCTGGTTTACAACCCGCTGTTCATTCTGCGAGCCGCGGCCCAACTGACAGGTTTGAAATCTTATCCGCTGGATTGATCCGACTTCCCGCAATTTTCAGAATTCAGCAGCCGCAAGCGGGCCGACCTACCGACGGTCCAGACTCGAGGATTATACTGTAGGAGCGGCTTTATGCCGCGATGTGGCGCGTTCGCTCGCGGCATAAAGCCGCTCCTACAGCTGAGCCACGACGGGCGGCGGGGATTGCAGCCCGTACTTGGTGCTGCGGCCGCCGCTGGGGCCGGCCACCAAGATTCCGGCATCCAGCAGCAGCTTGATGTCACGCAGCGCGGTATCGAGGGAGCAACGGGCGAGTTTGGCGTAACGCGAGGTGGACAGCTCGGGATCGGAGCCGTCCATGAGCGTGTTGATGACGAGGCGCTGACGGTCGTTGATCGCCAGGGTGCGGTTGATCCATTCCCACGTGGACGATTTCCGGATGATCCGGGCGAGCGATGTATCCGCGCCCTGGAGCACGCGGTCGAGGCAGCCGAGGAACCACCGGAGCCATTCGGTGATGTCCAGGGTTCCCTTCTGGGTTTTTTCCAATGCCTGATAGTATTGCTTTTTCTCCGACTCGATCTGCGTCGACATGCTATAGAACCGCATCGCCGAGCCGTCGGCCCGGGCGAGGGCCATGTCGGCGATCGCGCGGCTGACGCGACCATTGCCATCCTCGAAGGGATGGATCGTTACGAACCAAAGATGAGCGAGACCCGCCCGGATCACAGGATCGGTTGAATCGGAACTCTCAAACCAATGCAGAAAGGCCTCTACCTCCCGGGGTACGCGATCCGCGGTAGGCGCCTCGAAATGGATGTTTTTCGGGCGAACCCGGTCGCGACTGATCGGGCCGGAAACAACCTGCATGGGATCCATCTCCGGCGTGCGCCATTGGCCGGTGAGCACGCGGTGCAGGCCGCTGCGTCCACCCGGGAAGAGGGAGGATTGCCAGCCAAGCAGACGCTCAATGGTCAGTGGCTCGGCGTAGTGCTGGGTCGCATCGAACATCATCTCGACGGCTCCCTCGATCTCGCGATCCGTGGCGGCGCTGTCGGGGGCTTGGATGCCCATGCGCCGGGCGACGGAAGAGCGAACCGATTCCGGGTCAAAGACCGTGCCCTCAATGGCGCTCGATTTGATCACTTCGGCCGTAAGATTATCCAACGCGGCCTCGGATCGAAAACGAAACCCCAAGCCTTCCATCCTTCCGAGCAGGCGCCCCTGGCGATGCCGGACCTCCAAGAGCACCGGCATCAATTTGGCATCATCCCAAGTGAAATGAGGCCAATCAGGTTTCTGATGGATGTATCGCATGGAAATGCGATTACATCAGTATGCGGCGAATACAAGGCTTATTCACCGCATAATTTGCGGTGAATAAGAGCCATATTCACCGCAAACTTTCGTTAATAGCTATAGAATATATATTTATTAAACTAAAACAGGTTCCCCTGCTGCAGCTCATCGCGCTTGGCGCCGTCGAGGGTGCTCAGGGCCAGCAATTGCGGAAGTGTGAGCTTGGCCAACTGAGGCTCCCGCGCCAGGGAACCGAGCAGCAAGGCCCCCGCCAGAGCATCATACGGCGCGGCGTGATAGGTACTGCGGGCGGCGGGACAATGTTTCGCCGCCAGATCGTCCAACTCACTTTGCAGTCCGCAGGCCGCCATCAGGTCGGCCAGTCGGAGGGTCTCCAGTTGCGGATAAAACTGCCGGTAAAGCGCCCCCGTATCGATCCACGGACCCCACTCCTGCGTTGTCTGACCCGGCCGGGCAAAATCAACCGCCGACCGTCCATAGGGCCACACCGACTTGATGAGCGAGTTTTCCGCCCCGGCGAAATGCGCCGCGAACGGACCGCTGGCGCGCAATTCCGCGAAAAGATCGAACTCCTCCGCGAATGGCGCACAGCCGGCCAGGGTCGTATCGGCCAATCCGTGCACGGCGGTGTCCTCGGGACGGATGCGGCCGGTGGCCCGGCAGAGCCGCGTGCGCAGCGCGACCACCCCGCCGGCTTGCAGGGTGACGATGCCATATTCGAGTATGCCCGAGGACAGGCTGCCCTCGAAATCAACGAAATGAATTGGCTGCGCGGTCCACGACATCAGTCGCACCAGCCAACACATCCCGCGCCCGGAGTCCAAACCTGCTTGCGGGAAAATGCACCGCCGGCGGAAACGTCTCGGGGTAGGAGCCTGCTTGCAGACGATGGTCTTTAACTTGTGCACCGTGTAGGGCTGGACCTTGGTCCAGCCTGTTTGTGCACGGTGTGATCAACGCCATCGAGGCCGGACCAGGGCCCGGCCCTGCAATTTCACAATCGCCTGCAAGCAGGCTCCCTTCCTTTCGCACCCTACCCCTGCAGGAGCGACTGTCCGCCGTCCACATAGAGCTCCGTGCCCGTGACGTGGTCGGAGAGATCGGAGGCCAGGAACCAGACCGACCGGGCAATCTGCTCGGCGGTGCCCGCGGGTCCGCCGGTCAGCGGCACGGAGCCCTCGGGATACAGCACCGGCAGGCGCAGGTCGTTGGTTTTGAAAAAACGCGTGCCCTTGACGATGTTGCTGACGAAAGCCCCGGGGCAGACCGTGTTCACGCGGATTTTGTGTTTGGCCAGTTCCAGCGCGATCATCCGGCCGAAGGCCACCAGCCCGGCCTTGGAAGTCGCATAGGCGGTCGCGCTGGTCACGGCGAACATCCGGTTTCCCAGTCCGGAGGAAATGATGACGATCGAACCGCGTCCCCCGCGCTTCAGCAGCGGGGTGCAGGATCGCACCGTCAGAAACGTGCCCTTGAGATTGGTGTCGAGCGTCGCATCCCAGTCCTCCGGCGTGAGCAGATCGATCGGCGCCCAGGTGCCGTTGATGCCGGCGTTGGCCACGACGATGTCCAATCGTCCCCAGGTTTGATCGAGTTTTTCGACCGCGGCCTGCATCTGCTCCGGCACCGCCACATCGCACGGCAAAGCAAGGACGGTGCCGCCGGCGGCGGTGAGGTCGGCGCACACCTTCCTCAGTCTTTCCTCATCGCGGTCAGCGGCCCCGATGCGGGCGCCGCAGGCGGCAAACATGCGCGCCACGGCTTCGCCCAGACCGGAACCCGCCCCGGTGATGAATGCCACTTTGCCCAGCAGGGAGTCGGCGGGAGGATTCATGAGATGGTCTTTGACCGGCGATATACGGGCACGCGACTCCGACCGGCAAGCTGTATCCGGCGCTTTCGCTTGGACAAGCCGGGCGATTATTCGTCAGCGTGCCCGGCATGGACCTCACGCCCTATCGCTCCCTGATGACCGAGTTGGCCCGCGCCAGCGGCGAGTTCGTCCGGCCGCTCTTCGGCGACCCGGCGCTCGCGGTGGAGAGCAAGGCCGACGCCACGCCCGTGACGGCCGCCGACCGCGGCGCGGAGGAACTCATGCGCGGACTCATCCGCCGGCAGTTTCCCCAGCACGGCATCATCGGCGAGGAATCCGGTTCCGAAAATCCCGCCGCCGAGTTCGTCTGGATGCTTGATCCGATCGACGGCACCAAGAGCTTCATCACGGGCGTGCCGCTCTGGGGCACGCTCATCGCCCTCCTTCATCAGGGTCAGCCGGTCCTCGGTTGCATCCACCAGCCCATCCTCGGCCAGCTCATGATCGGCGACGGCCGGACCACCACGCTCAACGGCCGCCCGGTGCGCACCCGGCGGACCACGGATCTGGCCCGGGCCACCTTCCTGACCAGCGACCCGCTCAATCCCGGAAAATATCAGGACGGCGCGCGCTTTGACGCGCTGATCCGCCAGGCAAAGCTCGTGCGCACCTGGGGCGATTGCTACGGCTACCTGCTCGTGGCCGCGGGCCACGCCGACATCATGTGCGATCCCATCATGAACCCGTGGGACATCGCCGCGCTCGTGCCCGTGATCCGCGGCGCCGGCGGCGTGATCACGGACTGGTCCGGCGGCGCCGCCTACCCTGCCGAATCCACCCTCGCGTGCGCCACGCCCGAGCTGCACGCCGCGGTGCTGGCGGCGCTGAAAAAGTAGGGCGGGGTCTCCTCCTTCGCCGAGCCTATGGAGAACAGGTCTGACCTGCCCGGATTGTGTAGGGCGGGGATTCCGATCCCCGCCTGGGAGCGCGACCGCCCTCGGTCGCAATCGTGCGCCAATCCCCAAGGGAGGAGAAAGAGAACGATAAGATTACGAGAAAGATTGGATTCAAGCGTTGGAGGCTACGAAAGGCGGGGATCGGAATCCCCGCCCTACATCAAGACCGCTTCTTCGCCTTCCACTCCGCCGTGATGCGCGAGCTGAAACCGCCGCGCGCCTTCCAGTCGGCAATGATCGTGAGCTGCCGCGGTTTCAACGCCTTGCCGAGGTCGTCGCAGATCTTGTTCGTGGCCGCCTCAAAGAAAATCCCCTCGTTGCGATAGGCGTGGAAGTAGAGCTTCAGCGACTTGAGTTCGACGCAGGCCTTGTCCGCCACGTAACGCACGGTGATGTCGGCGAAATCCGGATGCCCCGTCATCGGGCACAGCGACGTGAACTCATGGTGCGTGTGCTCGATGAGAAAATCCCGGTGCGGCGCCGGATTGGGAAAAGTCTCGAGGATCTTCGGGTCGGACATGGTGGTGGAAAGTAGTGGGTAGCGAGTAGTGGGTAGCGAGTAGAATTTCTGCACCGCGGCACTGTCCCATGCTCGCTACCCGCTACTCACTACTCGCTACTTAATCCTACGTCGCCGTTTCGGTGAACCTCTGCTCGCGGATGACGGTGATCTTGATGGCGCTGGGATACTGCAGCTCCTTCTCGATGCGGAGGCGGAGCTGCTTGGCGATCTCGCGCGCGCCGTCGTCGGTCACGGTGTCGGGCGCCACGACCACGCGGATCTCGCGGCCGGCCTGGATGGCAAAGGCCTGCTGCACGCCCTCGAGCGAAAGGGCGAGTTTCTCCAGGCGCTCCAGCCGCTGCACATAGCTGGTCATGGACTCGGAGCGGGCGCCGGGGCGCACGGCGGAAATCGTGTCGGCGAGGATCACCAGGCCGGCGTAGACCGTCTCGGGATTCACCTCCTCGTGGTGGGCGGCGACCGCGTTGACGACAATCGGCGTCTCGCCGTAGCGCTTGATGAACTCCGCGCCGATGTGGGCGTGGCTGCCCTCCATCTCGGCGGACACGGCCTTGCCGATGTCGTGCAGCAGGCCGGCGCGTTTCGCGAGGTTGGGATCAAGGCCCGCCTCGCTGGCGATCATCGAGGCCAGCAGGCCCGTCTCCACGGAATGGTCGAGGGCGTTCTGGTTGTAGGCGAACCGGTACTTCAGCTTGCCGAGCAGCTTGATGATCTCGGGGTGCAGGCCGTTGATGTTGAGTTTCGCCACCGCCTCCTCGCCGGCCTGGGTGGCGTTCATCTCCACCTCGTCCTGCGCCTTCTTGACGAATTCCTCGATGGTGGCCGGATGAATCCGGCCGTCCTTCACCAGCGCGAGCAGGGCGCTGAAAGCCACCTGCCGGCGCACGGGATCGAAGGAGGAGATCAGCACCGTCTGCGGCGACTCGTCCACGAGCAGGGTCACCCCGGTCGCCGCCTCGAACGCCTTGATGTTGCGACCCTCGCGACCGATGATCCGGCCTTTGATTTCCTCGCTCGGGAGCTGCACGATGGTCGCGGTGAAATCGTTGTTCGGCTTGCTCGCCAGCCGCTGCATCGTCGTCACCAGAATGCGCTGCGCCTCGCTGGTGAGTTCGAGTTCGGATTTCTCCACGGTCTCCCGCCGCAGCGCCCGCAGCTCATCCTGGCACTCGAGCATCACTTCCTCGCGCAGCGCGCGGCGGATCTCGTCCGCGTCCATCTGGGAAACGCCCTCGAGCCGCTTGCGCACGCTCTTGGAGAGCGCCCGGATGGCGTCGCGCGCCTGCTTGAGCGCGGCATTCTCGCGGTTGAGCCGTTCGTGGCGCTGCTCCAGCTGGTAATCCAGCAGGGCGAGCGATTCCTCGTGCGCGCGGATCTCGCGCAGGCGCACCTCGCTGTCGATTTCCCGGCGGTCAAACTCGCGCGTCAGTTCCGTGCGCCGGCGGATGATTTCCTCCTCGGCCTTCTGCTTGAGTTCCTCGGCGGCGACCGCGGCCTCGCGCCGCGCCACCTCGATCAGTTCGGCGGCATTGGCCCGCGCCTCCCGCCGGATGCTGCGGGTCAAAACCCAGACCACCATGAACCCAAGGCCCAGGCCAAGGGCCAACGCCACCGCGAGCGGCCACTGAGTGAGGACGCTGTCGGCGATCAGAAAGGCGAAGTCGGCTGCGCTCACTGACGTCAAGGGACGTGAACGCTAGGCGGGGCAAATGAAAGTTCAAGCTTTCTGCCGTTACCGGCCGGCCGGCGGCTTCTGGAAGACCGGCACGGTGCCGGCGAGCAATGTTTGAATGCGTTCCAGCGCCGCCACTTCCCCGTCGTCCGCCACCGTTTGCGCCAGCACATAGGCCCAGCGGTCGGCCCGGCCGTGCCGCAGGCGGTCCCACGCCCCGCGCCACATCCGCTCCGCATGCGTGGCCACGACGGTTTCACTGCTCACAAACCAGTACGCCAGCAGCGCCGGCGTGGGCTTGGCGCCATTCGCCCCGGCCCGCTCCAGTCGCAGGACCGTGGCCGGCAACACCCGGCCGCCCGGTTGCACGCCCTCAAACCCGTGGGGGAAGCTCCCCTTGATGGTCCAGCCCTGCCCTTCCACGCAGAGCTCCGGCCGGTGAATCGACGAACGGTCGCGTCCGCTCAGCACGATCGAGAGCAACACCTGCCGCCGCGGGTCCGGCACCGCGACATAGATGCGCCGGGAAAACCCGGTGTCGGGCGGGAGGATCTCCAGTTCCACCGGCGAGATGTCCACCCGGCGGCCGATCCACTCCGTGCCCACGAACGCGGGCAAGTCGACGGGATTGCGTCCATCCGCCATCAGGCGCACCCCCGTGTCCGTGCGCACCGGCATGGCATCCAGCCGCCGCGCCAGCCCTGCGGTGACAACCGCCGCCGCCAGCACGAGCAGGGCCACGCCGTAAGGCCGCAGTCGGGTGTCCGCCGCCGCCGGTGCCGTCCAGAACGGAGCCGGCGCCTGATCCGGCGGACGGACCGCGGACGGCAGCAGCCGGCGGAGTCCGCTCACACTCAGCAGCACCAATCCGAGCACGATGACGAAAACCAAAAAGCCCGCCCACTCGTGCACAATGACCCCGGCGCGCTGGCCCCCGACCTCCGCGGCGAAGATGATGGCGGATATGCGCACGACATTGCCCACGTAGGTGAACGGGAGGCTCAACAGGAACACCAGGCCCCGAAGCCACCACGGACGGAAATTGAGATAGCCCACGAGCAGCGAGAGCGCCGTGAGCGCCATCAGCGAACGCACGCCGGAGCACGCCGCCGCCACGTCGTACTGGTACAGGCCGTCCGGCGAAAAAAGCTGCGTGCCGCTGCGGATGACCGCGACGCCGACGGTATTGGCGATGCCGTGACTGGCCTCGATCACCCACATGCGCAGCCAGAAACCCGCCGTATCGAGCACGTTCACCGGCAGGGCAAAGATCAGGAATCCCAGCGGAAAAGCCGCCGCCCGGCCCCAGCGCCGGCCACCCACCAACGCCAGGCAACCCCAACTGAACAGGAGGCAGCCGATGATGGAGATGCGGGTTTGCTGCACGGTATAGCCGAGCAGGTGCACCGCCAGGCCGCCGAGCATGACGGCGAATGCCGCCCGGGGCATCGCCGGATTGGGCGCCGCCGGCTCCTGCCGCGCATTCTGCCAGAAAAGCCAGCAGCTCAGCCCGAGGATCAGCCACCCGTGCTCGGCCTCCGATGTCGGATTGGTCCATTGGAAGCCCCACCAGTAGAATAGCGAATCCGTCGCAATGTAACCCCGGGTGGCGTTGCCGAAAAACTGAAAGACCGCGAATCCCGCCAGCACACAGACCGCCACCGGCAGGAAACGGCCCGCAGCGAATCGTTGGTTACTTGTCATCGGGGTCATAGAGAACTTAACTCCGCGTGCTTGGCAAAACCAACCCGCGAACCCCGACCGCGCCTGCTCGCCCTCGAACTCTGGGGTTTGGGCGACCTGGCGCTCGCCCTGCCCTTCCTGCGGGAGGCGTCAGGCCATGCGGAGGTGACGCTCCTCGCCCAGCCCCACGCCGCACCGTTGCTCAGGCGTTTCGCCCCGGCCGTGGAATTGGTGGCCGTCGAGGCACCGTGGACCGCCTTTCGCGGCAAATACCGGCTGTGGCATTGGCCGTGGGGCAAACTGCGCGAAACCCTGGGCGAACTTCGCCGCCGGCGGTTTCACACCGCGGTCTCCGCCCGGTCCGATCCACGCGATCACCTGCTCATGTGGCTGACGGGCGCGGATGAACGCCTGGGGTTCAAACGTGCCGGATCGGGTCTGCTGCTCAGCCGGACGCTGCCGCCACCGGCGCGTCCGCACCGCGCGGAACACTGGCATGAACTGGCGAAATCCCTCGGCTGGACGCTGGCACCGGATGCCCCCGCGGCCGCCCGAACCGGCCGGCACATCGTCATTCACACCGGAGCCGGCCGGGCGGTGCGGGAATGGCCGCGGGACCGGTTTGAAGCCCTCGCCGGCCAGCTCCGCGCCGCCGGCTGGCAGGTGACCCTGCTCGACAATTCGCTCCGCGATCTCGACGCCCTGCTCGACACGCTCGCCACGGCCGATCGTTTTATTGGCAACGACTCCGGCCCGGGGCATCTCGCCGCCCTGCTGGGTGTGCCGACCTTCACGATCTTCGGGCCGCAACTGCCCGGGCTCTTCGCGCCCCGGCATCCGCAGTCCGCCTGGATCGAGGGCTCCCCCTGCGCCTACAAACCCTGCTCCGACTACTGCCGGTTTGCGGTGCCCCACTGCATCCGGGATTTGGATGCATCCACGGTTTGGACCCGCCTTCAACCCTGGCTGGCCGACTTGCCAGCCGGCAAGGCCGAGTAAACGGAAAGCCAGCGGGCCGCGACCCTCGCCGCTGTCAATCCGGCGGGCAAAAACGATCCACGGTCAAGACGCCGGTCCGGGCGATCCCGCGCCAGGTCGGCCAGCAATCGCGCCAGTCCGGCCGCGTTGCCGTCCTGAAAAAGCCAGCCGTTGATCCCGGGTCGAATGACATCGGGAGCTCCGCCGGAATCGGCCGCGATGACCGGCACTCCGGCGTTCAGCGCTTCGAGCATGACCAGGGACATGGGCTCGCGGTGCGACGCCACCACGACGGCGTCAACCTGCGACAGCATGCGCCTGCAGTCGGGCTCCGCCGGCAACCATTTCACCTGGGCATCGAGCCCGGATTGCCCGGTGAGCGCGCGCAACTCCTGCGCATAGTGAAGACCGTCCCGCCCGGGGCCGTTCGCGCCCAGCTGTTCAAATTCGATCCGCCCTCTGACCTCGGCCGGCAATTGGGCGAGCGCCCGCACGATCAGGTCCCACCGTTTCCAACGCACCCGCAATCCGGCTCCACCCAGTCGCAGCGTGCCGCCGGTGCGGCCCCCTCCGGCGGGTAAGGGTGCAAGTGGTGCCACGCACTCCGGGATGCAGGAATCCCAGTCCGCACCCATGGCGCCATAATGGCGGCGCATGGCCGGGCTGAGCCAGTAGAGCCGGCCGGCCATGCGCCGGGCGGCCCACCGGAAAAACCATCGCTGCCGGCCATAGCAATGCACGCTGGCCACCGCCCGGCGGCAGCCATGCCGCCCCAGCCAGCACGCAACCAGCAGACCGGCGCGCGAATGGCCGTGGTAAATGCGGGAGGGATCGGCCGCCAGCCACTCCTCCACCCTCCGCGCCACGCGCCGGGCCGCCCAGAAGGCCGCCAACCCGATGCTTTCCGCCGGCACCTCCGGCAGCATGAGAGGACTCAAACCCAACGGCCTGGTCGGAACATAATCGGGATGAACTCCCAGGACGCACCGGAAGGCTTTCGTGCCCTGGAGGGCGGCCACGGTACTGTGGATGCCGCTGTGATCGTCCACGTAACCGGTGAAGTGCAGCACCTCCGGTGGTCGGTGGTTGGTCGTGCTCATGGCACCTCCCCCGTCCGCCCGGTCAGGCCATGCCAGCATCCGCGCAGAATGGCGGCCAGCTTGGCGCCACGCTGCCGCTCAAACAGCACCAGCTTGGCGTAGTTGCGCAGGGTCTCCTTCAGATCGCGCGCCAGCCAATGGGGATCAAACCCGCCATATTGCCGGTACACCGCCAGCCGGTTGCGCGCCCGGTAGTAATGCCGCATGGGCGAGTGGTGCGTCACCACCGGCCGCATCCAGCCCAGACGATGCCGCACCGGCTGGCCCTGCTGGTGCTGCAACACCGCGCCCCGCGCCTCGATCACCAGCCAGCCTCGCCGCCGGCAGCGCAGGCAGAATTCATGGTCCACATAATCGATGAAAAAATCCGCCCGGAACGGACCCACCGCCCGGAACAGGCGCACCGGCATCAGGCTGCCGGACGTGATGGCCTGCCACACCGGGGCATACGGCCGCGTCGGATCGCTGCCGGGCACGGCGAAAGAATCGTCAGCGAAACCCGGGGTCGTCAGCCGCGGCACCATGATGCCGACCCGGTCCGGCTGCGGGTGGGCGGCATGGGCGCGCCACATGGCCGCAAAATATTCCGGCATGATCCGGCTGTCCTGATCAAAGGTCGCCAGCCATTCGAACCCGTGCGCCACCGCATGCTCCACGCCCTGGTTAAGCGCCGCCGCCAGCCCGAGATTCCGCGGGTTGGCCAGCAGACTGGCCCCGGAGGCCGCGGCCAGCCCTTCGATTCGCCCCCGCGCGGCGGGTTCGGAACCGTTGTCCACCAGCAGCACCTCGGCCCCCTGTTCGCGGAGCGCGGACACCTGGGCGCCCAAATCCAGTCCCGGCTCCGGCTGGTAAGTGACGACGATGGCGCAAAGGGCAGGCATCTGGCTGGAGAGTCACACATAAAAAGGCTGCGTCGCCAAAAAAATAATCCAGAAGGACCGTGCATGTATTGTTCGCCGCTCCTGCCCTCCGATCCCACCCGGCTGCCCGCGGGCGTGCGACAATGGATCGGCCGGCGGCTCAGTGGCCCGCGGCCAACCCGCGACTTCATCCGGCGGACCGCCTGCATCCACAAGGTGGACCGTCTGGGCGACTTCGTCCTCGCGCTTTCGGCGATTCGCCTGCTCCTCGGACATTTCGGTCCCGGACAATGTTCGCTCGTGGTTTCCGACCTGGCCGCACCGCTGGCGGCGCGTGAATTCCCGGACGTGCCGCTGATCACGATGCCGGCCGATGCACCCGGCGTGTTGCTTGATCTGCTGCCGGCCTGGTGGCGCGACCGTCCCCGGCTCGGCGGAGTGCGCCACGGATTGGGCATCTGCCTGTCCCAGCAGCGCGACCTCTACAAGGAGGTTTCCCTCACGTGGATCGCGGCGGAACGCGAAGTCAGGCTGACGCGCGCCGATTATCCCGCCGAGGCCAGGGTCCACCTGCCCACCGACCTGCTCGCCCACCAGCTCGTCGTATCGCGGGTCCTGGGCCGGCCGGTCAGTGACGCGGAAATCACACCCCGGATGCAAAGCGCCCGGGCCGAAGACCAAGGCCGGCTGCTGCTCTGCCCGCTGGGCAGTGGTCCGCTGCGCACCCTGCCCCCCGCGCTGGTGGCGGCCGGGCTCCGGGCCTGGCACGGGGGACGGACGGTCACGCTGTGCGGCAGTCCGGTCCAGGCGAAGGGATTGCACGCTTATGCGGCGGAGTTGACTGCGGCGGGGGCGGGCGGGTTCACGCTTTCAATCCCGCCGACCCTGGACGATTTCATCGGCCTCGTGGCGACTTCAGGCCTGTTTCTGGGGACGGAGAGCGGCGGGGCGCACCTGGCGACCGCGCTCAACCAGCGCGCGGTCATTGTGCTCGGCGGGGGCACCCCGGGACTCTGCATGCCGTGGCGCCGGTCCGGCCGGCAGGTGCATGTGCAGCACCCGCTGCCCTGCTACGGTTGCGGCTGGCGCTGCACCCGTCCGGATGTTGATTGCCTGAAACTGATCCCGCCGGATGCTCTCGCCCGGGCCCTGCACGAGGCCGCCGTCCAATGAAATTGTCCTCCGTTGCTTTTTCCAACCGGCTGCTCCCCATCCTGCTGACGCAGGTGGCCGGCCTGGCCTGCGGCATCATCGGCGTGCGGCTCGCCTCCCACTGGGTGCCGCCGGAGGTTTACGGGCATTACGGCATTTTCCTGAGCCTCACCCCCGTGGGCATGTGGGTGATTTTCGCCGGGCTGAACAAATTCGCCGCCCGTCATTGGGCCGAATCCAGGGACCGGGCCGGCCTGCTCCGTGAAGTCCTGGCCGCGGCCGGACGCAAGACCCCCTGGCTGGTCCTCACGGTGGCGGCTCTCACCATGCTGGCGCTGCCCGAACCGTCGGTGCCGGCGGGCGGCCTCCTGCTGCTGGTGGCCGCGGCGCTCACGGTGGCCCATTTTGCCCAGACCACCCTGCAGGCGGACCGGCGGCACTGGGCCGATTGCAGCATCAGTGCGAGCGGCGCCGTCACGCGGGCCTTTGTGCCTTTGCTGCTCTACGGTTTTGTCAGCGCAAGTTTCGCCGCATTGCTGGGCGGCTTTCTCCTGCACGCCCTGGTGGTCGCCGGCCTGGGCGTGTGGTGGTTGCGCGCCAGTTGGAAAAAACCGGCCGCCCCCGGCCCGCGCCAGCTGACCGCTACCTACGCCGGCCCGCTGTTCACCGCCCTGGCCCTGGCCGGCTGGGCACTGGGCGGGATGAACCGCTGGGTGGTCGCCGGATTCTATGGAGCGGAACCGGCGGGGTATTTCACCCTGGCGGGCAACATCGCCCTGATCCTGCCCTCGATGCTGGGCACCGTGCTGCTGCAGTACCTGCAGCCGTCCTGGTTTGCCGCCTACGACGGTTCGGTCGCCGCCCGCCGTGACCTCATGGCCCGGGTGGATCGCGCCGCCGTGGCCTATGCCGCCAGTGCGCTCGCCCTCACTCTTCTGCTGCAGTTGCTGATGCCGCTGCTGATCGGTCCGCTCATCAGCGCCCGGTATGCGGCCGCGGCCGCGCTGGTGATGCCGGCCGGATTCTTTGCGGTGGCGATCACCACCGGGCATTTTTACCACACCGCCCTGCTTGCCTTGCGGCGCGAACCAGCCTGCGGACCGGTTGATCTCAGCGGCACCGCCTGCCTGATTGCCGGCAGCCTGCTGGGGGCGGCGGCCGGGTGGGAATGGTTCACCCGCTGGCTCATGTGGGCGCCGCTCGTGCCCTGGTTGGTGAACCGCACACTGGCGCGGCGGGCGGCGCTCAGAGCCGCCTGAGGTTGTGGGTCCGGAGCGGACCGGTGAACAGCATCCGCAGAAGCTGCACCCGTTTATCGGGCGCCGATCGGAGTGCGGCCGCCGTCACCCGCCAGGCTGTCCGGACCGTCCCGGGCGTGCGCCGGACCGCCAGCAGTTGGCGGGCGAAATATGCGGCGAGCAGCGGGAAGCCTTCCTGCTGGGCGCGCAGGGCAAACCAGGCGAAATTCTGCGGCGGGGCCGGCGCCTCCTCCTGCCACGCGGCCAGTTCTTGCCGGAGTTCGCCCCGGCCCTCGGGCCGGCCGGCGCGGCGTCGGGCGGTCATTAGCCGGCACATGCTGGCATTGAACTGCTGCAGGGAGCGACGCGTCTCGGTGGTCTGGATCTGGTGGCGGCGGTAGTGCAGGAGGACCTCGCGCAGGGCCTCGCTGGGCCACCGTTCCAGTGCCCGGCTCGTAAAATCCAAATCCGGGGCGATCTGAAATCCGCCGTCCATGGGTACCTGCGCGAAGACCTCGCGCCGCCCGAACGTGGTGGGACTGACGGCCGGCATGGAGTAGGCACTGAACTCATACTGCTCGCGGACGGTGGCCAGCGTGAAGGCCGGACCCAGCGGGCGGTCGGAACCGTCAATTTCCAGGGCATGACTGAAGACCAGCCCCAGCTGCGGTTTCGCCTCCAGCGCGGCCGCCTGGCACTCGAAGCGGCGGGGCAAGGCCACATCGTCGTAATCCATCAGGGCGATGAACCGGCCCCGGGCCTGGGCCAGCGCCGCATTGTGCGCCGCCGGTATGCCTTGGTTCGTCGGAAACGAGATCAGGCGCAGGCGCGGATCCCTGCCCTCTTCGCCGAATGCGCCGAGCCCGAGCCCGGTGCCGTTGTCCACGACGATCACCTCAAAATCCGCCAGGGTCTGCGTCAGCAAACTCCGGAGGGCGGGACGAAGGTAGGGGGTGACCTGGTGAAAGGCAAAGATCGCTGTGATCAGCGGCATGGCCCCGACTGTGGCAGGATGGAGGGAGGGTGCAAGGGACGCTTGTGACGTTGCTTTCGTGTCCCCGGCGGGCTGGGCTCGGGGCGGATGAATCCGCATTTGCGCCAAACCCTGATCGCCGTCGCCGCCGGCGTGGCGGCCATCTGGCTGGGATTTCAGATCGCGGAAGGAAGCCATTTCTGGCCCATGGTGTTTTTTACCCTGGCCCTGGGGGGCATCCTGACACGGGTGCTGCGCGTGCCCTTTGATGTGATCCTGACCGGCCTGGTGCTCTTCGGTTACCTTGTCGGCAACCGTGGCTTTGCGCAGTTGATGCCGGCGCCGGGCCTGCCGCTCCTGCCGGCGGAAACCGTGCTGCTGGTCGCGGGCACCTGGCGCGGCATCGTCTGGGCCCACTCCAGGCAGCTGCCCTTCGCCCGGGACAACCTCAACCATTTCCTCATGGCCTGGCTGGTGGTGGGCGGCGGTCGCTTTGCCCTTGATCTGCCGCGCCACGGCTTTCTCGCGGTGCGAGACTTCGCCATGGTCTACTACGCCGTCCTGTTCTTTCTGGTGCAGCACATGGCCAGGGAACCCCGGGCGCGTCGCTGGCTGCTGGGCTGCCTGCTGGCCGGCGTGGCCCTGCTGCCTTTCACTTACGGGGCTTCGGAATTGTTCCCGCGGCTGTTCCTGACCGTGCTCACCTTCAATGAAGTTCCGTTGATCTATTTCAAGGGCGACCTGGCGTTCACCTTTTTTGGCGTGGCGAGCCTGCTGTGGTTCTTCGTGGTCCGCGGCTCCTGGCGGGGACTGGCGGTGACCATGTCGGCCGCGCTCGTGCTCTGGATCCTGGCCAGCGACAACCGCGCCTCCCTGCTCGGCGTCACCTGTGCCGCGACGTTGCTGCTCCTGGCCGGCCGGTGGCGATACCCCCTGACCCTGGGGGTTGCCAGCGGGGTGGCCGCCCTGGCCCTGCTGGGGATGGCCGCACTGGGCAACAATGCCTGGGCGCATGGCAAACTCCGGAGCACGGCCGACCGGATCAGCTCCATCACGGATTTTGCGGGCCAGGGCAGCTACATGTCCGGCGAGAGCTACTACAAGGGTGACAACAACCGTTTCAGGGCCACTTGGTGGAAGAACGTGATTTTGGAGACGTGGGACTCCAACCCGGTGTTGGGACTTGGCTTTGGCCATGACCTCGCCGGCGGATTCCTGCAGGAATATTATCCGGATGGCACGGCGGAGGACTTCGCCGCCCGAAGTCCGCATAATATCTTCATCACGGTGTTTGGCCGCATGGGGCTGCTGGGACTGGCCGTTTGGGCCGGGTTCTGCTGGATCCTGCTCCGGCGCACCTGGCACTCCCTCCGCACCTCGATGGTGGAAAGCGAGTGGGCCATCTGGTGCGGGCTCTGGGTGGTGCTGGTCAGCGCCACCTTTGGCGTCGTCCTCGAGGGCCCGATGGGGGCTGTGCCTTTCTGGGTGATGCTGGGCCTGGCCAGTGCCAGGGACACGGATGAAGCGGAAACCTCCAAGGCGGCCTTGCCCCCGGGCGACGAAACCGCTTCTGCTTGAGCCACCCGTGAAACTCGCCTCGCCCCTCGACAACCTGAGCGTCTTCAAGACGACCACGCGCGGGCGTTGGGACCTGCTGACCCCCTTCGCGCTGGTGGGCCTGAGCCTGTTCGGCGTGTTTTTCATCTACAGCGCCCAGCTTTCGGTGCGGGGTGACAACTGGATCACCCAACTGGTCTGGCTGGTCGGCGGAGCCGTCATTTACACCGCCGTTTCCCTGATTGATTACCGCTTCTGGCTGAGTGTTGCCCACTGGTTTTACCTGGCCGCGCTGTTCCCCCTGTTCCTCGTGCTCCTGCCGGGTATCGGCAGTGAGCGCTATGGGGCGACACGGTGGCTGGATTTCGGCTTCTTTGCCTTCCAACCCTCTGAAACTGCCAAGGTTGCGGTGCTCCTCATCACCGCCAGCCTGCTCATCCGCTCGGAAATCGGCACCGTGCGGCAGTCGCTGGGGGTGCTGGGGAAATTGGCCCTTGCGGTGGGTATCCCTATGGTGCTTATCCTGCTCCAGCCGGACTTGAAGTCGGCGATTGTGCTGCCCCCGATGGTGTTTTCCATGCTCTACGTGTCCAAGCTGTCGTCCCGCTTCTTCGCCGGGGCGCTGGGCGCGTTCCTTTTTATCGTAACCATCGTCGCGTGGGACACTTGGCGCTACGCCAACTTCATGGAGTCGCACAGCTACTCCTACATTTCCGACCGCGGCAAATACGAGCCGCACACCCTCGTGCCTTTGCACGATTACCAGCGCAACCGCATCATTTCCTTCGTCGCGCCCGACAAGATCGACCCCATGGGCATCGGCTGGAACCAGCGGCAGTCGCTGATCTCCGTCGGCAGCGGCGGCCTGATGGGCAAGGGCTGGACGGAAGGCACGCAGGCGCAGCTCGGCTACCTGCCGCGCTCGGTCGCGCACAACGATTTTATCTTCTCGGTCATCGCCGAGGAGAAAGGTTTTCTGGGAAGCTTAACGGTCCTGGGCCTGTTTGGGATAGTGATGTTCAACGGCATCCGCATTGCCGGTCTCGCGAGGGACCGCCTCGGCACGGTGATCGCCATCGGCGTCACCATGCTGTTCGCCGTGCATGTGTTCGTGAACATCGCGATGACCATCGGGCTCGTGCCCATCACGGGCATACCGCTTCCCTTTATCAGCTACGGTGGCTCCTTTGTGCTCAGTTGCTGCTTGCTGCAAGGACTGGTCCAGAGCGTCTGGCGCTTCAGGAAGGATTTCGCATGAAATCGCTTCTTCGCGCCAATGACCGCCCTGCCGGAATTTCCTGCGCCGCGACCGCCGCACCCGGGGGCCCCGTGAACCCGCAACGCCACCCGCCACATGAGCGATTCATCGCAACCGAACCCCGGCATCCCCCAGGATGTCGCCCAAAAATATGACGAGGAACTCGTCAATCCCCCGCCCGCCACCGCTGCCCAGCAGGTCAGCGCCGCCGAACTGAAATCCGGCGCCGAGGAACGCGCCAAGCAGCGCCCGCTGCTCCAGAAGATCCTCGCGGTCTTCAAAAAGGAAAAGGGCTCCTACCGGGAGCTCATCATCAATTCCGAACCGCTCGAGAAGCGCGTCGCCCTCCTCGTGGACGGCCGCCTCGAGAAGTTCGAGATCGAGCGCGAGTCCGACGACCGCATGGTCGGCGGCATCTACAAGGGCCGCATCAAGAACCTCGACCCGGGCCTCAAGGCCGCGTTCGTCGACATCGGCTACTCCAAGAACGCCTTCCTGCACTACTGGGACATGCTCCCCGCCGCCGCCGACTCGTCCGTCGAGGTCGTGCGCGTCAACCGCAAGAAAAACGCCCCGGCCCGCACCGCCGAGCCGACCGTCAAGGACATCCCCAACCTCTACCCCCCCGGCAGCGAGATCGTGATCCAGGTCACCAAGGGCCCCATCGGCACCAAGGGTCCGCGCACCACGACCAACCTCTCCCTCCCCGGCCGCTACCTCATCCTCATGCCCTTCAGCGAGGGCTGCGGCATCTCCCGCAAGATCGAGGACCAGAGCGAGCGCAAGCGCCTCAAGCAGATGCTCAACGAACTCACCATCCCCGAGGGCATGGGCGTGATCGTCCGCACCGCCGGCGAGGGCAAGAAGACCCGGTACTTCGTCCGCGACCTGCACATCCTCCTCAAGAAGTGGGAGGAGATCACCGCCAAGATGAAGAACGACCGCTCCCCCGCCTGCCTCTACCAGGAGCCCGACCTCGTCGAGCGCACCGTGCGCGACTTCCTCACCGAGGAGGTCGACCGCGTGCTCATCGACGACAAGGCCAGCCACGAGCGCACCCAGGACCTCGTCGGCCAGATCTCCAAGCGCTCCCGCGCCAAGATCGCCTACTACAACGACAGCATCCCCATCTTCGAGCGCTTCAACATCGAGCGCCAGATCGAGCAGACCGGCCAGCGCAAGGTCGGCCTCCCCTCCGGCGGCGAGATCGTCATCGACGAGACCGAGGCCCTCATCTCCATCGACGTCAACACCGGCTCCCACAAGGCCCGCGGCGGCGACGAGAAGAACGTCATCTACGCCGTGAACCTCGAGGCCGCCTCCGAGGCCGCCCGCCAGATCCGCCTCCGCAACCTCGGCGGCCTCATCATCATCGACTTCATCGACATGAAGGAGCGCCGCCACCGCAACGCCATCTACGAGCGGATGGTCGAGGAGATGTCGCACGACAAGGCCAAGAACCACATCCTGCCCATCTCCACGCTCGGCATCATGCAGATGACGCGCCAGCGCCAGCAGGAGTCGCTCTCGTCCAACCTCTACACCGACTGCCCCTACTGCCGCGGCCGCGGCATCGTGAAGAGCGCCACAACGATGTCCGTCGAGCTGCAGCGCAAGCTCAGCTCGGTGGTCCGCCGGCTCCACCTCCGCAAGGACGGCAAGGAGTATTCCCTCCGCGTCATGGTGCACCCCAGCATCCTCGAACGCCTCCGCAGCGAGGACGCCGACCTGCTGGTGCGCATGGAAAAGCTCTTCGGCGTGAAACTGGCCTTCCGGGCCGACCTCAACTACCACGTCGAGAACTTCAACCCTGGGTTTCGCCGCGGGTGATGCCGACGGTCCCGTGGCAGGAGATACAAAGCGGGCCGCAAAAACCGGCCAAGTGTCTTCGCACATCTCCACGGCCATCCGCACCTTCCTGCCGGCCTACACACCTCCACCACCGGTCACCAATACCAACGAAGTCGCCGATACGGCCGGGGTCATTTTCCTGGACCCTCTGACCGTCACCGACGAGCGCCCGCAGTCCGGTACCGCCTGGGAAATGCTCACCGACAAAGGGCGAGCGGATTACCTGAAGAAACAATACCCCGGGGCGACGGTGCCCGGCGACGCGCTCACGGAGAGTGTCCCCAACTATGGCACATTGATGCACCGCGATGCAGTGCGCCTCCAAAACCTCAAGGAACTGAATGCCATCGCAGATATCTCCCGCATCGCCGGCGACCCGGCTGCCGAGAAAAAGCTCCGGAAGGAAATTCAGCGTTCGTTGATCCGTCGCAGTGATTGGAAAACCGAATCCATGGACAAGTCTTACAACAACAACCGCCGTTAAGTTACGTCTTCTGATGTGTCTCGGTCCGAACCGGCAAGGCTTCCAGTAGGGCAGGTCTTTGACCTGCCTATTTTACCCTCAAATCAGCAGCGAAGCGTGCACCGTACAAGACGGACCTATGCTCCGACTGAAACCCGGGCCGCACCTATCATTTCCGCACCGTGGAAGACTCGGTGGACCCAGCGGCGCGTGGCGCAAACGCAGCAAATTCAATCCGTCCATCCTCTGCGCGGTCAGTCGACTACGCCAACTGGAGTAACTCGCTCATAATATTTAAGAAGTAGAAGCCTGACCCCGTGGGTCGGGATCGGGATCCCAGCCATCAGCGTCCGATAAGCGAAGATCAGCGTTCACCTCCGTTTTGGATCCCAATCCTGCCTCGCGCAAAGTACGCAAAGGCAC
>JADJZJ010000010.1 GCA_016715765.1 Opitutaceae bacterium
CTGGGGCAACCTCCGTCACCTGACGGATGACGACGTGGAGTTTCTCGCCTGGATCTCGCAGCTCGCCCGCAAGCACGCCGCGCTCTTCACCCGCCGGCGCCTCGTCGGCGGCGATCCCTTCCGCAACGAGGTTTACGGCTACGCCCACGGCCGCGGCGCGCACGGATTCGTCTTTCTGCACAACGCCCACTTCGCCTCCCGGCCCCTCACGCTCACGCTCGACGCCGCCCTCGGGCTCGACGCCAAGCCCGGCACCGCCGTGCAGATCGTCACGCACTTCCCGGAGCGCACGCAACTGCGGCGACGCGGCGGCGCATCATATCAGCTCGGCGAGACCCTCACCCTGCAGCTGCGTCCGTTTGAAACGCTCATGCTGGAAGTCACCCCGGCACTGCGATCCGGTGTCCGCTGGCCCGCGCGGACCCTCACCGCCGCGCAAGCCGGCAAACTCGGCCTCGCGCTTCCGCTGCACACCGCCGCGCCCGATCCGCGACTCGACGTGCGTTTTGTCGAGGCTGCGCTTTTCGCGCAGAAAAACCTCGTGCGACAGACGCACACCTACGCGACCACATTGCCGGCCCTTGACGGTGACCAACCCATTCTCACCCTCGTGATCCGCCTGCGCCAGGGAGAAGCCGAATGGAAATACGCCCCAACCGTCGTGCAGATCGTGCAAGTACTCGCCCGCGTGGGTGACCGGAAAGTCCAGCTGATTCCCATGCCCGACGGCCGGCAGCACGGGAATACCCAGTCCTACGGTTGCTCATGGCTCACATACCGCGTGCGCCTGAACCCGGCCTGGGCGCACCAGCCGCTGCAATTCGCCGTGCACGCCAATCTTCCCGCCGGTGTCGAGGCCGTAGTCGAGGCCTGGGTGGTCCGCCGCTGGTGGCAGGAGAATCCGCGGCCCACCGCGGACGGCTACTACACCTATGCCCCGTCATAGGGTATTGTAGGGCGGGGTCTCCGAACCCCGCCTTCGTAGCTACGAGCGTGAGCGAGTGGACAAACCCCCGCTCGCTCACATTCGCAGCTACCATTCAAACATGGCGGGGTTCGGAGACCCCGCCCTACAATGTGCATCCACCCACGCCAAGGTCGCCCTATGCACCCTGTGCCCGCCCACCTTGCAGATAAAACGCCCTACTCCGGCAGGATGATCTCATAGCGATAACTGTGCGGCGGAACCCCGCAGGTCTCATGCCGGCCGACATCGCCGGGGCACGCGGTCATCAGCAATACGATGTGGCCGGTCTCACGATCCTCGTAGCGGCGCCAGTTGGAGAACCGGATGTTCTCCGGCTGACCGGCGGCGGCATCACGGGTCTCGATGACCGTCACGGTCTCCGGTTTCACCCGGAACGACTGCGGGTCGAGCTCGGCAATCTGGAGCGTGCTGCGGGGATCACACGCGACCGTGGGCCGATCGAGGATGTTGGTGATGAGATAGAGCCGGCCGTTGCGCGAGGAGCGGAAGACATGCGTCAGGCTGGCGGGACCGTAGGCTTGCCGGCCGTCGGACAGCCGCAGCATGGCCGGCTCGCTCCAAGTCCGGCCCTCATCCGCCGACGTGACGTGGAATTTACCACTGGGGATGGCCAGGGGCAGATTCGCCGGAGTGTAGGCGCGCATCGTCATGAGCCAGCGGCCGTCAGCCAGCACGGCGACCGACGGCTCGTCGCCGCCGCTGTAGGAGGCTGCCTCAGGCACGGTGGCGCTGGCGGTGAGGCTCCATTCCACGCGGTCGTCCTCCGCGCGCCAACGGCCGATCAAACACGCGCTCTGATACTTGTGCAGTTGCGTCTCCTCGGTGCTGAAAAAGGGCAGCAGGAAACGGCCATCCGGGAGCCAGACGGCATCCACCCCCTGCACGCCGCCGCTGTTCCGGCCGTACCAGATGCCGGGAGCCCAATGCGTCGGGTCAAACTCAGGGCCCTGGCAGATCAGCTGTTCGGCCTCCGACCAGGTCCGGCCTCCGTCCCGCGAATACTGCGTCCACAACAGGCCGGTCCGGCCGGCGGGTGCGCCCTTCACCCACGGCAGCAAACCGGTGACGGCCTCCGTGGTTCGATACAGGCGAAGCAGCGTGCCGTTCGTCGGGTTGAACACATAATTGGGCGCCTCGATGTTCAGCTTCCAATTCCCCTGGATCGGACTCTCGGCCGTCCAGGTCCCGCGATCTTCCCAGGTGCGGCCGTTGTCGCCGCTCCAACGGATCAGCGGTTCGCGGGGATGATGGTCGCGCGCGCTCTGACGGTGGGCCGTGAAGTAATAGCCGCGTTGACCGCCAAATGTGATCGCCTCCATGAGGACGTTCTTGTCCGGCGCCACGTACCCCGCCCAGCCCACGACGGCCTCCTCAAGCAGGTCCGGTTGCGCCAGATGAACCGTGCGCACGACCTTGATCGCCTCCGCCGCCCACATTTCAGGGACGGTGATCGCAGTCGCGAGCAACAGTCCGGACACTCCCGCCCATATCCGCGCCACCCGACCGCCGCATGTCTGGTCTTTCATGGGAATAGCCTTTCCTTCCGACCGGTTGAATAAGCTGACCTGGACAATCCTTAGCTTGAGTCTTCCGCACCAGCAAGCCCGCCGTGGCGGCGGGCACGGCGAGCCGGATGATGTTTCGCGTTGTGGTCTGACTGTAGGAGCGGCTTTACGCCGCGATAGAAAACGCAACCTCGCGGCGTAAAGCCGCTCCTACATTAAGCCGGAGTTTTCAGCCGTACCCTAGGCCGAGCCCGCGGGATTGCCGCTGGACACACCCGTGATGATGCGGGCGCCGCGCTTGTAGGTCACGTAGGAGTAGATCCACTGCGACAACACGGAGAACTTGTTGCGGAATCCGACGAGAAACAGCAGGTGAACACAGAGCCAGAGCACCCAGGCCGGGTAGCCGCTGAAATGGAACCGGCCGAGCACGGCGACGGCCTTGGAGCGGCCGATCGTCGCCATGCTGCCCTTGTCAAAATAGGCGTACGCCTTGCGTCTCTCGGGGGACTGGCCGCCCGCCCGGAGGTCGTCGGCCACCACGCGCGCCGCATGCTGTCCCATCTGGATTGCGGCCGGGCACAGTCCCGGCACCACCCGGCCCCGCCGGTCGGTGAGCGCGGTCATGTCCCCCAGTGCGAAAACTTCCGGGTGTCCCGGCAGGCTGAGGTCGGGCAGGATCTTCACGCGTCCCGCCCGGTCGGTTTCCGCCCCCAGCGAGAGCGTCAGCGGATTGGCCGCCACGCCGGCGCCCCAGATGATGTTTGCCGCGCGAATGACCTCGCCGCCCACCACCACCTCGCCCGCGCGCACCGCCTCCACGTGCCGGCCGAGCCGCACCTCGACCCCGAGCCGCTCGAGCTGGCGCAGGGCGCTGGCCGAACTTTCGGGCGGAAACGAAGCCAGCACGCGCGGACTGCCCTCGATCAAGATCACCCGGGCCTTGGTCGGGTCGATCCGGTCGAAGTCCCGCTTCAGCACCGTGCGCGCCAGTTCGGCGAAGGCGCCGGCCAGTTCCACCCCCGTCGGCCCGCCGCCCACCACCACGATGGTCATGAGTTCGCGCCGGCGCTGTTCATCGGTTTCCGTCTCGGCCCGCTCGAACGCGAGCAGGATGTCGCGCCGGATGCGGAGGGCGTCGTCGAGCGACTTCAGGCCCGGGGCGTGGGCGGCCCATTCGGGATGTCCAAAGTAGCTCGCGACCCCGCCCAGACCGAGGATGAGGTAGTCGTAGGCCAGTTCGCCGCCGGTGCAGCGCACGCGGCGGGCCGCGAGGTCGAAACCCGTGACCTCCGCCATCATCACCTCCAGGTCGGGCTTGTCGTTCAGGATCGCCCGCACCGGCTGCGCGATATCCACCGCGGACAGCCCGGCCGTCGCGACCTGGTAGAGCAGCGGCTGGAAGAGATGGTGGTTCTGCCGGTCGATCAGGGTGATCCGCGCCAACCCCGGCGGAAAGTCCTTGCAGAAGTTCAGGCCCGCAAAACCCGCGCCCACCACCACGATATGTGGTCGGGATTTGGAAGGCGGCGTGGACATGCGCGCAAATTGGCGGGTTTCAACGTCGGTGCAAATCCCGGCACCGGGAATTTTCCTGTTCAACCCGCCCGAAAATTCGCTGACTCTGCCTTCCGCCATGCACGCCCCCGTCAATATCCAGCTCATCGGCCAGGAAGTCGCCATCCTCTGGGACGACGGCACCGAGAGCTATTACCCGTTTGCGAAGCTGCGCGCCGCCTCGCCCAGCGCCGAGACCGCCGGCGAGCGCGACATCTTCGGCACCCAGTACGGCGGCGGCGGCAGGCACGATTACAGCAAAGTGGAGGTGAAAAGCTGGGAACAGATTGGCAACTACGCCATCCGCTTCGATTTCAGCGACGGCCACCGCACCGGACTGTACGCCTACGATTACCTGAAGAACCTCGCCGAAAAGATGTAGGAGCGGCTTTACGCCGCGACCGTGAGCGCAACTCTCGCGGCATAAAGCCGCTCCTACACGCAACCCCACCAGACTTTCCCATGAGCACCTACGTCTTCCCCGCCCGCACCACCACCGCCGAGATCGAGCTCGGTACGCTCCTGCAGCCGAAGTTCGACGCCGACGGCCTCATCCCCTGCATCACGTGCGACCACGAGACCAACGAGGTGCTCATGTTCGCCTTCATGAACGCGGAGTCGCTCGCCCACACCCTCCGCACCGGCAAGGCCACCTACTGGAGCCGCTCGCGCAAAAAACTCTGGGTCAAGGGCGAGGAGTCCGGCAACGCGCAACTCGTGAAGGAGATCCTCACCGACTGCGACCAGGACGTCATCCAGCTCCGCGTCGAGAACGTCGGCGGCGCCGCCTGCCACAACGGCTACAAGTCCTGCTTCTACCGCCGCCTCGCGCCGGGGGCGAAGGCCGACGAGGCCGCCTCGCTCAAGCTCGAGTTCACGTCCCGCCGCGTTTTCGACCCCGCAACGGTCTACAAGAAAAAGTAGTCAATAGACCTGCGGGATGAAAATCTCCTCCGGGATCGGCGTGCGCGAATAGTCGGGGTGGTAAACCCGCTTGGGCAACCGGATCGTCGGGTGCTTCACCTCGGTGTACTTCACCTGGCTGAGCAGATGGTGGATGCAGTTGAGGCGCGCCTTCTTCTTGTCCACGCCGGGCACGACCCACCACGGGGCCTCGGGAATGTGGGTGCGCTGCAGCATGATCTCCTTCGCCTTGGTGTAGGCCTCCCAGCGCTTGCGC
This sequence comes from Opitutaceae bacterium, assembly GCA_016715765.1. GTDB lineage: Bacteria > Verrucomicrobiota > Verrucomicrobiia > Opitutales > Opitutaceae > UBA2377. The sequence goes on from JADJZJ010000010.1 coordinate 5,231, forward strand.
GACTCGAGGTCCATCGGGCTCAGTTTCCACTGCTTGAAGGGATCGTTGATCCGGCAGCGGAACCGGAATTCCTGCTCCTCGTCGGAGATCGAGAACCAGTACTTGATGAGCTGGATGCCCGAGCGTCCGAGCATCTTCTCGAATTCGGGCACCGAGCGGAAAAACTCCTCGTACTGCTCGTCCGTGCAGAAGCCCATCACGCGTTCGACGCCGGCGCGGTTGTACCAGCTGCGGTCGAAGAGCACCATCTCGCCCGCGGCCGGCAGGTGCGCCACGTAGCGCTGGAAATACCACTGGGTCTTCTCACGGTCGGTCGGCGCCGGCAGCGCCGCGACGCGGGCCACGCGGGGGTTGAGCCGCTGGGTGATGCGCTTGATGACGCCGCCCTTGCCCGCCGCGTCCCGGCCCTCGAACACGATCACGAGCCGGTGACCGGTCGCGACAATCCAGTCGTGCATCTTCACCAGTTCGCCCTGCAGCCGGAACAGTTCCTTGAAGTAGTGGTTGCGGTCCGCGCGGTCGGCATGCTGCTCCAGCTTCCGGTCGGGGAAATCGGGATCGTGGCGTTCCCAGTCCTCGCGCTCCATTTCGAGCTCCTCATCGTAATCGTCGATGAGTTCGCGGTGCACCCGCCGCATCAGCTGGGCTTCCTGGGCGGTGGCGGTGACGGCTGGCTGGCTGGCCGGATTGGCCGACGGATTTGATTCAGACTCCTGTGGAGGATTGGTAGACATGACGACAGGCCGTGACGGCTTTGAATCCATCAAATTGCCCGCACCCTCCGGAGGGTCAAGCCGGGTGGGGCCGGCAAAGGGAATGTCACACGAGCGTAACGAACGCGGGCCCTGCAACGATAACCGGGCCAGCAAGTAGGGCAGGTCTCCTCCTTCGCTGAGCCTACGGAGGACAGGTGTGCCCTGCCCGGATGACGTCACCCTGCGTACGTGGCGTACTCAGGGCGGGTTAAAACCCGCCCTACTCCAAGACCCGCCACCAGACCTTGTTACGCAACATGTCGCCCAAGCCCGCCCCGGCGACACCCTCGGTGTAGATCATGCCGGGATTGGGATCGGTCGGATTGAAACCGGTGGGCTTCTCCAAGTTCGGCAGCCAGCGGGCTTCCTTGCGATCGCGCGGAGTGAGGACTTTCGATACGAAGGTCCGTCCTCCATCAGTTGAGTTGAATTGTACCAGCGTGTGACTCGGGTGGCCCCAGAAGTCCTCGCCATACGCTTGGTCCACCACGGTGCAGACCACGACGGGCTGACCGGCGTTGTTGAACACCACGCCGCCCTGCATGATCATCGACTGGTTGCGCATGTCGGCCGGCAGAAAACGGTTCAGTTGGAGATGGCGCCACCCGCGGCCCTCCGGCAGCGGTGACGCGAGATAGGCCTCGGCGGCCTCCTGGGTACGGATGCTGTAGGTGAGGAAAGGCACGCCCGCCGGGCTGACGGCCATGGAGCCCGTGTCGGCAATGCGACTCTCGCGGGAATCGCAACGGACCACGGAATCGAGATTGTCGATCGTCGCCGGCAGCGTGAGCGGCGTGCCGTCGAGTTTCGTCCAGGTGCGCCCGGCGTCGGGGCTGGTGATGCACCCGACCTGCGTGATGGCGTCCATGATCTTGTTGTCATACCCGGGCATCTCGTAGACGCGGAACGAAAGGAACAGCCGCCGGTGGTCGGGAGCCCACGCCATGGAGGCGGCGAATTGGGAATAGCCCGGATGGCGGCTCCGCAGCACGGGCGGATGCTGGGTCCAGGCGCCGCCGGGGGCCTTGGTCCAGATTTCCAGTTCCCACGGCTTGTCGTCGTAGCTGCGCCGGGCCGAAAGAATGAGCGTGCCGTCCTTCGCGCACAGGAGCGTGGGATAGGTCAGATGAATGCCAAACTCCTCCATCGGTCCCCACTCCGAGGCATCGTTCGGCCGCACCGAGCGGTGATAGCGGAACGGATGATGATGCGAGTAATACACCAGGTGCAGGTAGCCCTGGGCATCCACGGTCAGCGCCGGCCCGCCGTGATTGTCGGCCGCCTCGCCGACGGTCCAGATCTGCGACCATTGGCCCGTGGCATGATCCAGCGTGCGCAGGCGGATCCGGAAGCCTGCCGCCGGCGTATCCAGCCAGGCCACGTGGGTCTTGCCCTGGAAAGTGATGATCTTGTTCGACTCGAGGTAGGCCGTCGCCCGGCCACTGCCCTCGGCGGACAGCAGGAACGATTCGGTGGGAATGGAGGCAGACATGGAGGCAGCAGAGGTGATAAAGGCGCCCAACGCGAGCCAGCGCCGGGAAGTGGTGATGAGGTTCAAAGGCATTAAAAGTCGCAGTAAAGGCAACCGCGGGGCATCAGGACGCGATGGGTTTATTCGTGCAAGACCCGCCACCAAACCTTGTTGCGCAGGATGTCGCCGAGGCCGGCGCCGGCGGTGCCTTCGGTGTAGATCATGCCGGGTTGAGCTGGGGTCTCGTTGAATCCGGTGGGCCGCTCGAGGTTGGCCAGCCAGCGCGCCGTCGCACCGTCAGGTGGCGTCAGGGCGCGCGCCATGAAAGTCCGGCCGCCGTCGGGCGAATCGAACTGCACGAGGGTGTTGGAGGGATGGCCCCAAGCTTCCTCGCCGAAGTTGCAGTTCAGCGCCGACGCCACGATGAGCGGCTGGCCGGTCCGCGTAAAGATCACCCCGCCCTGCCCCAGCAGAAGCACCGCCCAATTGCGCAGGTCGGGAGGCAGGAATCGATTCAGTTGCAGGTGCCGCCATCCGCCGGCGGGCAAAGGTGTGGCCAGATACGCCTCGGCTGCCTCCTGGGTGCGAACACTGTAGGCCATGGGGCACGCCGGCCGGACTGACGGCCATCGCGGCAGCATCGGCAATGCGGCCTCGCGCGAGTCGCATGACGATGGCCTCCAGCGTGTCGATCGTCGCCGGCAGAGAAAGCGGAGCCATTCAGCTTGGTCCAGGTTTGGCCGGCATCCGGACTCGTGATGCAGCCGACCTGCGTGATGGCGTCCGTGTTTTTGTTGTCGTAGCCGGGCATCTCGTAAATGCGGTACGAAAGAAACAGCCGCTGGTGATCGGGCGCCCATGCCATCGAGGCGGCGAATTGGACGTAGCCCGGGTGACGGCTGCTCAACACCGGCCCGCGCCGGGTCCATTTTCCACCCGGCGGTTTGTTCCACAATTCCAGCTCCCACGGTTTGTCGTCGTAGCTGCGCCGCGCCGTGAGGATGAGCGTGCCGTCCGCTGCGCAGACCACCGCCGGCAGGGTGAGATGAAGGCCAAACTCCTCCACCGGTCCCCACTCCGACGCATCGTTGGGCCGCACAGAGCGGCGGTAGCGAAAGGGATGATGGTGGGAATAGTAGATCACATGCAGATAACCCTGCCCGTCGATCGTCAGGGCCGGGCCGCCATGGTTGTCCGCCGCGTCGCCGATCGTATACCCGGGCGACCATTGCCCGGTGGCATGCTCGAGGGTGCGGACCTTGACCCGAAATCCTTCCGCCGGCGTGTCCAGCCAGGTGACATGCGTCCGGCCCTGGCTGGTGATAATCTTGCTCGACTCGTGATAGGCGGTGGCGCGGCCGCAGCCCTCCTCGGACAGGAGGAAGGAAGCAGCCGTATCAACCACGGGTGCGGAACGAATGAGGGGTCGCAGTCATGACAACCAAGAACTAATGGGATGGAGCAAACAGGACATCACAGCGCATGAGCAGATTGAAGAATGAGTTCCGGGTGTGGACAGCGGCACAAGGCAATAGACGGATGAACCAACGGGAAAGGCTATGGGTAGCAACAACCCATGTGCACCACGCGCACGCCTCCCGGGCACTTGTAACGTATTACGTTACAATGTGGAGTTCGACGGTAGAGCAGGTCTTTGACCTGCTCCGAGCGACGCAAGGACTCTGGGCGTGTTCGCGTAATCTTCATCCAGGCGAAGCCGAACCGGCAAATCGGAGACCTGCCTACTGGGTCCATCTCCCTCAATCCGCTTTGTCACGTAATACGTGACAATGCGGGTCGGGCGATTGATGGATGCCACCACAGCCAAAGCACATCACGCTCACGCCGCCCGGGCACTTGTAACGTATTACGTTACAATGTGGAGTTCGACGGTAGGGCAGGTCTTTGACCTGCTCCGAGCCACGCAAGGACTCTGGGCGTGTTCGCGTAATCTTCATCCAGGCGAAGCCGAACCGGCAGGTCGGAGACCTGCCCCACTGGGTCAGCATGCGGCGACAAGTCAGGTCGCGCCGGGGGCGAGGCCGCGTTCGCTGGACTTGGCGAAGGCGATCACGCGCTGGAACTCGGCGGAGTCCGCCTGCGGGTGTGCGGCGAGCTTCTCGAGGGCCTGCGTGCGGTTGAGTCCGTCGCGATAAAGGATGCGGAACACGTGCTTCACCCGCTCGATCTGCTCCGCGGTGTAGCCGCTGCGCTCGAGCCCGACCTTGTTGAAGGCCCGCACCTCGGCCGGCGTGCCGTCGGCAATGAAATAGGGCGGGAGATCCTGCACGAGCTTCGCCATGGCGGATAGCATCGCATGGGCGCCGATGCGGCAGAACTGGTGGATGCCGGCCGCGCCGCCGATGACCACATGGTCCTCGATGGTCACATGGCCGGCCATCGAGATGGCGTTGCTCATCACGATATGGCTGCCGAGCACGCAATCGTGCGCGATGTGGCTGTACGCGAGCACGGTGTTGTCGGAGCCGAGCACGGTGAATTCACCGTCGTTGGTGGCGGCGTGGACGGTCACATACTCCCGGAAAACGTTGCGGTCGCCCGCGCGCAGCCCGGGCCGGCCGCCCTTGAATTTCAAATCCTGCGTCTTGCCGCCGATGCAGGCGTAGGGGAACACCTCGCACGCGGCGCCGAGACTCGTGCATCCCTCGACCGAGGCGTGATGGTGCAGGCGCGTGCCGTCACCGAGCGCCACGTCCGCCCCGACATACGCAAACGCCCCGATTTCCACGCCGGTCCCGAGCCGGGCTCCGGGTTCGACGACGGCGGAAGGATGGATGCGGGCCGCCATGGGTTCAGGGCGCCGCCGCGATGTCCACGAAGCCGAACATCAGTTCGGCCGAGGAAACGACGTTGCCGCCCACCGTGCAGGTGGCCTCGGCCACGCCGATCTTGCCGCCGCGGCTCTTGGTGAGCTTGGCGTTGATGACGAGCTGGTCGCCGGGCCGCACCGCGCGGCGGAACTTCACCTTGTCGGCGCTCATGAAGAGCGCGGTCTTGCCCTCGGTGTTGGCATTGCGCAGGAGCAAAATGCCGGAGGCCTGGGCCATGGCCTCGATCTGGAGGACGCCGGGCATGACGGGCTCGCCGGGATAATGGCCCTGGAAATAAGGTTCGTTGATGGTGACGTTCTTGATCGCGACCAGCTCCGTGTCGCCGATGAACTCCAGCACGCGGTCGATCATCAGGAATGGGTACCGGTGCGGCAGCATCTCCAAGACGCGCTTGATATCGAGCGAGGTCTCGCCGGGCTGCGGCGTCTTGGTGGCGGCGGCCGCCTTCTTCTTCGGCCCCTTCTTCCGTTCCTGGAGCTTGTCGAAAAGGATCTTCGTGAGCTCGGCGTTGATCGCATGGCCGGGGCGCGTGGCGATGATGTGCGCCTTGAGCGGCATGCCGAGCAGGAGGATGTCGCCGATGATATCGAGGATCTTGTGGCGGACGAACTCGTCCTTGAAGCGCAGCGGCTCCTTCGAGATGATCTTGTCGCCGCGGATGACGACGGCGCAGTCGAGCGAGCCGCCCTTGATCTTGCCGAGCTTCAGCAGTTCCTCGATGTCCTCGTAGATGGTGAAGGTGCGCGCGGCGGCGACCTGCGTCATGTAGACATCGGGATCAATGGTCAGGGAAAGATGCTGCGTGTGGATGCCGCGGTTGTCGGCGGAGGTGCACGAGATCTTCAACTCGTCGCACGGCAGGGCGATGATGGAGGAATCGCCGCGGGTGACCGAGACCGGGGCGTCGAGGGTGAAATACTCCCGCTCCTTCTCCTGCTCCAACGGCTCGCCCTGGAGGATCATGTTCACGTAGGGCTTGGCCGAGCCGTCCATGATCGGCGGTTCGGAAGCGTTCATCTCGATGATCACGTTGTCCACCCCGCAGCCGTGCAGGGCGCTGAGCACATGCTCGACGGTGTGGATCTTGGCGTGACCGTTCTGGATGGTCGTCGCCCGCACCAGGTCCGTGATCTGGTCCACCCGCGGCTTCAACTCCGGCGAACCGCTCAGGTCGATGCGCTTGAACACGATGCCATGGTCCGCCGGCGCGGGTTTCATGGTCAGGGTGACCGCCTCGCCGGTGTGCAGCGCACTGCCTTGGATTGAGACTTCACGCGCCAGGGTGCGTTGTTTCATAGAGTTGCGCCCAGTCTCAGAACTGCATGGGCCGAAGGGCAAGCCCCGAGATGGACCGGGCCTTGACAGTGGGTCCGACGCTCCCTAACTCCATCAACCTTTTACAGGCGAAACCCATCCAGAAAAAACCACCGTCATGCCCGCAGCCAACGATATCCGCAGAGGCCAAGTCATCAAATTCAACGGCGAGCCGCACCTCGTCATGGAAACCCAGCACCGTACGCCGGGCAATCTCCGCGCCTTCGTCCAGATCAAGATGCGCAACCTGCGCTACGGCAAGGCGCTCGACCAGCGCTTCGCCTCGACGGAGACCATCGAGGTGTTGCCGACCGAGCGCAAGACGCTCGAGTTCAGCTATGCCGACCGCGAAGCCTTCGCGTTCATCGACCCGGACACCTTCGAGCAGATCGAGCTGTCCGCCCAGACCCTGGGCGACGTGACGAACTACCTCACCGCCGGTGGCAAGGTCGACGTCCTCTTCGTGGATGAGCGCCCGCTCTCCGTGGATCTCCCCACCACCGTCACCCTGAAGGTGATCGAGTCCGCCGACGGCGTGAAGGGCGACACCGCCAGCAACGTCCAGAAGCCGGCCAAGCTCGAAACCGGCCTCGTCGTGCAGGTTCCGCTCTTCATCAAGGAAGGCGAGATCATCAAGGTCAGCACCATCGACGGCAGCTATCTCGGTCGCAGCTGATCCGGGAAAACGGCCTTTGCTTTCAGCCCGCGGTTAACCCCGCGGGCTTTTTTGTGCACGTGGATTGGATTGTAGGGCGGGGTCTCCGAACCCCGCCTTTCGCAGCCCTAACGACATTCGCCAAGGCGGGGATCGGAATCCCCGCCCTACATCCCCACCCCTTAACCCAGCGCGGCCACGGCCTTGCGGTACTTCTCCTTCGCCTCCTCGGGGCTGCCGGCCGTGAGTCCCAGGTCCTGCAGACGGCCGTCGGTCAGGCCGTAGATCCAGCCGTGCACGGTCACATTCTGGCCGCGGCCCCAGGCATCGAGCAAAATGGAGGTCTGGCAGACATTGGCCACCTGCTCGACGACATTGAGTTCGCAAAGCCGGTCACTGCGCGCCGGCTCATCGGGCAGGTTGCAGAGGCAGTTGCCGTGCTTCTCCTTCACATCCTGCACATGCCGCAGCCAGTTGTCGGCCAGACCCACCCGCTGGCAGCGCAGCGCCGCCATCACGCCGCCGCAGCCGTAATGACCCACCACCATGACATGCCGCACCTTCAGCACATCCACCGCATACTGGATCACCGAGAGGCAGTTCAAATCCGTGTGCACCACGACGTTGGCGATATTGCGGTGCACGAACACCTCGCCGGGCAGCAAACCGATGATCTCGTTGGCCGGCACGCGGCTGTCGGAACAGCCGATCCACAGGTATTGGGGTGACTGCTGGCGGGACAGCTTGAGAAAGAATTCCGGATCCCGGCGCCGGATGGCGTCCGCCCAGGCCTGATTCTGTGCAAACAGGTGACTGAGTTCCTTCATGCGGAGCGCATGCTTCGGGCCGGACGGGGAATGTCGAACCGAAATCTCATCCCAACCCGTAGCTACGAGCGTGAGCGAGTGGATGGAACGGTTCCCCACGCCCTGGGTCCACTCGCTCACGCTCGTAGCCACCTGCCTTCCGCCCATTCCGACTTCCGGTATCTGCAATCCGCAATTGCCGCGCGGATTCCGCATTGCCTGCCGTCCCTTCGCCCCCAAGCTCGGGCCATATGGGACGTCAATGGCTGCACGCAAAACGAGCGATCGTTAACGAAAAAAAGAGCAAGGTCGCCGGCAAGCTGACCAAGGAAATCACGGTCGCCGCCAAGCTGGGCGGACCTGATCTCGGCGCCAACGCGCGACTCTTCGCCGCCGTCGAAAAGGCCAAGAAGGCCAGCGTCACCCGCGACGTCATCGAGCGCGCCATCAACAAGGGCGCCGGCATCGGCGGCGACAAGACCTCCCTGGAGCACGTGGTCTTCGAGGGCTACGCCCCGCACAAGGTGCCCGTGATCGTCGAGGTCTACACCGACAACCACCAGCGCACCGCCCCCGAGATGCGCGTCCTCTTCAAGAAGGGCGTCCTCGGCAATGCCGGCAGCAACAAGTTTCTGTTTGATCACGTCGGCCTCGTCGAGGCCCACCACCCCGATGCCGCCAGCGACCTCGAGGCCGCCGCCATCGAGGCGGGCGCGAATGATTTCGAGGCGCTCACCGCCGACCAGAACGACGACATCCCCGAGGGCCACGCCGGCGCGCGCTTTGTCACGGAGCGCAACGCCGTCCACGCCGTCTCCACCTGGCTCAAGACCCACGGCTGGGCGGTTGTCACGAGTGAAATCGGCTACGTGGCCAAGACCTACCCCGCGCTCGACGACACCCAGCGCGCCGAGGTCGGCGAATTCCTGCAGGCCCTCGACGACCACGACGACGTCCAGCGCGTCTGGGCCGCGGTGAAATAATTGGTTATGGCTTATTGCTTATCGCTTATTGCCTATTTCCAAGCCACGAGCCCGGGAATGCCGGGTGCGCAGCGAAAACCGCAGAACCACTCGCCCACGCTCGCAGCAACGCCACGCCCGCGCGCGGCAAAGCCCGGTCCGGACATAACCAATAAGCCATAACCAATAACCCATAACCCATCCCCTCCCCCCTCATGCCCACCCCCACCATCGCCCAGAAGTCCCCCTACGTTCAGAAAATGGCCGCCGGCACCTACTGGTGGTGCAGCTGCGGCCAGTCCAAGGGCCAGCCGTTCTGCGACGGCTCGCACAAGGGCACCGGCTTTGCCCCGCAGAAAGTCGTCCTCACCGAGGAAAAGACCGTGGCCTGGTGCGGCTGCAAGCACTCCGCCAACGGCTGCAACTGCGACGGCACGCACAAGCAGCTTTAGTCCGGTCCGGCCATCTCCGGCATCATGGCCCCACCCGCCACGGCGGCCACCGCCCGCCCGCCGACCTTCCGACGCGGCTTCTACCTGCACACCTCGTGGGAGTTCGCCTACCCGTTCGCCGTGCGGAGCTGGCAGCGGGAGGACTTCACGCGTTTCTTCGCCCTGCTGCAGCAGCTCGATTTCAACCTGGTGATGTTCTGGCCGCTGACCGAGGCGATGCCGGCTCCGCTTTCTCCGGCCGACCGCGCGGAACTGGAGACCATGCGCCGGCTGGCCGACGACGCGCATGCGTGCGGTCTGGATTTCTGGCTCACCTTCTGCGCCAACGCCACCGCCCGTCCGGAAATCGCCTCCCGGTCCTTCAAGTCGCGCCATCTCTATCCCTTCCGCATCGACGTGCGGCTCGATGATCCGATCGCCAAGGCCGCCTACCTGGCGCACCGCGCGGAGATCCTGAAGATCCTGAACAACGCGGATGCCTATGTAACGATTGACGGCGATCCGGGCGGTTATCCCGGCGCCAAGCCCCGTCAGTTCAACGAGGTCCTCGAAGCGGATCGCGCCGTGCTCGACCGCACCGGCACCCACCCGCCTGCCCAGCAGATCGTGCCTTGGGTCTGGCAGGGCTGGGGCTCGGATTGGGGCAAGCACGGCGTCTGGGGCGAGCCCATCGAGCCGCTTGCCGGGCCGGAGTTGGAAGCAGTGAAGCTTCTGCCGGAACCGTGGACACTCCTGCCCGGCCGCCACATCCGCGAGGGCCGGGGCAACGGCCGCCTCATCTTCGAGATGACGGAACGCGCCGGGCTCACCGGAAAGTCCGTCCTGCTCTGCTACGAGATCATCGAATACGAGCCCACCCCGCCGGCCGTCGTGCTCCAATTCGACGACATCCGCCGCGTGCTGCGGCAGGAGGCGCCGCTCCTCGCCAAGTCGCGCGGCGTGATGGGCAATGCGCAGCAACCGCTTCTCGCGCTGCCCAACCTGTTTTTCTTCGCCCGCGGCACGAGTAATCCCGCCTATCTCAACCGCAGCGACGGTGAGATCCTGCGCGACCTCGCCCAATTTCTCGGCGGCGATCCCGCCGTGCTCCTGCCGGCGTGGCAATGCCTGCAGCGCGACCTCGCGACCCTGCCCGCCGATCTGCCGGCGCGTCTGGAGCGCTCGGCTTTGACTGCCGCCGCCGCGAAACTGCTGCCGGGCGGTGCCGCGCGCTACCTGCAAATCCTGGCGGCCTTCGTGCGCGCCCGTCTCGCGGTGCTGCAGGCCTGCCATCGCCCTCCGGTCAGCGAGAGCGCCGCGGTGGACGCCCTGCATCAGGCGACCGCCGCCCTCACCGCCTGGTGGGGCGTGCACCGGTACGTGTTCACCGGCGAGAACGGCACCGATTTCCAATGGGAATTCACGCATCCGGAGCTGCTCGCGCCGCTGCAAGCATGGATGAAGCAACTCACCTATCCCCAGGACGTGATCATCCTTCATGCCGCCCGCCGCCTGTCCGCAACCGGGAATCTGTCGGAAAACCAGGCCCTCCGGCTGCTGCGCGCTCTGGGCTGAGGCGCGATCGCTGATTTCGTAGCGCGGAGCTTCAGCCCGCGCTGGGAATGCCGCCCGGCAGCCTCACGCTCCCAAGCCAGTGCCGGCTGAAGCCGGCACTACGTCATGACCAGCCGCGCTCCGCGTAGCCGCCCGCGGGGACCCCCGCCCCGCAGCCGGGGGCCCGCCGCGCCGGGCGCGGGCGGTGATTCGTCTTTGCCTTTTTACTCACAGCTCACTCCGTCCGCCGCTCCCAACCCGGACTTGCGCCGGATCGTCAAAACTGGGAGAATGACCGCCCGGTCGCGACTTCGCTGTGAATCCTGCCCATCAGACCGCGCCATTCAGCTGCCGTCCCTGCGCCGGCCGCTCCCGCTTGTCGCCTGGCGCCCCGTTCACTCGTCCGCCCGGCCGCACGGGCAAAGCGCGATTCAAGCTATTCCACATATTGCCTGAAGGGATTCCACCCGCGCCGGGGTTAGGCACGGCAGAGGACGACTGACCGAAGGTCACTCGACAAAATACACCATGCCCCCGGGCCAATCTGATCCCCTGGACAATCTGCTGAATCAGCGGAAACGGGCGCCGCAGTCTGACGTCACCCCGGAAATCTGGCGGCGGATCGCGCGCGCGGAATGCCGGGAGCCCGGCTTCGACCTCCGCGCCACGATCGACGGCTGGTTCTCCCGCTGGTCATTCGCCACCCTGTTCGTCACCACCTGCGTCCTCGTCGGGCTCCTCATTGCCGAGGTGCGCATCAACCAGCTCGACCGCGAGCGCAATGCCCAGATCGCCCGCAGCTACCTCGTGCTCATCAACCCGATGCAACCGGAGCCCCCGCGCTCCGCCCGGCCATGAACCGCACCTACCTGGTTATCCTGATCGGCCTGTTCGCGGGCCTGGGCGCCTACCACGGCCTGATGACCTGGCACGAGCCGCCGGCGGCGACCGGATCGGTCGACGAGCAACTCGCCTGGATGAAATCCGAGCTGCGCCTCAACGATGGACAGATGCGCCAGCTCCGGGCCTTCCACGCCGCCTCCGAGCCCCGCCTGCGCGTGCTGGCCGCCCAGGTCGCCCAGCTCCAGCAGGAGCTCTCCACTGTCGAGACCACCCGCCGCAACGCCGGCGTGGTCGATTTCCTGCAACTGGGCCGCTTCGTCGAGACCCGCCGCCATGTCGCCGCCGAATGCCTGGCGTTGAGCCGCCAGCTCGTCTTCGCCTCCGCCGATATCATGACCCCCGCCCAGCGCCAGCGTTACCTCGGCTTCGTCTCCACCACCGTCCCGCTCAACCCGGTCCCGGCCCGCTGAAGTGCCTGCTCCCTCCCCCAACGATGCCGCCGACTTCCGGGACCTGCATGACGGCATGCCCGACGCGCTGAACCGGATTGTCGCCCGCTGGCAGAATCCCCTGCGGGAATTCGCCTACCAATACCTGCGCAACTTCGACGACGCCCAGGATCTCACCGCCGAGACCTTCGTGCGCCTGTACCGGCACCGCACCCGCCTCCGCCCCGACACCAATATCTCCGCCTGGCTCTTCACCACCCTCACCCATCTCTGCTCCAACCACTACCGCTGGCGCCTGCGTCACCCGACCCTGAGCCTCGACTCAGCCGGGGACGCCCGCGCCATCGAGGCGGCCGGGGGCGGCTCGGCCGGGGACGATGAAAATCCGGCCGTGGAGCTGCCCGACCCCGCCGGCCTTTCGCCCGACCGCATCCTCGAGACCAACGAAGCCCTCGCCACCCTCGACGCGGCCATCGACGCGCTGCCGCACGAGCTGAAGACGGCGCTCCTGCTCCATCATTACAACCGGCTCTCCTATCTGGAAATCGGCCTGGTCGTGCAGTGCAGCGAACGCGGTGTCGAGACCCGGATCTACCGGGCCAAGCAAAGGCTCCGCTCCGCCCTCGCCGGTTACCTGGGCGAGGTCGCGGACCTGGGGCCGGCCCTGCCGCGAAGGGCATGGGCCGGATGCGGGGTTACACCCGGCAGAGGCACCCCATGAAAATCTCCCGACCCTTCCTCCTCGTCCTCGCGCTCACCGCCACGCGGCTCGCCGGCAGCACACCCGTGATGCCGCCGCTCAACGCCGAGCCGATCGTCATCATCCAGACGGAACCCGCCGATTTTCCCCTCGAGCTGTCCAATCTGGGCGTGATCGACGGCTGGGCCAAGGTGGTCGTCGGCATTGACGAACAGGGTCTCCTGCTCGACGCCCTCGCCATCGGCTACTCGCACCCGCGCTTCGCCGAATCCGCCCTGGCCGCCCTCGCCCGGTGGCAATACCAGCCGGCGCGCGTCGGCGGCCGGCCCATCACCGCCGTCACGCAGCTGGACTTCACCTACCGTTACGACTCCGCCGGCGCGAAGGTCGTGACCATCACCGCGCTCACCTATTCGGAGCAGCTGAAGCTCCGGTCGCACCGCGCGGAGAACCGGCTGTGCCGTCTCGAGGAACTTGATACCACGCCCATCCCCACGCACCTCATTTCGCCCGCCTACTCCGAGTACGACATCCACCGCAACGCGGGCAAGACGGTGGTGGTCTCGTTCTACATCGATGAAACCGGCCGGGTGCGACTGCCCACGATCAACTACGCCGACGACGATGCCGTGGCCCGCCAGGCCCTCGCCGCCGTGGCCCAGTGGCGCTTCGAGCCGCCGAAAGCCAGGCAAAAGCCCGTGATCACCAAGGCCAGCCAGGCGTTCGTCTTCAAGGCGCCGGCCCGCTGACCCACCCGGATCACCCGCCAGCCGTCAGTCCGTTCCCGGACGGGTTCCCCGTGTCCGCCTGGCCCCGCCATGCCCATTTCCACCGCCCCCCTCAAAAAACGTCCCGCCCTCAAACCCTCCCCATCATGAAAACCAACCCAGTCCTCGGTCTGCTCCTGATCCTCGTCCTCGCCGGCACCGGCTGTGACCCCGCGTCCGGCATCGCCACGCGGATTGCCGAAAAATCCGCCGTCTTCACCCAGCTCACCCCCGAACAGAAAGCCAAGATCGAACAGGGCGTCGTCGAAATCGGCTTCACCGCCGACATGGTCTACATGGCCATGGGCCGCCCGCAAAAGATCACGGAGAAAAACCTGCCCCTGGGCCATGTCACCATGTGGACGTACCGGAACTTTCTGCCGAGCACCTCGATGTCCCTCCTCACAGCCAACCACCCGAGCCGCCACGGCTACAGCCCGGGCCAGACCTCGGCCAACGCCCCCCGCAATTCCGGCGCCGGCAACGGACCCGAGCCGTCAATTGACGGCATGCCCGACCTGCCCCTGGAGACCCTGCACGTTTTCCTGCTCAACGACCGGGTCTGCGAGCTGAAGGTCGAAAGCTGAAAGCCGCCCGGCCAGTGTCCTGTCAGACAGGTAGGAGCCTGCTTGCAGGCGATGGATTGACGCAGGGCTCGCGCTTGCGCGAGGCCGCGGCTGGCGGGCAAACACCCACCGGCCCTGCGCAAGCGCAGGTCCAACAATTCGCCTGCAAGCAGGCTCCTACCTATTGCCGCAACCCCACCGGACCGGAACCCACGTCCTCTCCGCCTCAGCGCAGATAAGCCTCAAGGCATTCATCCAGCGCCGCCAGGCTCTCCGCCGAAAGTTCGCCCAGTTCGCCGCGCAACCGGCCCTTGCGCACCTGCCGGACACCGGGAATGACCGCGTAACTTTCCTTGCCGGCAAAATGCCCCACCGCCAGGCGCAGCGGCCAGATTTCAGGCGCCAGGCTGGAGGTCGGCACCACCACCACGGAGTTCAGGATTTCGTTGTGCGCCGTTCCCGAGACCACAATCCCCGGACGCACTTTGCCCAGCTCCGGCGGCGTGGCGTCATTGAGGTCCACCCAGACCACGGTCCCGCGCTTCATGGCTGGCGCGGCTCGATCTCATTGCTGAGGGGCGCCGATTCCCAGACTTCCATGGCCTTTCGCTCCTCCGGGTTTTCGCGCAGGAACTGCTCATAGGTCCGGGCCGCCGCCTTTAGCTCACGGGCTTGGTACTCCCGTTCGATCAGCCCGCGGACATAGCCGGAAATGCTCGCATCCTTGGGCTTCAGCGAGCCGACTTTCTTCACCAATCCGGCGTCTAGTTTTATGGTAGTCGCAGACATACCTGATTGGTATCTTTTTGGTATCTTCTGTCAATATGTCTATCCTAAGCTGATGCCCTGATGTTATCTTTATATTTTATGCCCCAATGACTTCCAATCCTCCCGAGGCCAAGCGGCCCGAAATCGCCTCGATCACGAGCGCATGCCCGCCATCGGACAAGTCGTCGCACACATAAACTGCTTCTGCCGGGAGAAGAGCGTCTGCCTGAAGGTCAATTTCGCCGCGAACCGTGCCGTCAATCTTCACCCGCACCCTGCCCTGCCCGGGTCCCCGCGGCGCGTGCCAGCGAATACCGGTGCCGGTGAAATTCCATTTTATCCGTCCGCCCGCATTGCGGCAAACCGCGACCTGACCGCCCGGTGATCCGGCATCGTCCCGCATCTCCCACCAATCGGAGTTCACTCCCGTGGCCAGAAATGCATCCAGCAAATGCCAGCGGGTAAGGGCGCGCTCGCTACACCCGCTGATCACAAAGGCCTCCACCGCCAGATGCGTATCCGGCTCGACCAGCCAGCCCACCGAACCGGTCGCCACCGTCAGGTCACCCGTCCATATTTCGACTCCCTCGCACGCAAGTCGCACGCATCCGGTTCCAGAGACATCCAATTGGATCTCCCGCTCCGAGGCATCCTGCGGCCACGGACCATTTGCCACGTGACGTTCGCCACCGTTCGCGTCGACTTCGATCAGGCTCCAACCGTCCGCCCGCCATTCCAACGCCCGGTAATTTGTGCGTGCCAGCGGATGCAGCGTCGCATCCGAACCATGCCGGTCCGGTCCCAGCACACCGTTCCAGCCCCACAGCAAGCGCGCCGTGCCGCGCACGGTCGCGCGGCACCGCAGGTGAAAATCGCCATGGGCCCGCCGCAGCAATGTCAGGCTGGGACCGGCGCAG
The DNA here is from genome assembly GCA_016715765.1 of Opitutaceae bacterium. GTDB lineage: Bacteria > Verrucomicrobiota > Verrucomicrobiia > Opitutales > Opitutaceae > UBA2377. The sequence continues at coordinate 21,041 of JADJZJ010000010.1, forward strand.
CCGTTGAGCACGAAGCCGCGCTCGCGCCGCGGTTTCGCCCATGTCCGCGTGGCCAGTCCGATGGTGCCGTTGCCCTGCCGATCCCGGCCGGGAAAAAGCACCCGCAGTTCGCCCTCGCGGCTGACCTGTCCGCTGAAAGTCTGGCCCCACAGCCCGTGGTGCTCGTCCTCGCGATCCGCCGCATGCCAGAGCGAGCCGTGCTGATGCAGGACCCATGCTTCCGGTTCATGCGCCTGCTCCAGCGGGGACCGCCACAGGCATTGGAAATTACGGTTCAATGCCACCGACGTGGCCGGGCTGTAAACCTGTCCCTCATGGGCAAACGCCGGGAAAAACTCCATGAGCGCCGGATGAAATCCGTCACCCTCCAGCGACTGCACGAGTCGCGGCGCCGACCACGGACCCTCCGGCTCCTGCGCGGTGAGGGCATAAAGTCCCCACGCGAAGTGCGGACCGGAATCCGTGAGCGTCAGCAGCAGCCAGTCGTGGGCGCGGCGCAGGAGCGTGGAGGCGTAGAGCCGCAGGTATTTTCCCGGCACCGGACTGCGGTGCGTGCTGTTGCGGAAAACCGGCACCGGATGCCGGTGAAAGGGCCCCTCCGGCCGCTCGGACCACGCGTAGCCGATGCCGCCGTCGTCGTTGCCCTTGGGATTGAACGCCGAGGCCCACGTCGCCGTGTCCTGGCCCCAGTCGTAGGCCATGTGGTAGCGCCCGTCGGCGAACACCACGCTGACATCCGGCGTGTTGTTCGCCCCCACGGCATCACCCGCGAAGGTGAAGTCACCGGCAAAGACCGGGCCGATTTCCTCCCACGTTTTCCCATCGTCGCGCGAGCGCAGCACCACGCAGTCCGACCGGGCCACCCCGGGTCCGCAGGCATAACCCTGCGGATAGCGGCCCACATAGGCGAACAGTCCGCCGCCCTGTGGATCCTCAAACAGGAACCCGTTGACCGACCACTCGCGCGGCGCCCGGCCGCGGTAGATCGGATTGCCCGGCGCATGCTCGAACGCATCGAACGACGGATCCCCCAGCACCGGATGCCGGAGCCACTGCCCGGCGTGACGCCCCTCTGCCATATCCATGCTGTCTGATTCGGCAGATGGGTTTAGCGGAGGGCGCGGCATGGCTGCATACGTACAGGGCGACCCAGCAGTCTCAAGTCATTCGCGGCCACGCCCGTCCATTGCAGGCTTGCTGCGGCAGGGGCGGCAGATAAACTGAGGATGTCATCCTTTGAGCAACAGCGTCCCAACCGCGCCGTCGCGGCGGGTCAATGAGCACGAAGCACAGCATGGTCAGCTGCGAACAAGCCCGGCACCCACCGGCTTGGGTTTTCAATTGATGCCTGGGCCAGGCTTGCGCCCTGGCCTCCGCCCTTGGCGGCCCTAACCCTCTCCACGACCGGCTGCGCCACCCACATGCGTGGTCGGAACGAGGACCTCGTCATAGAGTCGGAACCCACCGGTGCCCGGGTTCACCTCAGCAATGGATTTACCGGTCGCACCCCGGTGAACTTTCGCGTGATACGGAAAGAAACCCTCACCGTCAGCGTGACCAAGGATGGCTACGAACCATTATCGATAGTCCTGAAGCCGAGTATCAGTGGCAAGGGCGCGACCCAGGCGACCGCCGGCAACGCCACGATCATGGCGGGTTCTCTTGTCGATTTCGGCTTCCAGCGCTGAGCCGGTGCCTCCGCTCCGCTGGCGCCAGCGCCCCTCTTCTGCCATGGCCACTACTCTTGGGGCCTCGTGATTCTTGGCAGTGTGGCCTACGACGTGCACACCGGCGCGATCTTCCAGCATGCCAGCGGTCCGGTGCGTTTCATCCTCAAGCCCAAGGACGTCGCGCCAACTGCAGACCAAGCATCCCATTCGTCTGGCCAAACCGACCCGCCCACATCGCCATGACCCTTACGCAAAAATCCGCCATCGTCACTTTTCTGCCCCTGCTCATCGCCGGTTGCACCGCCACCGATGTCATGTTTCGCCCAACCGGGCGCTGGTGCCGTTAATACTGCTCCCGGCCATCAGCCCGGCCGAACCGCTCCTGCCCGGTGAAGCCTGCCTGCGGCTACCGGCGGATGAAGCCGTCTGGGTCAACCGGAGTGAGATGCCCCATCCGCAAGGCACCACATTCGCGGTAGTCCATGTGGGAGAGATCACCCGGCAGGCGGTGCTGCACGTGCTGAAATCGTCGTTCGCCCGGGGCGCGACGGAAACCGCGGGCCCGGCGCCCGACCGGGTGGATGTGTATGCCAAGGTCGACCAATACCATTTCATCTTCGACTACCCGATGCCCGGCGAAAAACCCGAGCCCCATACGTTCGCGACCTACACGAAATACTATAAGCTGCATCTGACCCTGACAGTGCGGTTTACCACGCCCGAAGGCCGTCTCGCATGGGAGCACACCTACGATTCTGGCGTCTGCAAAAGCCGGAATATTGCCAAACTCATGTATGAGCGGCTGCCGATTGATAAGGAACCTTCCCGCCTATTCCAGGAAACTGTCGTGAGCCTGATGCAGGAGGCGGTGCGTGACTACGGACGGACCCTAACGGCGACGCCTGCGGCCAGCGTTTCCCATCCCGCCCCAACGACCTGAGGCAACGTCGCCGCACCGATCCTACCACCCGCGCCCACAGCACCTTGAGGTAACGGCTCTCGAGGCAGTTGGAGTAAACGGGATGGTCCACCCCGGGTCCGGTGCGGTCGAAGAACTGCAGGCGGCGGTTCTGAGGCGGTGCACGCCCTTGATCACGCATTCCTCGAAGGTCTCGAGCGAAACCAGCCCGGAGCAGGAGCAGGTCACAAGCAGACCGCCGGGCCGCACGAGGCTGGCGGCGATGGTGTTCAGATCGGCGTATTTCTGGCGGCCCTCCAGTTGCGAACGTGGTCGTCGCGGGTCATCATGAACTTCGGCGGATCGAGCATGATCACGTCCCACTTCTCCCCGTTCTGCTGCATCTGCCGCGCGTAGGCGAAGGCGTCGGCGTGCACGAACTTCAGCCGCACCTGGTTCAGGTTGGCGTTGCGCTTCGCCTGCGCGATCGCGGCCTCGTCGAGGTCCACGCGTGATCGCCCGGGCGCCGCCGAGCGCGGCGTTGATGGCAAAGCCGCCCGTGTAGCTGCACAGGTCGAGCACGCGCAGGCCCTTCACCAGTTCGCCGAACTCCTTCCGGTTGTCGCGCTGGTCGCAGAAGAACCCGGTCTTGTGCCCCTCCGCAAAGTCCACCTCGTAGCGCACGCCATGCTCGCGGATTTTCACCTTCGCGGGCGCGGCGGCGTTGGTTTCCTTGAACGTGGACGGCTTGATGCCCTCGAGGCTGCCAAGATCGTGGTCCACGTGCACGCGGACGTGCTTCGTGCCGGCCAGCTCGTGCAGCAACGGCAGCCATTTGGGCAGGCGCTGGAAGATGCCGAGCGAATAGACGTCGCAGTATAAAGTGTCGACGTAGCGGTCGATCGTCAGCCCGCTCAGGCCGTCGCCGTCGGAATTGATCACGCGCCAGGCATCGGACACCGCATCGAGCTTGAACATGCGTGCGCGCGCCACCGCGCGGCGGATCGCCGTCTCGAAATACGCCTCGCCGACCGGCGCGTCGCGGTGGCGCGACGACGCGCAGCGGGATCTTGGCCCGCGGATTGAAGAGTCCGCCGCCGGTGAGGTTGCCGTTCTTGTCGTACACATTGACGAAGTCGCCCGGCCGCGCGTCGTTCGACACCTGGCCCAGCAGGCGCGGAAAAATCGCCGGCTGAAACGTGAAGTATTTCAGCTGCGCCCACGGCCGCGCCCGGTCAATCGGCGCCCGGGGCAGCGGCTTTCTCCGGCTTGGTTGGTCCAGGGCGCCGGGGAGGAGGGTCGGGCACTCTCCCCTGCGGAGCGTCGGAAACGGCCGCTACTCAAGACCCCGCCCCTGCATGGGCCCTCAGGACCGAAACCGGCGGGGGTGGCAGCCGAACGCTCAACGCTTAGCCCCAACCCTCAACACTCACTCGCCAGACCCGGTGCCTTGACCGTTAAACGTTAGAAGTCAAGGCCGTTGAACGTTTCCCTCCTTCCGGCCTCATCTGGCTCCGGCCACTCCTCACCTTGTAGAACTCCACCCCACCCCTCGCCTTCGCCGCGGGTTCGCCGCGCCCTGATCGGTCCCACCTCCGTAATAAATCCCCCCCCCATGCGCCTCATCCCCATCAATTCCGCCGAAGCCATCTTCGAACCGTTCTTCGACGGCGCCATCAACGACCTTGCCAAGTGGACCATCGACGCCCCGGGCGCCACCGGCACCACCCACACCCAAAGCTGGGCCTTCGTCATCATCGACTGGACCTGCCCCGCGCCCGACGGACTCGTGCTCCGCCTGCACCGTCGCTACGAAACCTTCGACTGCTCGCGCTACGACCGCCTGCTCGCCTGCCTGAACCTGCCCGAGGAAAGCGTGGTCACGATCATCGCCGAGACTGACGTCGGCGTGCTCCGCCGCAGCGGCGAGCCCATCGGGGCCACGCGCCGCGAGGAATGGCTGCCGCTCGAGGGCGCGCAGCAGATCCGCGCGGTCACCATCGAGGTCCGCCACCCCGCCCAACAAACCGGCTCCGGCTGGCTCATGTGGCTCGGCCTGCAGCACACCGGCCGCCTGGTCGATCACCTCGCGCAATGGGCGGGCTACGACGAACGCTGGGAAAAATACCTCCAGCCCGCCGACTTCGAGCCCGCCTTCAAGTCGAGCTACGGCCTCATGGTCAACGACGCCGAACTCGACGCCGTCCGCCGGCAGTTCGCCGCCGACCGTGACGTCACCCGCGAGCTCCGCGCCGTCGCCGACATCGCCCTCCGCCTGCGCCCCGAAAGCCTGATCGGTGAGAACATGAATTTCTGGGACACCAACATGCTGCGCCGCGAGCGCGACATCGGGAAGATGATCTCCATCCACGGTGCCAACGCCGCCCAGGCCGGCCTGCTGTGGAAGGACAAACAGCTCTGCCGTCTCGCCGCCCGCTTCGCCCTGAGCATCGCCTGCTGCGAGCGGTGGGAGGACATTTTCTTCGTCCATACGCCGGGCAGCGCCTGGGACCAGCGCGGCTTCGTCCCGTCCATCGCCGCGTGGGACTGCGCGCTGATCCTCGACCTTTGCGGCGAGTGGTTCACCCCGGTCGGCCGCGATCTCATCCTCAAGCGCCTGGCCTACGACGGCCACGGCCCCATGTGCCAGGCCGTCTGGAAATGGGAGTACATGTTCTACACCAACCAGCTCGCCTGGATCGCCCCCGCCCGCCTTTACAGCCTGCTCGTGCTCGAGCAGACCATGCCGTCTCGCCAGGAACCGCACCCGCGTCCGCCGTCGCGCGTCGCCCCGCACACCGACGACGCCTGGAACAACCTGCAGGAAAATCTCAGCCGCTGCCTCCTTGCCGACGGCGGCTATCTGGAGGGTCCGATGTACTTCAGCTGGGTCGCCCGCCAGGCCGCCCTCGGCACGCATCTCTACGCCCGCGCCCGCCGCCGGCAGGTGCGCGACATCGTCTCGCCCGCCCTGCTCAAGACCGGCCGCTTCGCCGAAATGCTCCTCTCGACGGATGACAACCGCGACATGATCATCATCTGCGACGCCGCCTTCATCAGCGGCGAGGGCGCGGCTTTCCTCGCCTGGCTCATGCCCGACTCGCACTGGGTCACCATCTACCGCAAGCAGCTCAAGCGCTGCGGCTCCGCCCCGCTGCTCCTCGCCCTGCGCTACGCGAGCGAAGTGCCCGAAAAGGGTCCCGAGCTCTCGCCCTTCCTCGACATGCCGGACAACGGCCTCATGTGCTCCGTCCGCAAACTGGGTGCCGAATACGTGAAGCTCTTCCTCATGGGCAACCTCGCCGGCGGCGGCCACCAGCACGAGGACAAGGGCAACTTCATCCTCGAATGCGCCGGCGACAGCTTCACGTTCGACTTCGGCGTCGTGGACTACGCCAACCCGATCACCGACCTCCTCAAGACCGCCCAGCGCCACAATCTGCTCACGCCCTGGTGCGACACCGAGCGCCCGAAGCCGCAGAATCCCATGCCCGTGGACGTCAAACCGCAGGGCCGGGGCGACGCCGTGCAGTTCCACGCGTCCATGGACCTCGCCGCCGGCTGGAACGGCTGGTACAAGCAGTGGCAGCGCACCTGGGATTCGCCGACCCCCAACGTCGTGACCATCACCGACGAGTGGGCCCTCAATCGCGGCGAGGGCGTCATCTTCCATTGGACCACCCCCCTGCCCATGCGCATCGCGGGCGATGAAGTGATCGTCGAGGGCCGCCGCGCTTGCGCGCACATCCGCATTCCCGCCGGCACCGAAGCCCGGATCGAGCAGCTGCCGTTGCAGGACCCCCGCCGCACCGAGGCCGAGGCCACCAGGCGCGACATCGCCCAGTTCGGCCTCCACCCCGCCGAAACCCAGCCCCTCCTCACCTTCCGCCAGCGCGGCCAATCCGGCGTAATGCGCGTCGAGGTGCGGTTCGTTTGAAATCAAGTTAACCGCAAACGCAGTGACGCGAATATACCTTTTTTCAACGCAGAGGGCGGGGAGTCCAATCGCGGAGCAAGACAAACCCGCCATCGGTCACATTCGCATCCGACCTCAGCCGGAGAAATTCAATAGAAAACAGAGAGAACAGAGAAAGATTGGATTCTAGCCTTTGCCAAAAGGCCGGGATCCGAGTTCCGACACCATACAACAAGTCAACCGCGTTGCCTTTCTCGAGCTACCGATTCTCATCTGTGTTGTATCTGTGTGCATCTCGTGTTCCTTCATGGGTCCGGTTAGGTTAACAATCTTCTCTGATCTTCCATTCTCCGCGGCCCTCCGCGCCCTCCGCGTTTAAAAATTCATCACCGCCCCCTTCTCCCGCCTCCCTCCCATGCGCCTCATCCCCATCAACTCCGCCGAAGCCATCTTCGAGCCGTTTTTCGACAAATCGCTCACCGAGCTCTCCGCGTGGACGATCGACGCCCCCGGCGCCACCGGCATCAGCCAGGTGCCCAACTGGGCCTTCGTCTCCTTCCAATGGGTGATGCCGGCCCCCGACGGCCTCGTGCACCGGTTCCGCCGCACCTACGCGCCAGCCGTGCCCTGCGCGGATTACGACCGCCTGCTCGTGACCTTCAACCTTCCCGAGGAGGCTGTGATGACGATGCGAGCCGAGACCGACGCCGGCGTGCGCGAGCGCACGTCCGCCCCCGCCGGCGCCACGCGGCGCGAGGAATGGGTTGAACTCAAGGGCGCCACGCAGATCAACGCCCTCACCATCGAGGTCCGCAGTCCGCACCACCGCGCCGGCTCGGGCTGGCTGCTCTGGCTCGGCCTGCAGGACACCGGCCGCCTCAAGCATCATCTCAACCAATGGGCCGGCTACGACGACAAGTGGGACAAATATCTCCAGCCCGTGGACTTCGCGCCCAAGTTCGAGCCCGCCTACGGCATCTTCATCAACCGTGATGAACTCGCCGCCGTGCGCGCGGACTTCGCCGCCACTCCGGTCACCCGCGAACTCCGCCTGGTCGCCGAGCGCGCCCGCGGCCAGCACCCCGAGGCGATGATCGGCGAGAACCTGAATTTCTGGAGCGCCAACGTATTCCGCCGCGAGCGCGACATCGGCAAGATGCTCTCCATCCACGGCGCCAACGCCGCGCAGGCCGGCGTGCTCTGGCAGGACAAGGAGCTCTGCCGCCTCGCCGCCCGTTTCGCGATCAGCATGGTGCACTGCGACCATTGGGAGGACATCTTCTTCGCCCACATGCGCGGCTCCACCTGGGACCAGCGCGGCTTCGTGCAGTCCATCGGCGCCTGGGACTGCGCCATGATCCTCGACCTCTGCGGCGAGTGGTTCACGCCGCTCGGCCGCGAACTCATTTTGCGCCGCCTCGCCACCGAGGCCCACGGCGCGATGTGCCACGCCTCGTGGTGGTGGGAGTACATGTACTACACCAACCAGATGGCGTGGATCTCTCCTGCCCGCATCTACAGCCTGCTCGTGCTCGAGCAGCACATGCCCGTCAGCCTCGGTCATTTCCCGAAACCCGCCTCGCGTGTCGCGCCCCACACCGACCTCGCCTGGGCCAATGTCTCGGAAAACATCGGCAACGCATTGCTGCCCGACGGCGGTTATCTCGAAGGTGCGACGTATTTCACGTGGACCGCCCGCCAGGCGATCCTCAGCGCCCAGCTCTACGCCCGCGGCCGCGGCCAGGACCCGCGCAAGTACGTGGCCCCGGCCCTGCTGAAGACCGGCCGCCTCGCCGAGATGCTCTACTCCACCGACGACGGCCAGGAGATGATCCTCACCGGTGACGCCGTCATGGCCGTCAACGAAGGTGTCGCCTTCCTTGCCTGGCTGCTACCGCAGTCGCACTGGGTCACCATCCTCCGCAAGCAACTGAAGCGCGCCGGCTCCGCGCCCTTCCTCCTCGCCCTGCGCCTCGCCCGCGAGGTGCCCGCCGCAGGCCCGGCCCTCGCGCCGTTCCTCGAGATGCCCGACACCGGCATGATGTGCTCCGTCCGCCGCCTCGGCCCGGAACTCGTGAAATTGTTCGTCAACGGCAACAAGTCCGGCGGCGACCACCAGCACGAGGACAAGGGCAGCTTCATCCTCGAGTGCGCCGGCGACAGCTTCGCCTTCGACTTCGGCGTCGTGGATTACGCCAATCCCGTCACCGACCAGCTCAAGCAGGCCCAGCGGCACAACATGCTCACCCCCTGGAGCGACGACGAGCGGCCGAAGCCCAAGAATCCCATTTTCTCCGACATCAAGCCGCAGGGCTCCGGCGACGAAACCCGGTTCCACGCCACCATGGACCTGCGCGCCGGCTGGGAGGGCTGGTTCACCCAGTGGAATCGCACGTGGGATTCCCCGACTCCTGACACGATCATCATCACCGACGAATGGGCCATCGAGCAGGGCCACGGCGCCGTCTTCCACTGGACCACCCGCCTCCCCATGCGCATCGAGGGCAACCGTGTGCTGATCGAGGGCCGCCGCGCCACCGCCGAACTCACCTTCCCCGCCGGCGTCGAAGCCCAGCTCGATTATCTCCCTTTGCAGGATCCCCGCCGCACCGAAGCCGAACAAGCCCGCCGCGACACCGCCCAATTCGGCTGGGCCCACGCCGAGACCCAGCCGCGGCTCACGCTGCGTCAGTCAGGAAAATCAGGTCTGCTCCGCATCACTGTTCGCCTGATCTAAAAGCCTGAGCAGCACCCTTTCAGCGCCAACGGCGCGCCGCTAAAACAGCCAGGGGTAGCGCTCCAGGAATCGATCGTCACCCATTGCCAGAGGGCTGATAGCCCGATCCATGATCCGGGCTTTCATCCCTGCAGCGTAGATAAGATAGTGTGGTCGCATCCGCTGGCGTAGCCGAAGAACCCAGAAGGATTTTCGCCGGCACTACCTGGGAGCGCGACCGCCCTCGGTCGCAATCGTACGCGTGTCATTTGTTCATGAGAGAACGAGAACGATAAAGAGAACGAGAACGATGGATTCCACCGCGGAAGAAAAGGCGGGAGATTGGAAACCCGACCCGTAAGACTCGCCCACAGTAATATCAATTCTGGCATTCACCTATGATCCAATTGTAGGGGCGCACCCCTCTCGGCAGGCTCTGGGTCCTGAGCTTGTCGAAGCGGCTCGTGTGCGCCCGTTTCACCACGCCAGCCGAAAAACGCCAAAAGGCGCAGTCAAGCTGCGCCTCTACCGCGAACATCAGACCCTCCTCACCGCAGGGCAAATTCTTCCCGGATGGATTCATGCGAGTGCGTGCGACCGTCACGAAAGTCGGAAAGTCCAGCCTCAATCTTTTGCCGGACGTAGATGCGATACAAGAGGTCGTCCCACGTCGACGACGATGGCAGGCCGCGAACAAGCTTGATGGCCTCGGACTTAACGTTTCTGCGCTTCGCTTTAGCTGTCGGCATGACCGTAAACTTGACCGAAGTCCGGCATGGCAAGCGGGCCAGTGGCTAGGGTCGTCCTGGGCACCCGCGACGCATAGTTCAGACCCGTTTCCCCATAAGCGGCGAGCATCTCAGTGACGAGAATGCCATCAATCCTCATGCCAGTAATGTCGCAGTCCACGATTTCCACGTTCGTGAGGTTCACGTTGCCGAGTTTCGACTCGCTCAGATTGATGTCGGTGAATCGCGCCTGCGAAAGATTCACATCCGTAAACTGCGCGCCCTGAAGGCTGACATTCGTGAAGCTTGAGGCGGACGGGTCGGCATTCGTAACGAGCAGGGTGTGCTTGGAGTCCGCGGATGTTCATATTCATGCTTGGGTTGGACTATGTTAGAATGCCATCGTGCGCATCTTGCCCTGGCGAGTCAGACGTTTGGAGGCCAATTGGTGAAAGCGCCATCGGCCGCCGGAACCAATCACTGCTCATATGCTTTCCTTCACGAACAGGTAGCTGATCCTCAGTCCAACCGCGGTATCGAGGCGCAGTACCTTTCCCTGGCGGGACAGAACTATTGTCTCTTCTGAAGCGTCCCCGGGATCATTCTGGTCCTCGTGCCAGAGCACTTTCGCCGATATGGTGGCACCGTACTCCGTGGAGCTTATCAGATCATAACGCGGCGTGAGCATCGTACGAATACCCACAATGGCCGTCCGCGTCACCTTGATGTCACTGTGGAACGGAATCCCCAGTTTGTTGCGAAAGTCCCGTTTCATTTCAATCAGTCGCTCGGCTTCCTTCTTTTCATTCTCGGATTTCGCTTCCGCACGCCAAAGCGCGATCGTCGCCTCCTCGTCGAAGCACCGTGTTCCGGCACAAGATTGAAAATCAGCAGCCGCTGACCGGCACCACACAAGCAACAAGAATTAGAAGCAGATGCCCTCATGGCCACAGGAGCAACAGATCAGCCGCGCACGGACGAGGCGCAAGATTCGCTACCAATCACTCAGGGCTCCCGACCCACGGGCAACTCCACCATGCTGACCGATGCTCTAGCGGTCGTCTGCCGCAGGCATCCAGCGCCCGGACCACGTCGCCATATTTGACGCCCTCCCGGATGTGCAGGCCGATGTAGGTGGCGTCCTGGGCCTTGAGGGCGTTGTCCACATAGGCCACCACGCCACCGCTCGGGATCGGACTTTTCTCATGGCTGATGAAGGCTCCTTCCACCACCAGGATCACAAACTGATCCCGGCTTACGGTGGAATCTCCCTTGCCGGGGAGCACGAAGGATATCTGCGGATAGGCTTTCCCTTCACCGGCAAACACGTCGGAGCACAGGCCGACGGCGAGAACCACAAGCATGATTAGTTTTTTCGCGGCAATGGGCCTTGGCTCGCCCGCTGGTTGTCCAGACCGCAGCAGACCGGCGTGGCGCGAGGGAAACCCTGATCGCAGGCCGCGGCCTTCTGGCGGAGGATGGTGATGGGCTTGGCCATGACTTATGGGGCAGATGTTAGTGAAGTGCCGTGCGCGGGCGAGCGGAGAATCAGGGCCTCCTGACTGTGTCCCAATCTGTACTCATCTGTGGCTACCCAATGAATTATCGGAAAAGGCAGACCAAATCCCGGAAGGAATGGCCGTAAAAGGCGCAAAAGAACAATCTGCGGGGCTCGATCACTTTAATGATCTGCGGTTCATCCAAGGATCGATTGGCCTGCCTCGGCAAACTACACGTAGAACGAAGCCCCGCGGCTGCCGGGTTGCCATGCACGGCTGCTCATGCGAAAGGATGCCTGCACAGTCTCCTCTGCCCGCCCATGCGCCTGCCCTGCGGAACGTGGTGAAGTAAAGCCCTCATGCCTGACTATAATCCGGAACACTGGAACTCAGGAAAAAACACCATGGCATGCAGGGGCGTCACCTTGTGTGCGCCCGTTGCCGCAACCGCGGCCGGTGAGCGCCAAGCAGGGCGCAGTCAAGCTGCGCCCCTACATGATCCCCTAATCCCCGATCCACTCGCTCACGCTCGTAGCTACCTCAGTCCCGCCATACCCAGATGCGCCCGCTTCTCCAGATCTCCCTTCTCCTCGCGTGCGCCGGCCTTCACGCCGGTACGCCGGCGCCCGCACCCGATCCGCTCGAAGCCGGCTTCCGCCAGCCTCCGCCGGAGGCGCGCCCGAAGACCTGGTGGCACTGGATGAACGAGGCCGTCACCAAGGAGGGCATCACCGCCGACCTCGAGGCGATGTCCCACGCGGGCATCGGCGGGGTGCAGATCTTCTACGCCGCGCTGCGCAACGAGGACACCGAGCGGTTCATCACCCCGTCGGCCGCCTATCTTTCGCCGGAATGGTTCGACCTCATCCGCCACACCGCCACCGAGGCGCAGCGGCTGGGGCTCGACGTCGGTTTCCTCAACAACGCCGGCTGCAGCGTCTCCGGCGGCCCCGGCGTCACCCCGGACCAGGGCATGCAACACGTGGTCTGGAGCGAGACGCGCGTGACCGGCGACACCCGGTTCACCGGCACCGTGCCGCGACCGGCCGTGCGCTACGGCTTCCTCAACGACCCCGGCGCGCCCACGCCGCCGAAATCTTTCTTCGGCATCGAGCCCGCCAACCTCGCCGAGCATTACCGCGACATCGCCGTCATCGCCTTCCCCATGCCGCCCGCCGAGGCGGACGCCGATCCGGTCCCGCTGCGCATCACCACCAGCGCACCGGTCGCCAATCCCGCCGTCCTCTGCGACCGCGATGGCAACTCCTCCATCACGCTGCCCAATCCCACGCCGTCCAAGCCGGTCTGGATCGCGTATGAATTCGCGGCGCCCGTCACCGTGCGCTCCGTCTTCCTCGCCTGCACCGGCAACAACTGGCCCCAAGCCGGCGAACTGCAGTATGGCGACGACGGCGCCACCTGGCGCACCGTGCAACCGCTGGCCCGCATCACCCTCTGGGACCGTTTCGCCCCCTGCACGACCGCGCTGCCGGAAACCCGCGCCCGGCACTTCCGTTTCGTCTTCACCTCCGCGATGGCCTTCGCCCGGCAGTTGCAGCCCGCCGAACTCCACCTCAGCTCCCGCGCCCGCCTCGATCACTGGGAAATCCAGACTGCCGTCGTGCCCGCCCTCGTGCCGGCGGCCGAGCCCGTGCCCGTTTCCCCAACCGCCGCCATCGATCCCGACCGCCTGCTCGATCTCACCGACCGCCTGCGGCCCGACGGGACGCTCGACTGGACCGTCCCGACCGGCGACTGGACCATCCTTCGCCTCGGTCACGCGCCCATGGGACTCAAGAACCGCAGCGGTTCCATGGCCGGCTCCGGCGGACTCGAGGTGGACAAACTCGACCGCGCCGCCGTGGAACAGTTCTTCGCCGACGGCCCCGCCAAGATCATCGCCGCCGCCGGTCCGCTCGCCGGCCCGGTGTTGAACAACCTGCTCATGGATAGCTGGGAAATGTTCACGCAGAACTGGACGCCCCGGTTTGCCGGCGAGTTCGCCCGCCGCCGGGGCTACGACCCGCGGCGCTGGCTGCCGGTGATGACCGGCCGCATCGTCGGCGACGCCAAGTCCAGCACCCGCTTCCTTTTCGACGTGCGACGCACGATCTCGGAACTGGTCGTCGAAAACCACTACGGCACCTTCGCGGAACTGGCGCATCGCGCCGGCTTGAAACTCTACGCCGAGGCCCCCGGCCATGCCGGCCCGACGGTGGTCGACGCCTTTGCCACGAAGGGACGCGTGGACGTCCCCATGGGCGAGTTCTGGCTCGGCCGGCTGCACGATTCCAGCGACGCCAAGCAGGCCGCCGCCTCCGCGCAGCTCTACGGCCAGCGCATCGTCGCCGCCGAGTCGTTCACGAGTTCGCCCGAGGAATGCAACTGGCAGGAATCCCCCGCCACCCTCAAGTCCTTCGGCGACCATTACTTCGCCGCCGGCATCAACCAGTTCATCTTGCACACCTCCGTGCACCAGCCCTGGCCCGACCGGGTCCCGGGCCTCACCCTGCTCATGTACGGCTCGCACTTTGAACGCACCAACGGCTGGCTCGAGGTCGCCGGCCCGCCGTGGCTGCGCTACATTGCCCGCTGCCAGTTCCTGCTCCAGCGCGGCCTCCCTGTCGCCGACGTGAATTTCTTCGTCGGCGAGGATACGCCCAACGACCTGCCCGGACCCGACGACGCCAGGTTGCGCGCCATTCTACCCGCCGGCTACGACTACGGCGGCTGCAGTGCCGAGGGCCTGTTGCAACGGATGCAGGTGCGTGACGGCCGCATCGTCCTCCCGGACGGCATGAGCTATGCCGTGCTCGTGTTGCCCGACTGGCCCGAACTCACGCTGCCCGTGACCCGCAAGCTCCGCGACCTCGTCGCCGCCGGCGCCACGGTCTACGGACCCCGGCCCATCGGCTCGCCGAGCCTGGGCGAACACCCGCGGGACGAGTCGGAAGTGCGCCGCATCGGCGGGGAGGTTTGGGGAGCGGTAGACGGCGTTCAAGTCACCGAAAACCGCTTTGGTCTGGGCCGCGTCGTGTGGGGCCGTCCGCTCGCATCCATCCTCGATGTCCGGGATTTCGACTACGACCGCAGCACCGGCGCGAATCTCGACTGCATCCACCGGCGTGACGGCGACACCGAGATCTATTTCATCTCCAACCAGGGTCCGGCCGCCGTCAACGTGTCGGCTTCATTCCGCGTCTCCGGCAAGGCACCGGCACTCTGGGACGCCGAGACCGGCGAGATCACCCAAGTGAGTTCCTATGTGCAGCATGATGGCCGCACCACCCTGCCGCTGCACTTGTCCACGTTGGGCTCGGTCTTCGTCGTGTTCCGCCACCCCGCCTCGCCCGAGGCCGTGGTCGCAGTCACGCGCGACGGAAAACCTGTGCCGCTGACCGCGTTGCACGAGCCGGCTGCCGGCGCCTACGTGCTGACCACCGCCGCCGGCCGGGAACACCGCCGGATCGTGCCAGTTTCGCCGACGCCGTTATCACTCACCGGGCCGTGGACGGTACATTTCCCCACTGAACCGCAACCATTCCGAGGGAATGCCCTCACCTCTTGGTCCGATCATTCCGAGGCCGCGATCAGGTTCTTCTCCGGCACGGCCACCTACTCGGTCGGGTTTGATGTCCCGGCCGAAGGTCTGACCACCGGCCAGCGTGCGATCCTCGATCTCGGCCGCGTGGAAAAATTCGCCGGCATCACCCTGAACGGCCGCCCCCTCCGCCTGCTCTGGCACCCGCCGTATGTGATCGACGTCACTGGCACGATCCGGCCGGGACGTAACACTCTCGAAATCGCCGTCACCAACCTCCTCGTGAACCGCCTCATCGGCGACCAGCACCTGCCCAAGCCCGACCGCCGTACCTGGTCCACCCACGAGCCTTACACCAAGGATTCCCCGTTGCTCCCTTCCGGCCTCCTCGGCCCGGTGCGGGTCAAATTCCAATCCCAACTGTAGCCGGGAAGCTTGAACCGGAGGCAGCAGAAAGGGCCGCGTGGTTTTGACGGAAAGGACCAAGGCATCCTGGCCGCAAAGAATAAGCGAAAAAACAAGGTCCTGCCACGCATGGTCTTCCGCGCGCCTATCGGCGCCTCGGACGCGTCATCGGCCATTCAGATTTCTGCGCTTTTTGCAGCTGATCAAATCCCGCATCATCCATTGTCCTGACCGCTTGCGCCGATTGATTTCCCTCGTTGTCATCATCCGCATCCATGACCTCGCACGAACGCCTCCTCGCCACCATCAACCGCCAGCCCGTCGACCGCATCCCGGTTGATGTCTGGCTCACGCCGGAGGTGCTGGCGTCGCTCATGGCCCATCTGGGCGAGCAGGATGAATACGCCCTCTACCGGAAGCTCGGCGTGGACAAGATCGCCTGGGTCTTTCCCGGCTACGGCTCCGACAAGTTCGACCCCAACGCCAGCGACGGCCACGACCTGTGGGGCGTCCCCACCCACCGCGTGCAGTCCGGCCTCGCCACCTACCAGGAATTCGGCGAGGGCCCGCTCGCGCGCTACGATTCCCCGGCTCAACTCGACAGCTACACCCTGTGGCCGGACCCCGCCGGGTTCGAATACGCCGCCGCCCGCCAGCAGGCGCAGCGCGCCCGCGAGTTCGGCTTCGCCACCATCGGGCCGTGGATTTCGCACTTCGAGATCTACTGCCACATGCGCGGCATGGAGAACGCGCTGGTCGACGTGATCGCCGAGCCCGAATTTCTCGACGCCGGCCTCGACCGCATCGAAGCCGTCCAGACACGGATGCTCGAGCGCTACCTCACGGAGCTCGGCGACCTCATCGACATCGTCTTCATCTCCGACGACATGGGCACGCAGGAGAGCCAGCTCATCTCCACCCCCGCCTATGTGCGGCATCTCAAGCCCCGGCTCCGCCGCTGGGTGGAACTCGTCCACCGCCACGGCAAGAAAGTGCTCTTCCATACCGATGGCGCCGCCCGGCCCTTCGTCCCCCACCTCATTGACTGCGGCATTGATCTGCTCAATCCCATCCAGCACATCTGCCCCGGCATGGACCGCGCCGGCCTCAAGCGCGACTTCGGGAGCCAGGTCGTCTTCCATGGCGGCGTCGAAAACCAGCAGGTGCTCCCCTTCGGCACCGTGGACGACGTCCGCCGCGAAGTGATCACGTGCCTGGAAACCCTCGGCGCCGGCGGCGGCTACATCCCCAGTTCCTGCCACAACATCCAGGCCGGCACCCCGCCCGAAAACGTCATCGCGATGATCGAGACCGTCCACGCCTGGAAGGGCTGAGGGGTTGGGCTGTAGGGCGGGGTCTCCGAACCCCGCCATTCCGTACCCACGGCAAAGGAGGATGCCCGCAATTCGTATCTACGAGGGTGAGCGAGTGGTTGTTCGTCCACTCGCTCACGCTCGTCGCTACATTAAGCATGGCGGGGATCGGAATCCCCGCCCTACAGCTCGCAATCGTGACACCATCGCCACCCTACACGTAGAACACCCCCGCTCGGTTGCTGCATTGCCATGCCGGTGCGCATGCGCTTCCGCTAAGCACCATGCATCTCACCGCCATCAACAGCGCGGAGGCGATCTTCGAGCCGTTCTATGATCCTCAGCTGCGCGAAGTCACGGCCTGGACGTTCGAGGCCCCCGGCGCGACGGGCCTCAGCCAGGCCGCGGGTTGGGCCTTCTACACGGTCCAATGGCAAAAACCCGCCCCCGACGGACTGGTCCTGCGCATGCGGCGGAGTTACGAGGACCTCGACTGTTCAGAGTACGAGCGGTTGCTCGTGTGCATCAATCTCCCCGAGGACAGCGTCATCACGATAGCGGCCGAAACCGACGCCGGCCCGCGCCGGCGCACCGGTGAACCGACCGGCGCCAAGCGGCGCGAGGAATGGCTGCCACTCGACGGCGCGAAACGCCTCCTCTCCCTGACCGTCGAGATCCGGAACTCACGGCCCGTCGCCGGCTCCGGCTGGCTGCTCTGGTTCGGCCTGCAACACACCGGCCGCCTCAAGTCCCATCTCGCCCAGTGGTCCAACTACGACGATCGCTGGGAGAAATACCTCCAGCCGGCGGACTTCGAACCCTCGTTCCAGCCCACCTACGGCCTGCTGATCAACGCCGACGAACTCGCGGCCGTGCGCCGTGAATTCGCGTCGTCACCGGCCACGGCCGAACTGCGCGCCGGAGCGGATTATGCGCAGACGGTGCGGCCCGAGAGCCTCATCGGCGAGCACATGAATTACTGGAGCCAGAACAACCTGCGCCGCGAACGGGAATACAACCACATGCTCTCGCTCCACGGCCCGCTCGCCGCGCAGGCCGGCCTGCTGTGGCAGGACAAGAGTCTCTGCCGACTTGCCGCGCGCTTCGCCCTCAGCATGGCGCATTGCGCGCATTGGGAGGACGGTTTCTTCGCCCACACGACGGGCAGCGCCTGGGACCAGCGCGGACACGTCCAGGCCATCGCCACGTGGGACTGCGCCCTGATTCTCGACCTGTGCGGCGAGTGGTTCACCCCGCTCGGCCGCGACCTGATCCTGAAGCGGATCGCCACCGAAGGCCACGGCACGATGTGCATGGCCTCGTGGTGGTGGGAATACACCTATTACGGCAACCAGCTCGCGTGGATTTCCCCCGCCCGCATCTATGGCCTGCTGCTGCTGGAGCAGACCATGCCGGCGCATTGCGCGCCGTACCCCAAGCCGGAGGTCTCCCGCGTCGCCCCGCACACGGACCAGGCCTGGGCCAACCTGCAGGACAACCTCGCCAAGTGCCTGCTGCCCGACGGCGGCTACCTCGAGGGCGTCTCCTACTTCACGTACACCGCCCGCCAGGCCTTCCTCGGCGCCACGCTCTACGCCCGCGGCCGCGGACTCGACCCGCGTTCGCTCATCGCCCCCGCCCTGCTGCGCACCGACCGGCTCGCCGAGATGCTCTATTCGACCGACGACCACCAGGACATGATTCTGGTCGCCGATGCGATGTTCCCCGTCAGCGAGGGCATCGCCTTCCTCGCCTGGCTGATGCCGCGGTCGCACTGGGTCACCATCTACCGCAAGTCCATGCGCCGCGCCGGCTCCGCGCCGATGCTCCTGCCCCTGCGGCTCGACCGCGACATTCCGGCCGAGGGTCCGGCGCTGTCACCCTTCTGCGACATGGCCGAAACCGGCATGATGTGCTCCGTGCGGCGCCATCGGGGCGAGTGGGTGAAACTCTTCATCATGGGCAACCGGTCCGGCGGCGACCACCAGCATGAGGACAAGGGCAGCTTCGTCCTCGAATTCGCCGGCGACAGTTTCGCCATGGATTTCGGCGTGCTCGACTACGCCAATCCCGTGACCGACATGCTCAAGCAGGCGCAGCGGCACACGATGCTCACGCCCTGGAGCGACGCCGAGCGGCCCCGCCCCGCCAATCCGATCTTCGCCGATATCAGGCCCATCGGGTCCGGCGACGCCACGCGGTTTCACGCGACCGTGGACGCCACGCCCGGCTGGGAGGGCTGGTTCAGCAAATGGCAGCGCACCTGGGATTCACCGACCCCGGATTCGTTTGTCATCACCGATGAGTGGGCCGTCGCGCAGGGCCGCGGGGTGGAATTCCATTGGACCACCCGTCTGCCCATTCGCCGTGAAGGCGACCGGATCATCATCGAGGGGAGCCGCGCCCGCGCCGAATTGCTCATCCCCGCCGGCGTGGAGGTCGTGCTCGAAGAACTGAAGTTGCTCGATCCGCGGCGGCGCAGCGTCGACACGGTCTATCATGGCGCCAGCAACCGGCGCCTGGATTCCGTCGCCGCGCAGCAGCACGGCAGCCTCTTCGGCTGGAATCACGCGCCGACCCAGCCCCGCCTCACGCTGCGCCAGCCCGGCCGCAGCGGCACGCTGCGCGTCGAGGTGAAGCTGGTGCTGAAGTGAAGTTGTAGGGCGGGGTCTCCGAACCCCGCCTTCCGTAGCTACGAGCGTGAGCGAGTGGGGTTTGGTACACTCGCTCACGCTCGTAGCCACCCAATACAAGGCGGGGATCGGAATCCCCGCCCTACATCACTCACCCACCTTAATCCGCACCACTGCACACCCGCGCTGCAGCGGGACATCCAACTGCCACCCATTATCGCCGCGGATGCATTTCGCCGGCACGATCGCATCGCTGCCGGGATGCATGACCTCGGCGGTGAGTTCCGTCGCAGCCACAACCGGCAAACGCAGACTCACCTTCGCAACCGTAGCCGCGCCCCCAAAGGTCACCGGCACCACATAGCCGCCGGGCACCGCGAACAGATTGGCCTTGGCCACCCCGCCGGCGACGGTCACCGCATGCGGCACCAGGATCCATTTCTTGCCGCGGAGGGCCGCGAACAGCGGACCATAATCGAAATACCAGCGATCCACCTCGGGCGACGGCGTGATGGTGTGGTCGTTGCCCGGCACGGGCGCGGTCGGGAAAATGCCGAGGTGCAGGTGCCGCTGGAAATAGGCGTCGGGATCGGGCTGCAGGTCCTTTTCGCTGTGCGTCCAGACAAGGCAGGGTTTGTACACGCATTGGAGGGCCGCCGCATTCACCTCCCAGGGCCAGTCACCGTGCTCGTGATAAACCGCATCGCCGTGGCGCATCATCTCCGTGCGGTTGATCAGCATGTTCAGGAAGATGTACTTGCCGGAGTCATGGAAGATCGGACCCATCCGCTCCATCAGTTCCGCCCACGAGTCATACAGCGAACGTGCCGGCTGGCCGTCCACCCAGCTGACCCCGTCATCGGCGTGGAAGTTGTACACCCGCAGCCAGTCCAGCCGGTCAATGCAGATGCCGTAGCTGTCGGGCAGCTCGCTCACATGGCGACGGGCCTGGTCCAAGAGAAATTCCCGGTACTTCGGCCCGCCGCAATCGGTCACGATGCTGCCTTCCCACGAGCCGAAGGTCTCGCCGGTGCGTATGCGCAGCACGGCATCGGGGATGACCTCGAAGAGGAAATTGTTGCCGTTCTTCCACTGGTCGGCGGGGCTGAGGGCGGGATCCACGCCCTCGGGCGTGCCGGGTTTCGCCCCGAACTCGGTCACGTTGAAATAACTGAGCAGCGGAAACCCCATCTCGCGCCAGCGCCGCGCCGCCTCGCGCATGCCGGCCAGCGTGATGAGGTTGCCCTTCACGATGCGGCGGTACGGCTCGTGCTCGCCGGTCGGCGGCAGAAACATGCCCATGTAGGGAAAGTCGTAACTGGCCGCCCAGTTCACCTTGAAGCTCATCCGCCGGAGGCGCTCCACATCCAACTCGCGCGGCCAATCGGAGTACGCACCGAGGCCCGACAGCTCATCCACCGCCGGCACCGGCGGATCAAAATACGCCGCGTAGCGCCGCGTCATCCAGCCAAGGCCGCCGCGCCAGTCGCCCGCCCCGGGCACCAGGTCCATGGCAAACTTGACCACCCGCCCCTCGCCCAGCCGGTGGGCACCGCGCGTGAAGGCAAAGCGGCCATCGCGGTGCGTATCGAGCGCCACCTCGCGCAGGGTGTCCTCCGGCGACAGCACGAGGCTGAGGCCAAGGTCCGACTCCGGTTCCAACAGGGTCAGCAGCGGCACGGAAAACCGCGCCGCGAGATTGTGAGGCCCCGCCAATCCGCTCCTCTCCATTCCACGGCGCCGCCCCGTACCAGAGGCGGCGCGTGGCAAACGGCTGCGGAATCAGCGGATCGCGCCACGTGTCGTGACGCTGCTCGGGGTCGTCCCAGACGGTCCAGTAACGCGTGGTCCGGGTCGTCTCCGGCCAGTCGAGCCAGGTCCTGATGCCCGTGCTCCATGCCGGATCCGCGCTCTCAACCTCGATCTCCCAGCGGATGCTGTCGGCGGTTGGACGGAACCGTTCGGTGATTCTGGCGTGCTGCCCGGTCGTTTTTCTCACGACCTGCCGGGTGAATTCCACTCCGCCATTCGCCAGGCTCCGCGCCGTGACCGGACCGGTATCCGCGCATTGATCGAGGGAAGTGCCGCTGCGGATGGCGCGGGACGCCTGCCCGTCGCCAATCTTGGCCCCCACGATTTCACCGCGCTCCGAGAGCTCAATGCGCAGGCCGGGCGCCTGCACTTCATGGCGCGCGACCGCGGTCGTTGACCGTCGCGACACCGGCTTTGCCCCGATCAGCACCGCATCGGCCCAGTTGGCATAGTCGTCCTTGCTGCCGTCACCGGCATCCGTGACCAAAAGTTTCAACTCGCGCACTCCGGCCAGGTCCACGCTGACCTTTTGTGCCGGCGTGGAGCCGCGCATCACCCCGCTGTCGAACACTTCGCGGCCATCCACCACGACCTTGAAGACGACACTCGCCACACTGGAATTCGCCTTGGACGCATCAATGCCGACCCAAGCCTCGAACCGCCCAACCGTTCCGTCCAGTTCGTAGACAATCTCACTCCGGGCATGGGTGCCGAGCCCGCGTTCGAAGGTGCGGCCGCCGATCTGCAGCGGCGTGCAGCCGACACTACGGTCGAGCGCCAGCGCCCCGGACTCCTGCCAATTCGACACCGGTTCCAGTTCGGTCAGCGAAATCGCGGCATCGCCGGCCAGCGCTCCGGGTGCGGTCGCGGACATCATAGGCACCGCCAGCAAGCCAAAGGCGAACAACCAACGCAACGCAGGGCACCAGAAGAAAATATCAGGCATGGCAGGTGAACTTGAGGCCCGTAGACTGCGATCAAGCCACCAGTCACGCAAACCACCCAGCCGCCTATCTGTAGAAAGCCACCCCTGGGAGCGCGACCGCCCTCGGTCGCAATTCCACGAAATCATCCCGGCAGCGAGAACGAGAAAGATTACGAGAACGAGTATGATCCGGTCGTTCTCTTTCTCGTAATCTTTCTCGTTCCCAGCCTTGTCCGGCCTCTCACAATTGCGACCGAGGGCGGTCGCGCTCCCGGCCCAACTACACGTAGAACCACTCCGTGCGCCTGAGGCGTTGCCAAATACCCGTTGCGGGTTTCGCCTGTCACCGTCCCCAGGCAACCCTTCCCCATGAAAGTCACTCCCATCAACAGCGCCGAGGCCGTCTTTGAAGCGTTCCATGATCCGCAGATCAGCGAACTCAAGCAGTGGACCGTCACCGGCGACGGCGTCACCGGCTTCAAGTTCTGGCAGAACTGGATCTGGGTCCAGTGGGCCTGGGAGAAGCCCGCCGCCGACCACCGCGTGGTGCGTTTCCACCGCGAGTACGATCTCGATTGCTCCGCGTACGACCGGCTGCTGATCAACGCGGTCATTCCCGAGGGCGGCTATTACACGCTGCACGCCGAGACCGACGCCGGACCGCGCCACCGCCGCGGCGAACCCTTTGGTTCCATCAAGCACGAGGAGTGGCTGCCGCTCGATGGCGCCAGGCGCATCAAGTCGCTGACGATCGAGGCCCATTACCCCAAGGTCGGGCCGGGCAACGCCTGGATCTACTGGATGATGCTCCAGAGCACCACCCGGCTCCCCGCCCACCTCGCCCAGTGGCAGGGTTACGACGAGCGCTGGGAAAAGTACCTGCAGCCGGCGGATTTCAAGCCGTCCTTCAAGCCCGCCCACGGCCTGCTCCTCACCGACGCGGAACTGGAGGCCGCGCGGCGCGAGTTCGCTGATTCCCCGGCCGCCGGTGCCCTGCGCGATGCCGGCACCGAGGCCGCGGCGATCCGGCCCGAGGCGCTGATCGGCCAGCACGTCTACATCTGGAGCTCCAACACGCTCCGGCGCGAACGCGATCACAACAAGGTCGTCACGATCCACGGCGCCAACGCCGCCCAGGCCGGCATGCTGTTCAAGGACCCCCACCTCTGCCGCCTCGCCGCCCGCTTCGCCATCAGCCTCGTTCACTTCGAGCGCTGGGATGACAGCTTCGTCTGCTACATGCCGGGCAGCACCTGGGAGCAGCGCAGCTTCACCCAGTCGATTTGCGTCTACGAATGCGCCCTCATCCTCGACCTCTGCGGCGAATGGTTCACCGAGGTCGGCCGCCAGCTGGTCCTGCGGCGCATCGCGGAGGAAGGCCTCGGCCACCTGAACTTCAACACGTG
Organism: Opitutaceae bacterium; assembly: GCA_016715765.1. Classification (GTDB taxonomy): domain Bacteria; phylum Verrucomicrobiota; class Verrucomicrobiia; order Opitutales; family Opitutaceae; genus UBA2377. Next base: position 44,503 of record JADJZJ010000010.1, read on the forward strand.
GTGGTGGGAATACCTTTTCCACTGCAACCAGCTCGCGTGGTTCGCCCCCGGCCGCATCCTCGGCTACCTGCTGCTCGAGCGCACGATGCCCGTACGCTGCGAGGCCCATGCCCGTCCCAACCCCTCGCGGGTCACGCCCTACACCGACCTCGCGGCGAAGGACCTGCTGGAAAACCTGAACAACGTGCTCCTGCCCGACGGCGGCTACGTCGAGGGTCCGACCTACTTCACGTGGGTCGCCCGCCAGGCCTTTGTCGCCCTGCACCTCTACGCCCGCGCCCGGGGCAAGTCCCTGCAGGAGCTCATGCCCGAGCAGATGAGGAAGACCGCGCTGATGGCCGAGGTGCTCTGTTCGACCGATGACGCGCAGGACATCATCCTCATCTGCGATGCGATGTACGCCTTCCCCGAGGCGCTCGCGTTCCTCGCCGCCCACCAGCCGGACAGCCACTGGGTCACCATTTATCGCAAGCAGCTCAACCGCGCCGGCGCCGCCCCCTCGCTGCTCGCGATGAGCATGTCGGGCGACATCCCGAAGGAGGGGCCACCGCTGCGTCCGTTCGTGGAAATGCCCGACACCGGCATGACCAGCTCCGTCCGGCGCCTCGACGGCGAGATCGTGAAGCTGTTCCTCATGGGCAACAAGGCCGGCGCCGGCCACACCCACGAGGACAAGGGCAACTTCGTGCTCGAATTCGCCGGCGACTCGTTCGCCCAGGACTTCGGCGTGGTGGACTACAGCAACCCGCTCGTCGAGGAGCTGAAGACCGCGCAGCGCCACAACATGCTCACGCCCTGGTCGCTCGGCCTGCGGCCCAAGCCCAGCAACCCGATCAACGCGAACATCCACGCCCGGGGGCGCGGCGACGAGACCTCCTTCCACGCCACGATGGACGCCACGGCCGGCTGGGAGGGCTGGTTCAACAAATGGCAGCGCACCTGGGATTCGCCGACGCCCGACCGGCTCGTCATCACCGACGAGTGGGCCGTCGCCCAGGGCGAGGGCGTGGTCTTCCACTGGACCACCCCGCTGCCCATGCGCCGCGAAGGCGACCAGGTGATCATCGAGGGCCGGCGCGGCCGGGTGGAGATCACCATTCCGCCGGGCACCGAGGCACTGGTTGAACAATTGCCGCTGATGAATCCCGAGCGCCGCGCGATCGACGAGCTCCGCCGCGAACTCGTGCGCTTCGGCCTCCGCCACGGCGACACCCAACCCCGCCTCACCATCCGCCAGCGCGGCCAGAGCGGCACGTTGCGCGTCGCAGTGAAGCTGAGCCGACGCACGTGAACAACTCCAAGGATCCCCTGCATGGCGTCACCCTGGAGGTGATCGTCACCCGCCTCGCCGCCCATTACGGCTGGGAGGAACTCGGCCGGCGCATCACCATCCGCTGCTTCACCCACGACCCGAGCGTGAAATCCAGCCTGCAGTTCCTCCGCCGCACCCCCTGGGCCCGGCAGAAGGTCGAGCAACTCTACGTGCGCGCCGATTTCGGTCAGGAGCTGTAGGGCGGGGATTCCGATCCCCGCCTTTCTTCCACAGTTTCTCGGGGCCCAATCTTTCTCTTTCCTCTTTCTCGTTCTCTTTCTCCTGCCTTGAGAATCGGCGGATACGTCCTGACGAAAGATAAAGATAAAGAGGAAAGAGAAAGATTGGATTCCAGCGCGGGAGGAAGGCGGGGATCGGAATTCCCGCCCTACATTTTAATAAACCGCACCGCCTCGTTGATCACCTCGGCGGTGACCAGAAGCCGGTAATGCCCGCGGCCCGGACACGGCACCAACCGCGATCCCGTCCACAGGGTGGTGAATTCCTGCGAATCCGCAAAGGACGTGTCCTCGTCACCGGGATCGTGAAACACCAGCAGCGGACACGGCGCGCTCCGGGCCACGGGACGCATGTCCATCTGCTCGTAAGTCCACCCCACGCGCTGCCGCACTTTCTCGAGGAACAGGACCTGGGCCTCGTCCGAAAGGCCCAGCCGGCGCGCCGTCCGCTCCACGCGGCCCTTCTGCCAGAGCGGCGGGGCCAGCAGCACCATGCACCGCGGGACGTCCCCCTGCGCCGCCAGCATGGGGCCGCCCCGGCGGCACCCCACGAATGACCGATGACCGCATGCAGGGGTCCATACAGCCGCACCGCCGTCTGCAGCGCTTCCGTCAGCAGGCGGATGTTCGTCTCCTCCCCCGGCGAGTCGCCATGCGCGGGCGCATCGAAGGCGACCACCTTGAAACCCGCGCTAACAAGTGGCGCGGCGAAGGCACCCAGCTGCGAACCGCGACCCTCCCAACCGTGCACGAGCAGCACCAGCGGCCGGGCGTCGTCGCCCCATTGCCAGGCCGCGAGTTCACCGGCCGGTGCCGGCAATGGAACCCGCCGCGCCGCCGCCAGGTAGCCGTCCTCGCGCGGCGGCCGCCGGCCCCGCAGCGGATGGCAGAAGACGCGCGTCGCGAGCCCGGCCAGCAAGGCATCGTCATGCGGCGGAGGCGGCAGAGGAATGCCGGCGCGGGTGGCGGCTTCGAATAGGCGGGCACTCATGGCCGTCCTCCGCGATGGTTGTAGGGCGGGGTCTCCGAACCGCCTTAACGAGCGAGCGAGTGCCCACCACTGCTCACGCGAGCTCAATTCAAACATGGCGGGGTTCGGAGACCCCGCCCTACAACAAACGGCAGTTCGTGATGTCGGAATCTCACGGGAACTCGACCGACGATGGTTCCACTGCGCTCACACCTTAGCCACCACAATGGACGCGTTGGTGCCGCCGAAGCCGAAGCTGTTGGCCAGGGCCGCGCGGACGGGTTTGCGCACCGCGGTGTTGGGCGTGAAATTCAGGCCGGTCGCGGCGCACACGGGATCGAGGTTTGCGAGGTTGATCGTCGGCGGCACGAGGCCGTCATGGATGGCCATCACGGCCGCAAACGTGCCCATCGCGCCCGCGCCACCCAGGAGGTGGCCGGTCATCGATTTGACGCCGCTCACGTGGAGGTTGGCCTTGTTGTCCGCAAACACGGCCGCGATCGCCGCGGCTTCCTCGCCATCACCGCCGGGCGTGGAGGTGGCATGCGCCGACACGTAGTCAATGTCGGTCGCCGCCAGGCCCGGAGCGCTGGAGCGCGAGGCTCATCGCCCGGGCCGAACCCTCGGCGCCCGGCGCCAGCGAGGAAAGATGATAGGCGTCGGCCGTGGCGCCGTAGCCCCGCACCTCGGCATAAATCCGGGCGCCGCGCTTCACGGCCTGCTCGTATTCCTCGAGCACAAACACCACTGAGCCCTCGCCGAGCACAAAGCCGTCGCGGTCGTTGTCGTAGGGCCGCGAGGCCTGCTCCGGCGCGTCGTTGCGCTGCGAGAGCGCGCGCATCTGGGCGAAGGCACCGATGGCGAGCGGCGTCACGGTGGACTCCGCGCCGCCGGCGATCATCACATCCGCATCGCCGCGGGCGACGGCCGCCGCGGCCTCGCCGATGGCATGGCCGCTGGTGGCGCAGGCCGAGGCCACGCTCATGTTGGGTCCGCGAAAATCCAGAATCAGGCTCACCTGGCCGGCGAGCAGGTTGGGCGCGATTTGAATGATGAAAAATGGCGAGATCTTGCGGTAGCCGCCGGCCTTCCACGTGTCGTGCATCGCCTCCATTTCCGGCAGGCCGCCCAAACCGACGCCGAGGTTCACCCCCAGACGCTCGGGATTGAGCGTCGCCCGGTGCGCATCCAGACCGGAATCGGCATACGCCTCCACCGCAGCCGAGGCCCCGAGGTGCGTGAAGCGACCGAACTTCTTCACATCCTTCTGGCTGAGTGCGTGGTTGAGCGGCTCACCGCCGGGTCCGCGCGGATGCAACGGCACCGGCAGGGTCCGGGCTGGCTCGAAGCCCTTCACCTCGCCGGCGATGTGCACGTTGCAGCCCGTGGGATCAAACCGGGTGATCCGGCCAATACCGCTGCGACCGGCGGCCAGGGCCGCCCAGGTGTCGGCGGCGGTGTTGCCGCAGGGCGTGACGGCGCCGACGCCGGTGATGACGACGCGACGGCGCGGCTGTTGGGTGGTGATGGTGGAGTTCAAGCTCATGGTAAGGTGGAAGGGGTGTTAGGTGTTACGTGTTAGGTGTTAGGTGTTAGGAATTTGGTTCGCCGGCGGGTTTCAGCTCTCCGGTATCCGGTTTCCGCAATCCGGTTTCCAAACAGAATTCCCGCCGCAGCATCCGGCGCGACGAGGCCAGCAGCGCATCGCTGCGGGCCGGGTCGTCCATGGCGCGGGCAAAGATGAGCGCGCCAACCAGCGAACTCATGAGGTGGGTGACCAGATCGCGGTTGCGCTCCGGGTCATCATTCATCCGCAGGGCCGCGGCCAGCCGGTCGAGGTGGCGCGCAAAGCCCTCCGCGTATCCCGTGCGCCCTGCCCCGGTGAGCCGGCCCATGTCCGCGCCCACCGCCACGATCAGGCAGCCCGAGCCGCGGTTGTCGCGGTGACGCTGGGAAAGATAACTGTCGATCAGCAGCCGCGCCCGCCGGGCCGGACTCGGCAGGGCCGCAATGCGTTCCAGGTTAACGACCGCACCGGCAAAGGCTTCGGCGCAGGCCTCGGAAACCAGTTCGGACTTGTCGTGAAAATGCGCGTAAAAGCCCCCGTGGGTCAGCCCCGCCCGCCGCATGATTTCATCCACGCCCGTCGCATCCACCCCGCGCTCCCGAAACGCCGCGCTCGCCGCCGCGATGATGCGACGCCGGGTGGCCAGTTTGTGAGTGGTGGGATAACGCACGGACCGCTTTGAATGACGTTCGTCATACCATGGTGCAAGCCCTGATTTTCAACCACGGATTCCACGGATGGCACGGATGAAGAAATGTTTTCTATTATCCTGCGTGAGAGAGAGTTCCTATCCTAATTGCAGGAGGACACAGAGGGAGCAGAGGCATAATCCGGAACAATTCAATTGAACCACGAATGGACACGAAGGCACACGAAGGGGAATCGATGGCAGGGAGTGGTGCAGAAAATCGCATCATGCAGTGACCAGGATACATGTCTCGGACAGAAGCCCACTCCCAGTCCTTCGTGTCTCTTCGTGTCCAATCGTGGTTTCCTGCTGCATGGTTCCGGCTAGTCGTTTCATCTCCGTTTCCTCTGTTTCCCCCTGATGATTGATCGGGATTCCATCCGTGCCATCCGTGAAATCCGTGGTTACATAAAAACGCCACCCGACCAGGCCAAGGCCCGGCTTTGACTTTGGCGTCCACGCGGGTTTTGCTCTCCGCCTTTCACGATGGAGCAACTGCACGCTTACTGGCGCATGGAATACATCGAAGCGCCGCGCTACCCGGCCAGCATGAAGCGCCCGTTTACGGAACTGCCCGCCCTGGGCGACGACCGCGCGGCCCTGATCGTCCACCGGCAACGTCATTCCTACCTCATCATGAACCGGTTCCCGTACAACCCCGGGCACCTGCTCGCGATCCCGTTCCGCGACGTCGTGGAAATCGAGGACCTGAACCCGGCCGAACGCGCCGACCTCATGGAAGCCATCATCTTCGGTAAGCGCGTGCTCGCGGCCGCCCTCCGGCCGGACGGTTTCAACGTGGGCTTCAACCTGGGCACGGCCGCCGGCGGCAGCATCACCCACTTGCACGCCCACATCGTCCCGCGGTGGAACGGCGACACGAACTTCATGCCGGTCCTCGGCCAGACCCGCACCCTGCCCCAGGCCCTGGAAACAACCTGGGCCAAGCTAAGTGACGCCGCCAGGGAACTGGCGGCCTCCCCGTGACCCATTACCCATAACCTGCCCCTCCGCCACTCGCTCACACTCGTAGCCACCGATCTCCCCTCTCCGAACTCCTATCTTCGAACTCCGATCTCCGATCCCCGATTCCCCCCGTGCCTTCCAAAACCCTGCATTTCCCCAGTCCGCGCCACCTCAACCAGCTTTACGCCGGCCATGAGGAGAACCTGGTGCAGGCCGAGCAGGCGCTAGGCGCCAAGCTCATCACCCGCGAGGCCTGGCTGAAGCTGGAGGGTCCGGCCGAGGCGATCACCTGTGCGGAGGAACTGTTCAACTTCCTCAATGACGCCCGCACGCAGGGCATGGCTATCCGCACGCCCGATTTCATCCGCATCGTCGAGGCCTTCGCCCGCGGCGAGGGCGGCGCATTGCGCCAGCTCATCACCGAACCGCTCGTCATCGCCACCAACCGCAAGAGCATCGTCCCCAAGACCCTCGGCCAGAAGCTGTACCTGCAGTCGATGCTCAAGCACCCGATCGTCTTCGGCATCGGCCCCGCCGGCACGGGCAAGACCTACCTCGCCATGGCCGCCGCGGTCTCGGCCCTGTTGAAGAACGAGGTCCAGCGCCTCATCCTCACCCGCCCGGCGGTCGAGGCCGGCGAGGCCCTCGGCTTCCTGCCCGGCGACCTGCGGGAGAAAATCCTGCCCTACCTCCGCCCGCTCTACGATGCGCTGCACGACATGCTCGATCCCGAGGACGTCGCCCGCCTCACCGAGAAAGGTGTCATCGAGATCGCCCCGCTGGCCTACATGCGCGGCCGCACGCTTTCCAACGCCTTCATCATCCTCGACGAGGCGCAGAACACCACGCCCGAGCAGATGATGATGTTCCTCACCCGGCTCGGCGAGGAGTCGCGCATGGTCGTGACCGGCGACATCACCCAGATCGACCTGCCGCGCTCGAAACAAAGCGGCCTGCTCGAGGTGCGGCACATCCTCACCCACGTGCCCGGCATCGACTTCCACACCTTCAGCGGCGCGGATGTCGTCCGCCATCCGCTGGTCGCGCAGATCATCGCGGCCTACGAGCGCTACAAGGATCCGATCGGCAGCAACGGGGATAAACGCTAACCACTTTTACACCATGATTGTCATTCTGAGCGTAGCGAAGTTACCGAGCCGCAGGCGACAGGGCTCGAATCCAGTGCACGCTTATCGAAGCCCTCGATCGGCTCTCACTGGATTCTTCACTTCGTTCAGAATGACAAGCGGATGGAACAGGTTTGAAAACACGCCCTAGCCCGGCGCCCCCGTCCCTCACCCGCCATGTCCTTCCGCGAACAGTTGCAAGCCCTGCTGACCCGGCCGAAGGTCCGCCGTTCGGCCGAGCCCTCGGCGGCGCTGAATTTCATCGAGGAGAGCCGCCTGGTCACCGTCCTGATCTTCATCACCACGGTCGCCGCGATCGTGCTCATCAGTTCCGTGGGCATCACCAACGACCACCTGCCGGTGCTGCCCAACCAGCTGGCCACGGTCCGCATCGTCGCCAGCGCGCCCTTCACCTATGTGAGCGACGAGCGCACCCAGCTGGCCCGCGAGCAGCTGCGCACCCGCGTGCCGCCGGTCTACCGGCTGGAATTCGACTCCCTCCACCGCTTCGAGGCCGCCCTGCGCGGGCTCTTCTCCGACCTGGCGGCCTATGAGCGGACCCATCCCGTCAAGGCCCCGGCGGTCACCGACCGCCAGGCCGACCTCGCCGCGATGGTGGACGCCTTCAACGCCCGCGGACCCTACCGGGCCAGCATAGAGGACGTTCTCACCCTGCTCACTACCGTGCCCGCCGACCTGCGCGCCGAGTACATTGAGCACGGGCTCGCCGCCCTGCAGGACATTTACCAGGAGGGCGTGCATGAGGTCGGGTTCGCCCATCCCGAGGGCGGCACCGTGTTTCAACTGGTGCGACCCGGCGGCGACATCGCCCTGCGGCCGGTGCAGTCGCTCGAGGAGGCCCTCACCTACCTGCGCATCAACCTGTCCGCGGAAAACGTCCCGCGCGCCGTCCGCCTCGCCTTCTTCCGCCTCCTGCGCCACGGGCTCCAGCCCAACCTTGTCTTCGACCGCGACGCCACCGCCCAGCGGCAAAGCGAAGCCCTCCGGTCGGTCGCGCCCGTGAGTGTCAGCGTCGTCCGCGGCCAGGCCATCATCGAGCCCGGCACGCGGGTGAGCGCCGAGCAGTATGAAATGCTCCAGGCCTACCGGAAATTCCTGCGCGAGAACCACGTCACCCAGCGCGACGAGGGCCTGCAGCTCTTCGGCCGCATCCTGCTCGTGCTCGCCATGGTGCTGGCCAGCGTCTTCTACGTGCGCCTGGAGGACCGCGAGACCTTCCAGAGCAACAGCCGGCTCGGCCTCCTCGCCCTCGTCGTCATCCTCAACCTCGCCCTCGTCCGCGCCGTGTACTCGCTCGGGGCCCTGGAGTTTTTCGCCCGGGACGTCGCCTGGTCCTCCATCCTGCCCTACGTCGCCCCCTCCGCCCTGGCGCCGCTCGTCGTCGCCATCCTGATCGATGCCGGCTCCGGCATCTTCATGGCGCTGCTGATCTCCATCTTCACCGGCGCCATCTACGGCAACCGGCTCGACGTCGTGGTGGTCACCTTCCTCGCCTCGATGGTCGCCATCTTCGCCGGCCGCGACGTCCGCCGCCGCAGCCGCGTGGTGCGGGCCGCGGGTTTCGGCGGTCTCACCGTGGCGCTGTTCGCGCTGCTCGTCGGCCTGGCCGACCAGTTCTCCGTGGACATCCTGCTCCGGCAGATGGGCGCCGGCCTGGTCTCCGGCGTGTTCACCGGCATCATCGTGGTCGGCGTCCTCCCCGTCCTCGAGGCCCTGTTCAAGCGCACGACCGACATCACGCTGCTCGAGCTCACCGATTTCAACCACCCGCTCCTCCGCCTCATGCAGCTGGAGGCGCCCGGCACCTACCACCACTCGCTCGTGGTCGCGCAGCTCGCCGAGAACGCCGCCAGCGCCATCGGCGCCAACCCCCTGCTCTCCCGGGTCTGCGCGCTCTTCCACGACATCGGCAAGACGTCCAAGCCGGGTTACTTCATCGAGAACCAGCGCGACCAGGCCAACCCGCACGACGAGCAAAGCCCCGCGCTCTCCGCGCTCATCATCAAGAGCCACGTGAAGGACGGCGTGGACCTCGCGCGCAAGCACCACCTGCCCCGCGCCATCATCGACGTCATCCAGCAGCACCACGGCACCTCCCTCATCTCCTATTTCTACCAGCGGGCCAAAACCCGCAGCCGCACCGGCACTGCCAGCCCCTTCGCCCCCGGGCTCGCCCCGGCCGTGGTTGAGGAAACCACCTACCGCTACGACGGCCCCCGGCCGCAATTCAAGGAGAGCGCCATCATCTCGCTCGCCGACGGGATCGAGGCCGCCTCGCGCAACCTGCGCCGGGTTTCGCCGCAGCATCTGGGCGAACTGATCGAAACCATCTTCCGCGACCGCATCGCCGACGGACAGTTGGACGAGGCCCCGCTGACCTTTGAGGAGATCGCCAAGATCAAGAGCAGCTTCACGTTCACGCTCCTCAACATGCTGCATTCCCGCGTGACCAATCCGCCCGGGGACAACCCGGCCCTGCAGTCGCACGCCTGAACCGGCCGCCCCGCATGTCCGCGCGTCCCCTCGCCATCGCCAACCGCCATCCCCGGCTCCGGCTGGACCGCCGCGCGCTCACCGCCGTCATCGCGCTGCTCGATGCGAACGCCCCGCGCTTTCTCGGCGGCTGTCCGCCGGGCGAACTTTCACTCGTGTTTCTGACGGATCCGGCCCTGGCCCGTTTGCATGCCGACTTCCTCGCCGACCCGACCACCACGGACGTCATCACCTTCGAGGGCGACCCCGCGCTCGGCTCCGCCGGCGAGATCTGCGTCTCCGCCGACACCGCCGGCGCCTACGCCCGGCGCCACGGCCGCGATTTCAGCGCCGAGCTCACGCTCTACGTCATCCACGGCTGGCTGCACCTCGCCGGCTACGACGACCTCAGGCCCGCCAGGAAGCGCCGCATGCGCGCCGCCGAAGCCCGGGCCGTGCGCCTGCTCGCCGCAGCCAGGCTGGCCCCGCGTTTCCGCCTCGTCCGCCGCTGAGCAGGTACCCCGTAGCAACGAGCGTGAGCGAGTGGATGATTCGTCGTTGGCAGATCGGAGTTTGGAGATCGTCTCAGTGTGCCGGCGACCATGACTCCTTCAGGTGCCTGGAACTCCTCCCTGAATTCAATCTTTGCCGCGGATCACGCGGATCGACGCGGATGCCGGAGGTATTATCCGCGACTATCCGCGTGATCCGCGGGAAAGCATTCGCCGGGTCCCGGCCAGCGAGAGGGTCCACCCACAAACAGTGAGTCCTGAATGCTTTAGGTGGGTGGGCGCCCCACCACCACCCCACCACGCTCCCACGCCATGAGCCAGCCTCTCCCCGATCTCCCATCTGCCATCTCCCAACTCCGACCGTCCGTCCTCCCCGCTGAATTATTTTGCCTCTTAGTGGCATTGCCTGACCTTTATCCCGTCCATGCCTGATTCCCGCCTAGTTTCCCTGCGCACCGCTTTCTTCACCGGCCTGCTGCTGGTCGCACCCCTGGTGGTCACCATTTGGGCCCTGCGTGTGATCATCAGCTTCGTCGGCGGTTCCATCACGCCGCTCTTCTCCCCCTACCTGCCCAGCGCCCTTTCCCACCTGCCGAGCCTGGTCTGGGATATCGTAGCGACCGTGATCGTCCTCGGACTCGTCACTTTGCTCGGCTACCTTTCCGGCTACTTTTTCGGCCGTTATTTCGGCGGCATGGCCGAGCGCCTCATCCAGGGCATCCCGGGCGTCGGCAGCTTCTACAACAGCGTCAAGCAGTTCATCGAGACCTTCGGCGCCAAGGACCGCACGCAGTTCAGCAAGGTGGTGCTGGTGCAGTTTCCCCGCGGTGGTGCGTATACCATCGGCTTTGTCACGAACATGGGCCGGGGCGAACCCCACAAGCACCTGCAGGAAACGCATTGGGCCGTCTTCGTCCCCACCTGCCCCAGCCCGGTCAACGGCTTCTTTTTCTACCTGCCGGTCAGCGAGATCATCGAGCTCGATATGTCCGTCGGCGACGGCATGAAAACCGTCATCTCCTGCGGCGCCGTGCTGCCCTCCTGGCCCACGACCAAGCCGCCCTTCCTGCCCGTCCAGCGCCCCGGCGCGTAGCCCGCCCGCCCCATCCCGGGGAACGCCCTGCCCATGCCCGGCCTCACGCTCCAGACCGATGCGTTCGTCCTCCTGAAGCGTCCTCCGACCGATGCGTTCCAGGGCTGCATCGTGTTCTCCACCGAGCACGGCCCGCTCCACATCCTCCAGCGCCTGCCGAAGAAATCCGCCGCCAGCCAGGTCGTGCTCGATCTCTTCGACGAGGCCGCGTTCTTTCTCGAAAGCTCCAACCAGGGCCAGACCTGGTTCGTGAAGGAACTCAACCTGCTCAACCGCCAGACCGGCATCGGCCGCAGCTACGAAACCCTGCGCCTCGCCTCCGCCTTCGCCACGCTCATCGCCCGCAACCGCGTCTCCGAGGAAAGCCGCGCGCAGGTCGGCGAACTGATCCGCCAGGTGTTCGCCGCCTTCACCACCAGCGACCGACCGGACGCCGTGTATTTCAAGGCCCTGTACTGCTTCGCCCGCGACGAGGGCTATCCCGTCCGCCAGCAATGGCTGCCCACCCTGCCGGCCGACCTGCGCGCCGGCGCCGACAACCTGCTCCGCTCGCCCCTCGCCAGCCTGGAGTCGGGCAACCGCCCGGATGCCCAGTCCAGCCTGTTGATCCGCCGCCTGGAGGAGTACCTCCGCGGCCACACCGAGGTACTCCTCGACTAGGCCATGGAGTTCGATCTCGTCCAGCGCACCGCCGCCCTCAGCGTCGGCGAATTCGCGGAATTCACCCTCGGCCCGCACGACAGCGGCGGCGGTTCGCAGGGCATCTGGCGCGCCCAGCTCGGCACGCACTGGCACAACGAACTGCGCAGCCAGGTCGCGGCTGAAAATCCCGCCGCCACCTTCGAAGTCCCCATCGCCGGCCGCATCGCCCACCAGGGCTGGATCCTAACCCTCAACGGTCGCATCGACCAGATCATCCCCGCCGTTGCTCCTCCCGCAGCTGACCAGCGCCCGGGCGAACGCGGCGGAAACCCCGTTCCACCGGTCACCCTGCGCGAGATCAAGACTGTCATGCGTCCGCTGCCGGCCGCCGAGGCGGAGCTTCGCGCCGGGTATCCCGGCTACTTCGTGCAGGTCGCCACCTACCTGGCCCTGCGCCGCATTGCGGATCCGGCGGCCAGCCTGCGGGCCGAACTGCATTTTCTCGAGGCGGGCAGCGGACTCGCCCAAACCGTCGCCCTCACCCCGGCCGACGAATCATCGGTCCGCGTGCAGCTGGAGCGGGTGGTTGAGTTTCTCAACCTGCGCTGGAGGGCCCGCGAGCGTCTCCGCCACCTTCGTTTCCGGCCCGCATTCACCGAGTTGCGACCCGGCCAGGAGGAGACGCGCGCCGAGCTCACCGCCGCCTTCCAGCAGCATCCCGTCGTGCTCTTCGAGGCCCCCACCGGCTTCGGCAAGACCGGCGTCCTGCTCGAATTCGCCCTCGGCCAGCTCCAGTCCGGCCATTTCGAGCGCGTGCTCTACCTCACCAGCAAGTCCACCGGCCAGATCCAGGTCGTCCGCCAGCTCGCGGCCATGACCGCCCCGGACTCCGGCCCCCCCGCCTCATGTAACGCATTACGTTACAATCAACCGGTGGCACCCGCCGGCGGGACCAACGCCGCTAGTAACACATTGCGTTACAACCCACCGGTGGCTCCCCTCGGCGAAGCTGACGGCGATTGTAACACAATGCGTTACATGGCGGCCGGGGGCACGGCGTCGGAAGGTGCCGCCGACGCCGAAGCCACCTCCGTGGCGGTCTGGCATGTGCGGAACAAATCGGAGCACTGCGTCAACACGACCTTTCACTGTGTGCGCGACAGCTGCGGCTATCTCGACGGGGCGGAGACCCGGTGGGCGCGGAGCGGGCTGGCGCGTTTTTATCTGCTGGAGAACCAGCCGCGCGACCTGGGGACTCTGCGGGCCGCCGGCAAGGAGGCGCGGATCTGTCCCTACGAGATCACCCGCGCCGCCCTGGCGTTCAACGACGTGTGGATCGGCGACTACAACTACGTCTTCGCCCCCGCCAATCGCGGACTATTCTATCTCCAGCCCGGCTTCGATCCGGCGCGCACGTTGCTCATCATTGACGAAGCCCACAACCTGCCCTCGCGGGTCGCCGACGCCCATTCGCACACCCTCAGTGCGTCCGACGCCCGCGCCGTGCTGGCGGAACTCGACCACCTCCAGGCACCCCGGCCGCTGCTGCGGGCCTGGGAGAGTCTCACCCGGCTGGTGACGGCGCTGCTGCCGGCCGATTCGCTCGATCCCGCGCTCGAGGCCGATCTGGCCGAGACGCTGGACGCCGTGGCCGCGCAGCTCGCCACGCAGCCGCTCGATTACGCCGCGCTCGGTCCGGTATTCAGCGACCAGCTGTGGCGCACGCCAACCCTCGCCGAATGGCTGCGGGATGCGCGCCTCACCAAACTGCTCTGGTGTCCGCGCGAGGGCGAACTCGCCTTCACCTGCATCGACGCGGCGGCCGCGATCAGCGAGACGCTGCAGGCGTATGGCGGCGTGGTTTTTTCCTCGGCCACGCTGACGCCGACGGAAGCGTTTCTTGAAAATACCGGATTGAGGATACCGGAGACCGGAAAGGTCGGAGCGGCCGGTTCGGAACAATCCGGTCTCCGGTTTCCTCAATCCGGTATCAGCGTGCTCCGCGCGCTGACGCCCTGGCGCGACCACGCGTACGACGTGGCGGTGGATGCGCGGGTGGACACCACGTTCCAGCACCGTTCGCGGTATTTCGCCACCACCGCCGCCACGGTCACCACGCTTTCGGCGGCGGCGCGCGGACCGGTCGCGGTCTTTTTTCCGAGCTATGCGTATGCCGAGGCTGTGCAACGCGCCTTGGACGAGGCCGGCGGACTGCTGCGCGTGGCGCTCCAGCCGCGCCTCCACGAGCTCGCGGCGCAAACCGCGTGGGTCGAGGAATCGCTCGCCTTCACCGATGCGCTCTTCCTCGTGCTCGGCAGCAGCTTTGCCGAGAGCATTGATCTGCTCGGCGGACGCGTGAGCCATGCGATGGTCGTCGGTCCGGCGCTCCCCGAGGTCAACGCCGTGCAGCGCGCCCGGCTCGCCGAGTTCAGCCCGCTCGGCCGCGCCGCGGCCTTCCGGCGGGTTTACCAGATCCCCGGCATGCAAAAAGTGAACCAGGCCCTCGGCCGGCTGGTGCGCGCCCCCGGCCAGCACGCCAAGGTGCTGCTCCATTGCCGCCGCTTCATCGAACCGTCCTACGCGAGCCTGCTCGCGCCGGATTACCAGATGTTCACCGAGATCGCGGGTGATGACGATCTGCAGAACTGGCTGCGATCAGACGCCTAGGGCGCGTTGGGCTCCACCACCAGCGCATCGGCCTTCAATTCGTAGGAGAATTGGGTCCGGGCCCGGTAAACCACCCGGGTGAACTCGGCCTCATCCAGCGCCTTGATTGCATCCAGTCGCGGCCGATTGCCCTTGGCGGAGGCGGCGGCGCGGTAAGCCCTCGTTTCCTGGGTGATCAATACCGTCCCGATGTAGGCCTGGAGCTTTGAACGCTCACTGCCCCGGTCCATGAAATCGAGCGCGCGATTCACCAGCAGATATTGCGGATACCAGGCGATGTTCGCCCGCCGGACCCCCATCGCGTAGGAGGAAAAGCCCAGCACCGCATCGGTGATAAAATTGGGGCGTTGCCGAACGAAGGTCACGAGCAGTTCCTCCCCCTCCCTTTCCACGTGAGCGATGCGCTCGCCCGTGCTGCCACGCAACATCCACTCGTTGGGCTGGCACGGGACCACGGTCGTTGACTCGATTTCCATGAGCGCGAACTGGGCCTTGAGGGAGTATTCCGCCGGCGCGGCCTGCAACCGCGCCGCCACTGTTGCCGGCAGCATCTGATAGATCTGCGCCTGCAACGTCGAATCCGCCGACACCGCGGACAGGCCCAATGCGGGCATCGCCACCCGGTCATACCAGTCGCCCCGTGTCCGGATCGAACTCCAACCCTACTACTTCTGACCGTCGGGCCAGCGCAGCGTAAACTGGTTGGCCAGTGAGGGCACCAGGGTCTGGTCCGCGTGCAAGCCCTTCACGTGATAGTTCACCCGCAATTGCACCGGCCGGTCGGGCCGCGAATTGACCATGCGAGCCAGTGAGCTTCCTTCCACCGCCAAGGTCAGCCCCGGAGACTCTGCGGAAACCGGCCAGTCCTTCTCCAATTGTCGGGTCACAAAGGCCTGCCACCGCTCCTCCAGACCCCAGGACCACGGCCACCACAGGCTCACCGCCACCATCAGGCCGACGGTCGCGACGATCAGGCCCACCGACCGCACGGTCCGGCGGGTCAGGTACTGGTTGACAACAACCGCCAGCATGATTAGCAGGGCCAGCATCACGACCACCAGGACCCGGGTTGTGGCCACTTCACTGGGCAGTATGACGTTATGGGTCGCCAGATAGATTCCGATCCCGGCCGCCACGGCGGGGATCGCGGCCAGCATCACCAAGGTCCACATCAGGAACCGGCCGAGGCCATCCGTCACCGCGGCCCACAATAGTCCCACCTGCACAACGACGACATGGATGGCGGCCGTTTGCAATGCGGCCCAGGCGATCTCGCGCGCGCCATAGCCGCAGGTCAGCCACCAAGGCAGGGTCACAATCAACGGCCAGAGGACAAAACCAGCACGATGCCCAACAGCTTGGCGAGGAGCAGGCGCCCGCCCGCAATGGGCCGTGTCACCCAAAACGCCGTTGTCCCCACCAGCATGTCCTCCTGCACCCAGGCGGCCACGAGGATGAAGCTCAACGCCTCCAGACTGGCCAGAATCTTGGCAAGGGCATCCAAGCGCTGGAACCACCCGTCTCCGCCGGTGCCGTCGGCGGTGAGAAGGACCGCGCCCACTCCCAGCTTTATTACGATGAGCAGGGTCCACAACGCCAGCGGCCACCGCAGGGCCCGCAGGTCTTTTTTGATGATGTGCCAGATGAGTTTCATGCGGCGACTCCTTTGGCTTGGGGCCGTTTGGCACGGGCCAGGGCGATGAAGATCTCCCGCAGCGTCATGGGCTGTACGGTCAGCGTACCGGCGGGAAACCGCTCACGGCAATGACGCTCGGTCGCCTCGTATTCGTACTGCGTGTCCACGAACCGGGCCAGGCCGCCCGCCTGTTCGAATTCCAACCAACTTGGCGGCGGGTTCGCGATTGAAGGCGGAAGGGCGGGCAGCGTCACCTCCACGCGGCGGAAGCGCCCGAGCAAAGCCACGGTGCTTTCGCTGAATTGCAGGCGGCCGGCGTCGAGCAGTGAAACGTGGTCCGCCAGCCGCTCGACTTCCTCGATATCGTGAGAGGACACCAGGACGCTCCATTCGCCATGCACGGCGGCCTCCAGCAGGCCGCGCACGAGGTCGTCGCGGGTCAGCGGGTCAAGTCCGCTGAAAGGTTCGTCCAGCACCAGCAGCTTCGGCCGGTAGGCCAGCGAGGACAACAGCGCCGCCTTCATGCGCATGCCGCGCGAGAGGTGCTTGATTTTCCGTTCCGCCGGGAGGTCGAATTGGGTCATGAGCTTGGTTTCAAGATCCCGGTCCCAGGTCGGATAAAACGGCCGGCAGTAATCGAGCAACTGCCGCACGGTCATCCACGGCGGCAGCACCTGATTCTCCGACACATAGCCGATCTGCGCCCGTTCGCGCTCACCGAGGCGGCGCGAATCCACGCCCAGCACCCGGGCCTCACCACCGGAGGGTGGCAGGAGGTTCATGAGCACCTTGATGGCGGTGGTCTTGCCGGCGCCGTTGGCGCCGAGCAGGGCGGACACGCTGCCGGCCGGCACCGCCAGGGTCAGGTCCCGCAGGGCCTCCGTGCGCCAATAACGCCGGGACAGTTGGTGGGTCTCGATGATGTTCATGGGGTAATTATTTGCGCCCGAGTTTCTTCCATTGCGCCGCCACGCCGGCCTGCACCTCGTCGAGGGTCAGGCCGAGTTTCTTGGCCTCGACCACCAGTTGCTCCAGGTCGGCCCCGAGCAGGCTGGCGCGCTCCTGCCGGTCACCCGCCGTCTGCTCCGCCACCACGCTGCCCACCGCCGGCGTCGTGATCAGCACGCCCTCGGCCACCAGCGCGGCGATGATCCGGTGCGCGGTGTTGGGATTGATCTTCAGCTCCTGGCTCACGATCCGCACCGAGGGGAACGGCTGGCCGGGCTTCATCTGCCCGCCGACCACCGCCTTCTTCACGGCGAAGATCACCTGCTCCGCGATCGGCAGGCCGGGCTTGAGCTCAATGGAAAAGGGCAGCACACTGTTCTAGTTGCACTAGTACAGTTAGGACGGCAAGACTTTTTTGCATGCTGACGCGGAGGACGCTGATTATTTAACCACGGATAACACGGATGCCACGGATCGAGCCATGGCACACAAATCATAGTATTGATCCGAAATGGGCCATAGTCCTGAGCCTTTTGAGCCTTATGTGGCCATTCTCAGAGTCCCATCCGTGAAATCCGTGTTATCCGTGGTTAAAAACTCCGGCCCCTTTGCCTGTAGCAGCCCGCATCAAGGTGCGTACCGCCGCTAATTTTTCGGGCGCGGACGGGATTCCGCTTTACCGCCCTGTCCGACGGGATCAAAAAGAGCTTCCGTGGCCAAATCCAAGACCATCGGTTCCGCCGAAATCCATGCCGCCATAGACCGGATGGCGGCTGCCATCACCGCCCGGCACGGCCGGGACGCCAAACTGATCCTCCTGGGCATCGCCAACGGCGGCGTGGCCCTCGCCCACCGCCTGACCCGGAAAATTCCGCACGCGCAGACCGGTACGCTGGACATCTCCTTTCACCGCGACGACATCGGGCGCAACCCCATCCCCAAGGAGTTCAAGCCCACCCTCCTGCCCTGCGACGTGAACGGCGCCACGGTGGTGCTCGTGGACGACGTGCTGTTCTCCGGCCGCACCGTCAAGGCGGCCCTGGACGAGCTCTTCGACCACGGCCGGCCCGCCACGGTCGAACTGGCCGTCCTCGTGGACCGCGGCGGCCGGCGCCTGCCCGTGGCCGCGGGTTACACAGGGCTCACTTTCCCGGCTGGCGACGGCGAGAAGGTCGTGGTCGTCATCGACGGGAAGAATCCCGCCTCCGATCATATCCGGATCGCCCCGAAGCCCAAACGCTGATCCGCCTCCTCCGATGTCCTGGAACCGCAAAAACCTGCTCACCCTCGAGGAACTCACCCTCGCCGAGATCAACCAGATCCACGCCACCGCCGCGGCCTTCAAGCAGATCCTCGGCCGCAGCGTCAAGAAGGTCCCCGCCCTCCGCGGCAAGACTGTCGTCAACCTCTTCCTCGAGCCGAGCACGCGCACCCGCCTTTCGTTCGAGATGGCGGCGAAGCGCCTGAGCGCCGACGTCGTCTCCTTCGACGCCGCGCACTCCAGCACCACCAAGGGCGAGACCCTCCGCGACACCGCGCAGAACATCCAGGCGCTCAACGCCGACATGATCGTGCTGCGCCACGCCGCCAGCGGCTCGCCGCTCTACCTGAGCCGCGTGCTCAACATCCCGGTGATCAACGCCGGCGACGGCGCCCACGAGCACCCCACCCAGGGCCTGCTCGACACCTTCACCATGAAGGAGCACCTCGGTGAGCTTTACGGCCGCAAGATCGTGATCCTCGGCGACATCCTCTTCAGCCGCGTGGCCCGCTCCAACATCCACGCCCTCACCAAGATGGGCGCGGCGGTCACGCTCGTGGGTCCCTCCACGCTGGTGCCCGACTGGTTCACCGACATGGGCGTGCAGGTTTCGCACGACCTGAAATCCGCCCTGGCCGACGCCGAGGTGGTCATGCTCCTCCGCATCCAGCACGAGCGCCAGGCCAGCGGCCACTTCCCCTCGCTCGGCGAGTACACGAGCATGTTCGGCCTCAACAAGACCCGCGCCTCGTGGCTCAACCCCAAGGCCATCATCATGCACCCCGGCCCGATCAACCGCGGCGTCGAGATTGACAGCGATCTCGCCGACGGCCCCCGCAGTGTGATCCTGCAACAGGTCACCAACGGCATCGCCGTCCGCATGGCGGCGCTCTACCTGTGCGCCGGCGGCCAGCCGGACCACGTGATCACCACCTCCTGACTCCACGCCCATGCCCAGCCTCTGGATCTCCCAAGCCCGCGTCATCGACCCCGCCGCCAAACGCGACGCCGTCGGTGACCTCTTCATCAAGGATGGCCGGATGGTGGCCAGCCTCAGTGCCGCCGACAAAAAGCGCGCGAAGAAAATCGACGCCCGCGGCCTGGTGGCCTGCCCGGGGCTGGTTGATATCCATGTCCATTTCCGCGAACCCGGCCAGACGCACAAGGAGACCATTGCCACCGGTTCGCAGTGCGCCGCCGCCGGCGGCTTCACGACGGTGGTCTGCATGCCGAACACCTCGCCGGTGGCCGACAACGCCGGCACCATCCAGTTCATCAAGGACGCCGTGGAGCGCGACGCTGTCGTCAAGGTTCTCCCCACCGGCTGCATCACGGTCGGACTCAAGGGCCAGGCCCTCGCGCCCATCGGCTCGCTGAAGCGCGCCGGAGTCGTGGCCATCACCGACGACGGCGAATGCGTGCAGAGCAACGAGCTCATGCGCCGCGCCTGCGAATACGCGAAGATGTTCGGCCTGCCCATCATGGACCACTGCCAGGACCAGTCCCTGACACAGGGTGCGGTGATGAATGAGGGCGTCATGTCCACCCGCCTGGGTCTGCGCGGCTGGCCCCACGCCGCCGAGGACCTCATCGTCTCCCGCAACATCATCCTCTCCAGCTACACCGGCGCGCACATCCACATGCAGCACGTCTCGTCGCAGTATTCCATCGAGATGCTGCGCCGCGCCAAGGCCCGCGGCATCCGCGTCACCGGCGAGGCCACGCCCCATCACATCGCCCTGACCGACGCCGCGCTCTCGAGCTACGACACCAACTTCAAGATGAACCCGCCGCTGCGCACCGAGGCCGACCGCCAGGCGATCATCGCCGGGCTCCGCGACGGCACGCTCGACTGCATCAGCACGGACCACGCGCCGCACACCGATTACGAGAAGGACCGCGAGTTCGACTTCGCGCCCAACGGCATCCTCGGGCTCGAGACCGCGCTGGCCGTGACCCTCGAGGTGCTCGTGCGCCAGAGCCGGTTCAAGCTGCCCCGCGTCATCGACCTCATGACCCGCTGCCCCGCGGCGATCCTCGGCCTGCCCGCCGGCACCCTGGCGGCGGAGGCCGCGGCCGACGTGTGCCTCTTCGATCCGGCGGAAAAGTGGACCTACGACGCCAAGGCCGGATTCAGCAAATCGCGCAATTCCCCCTGGGACGGCAAGACCCTCACCGGCCGCGTGAAGACCACGATCGTGAATGGCCGCGTGGTGTTCGACGGCGGCAGGATTGCGGTGTGATGCTGGGCCTGGGAGCGCGACCGCCCTCGGTCGCAATCGTGCGAAATCTCCAAGGCAGGAGAAAGAGAAAGATTAAGAGAACGAGAAAGATTGGATTCTAGCGTGGGAGGCGAAAGGCGGGGTTCGGAAACCCCGCCCTACAAAGCAGGTCCACGTAGGCAAACCCCAGGACTTACCCGCAGCACAGTTGGCGTTGCGCCGCAGGCGGTTTTCCGCCGCACTCACTGGCCATGCCCGAAACCTACGCCCAACTGATCATCGTCGCGGAGCTGTTGCTCCTCCTCGCCGGTTGCGTCCTGCTCTGGCGGCACGGTTTGAGCCCGGACGCCCGCCGCCAGGCGCCGGTACTGGCCCGATGGGATCTCAAGGCGGGCGACTTCCTGTTTTTTGTCTGGCTGGTGGTCTGCGGCGGATTCCTCACGCAGCTCGCGGCCCTGCCCCTGCTGAATATGGCCGCCCGGGGCGATACCGCCACGCTGATGCTGACCGGCGCCGCCTTCCATGCGGGCATGCTGCTCGGTGTGATTGCCTTCACCTTCACCCGCAGAAGGGCGGCCGGTCCGACTCCGGCCGTCTTCCCGGTCCGCCTCCTGCCCGCCAGCTTCGCAACCTTCGCCATCGCGCTGCCGCTGATCACCGCGGCCAGCCTGCTCTGGCAGGCCCTGCTCGACGCCCTCGGCATGCCGGCGGAACCGCAGGATCTCATCGCGCTGTTTGCCGAGGCCAAGTCCGTGCCGCTGCTCGTGCTGATGATCGTCGTCGCCACCCTCATGGCCCCGGTGACGGAGGAACTGGTTTTCCGCGGCGGATTTTTCCGGTACGCCCGTTTCCGCCTGCCGCGCTGGCTCGCGCTGACGCTTCCCGCCTGCCTGTTTGCCGCCCTGCACACCAACCTCGCCAGCTTCGCCCCGCTGGCGCTCCTGGGCGTGATTTTCTCGCTCGCCTACGAACGCACGGGCAGGATTGCCGTGCCGATCATCGCCCACGGCCTCTTCAACCTGAACACCATCATTTTGATCCTGGCGGGCGTCGGTCCCTGACATGCATCCGTTCACCAAACGTTTCCATGATTCCGTTTCGGCCCTCGGGGAGGAAAAACTCATCGCGGCCTTGCGGCGCTGGCTGGGCCGGGCCTCGCCCAAGTCGCCCTTCGGCATCGGCGATGATTGCGCCGTGCTCCCCCCGGTGCGCGGCCCCCAGCTCATCACGGTGGATCCGGTCATCTACGGCCGGCATTTTGACGATAGCGTTCCGGCCCGCGCGGTCGGCGCCAAGCTGCTCAAGCGCAACCTGAGCGACTTGGCGGCCATGGGGGGCCGGCCCACGGCCGCCGTGCTCGCACTGACCCTCGACGCGCGGATCAGCACCGCCTGGCTGGAGGGATTTTACCGCGGACTGGCGACCTGTGCCCGGCAGTACGGCGTGCCGGTGGTCGGAGGCGACATCGCCCAGGCCGACGGCATTCTGGCGGCCAGCCTCACACTGCTCGGGGCCGCGACGGGGCCGCGGGTGCTGACCCGGGCCGGAGCCAGGCTGGGCGACTGGATCTTCGTCACCGGCAAGCTCGGCGGCAGCCTGACCTGCGGACATCATTTTAAATTCAAGCCCCGCCTGGCCGAGGGCGCCTGGCTGGCGCGCCGCGCCGAGGTGCGGGCCATGATGGATGTGAGTGACGGCCTGGCGAAGGACCTGCGGGCGCTGACCCCGTCCGGCACCGTGGCCGCCCTCACGGCCTCCGCCCTGCCCTGTCGCGCCGGTGCGAACGTCGGTGCGGCCCTGGCCGACGGGGAGGATTACGAACTCGTTTTTGCCGTGGCCGCCCGGGCCGACCTGGCCGCCCTGCGCCGGGCCTGGCGCCGGGCCTTTCCGCGCACCCGCCTCAGCTGCATCGGCCGCTTCACACGCACGATGCCCGCCGGGGCGCTCGATCCCGGTTCCTACCATGGCTACGAACATCTGCGCTAGGCTGCGCGCCGGCATCACGACGGCATCCGCCAGGGCCACGCAGGCCCTCGCGGTGGAACTGGCCGCCGTGCTGCCGCCCGACTCCACCCTGGCGCTGCACGGCGACCTCGGCACCGGGAAGACCACCTTTGTGCAGGGTCTCGCCCGCGGCCTGGGTGTGCACGAGCCGGTCACGAGTCCGACGTTCAACATCTTCACCATCCATCGCGGCACGCGCACCCTGGTTCATCTTGACGCGTACCGGCTGCAGTCGGCGAAGGAGATCGACGATCTCCTGCTGGAGGATTTCCTCGTTTCCCCCTGGTGCCTCGCGATCGAGTGGCCGGAAAAAATCGCGACCTGGATTCCGCCGGGCGCGTTGCATCTCGATCTCGGAATCACCCCGGACCAGCGGCACACGCTCCGGCTGCGCAGTTAGCATCACTCCGTCAGGTCCTGCGGACGATGGTCGGGGGGCAAGTTCGAGCAGGATTACGCGGATGATCGCGGATAATGCCTCTGTCATCCGCGTCCATCCGCGTGATCCGCGGTAAAGATTGAACCCAGCAAGGCGGCCGGTCGCCGTGGAGACATCGTTGTTTTCAGGCTGCAATCGCAGCCCGCCAGAGCCTTCAATCCCAGCGCGGAGCTTGCAGGCCCTGAGAGCGAATGCCACACTTGGGCTCGGCAGATTTCGAGGGCGTTCCGGGCCGGCGCCGGCGACTGCCCGCAAGCAGGCAACTACTTCGAAATCACCGCCACGTAGTCGCCGTGGAATTTCGAGACGGCCTTGCCGTGGAGGTGCAGGCGCGCGGTCAGCTCGATGCGGGCCTTGCCGTGACGGCGGAGCGTCCGGAGAAACTTTTCCCACGGGGCCGTCGTGAGCGCGTCGCAGTGGGCGGAAAAATCGCCGTCGATCGGCACGAGATAATCCACCGTGCTGCGCTGGATGACGACCTGGCATTTCAGGCCGGCCTCGCGCAGGGCGAAATGCAGCCAGCACCAGGCCGACAGAATGGCCAGCGCCGAGGCGCTGCCGCCGAAGACGGTGGACCGGTGGTTGACATTGGGCGCGAGCGGCGCGGTCAAGGTCACTCCCTTCGGCGAACATTCGACCACATGCACACCCATGCCGCGTGTGATCGGGATATGACGGTGGAGATACGCCTCAATCTCGGCGACAGTACGGACTTCAGACATGAGCGGGCCGGGGCTGCTGCCTTAGGTTTGCGCGCTCTTGTCGGTCGCTTCCGGTTCAGCGGGCGCCGGCTCCACTGGAGCAGGCTCCGCGGGCTCGGTTGCCACGGGCGTCTCCGTAACAGATGGGACCGCCGGCGCCGGTTCGGCCGGTGCTGCAGTCTCGGCCGTTACAATGGGCGCAGCTGGTGTCGCGGCTGCCACGGGTTCCGCCGGGGCCTCGGCCTTGGCCGCAAAGGGCGGGTTCGAGACCGGAATCTCGGGGAAGTTCTCGGGATCGTGCTCCTCGGCTTCGACTTCCTTCTTGCGCGCCTCGACCATCGGGGCGGGGCGAAGAGGCGGCCGTCGATGAACTCGGTGACGTAGCCTTTCGTGACCAGCCAGCGCAGGTCGCCCTGCATGCGGGCGATCTTCTCGCGCTGTTCCACCGTGAGCTCCGGCTCGGTCTTCACCGGTTCGGCCGCGGGGGCTTCACCGGCCGGGGCGGCAGCCTCGGCCGCCGGGGCGGCGGGCTTGGGCAGGGTGATGCCGAGGAATTTGCCCACGAGCTCGCTCGCCCGGATCATCGGATGCGCCTCGATGAACGAGATGACGTTGCCGATGCTGTCGGAGAACACCTGGCCCGGGACGCGGAACTTGCGCTTCACGGCGCACACGTAGGAAACGCCCTTCGAGCCCTTCTTGAAGATGGTGAAATGTTCGCGGCGCAGGCGGCCGCGCAGGGCGTTGGCGGTGTCGAGCGGGAAGCGGCGCTGGCGCTCCAGCGCGCCCTCGATGGCGCGGCGGATTTCGCCCTGCGGCAGGGTTTCGCCCAGGCGGCCGTGAAAACGGGCCGACTCGGTGGTTTTGACCACCTTGTCGCGCGCCTGGGTGAGCAGATAGGCCTTGGCCTCTTCCAATGAATCGAAGCTCGGGGCCTCGGGGGCGGCGGGAGCCGCGGGCGCCGCCGCTTCGGGTGCGGGAGCCTCACCTTCGGCGGCCGGCGCGGTCGCCTCGGCCGGCGCGGCGGGAGCCACCGGCGCCGGGGCGCCGGAGAGCTTCCACGTGTAGCGGGTGATCTTCTTCATCTTCGCCAGCCACTGCGCCACCACCTCGGGGTCGCGGACCGTCTCGATGCGGGAGCGGAAGGCCTCCAGCGACATGCGGGAGATCTTCGCGGCAAAATGCTGCTGCACGAGCTGGTTGTAACGATGGTAGTTCGGCGGCCCGAGCAGTTCGCCCGTGATGCTGCACTTGTTGATGACCTGGTAATTCCCCTTGGGCGCCTCCACTTCGACGTCGGAGGTGTCGAAGAAAAGCCCGAGGTGGTGGCTCAGGACATGGGCCACGGCGGCCTCATCGCTTTCGAACGGGATGCTGTCCGGCACCGAGACGTAAAGCGGCTGCCGGGGTGCGGCCGGATCGGCCGAAGGCTTGCGGGCGATGACCACCACGAAGCGGTCATCCTTGCCGATAACCGTGCGCGCGATCTCAAACAGCTCGATCGTGCGGCAGGAGGCGCGGATGGTCTTGGCGAGGGCGTTGAAACTGGTGTCCTCCGGATAGAACGTCACCGCGAAATAGGGGCTCTCGTAGGGCCCGCGATCCATCGGGGCCTCGCCGCGCTGGTACTGGCGCGGACCGCGGTCATCGCCGCCTTCGCGCCGCGGGTCGCCCGCGAAATCCCGGCGCGGACGCCGGTCAGGTGCGCCGCCGGCGGGAGCCGAGGGGGCGTCGCCGGCGGGAGCGCCGGCCGGCTTCTGGAAGGTGCGGCGGTCACGCCGGGGCTCGCCCATGCCCGGACGGCGGTCATCCCGTCGCGGCCGGTCACTGCGTTCACGCCGTTCCCCGCCCGGTGACGACTTCTCCTGCTTGTCCTGGGTCCATTGGGTTCCGAAGCTGAAGCTCTGCAGCTGGCTCAGGTCTAGTTTGTTGAAATCCGGAGACGGATTTTCCTTGGGAGCGTTGTCGTCCATGTAGTCAAAAGCGGGTTGGTAACCCGCGGTGTTAGTCGGCTTGGTGGGTCGGTGCGGTTTACGGTCGGCACGGAGTCTTTACGCCCCACGGGGTGACGCAAGCGCTTTTCCCGGGGCCAAACGGGCGGATCGATGAAGGCGGAAGCCAAGCAGAGCAGGTCTCTGACCTGCTCAATTTGCGCCGAAGACGCGAATGAAGCCCAAATGGGCAGGTCGGAGACCTGCCCTACTCCAAGCCACTCCGCGCTCAGGCCGCGGTTTTCGCCGCCGGCAGGACGATCTCGGGCTTGTACGCCGGGTTCGCCGCCTGCTGGCGCATGATCGCGCCGATTTCGCGCCACGCGCCGATGAGGCCGTGGCAGGGCGGGAGCTCGTGGCGGATGGCCTCGTGCAGGCGCTTCAAATTGTAGCACGGCACCGCCGCATACATGTGGTGCTCGGTGTGATAGTTCATCTGCCAGTAGAGAAAGCGCACCACGGGATTCGGCAGGATGGTGCGGCAGCAGAGGCGGAAATCGGGGACGTTGTCATGCCGGCCGACGTGCTGGGAATTGTTGCAGAGGAAAAAGAGCCAGCCGCCGATGAACGGGGCGCAGGAGACGATGACCGGGATGATCCACAGCCCGAAATACAGCGAGACCAGGGCGATCCCAATATGGCCGCCCAGCAGGCAACGCGCCCAAAGGATCGGGGCGCGCCGCAACTGGGGCTGGTCCACCGGGAAGCAAACCGCCTCCCACCCGCCTTCGGAGCCGATGCGGCCGGCGGCGATGCGCCAGGAATATTTCACGACCCAGATCAGGCCGCGCGGATTGCAGATCGCCTGCTCGACGAAATTTTTCACCGTCAGCGTCACCGGCAGCACGACCTCCTGGTCGTCCGGCGGGTGCAGCGTGTAGCGGTGGTGCCGTTGGTGGCTGGCATTGAACATGTCGGGGTGGTTCCACCCGAAGAACGAGACCACGCGCACGAAGAACGCGTTCAGCGCGCGGGTCTTGAAGACCGTGCCGTGCCCGAGCTCGTGCATGCCGTTGATGTAGAAATTCGACACCATGCCGTGCAGGAAAACGCAGAGCACCGTGTACGGCCACGTCCAGTGCGACCAGGACCAGAAGGTCAGCGTCCCGGTGCCCGCGGCGATGGCGAGAAACCCGCCGGTCTGCACGAAGGCGCGAAAGTCGCTGCGCTCATGCAGGCTCTTGAAGAGCGCGGAAGGCAGCGGGGTGCGGTACCAATCAACGATTGCAACGGGCTTGGGGGCGTCGGCCATGGTGGGATGCCCGATGCGCGTAACGGACAGGCCGGGCGGGTGGCAAGCATGTTGCAGCCGAATAATCGAATACCGGAATGCGGATACCGGATATCGGAAAGACCAAACAGGCGCCGATGGCTTGGTCCGACCTATCCGGTTTCCGGTATTCTCAATCCGGTTTTCACTCAGGCGCCGGTGAAGCGGAAAACCGGGTCGAGGCCGGCGGCCAGGGCGATGAGTTCCTGCGTCTCGGGTGGCGTAATGGGGCGGAACCCGGCCGCGAGATCGAGGGCGAGACGGAAGAGCGCCTCGTCCCCCGGCGGCAGCGCCGCGGTGACCGGCTGGCTCAGGGTGAAGCGCAGGGCCAGTTCGACCTCATGCGGATCGGTCAACGGCTGGTACCAGCACTTCGGGTATTTCTTGCGATCGGGATGCTCCGGCGGCCATTTCTGGCGGGCCATGGCCTTGAGCGCGAGCCGCGACAGTCCCTGGCTTTGGGCGCGGGCCATGATCTGCGGACCGAAATTGCCCGTATGGTAATTCGCAAAGTTCACCGGGAACAGGATCGAATCGAATTCGTAGCGGTCCATCGCGGTCAGCGCGGCTTCGACCGAATGCGCGGAGAAGCCGAGGTGGCGCACCTGGCCTGATTTTTTCGCCGCGATGAAGGTCTCCATCGCCCCGCCCTTGGCGAACACCGCGTCGATGTCCTTGCCGACATCGGTCACGGCATGGAGCTGATAAAGGTCGAAGTAATCGGTGCGGAGAGTGGCCAGCGAACGCTGCAATTCCGCGGCGGCACCGGGACCGGTCCGCTGGGTGGTCTTGCATGCGAGGAAACAATCCTTGCGGTAGGGCTCGAGCGCCGGGCCGAGTTTCTCCTCGGCATTGCCGTACGAGGGCGCCACGTCGAAATAGTTCACGCCCCGTCCGACGAATTCCGCGACGATGCGGTTGGCGTGCGCCTGCTCGGCGTTCATCACCACGATGCCGCCCATGCCAATGATCGAAAGCGGGATGCCATTACGGCCAAAGGGGCGACGCGGCAGGACCGATGGGTTGCTCGGGGTTGGTTTCATGGTTTCACCGGCTTGGGCGAGCCTGGCATCTATCGCGATGGCCGCGGTGGAGAGTGCGGCGGCCTTGAGAAAATCACGCCGGCTGCAACGGCCGGCATCAGTGGGCTCCATGGATTCATCCTCTGATGCCATGGATTCAAAGTCAACCGGCGCGCCCGCGGCGCGTGCTGCGTGCATGCAGAATCCCACTCAAGCCTGTTGCGGCAGTGGTAGGCAGCCCGCTGGCGGGTGCTGGTTGGGCGCGAGCAAGCTCGCTGACCTGCCGAAACTGCCTTTCCAAAAACGCCCTAGTCACATACCTTCGCATGCCGCGTCACCAAACAGGCTTAGGAATTAGTGTCAGTATAGCTGACATGAGACGCCAATGCGTTTTTACAAATGAGGAAATTGGATTTCCAATATCCTAATATCTTTTATTTCAGCTTATTAAGAAACATTTATTCGGTCATGACCTGCCGTAAAAAACGGCTGCATTCTCGATTTCTTTACTAGGCCTATTCTTACCGTCGCCTTGTCTTACATTTTGAGCTGAAATTCGAGATCATTGGCCGTCCATGGATCCCGATTTTATATTACGTATCACCTTTATATTCAGTGTCTAGAATGCACCTCCGTTCTCTTTTCCGTCCCGTGGCATTCTCTATGCAATAGGCTCCGGATTCACCCATTTCGTCTCATCTTCACCATGTCAATTGCCTCCAGATTTTTCCAGGTCAGTTCCTACCTACGATTTCTTCTCGTTTCGGTCACCCTGTCCGCATTGGCGGGCACGGCTAATGCGGGATCATACACCTTTCAGCCCAGCGATGCGGACCTCGCGGACTTGGATCACCACAACGCCTACTATTGGGGAATTTCCAGCAGCACGCTGCGCAACGAACTGCTGGCGGGCAATGTGATCACCAGCGCCCGGCTGACCATTTTCAACATCTGGGACTGGAGGGTGGAGAATGACATTTTGTACATCAATCTGCTGGATGACACCAAGAAGCCCAGTTCCGGCAACGTCACGACGATCTCCAACGAGAATTCAAATGACAGCCTGTCGAACGGCAACTGGTTCGCCCCGGCCAGCCGGAGCAACCGTTACCAAGGCTCCACGGCGCTCACCACCTGGACGGATCCCATCGGCGGGCATAGCACCAATTTCAATTTTGTTTATGATTTCAGCTCCACGCAGCTGAGCCTGCTGGGGTCCTACCTCACCGATCCCACCTACTCCTACAGCAATGGCACCGGCAACATGTTCGGGCTCGGTTTCGATCCCGAGTGCCACTACTACAACCAAGGTGTCCAGCTGGAGATTGGCACGGGGCCCGCGCACGTACCCGATGAGGCTGTCACCTTGTGGATGATCGGCGGCAGCCTGGTAGCGCTGGGACTCCTGTGGCGTTTTCGTCGTTCCTGATTTCCAGTCCAGTCAGGTTTGGCCGTTGCAGCCGGGCTCGTTGAGCCCGGTTTTTCTTTCACCGGGGTTAACGACCCCGGCTAAAACCACCCTCAGAGCCAGCCCGTGGCTTTGGCCAGTTCCCGGCAGTACTCCACAAAACAGGGCCAGGAGACATCGTGCGGTATGCCATGGTCGCAACCGGGAATATAGCCTCCGGCAGCAATGGCCGGCTGCAGGCGTCTGATTTCGTCACGGATGGCCTGACCGCCCAGGGCCATCCGGCGTTTGTCCACGCCTCCACGATAGGCCATGCTCCGGCCAAACTGCCGGCTGTAGGCCGGCAGGTCGTTGCCGGCGGCCACTTCCATGGGCGAGTTGAGATTAAAGCCGGCGTCGATCCAAACGGGGATCAGGCTGCCGACGTACCCGTCCGAATCCACTTCATACACCGGCACGCCCGCCGCCCGGCACTGTTCGCCCCACTGCCGCCAGGACGGCAGCAGGAACCGCCGGGCCATTTCCGGGCTGATCATCGGCTTGGCCTTGTAGGCCATGTCCTCGTTGATGCACACGAAGTCCGGGACGTAGTGCTGAAGGATGCGATCGAGCATGCGGCCGACGAACTGCCGCCAGAATGCGATCATTTCCATCGCGAAGTCCGGATCATCCAGCAACAGCAGGCACAGGCCTTCAAAGCCCAGCCATTCGCGCAATTGCCAGAACGGTCCGGAAAAAATGAGGCCGCTGACATAATCCCGCTGCTTCAGCTGGCGGCAGCGCAGTTCGAAGTCGGCCGGAAACCGGGCGGGATCGTTCAGGTTGTAACGCCGCGCCATCTCCGGCCAGTCCTTGCGCGTCTCCACCGGACAGCGCACCCACGAGCGCGTCACAAAGTCGACGGCGTTGCGCAGGTAAGTCACATCGAACTCATCGCTGATCTCGCAAATGTTGCCCTTCCAGTCCTGCACCACCAGCACGCCGGGCACACCGGCCCTTGCGGACGGACGATGCTCCAGCACCTTTTCCTCATACTGCGGGATCATGCGGAAATCCACCCCCGGATCCACGCGCGCCCGGGCGCAGTCCTCCGGCGGGATGCCGAGGAGCTGTCGCACATGGCCGTGGTAATCCTCTACTTCGGAAGGCAGACCCTGTTTTCGCCAGGCCTCGAGGGTGGACTTGCGGCCGTAACCCGGTGTGAAGGGGACCCGGTCCGGTTGCTGGTAAGTGATGGCCGAGACAAAGCGTTGGCGTTCATTCATGGCGGGCATTTCCAAAGGCGGTCCAAGGTGCCAGTTAGGGAACTGCATCGTGCAAGTTGCCGACAGCGGACGCAAATCTTAAGGCCCTCTGATTGCCCGCTGCGGCACCGCGAATGGAGGTGGACGAGAGCCCGGCCAACCTTGACCCCATGAAAACATCCAAGGAATTTATCGTCACCCCACACCGACATGCTTACCCCCGCCCAAATCCAATTCTATCGCGAACAAGGCTATCTCGGCATCGAGGATGTATTCTCCCCCGGCGAAGTTGCCGAACTCCGGCGCGTGACCGACGAGTTTGTGGAAGCCTCCCGGGCCGTAACGGTCAACAATGCCGTCTTCGACCTGGAGCCCAGCCATACGCCGCAGCAACCGCGCCTCCGCCGGCTGAAGGATCCCATCAGGCAGCATGAAGTCTACCGCCGCGCCCTGCTGCACCCGAAGGTGCTCGCCATTGTGAGTCAGCTGATCGGCCCGGCGATCACCTGCAACGGCAACAAACTCAATCTCAAGCTCGCCGATGGCGGCAGTCCCGTGGAGTGGCACCAGGACTGGGCGTTTTACCCGCACACC
The DNA here is from genome assembly GCA_016715765.1 of Opitutaceae bacterium. Taxonomy (GTDB): domain Bacteria; phylum Verrucomicrobiota; class Verrucomicrobiia; order Opitutales; family Opitutaceae; genus UBA2377. The sequence goes on from JADJZJ010000010.1 coordinate 75,519, forward strand.
AACGACGATCTGCTCGCGGTCGGCGTCGCGATGGATGATTCCACGCTTGAGAACGGCTGCCTCCTGGTATTGCCCGGCACCCACCGCGGCCCGCTGCTCGACCATCATCAGGAGGGGGTTTTCATCGGTGCCGTCACCGACCCCGCCTTCCGGCCCGACGGAGCCGTGCCCATCACGCTCAAGGCCGGCGGCATATCCATCCATCATGCGAGACTGCTCCACGGTTCCGCCCCCAATCGTTCGCCCCACCCCCGCCGGCTGCTGCTCTTTCAATACTGCGCCGCCGATGCCTGGCCGCTCCTGCCGGGCGACAAACCCTGGGAAAACTACACCGCCTCGGTGATCCAGGGTGCACCGGTCAGCGTCCCCCGGCTGGCTCCAGTCCCCGTACGCCTGCCGCTACCCGCCCCCAGATTCACCGGCTCGATCTACGAAAATCAACGGGGTCTGAAAAACGTGAAATTCGGCGACAAGTCGGCCTCGACCTCGACCTAGCTCTACTCCGTTAGGCCTTGTTTGTCGCACTTCTCGCTGGCGGGGATTCGGCAAATACTTTCCCGCGGATTACGCGGATTTTCGCGGATAAAACCCTTCGGTATCCGCGTCGATCTGCGTGATCCGCGGGAAGGACCGGATTCAAGGTGGTGCTGCCACCTGTGAAGTGGCGCGAGGGAATGGATCAGCTGACAGGGCCAACCGTATTGGCGCATACCACCAGAATGCGCATCGGCGTCGCGCCGGTATTTTTCAGGCTGTGGCGGTGTCCGCTGCGCGTGAAACAGAAGTCGCCGGTCTTCACCTGCACGGTCCGGCCGTCGAGGGTCATCTCCCCGGCTCCTTCCAAAATGTAATAGAACTCCTCGTCGCCCTCGTGCCCGTGCTCACCAATGCTGGCGCCCGGTGCGATGGCGTCGTCGTGGACGAATTTGATGCCCGGGCCGTTCCGCTGATAATCACCGAGAATCTCGCGGCACCACAGGCTGCCCGTGCCCCCATGGCATTCACGCGCTTCACTGACTTTGGTGGCCAACGATTTGATGTGCATGGCTGTTGCCGGACTGGGGCTGACTTCGCCTAGGGCAATGGTGCTCAGGACAGGACTCGAACCTGCACGCCTTACGGCACACGCCCCTCAAACGTGTGTGTCTACCAATTCCACCACCTGAGCTTAGCAACTGCGGGAAGGCGGAATAAGAGAAATCCCCCGTGCGATGTAAAGCACCGAAATGCGGGGGAGCGGAGTTGGTGTTATGTTTTAGGTTTTGGGTGTCAGGTTACAGGCCGACCGAGCGCACATCAGGCTCGACTGTAGGAGCGGCTTTATGCCGCGATGTTGCACACCCAATCGCGGCATAAAGCCGCTCCTACAGGTTCCAACCTAACACCTAAAACCCAAGTCCTAACACCTCCGCCCCCTCACCCCCGCTGGCGGTCGGCCAGGGCACGGGCGAGGTCCGCGGGGAAAAACGGTCCGCGGTAGATGAGCCCCGTGTAGAGCTGGATCAGGGTCGCGCCGGCATCGAGCTTCTCCGCGGCGCTGGCGGCGTCCGTGATTCCTCCCACCCCGATGATCGGGAGCCGGCCATGCGTGGCCCGGGCGATGTAGTTGATGATCTCGGTCGAACGCCGGCGCAGCGGCGCGCCGCTGAGTCCGCCGGCTTCGCTGACCTGCGCGAAGAACCCCGGCCGGGCCAGGGTGGTGTTGGTGGCGATGATGCCATCGAGCGCAAACTCCGCGATGACCCCCAGCACGGCATCGATCTGGTTGTAGGTCAGGTCGGGCGCGATTTTCAGGAGGAGCGGCTTGCGGGTCTTGCCGGGCTGGTCGGCGCGGGCGCGGTTGGCCGCGGACACCGCCCCGAGCAACTCGCGCAACCGGCCCTCGTCCTGCAGCCGGCGGAGGTCGGGGGTGTTGGGGCTGCTGACGTTCAGCACCAGGTAATCGGCGAAATCGGCCAGCCGGGCAAAGCTCCCAAGATAGTCCGTCACTGCCTGGTCAATCGGCGCCACCTTGGATTTGCCGAGATTGATGCCCAACGGGATGCGACGCCGTCCGGGGCCGGGCATCCGGGCGAGGCGGGAGGCCACCGAATCGGCACCCTCGTTGTTGAAACCCATGCGGTTGATGACGGCTTCCTGACGCGGGTAGCGGAAAACCCGCGGCCGGTCGTTGCCGGGCTGGCGGAGCATCGTGACGGTGCCGATCTCGACGTGGCCGAACCCCATCGCCGCCGCCGCCGGCCAGGCCTGGGCATTCTTGTCAAAACCCGCCGCCATTCCCACCACATTGGGAAAGCGCAGCCCCAGGCACTCCACGGGACGCCGGCTCGCAGCCGGCAGCCGGGTGAAAAACTCCAGCAACCGGCAGGCCGGGGTTACTTTGGCCAGCATGGCCATCGCATCCAGGCCCACCTCGTGGGCCAATTCGGACTCCAGCCGGAACAATACCGGGCGCAGCAACTTTTCGTAATAGGACCCCATGTTGCGACACTGAAACCGACCCGGGAAAAATCAAGTGCCGCGATGTCCAAAAGCCCGCGGCATCCCGGGTTGGCGCAGCAACGCAACCTTGTGACGCAGAACTGCTTTTTCTGCTTGTTTTTTAAAACTCCCCTCGCACGCTGCGCCACAATTTACTGTCCATGGCCAAAGCTACTTCCACACTCGATTGGTGCGTGATCCGACTCGGCGAAGACCACAATTGGTGGGTGCACGAAACCAGCGACCCCGTGCGCTGGGATGAGGACGGCCTCAGCATCGTCGACCCGCGCCAGGTCAACCACCTCATCGATCTGGTGGAGCCGCTGCGCGACTACGGTTTCGACCAGGACATCTTCGAAGCCGCCTTCATCCCCTTCCGCATCGAGAAGGACCTGGGCAGCGGCAAGGTCCGCCTGAAACGGGTGAAGGATTCGCTCTTTGAATCCGACGAGAAGCTCTTCGCGCTGGCCGACACGCTCGACGAGGAGAACGGCCCCTACGCCGACCTGCTCGACCACCTCACCCGCTGCCGGGTGAAGATGCTCAACGATCTCTTTGAATTCGAATCCAAGCTGACCGTTGACGAGGTCGAGGACGAGATCCGCGAGGACCAGAATGCCAGCTTCATCGAGGGCAAGGCCATCCACACCTTCGAGGAACTCAGCACGATCCTGGATTTCATGCCCGCCGGTTACGACACCGACGACGAGGCCCCCGCCAAGGAAGCCGACGCGGAAGACGAGGATCTCCCCGAACTCGATGAGGCCGAGGAGGAAAAGCTCAAGAACGACGAATCCCTCAAGTGGGATGACGACGAGGACGAGGAGAAGGACGAGGACGACAAGGACAAGGAAAAGGACGAAGACGAGGATGAGGACGACACCGATGAGGATGAGCGTCCCGCCAAGAAGTCGAAGAAGCACTGAGGGCTGGCCCGGGAGAAACCGGAGACCGAGGATCGAAACCTGAGACCTGAAACCTGAGACCTGAATGGGTTGAGGGCGGTCTGAGTGGCGTTGCATCTAGGTCCACCGCTGCGTTCATCCACCAGGGGGCCACCTGTGCGCATCCCAAACAAAAATCCGCATTCCGGTTTCCGTTTTCAGGTTTCAGGTTTCAGGTCTCAGGTCTCTTCTTCTCCTTCCTTTCCCCGCTGTTGCCTTTTCCGGGAGATTAAATCACCAAACCTCCCTGCATGGCCCTCCCTATCCGCCTTAGCCGTTTCCTTTTGGCCGCACTGTCGCTTCTGGCACTCAATGGCTGCGCCACCGATGCCGTGACCGGTGAAAACCCCCGGATCCCCACCACCACTTCCTCCGCGCAATTGCGCCCCGGGGATTCGTTGACCGTCGCCCTGCAGGGCATCCCCGATCCGAGTTCCCATCCCGTGCAGATCGATGAGCAGGGATTCATCAGCCTGCCCTACATCGGCAACATCAATGCCGCGGGCACCACCACGAATGACCTCGCCCAGCGCATTCGCGAAACCTACATCTCGCGCAAATTCTACCACAGCCTCGAAGTCTCCGTGTCCGTGACCGAGCGTTATGTGTACGTCGGCGGTGAAATCACCCGGCCGGGCCGCATCATCTGGACCCCCGACCTCACGCTCACCAAGGCCATCCAGTCGGCCGGCGGCTTCACCCTCTACGCCAAGGAAACCAAGGTCACGCTGGTGCGCGAGCGCCAGGCCTATGATGTGAACATCAAGCTCGCGCAGCGAAATCCGGCGCAGGACCTGCTTTTGATGCCGGGGGATTCGATCCAGGTCCCGCGCTCGCCGTTCTGACCCTTTACCGTCCCGTTGCATGAGTGTGCCCAACCCCGCACCGCGCCTCCCCACCCTGACTGAGGCGCTGACCCCGGTGGTCTGCCTCTTTGTTTTCCTGGCCGCGGCTGTCATCGACCTTGACACCCTGCCGCCCATTCCCGGGCTCACCCCCTTCCTGCAGGCGTGCGCCTCCATCCCCTATTTCGGCGCGGTGCTGCACACCTCCATCCCGACGCAGCTGCCCTTGATCGGCGCCTCCGCCGTCGCCGCCCTCATGGCGCTGCGCCTCGGCTGGAAATGGCAGGCCATTGAAGTGAGCTTCATGGATGGGATCCGGCTCTCGCTGATCGCCTGCCTGATTCTGCTGCTGGTCGGCATGCTGATCGGCACCTGGATCGCCGCCGGAATCGTCCCGATGCTGATCGTCTATGGCCTGCAGCTGCTTTCACCCCATTACTTCCTTTTGGCCGCCTGCCTCATCTGCTGTGTCGTCTCCCTTGCCACCGGCAGCTCCTGGACGACGGTTGGCACCATCGGCATCGCCTTGATCGGGATCGGCGCCGGGCTGGGCGTCCCCCTGCCCATGGTGGCCGGAGCCATCGTGTCCGGCGCCTATTTCGGCGACAAGATGTCCCCGCTCTCCGATACGACGAACCTGGCTCCGGCGGTTTCAGGCTCGGAGCTGTTCGAGCACATCCGCCACATGGCTTATACGACGGGACCGAGCCTGCTGCTGGCCCTCATCCTTTACTGGCTGCTGGGTCTGCGCTACGGCGGCAGCCACGCCTCCCTCGCCATGATCGAGGCCATCTCCACCGCCTTGAGCCGGCACTATGTCATCACTCCCTGGTTGCTGCTGGCCCCGGCCGTCGTGCTGCTGATGGTGCTCTTCCGCGCCCCGGCCCTGCCGGCCATATTCGCCGGCGCGTTGCTCGGCGGCATCCTGGCCAGTGGCGTGCAGGGCAGCTCCTTCGCCAGCGTCCTCGAGGCGGCCTACAGCGGCTACAAGGCCACCACCGGCGTCGCGTCCGTTGATGAACTGCTGACGCGCGGCGGCATGAGCAGCATGTACGGAACCATCGGGATCATCCTGTGCGCGATGTGCTTTGGCGGAGTCATGGAGAAGAGCGGCATGCTCGGCGTGATCGCCGGCGCGGTCCTGCGCCTGGCCCGGGGCACGGGCGGTCTCATCTCCGCGACCCTCGTCACCTGCCTGGGCGTCAACATCATCGCCCCCGACCAGTACCTCTCCATTGTCGTACCGGGACGCATGTATCGCGATGCCTTCCGGCAGGCCGGCCTGCATCCGAAAAACCTGTCGCGCTGCCTGGAGGACGCCGGGACCATCACCTCCCCGCTCATCCCCTGGAACTCCTGCGGCGCGTACATGTTCGCCACCCTGGGCGTGTTTCCCTTCGCCTACCTGCCCTACGCGTTCTTCAACCTGATCAATCCGCTGGTCTCCGCGCTCTACGGCTGGATGGGATGGACCATCACGCGACTGCGCGACGAGCGGAAAGACAGTTGAACCACGGATTACACGGATTGCACGGATCCGGCGGGGTGGCGTTACCCAAGGGCCACAAAAAGCACAAAAGGCGCAGAAGAATCCAAACCGAATTACAGGACGAAACGGAGGGAACGGAGACCAAGGCAAAACCTCTGCTATCCCTGTGTCCTCCTGTAAGATTGGATCGGTTCCTTATGTGCCGTTTGTGCCTCTTGTGGCCATTCAACCACGCTTCATCCGCCGGATCCGTGCAATCCGTGTAATCCGTGGTTAAAAACTAACCCTGCAACACCCGCGCCATGTCCTTCGCGAAGTACGTGAGGATAAGGTCGGCGCCGGCGCGCTTGATCGCGAGGAGTGATTCGTGGCGGCAGCGGGCGAGGTCGAGCCAGCCCATTTTGGCCGCGGCATGGATCTGCGCGTACTCACCGGAAATCTGGTAGGCCACCACCGGGCGGTTCGTCGCATTGCGCACCTCGCGGATGATGTCGAGATAGAGGCCGGCGGGTTTCACCATCACCATGTCCGCCCCCTCGGCCACATCCAGCAGGACCTCCTCGATTGCCTCGAGGCGGTTCGCAGGATTCATCTGGTAGGTCGCCTTGCTCAGCAATTTCATCCCCGCGGCCTGCGCGCTGCCCACGGCGTCGCGGAAGGGACCGTAGTAGGCGGAATTGTATTTCGCCGAATAGGCCAGAATCCCCGTGTCGGTGTAGCCCGCGCCGTCGAGCGCCCGGCGGATCGCGCCGACGCGGCCGTCCATCATGTCGGAGGGCGCAACGAGATCCACGCCCGCCTCGGCCTGCAACAGGGCCATCTCGGCCAGGATCCCGACCGTGCGGTCGTTGGCCACGTTGTCCCGGGCCTCGTTGAGCACGCCGTCATGGCCGTGGCTCGTGTAGGGATCGAGGGCGACGTCGGTGATGACCGTCAGCTCCGGCACGGCGTTCTTCACCGCGCGCACGGCGCGCAGCACGAGGGTGTCGGGATTCAGGGCCTGGGTGCCCTCGTCATTCTTCAGTTTCGGGTCCAGCTTGGGGAAAAGCGCCACCGCCGGCACGCCGGCCCGGTGCAATTCGCGGCATTCCTTGACGAGGTCGCGGATGCAGAACCGGTTGACCCCGGGCATCGACGCGATCGGGTCCGGCTTGCCCTTGCCCTCGACCACGAACAGCGGCGCGATGAAATCCGCGGGCCGCAGCACGGTCTCCTCGACCATGGCGCGCAGGCTGGCGGTACGGCGCAGGCGCCGCGGGCGGATGGGCAGAACAAGCTTGAAGTCGGAGGCCATAAGCGGTGAGTTTGAAAACTTAACCGCCATGCTGCTGACCGCCTCATGTTTTTGCAATCCCGCTCGCCGGACGACTACGTCCGGGCGAACGCCGGGCTGCGCCAGCGGGCCGGGCTGTACTGATTGTCGTTCTGAGGCGTAGCCGAAGAATCCAGTGCACGCCCCGCAGCGAGAGTCGTTCTGGATTCTTCGCTGGCGCTCAGCATGACAGGCCGGGGGGATGTCCCCCCCTTTGACCGCGCCCTGCAAAAACCCTTTCCGCCCCGGCGGAAAACCTGTTAGCCCTCAATCTTCCGTTTTCATGGCCATTCAGCTTTTCGATTCCCTCTCCCGCTCCCTGCAGCCGCTCCAGCCGTCGCAACCCGACGGCGTCTTCCGCTTTTATAATTGCGGCCCAACGGTCTACGCCCCCGCCCACATCGGCAATTTCCGCACCTTTGTCGTCAACGACGTCCTCCGCCGCCTGCTCGAACTCGAGTACGGCAAGGACAAGGTGAAGCACGTCCGCAACCTGACCGACGTCGATGACCGCACCATCGGCCAGACCCAGAAGGAAAAGCGTCCGCTCGCCGAGATCACCCAGAAGTGGACCGCCAAGTTCCACGCCGACTGCGACGCGCTCAACTGCCTGCGCCCGCACGTCGAACCCACCGCCACCGGGCACATCCGCGAGCAGGTGGACATGATCGAGTGCCTGATGCAGAAGGGCAACGCCTACCGCGCCGCCGACGGCTCGGTGTATTTCAAGATCACCTCGTTCCCCGGCTACGGCGCGCTTTCGCGCATCAAGGAGCGCGAACTCAAGGTCACCAACGCCGTCGCTGACGCCGACCACAAGGATTCCGTTTCCGACTTCGCCCTCTGGAAGGCCTACAAGCCCGAGGAGGACGGCGACGTGAAGTGGACCGGACCCGCCGGTGCGTCCGAGGGCCGCCCCGGCTGGCACATCGAGTGCTCCGCGATGATCAAGAAGCACCTCGGCGAGACCATTGATCTCCACACCGGCGGCGTGGACCTGCTTTTCCCGCACCACGAGAACGAGATCGCCCAGAGCCAGTGCTGCAACGGCACGACCTTTGCGAAGCACTGGTACCACAGCGAGCACCTGCTCGTGGACGGCACCACGATGAGCAAGAGCAAGGGCAACTACTACACCCTCTCCGACCTCACCGACAAGGGCTACAGCGCCATGGCCGTCCGCTACGCCCTGCTCTCCGGCCATCCGCGCAAGCAGCTCAACTTCACCCTCGACTCGCTGCACGCCGCCGAGAGCGCGCTGAAGCATCTGCGCGCTTTCCATGCCGCCCTGCCGGCGTCCGGCGGCGACGAAGCGGTGTTCGCTCCCGTGTTCGCCGCGCTGCACGACGACCTGAACATTCCCGGCGCCCTCGGCGCCCTCTTCACCCTCGTCAATCGCGGACCGGCGAACGTCAGCCGGTCAGCCCTCGACCGCGTCCTCTTCGTCCTCGGCCTCAAGCTCGACGAACCGGCCGCACCCAAGGCCGACATCCCCGCCGCCATCGCCGACCTCGCCGCCAAACGCTGGGCCGCGAAGCAGGCCAAGGACTTCGCTACCGCCGACGCGCTGCGCAAGGACCTCACCGCCGCCGGCTGGTCCATGCTCGACCGCAAGGACGGCTACTCCCTCGAACCGATGAAGAAGTAGCGAGTAGTGGGTAGCGAGTAGCGAGCATACCGAACTGACCAGACAACCAACCAACTCCCGCCGCTCGCCCTCTCCCCGCAACCTTCACCATCCGCCCGCCACCCTACTCGCTACTCGCTACTCACTACCCGCTACTCGCTACTCCCCTTCCCGCCATGCCCATGTCACCGCTAGAAGAACTCCGCCACTCCGGCTCGCATATCCTTGCGACCGCCATCCTCCGCCTCTTTCCCGAGGCGAAACTCGACATCGGCCCGCCGACCGACACCGGTTTCTACTACGACATCGACCTTGAGCACAAATTCACCGCCGACGACCTGCTGAAGATCGAGGCGGAGATGAAGAAGATCGCCGACGAAAACCAGCCCTTCATCCGCAAGGAAGTCTCCCGCGAGGAAGCCGTCGCCATCATCAAGGAGCGCGGCCAGGAGCGCTACAAGCTGGGCCGCCTCGCTGACATCCCCGAGGGCGAGAAAATCTCCTTCTACCAGAACGGCGAGTTCATGGACCTCTGCGCCGGCACCCACGTCCGGTACAGCTCGAAGCTCAAGGCCTTCAAGCTGCTCTCCATCGCCGGGGCCTACCACCGCGGCGACGAGAAGAACAAGCAGCTCCAGCGCATCTACGGCACCGCCTTCCCGACCAAGGAGGAGCTGGCCCAGTACCTCGAGCGCCAGGAACAGGCCAAGGCCCGCGACCACCGCAAGATCGGCCGCGACCTGAAGCTGTTCCACATTGACGAGGACGTCGGCCAGGGCCTGATCCTCTGGACCCCCAACGGCTCCATCATCCGCCAGGAACTGCAGAACTTCATCAGCGAGGAACTGCGCAAGCAGGGCTACTCGCAGGTCTTCACGCCGCACATCGGCAAGCTCGAGCTCTACAAGACCTCCGGCCACTTCCCCTACTACAAGGACTCGCAGTTCTCCCCCGTCATCGAGAACGAGTCGCTCACCAAGGTCATCGGCGAAGGCTGCTCCTGCGCCGAGGTCTATGCCCGGCTCGAGGCGGTCTCCGCCCAGCTCGCCGGCCAGATCAACGCCCGCACCGGCAAGGAGACCGTCACCGCCGAGCGCATCAAACCCGACGACCAGCTGCTCAACGGCTTCATGCTGAAGCCGATGAACTGCCCGCACCACATCAAGATCTTTGATTCGCAGCCGCATTCCTATCGCGACCTGCCCGTGCGCCTGGCCGAATTCGGCACCGTGTACCGCTGGGAGCAGTCCGGCGAACTCAACGGCATGACCCGCGTCCGCGGCTTCACCCAGGATGACGCCCATATCTTCTGCACCGAGGAACAGGTCGCCCAGGAAGTCCTCGGGTGCCTCTCGCTGGTGAAAATCGTCCTGAACACGCTCGGCATGTCCGACTACCGCGTGCGCGTCGGCCTGCGCGATCCCGACGGCAAGAAATTCGCCGGCGATCCCGCCAAGTGGGACGTCGCCGAGGCCGCCTGCCGCGAGGCCGCCAAGACCCTCGGCGTGCCCTTCACCGAGGAGCCCGGCGAGGCCGCCTTCTACGGCCCGAAGATCGACTTCGTCATCAAGGACGTCATCGGCCGCGAATGGCAGCTCGGCACCGTGCAGGTGGACTACGTCCTCCCGGTGCGCTTCGGCCTGAGCTACATCGGCGCCGACAACCAGCCGCACATCCCGGTCATGATCCACCGCGCCCCGTTCGGCTCGATGGAGCGTTTCTGCGGCGTGCTCATCGAGCACTTCGCCGGCGATTTCCCAGCCTGGCTCGCCCCCGAGCAGGTCCGTCTCGTGCCGATCAGCGACAAGGTCAACGACTACGCCCGCACCCTGCTGGCCAGGCTCATGGCCGAGGGCCTGCGCGCCACCGTGGACGAGCACAGCGACAAGCTCGGCGCCAAGATCCGCCGCGCCGAACTCGACAAGGTGCCCTACACCCTCGTCATCGGCCAGAAGGAGGCCGAGGCCGGCAGCGTGTCCGTCCGCAGCCGCGCCCGCGGCGACGAGGGCGTGATGACCGCCGACGCCTATGTGGCCAAGTTGAAGGCCGAGGTCGCCACGCGGGCGCTGCCCGATAAAAAGGCCGCGGCGCCTGCGCCGGTCCCGCCCAAGACCAACTGATTTAAAGCGCAAAGACGCGAAGAGGCTAAGATCGATCCAGCAGGAATTTTCTTGGCTCAGACCTTCGCGCCTTTGCGTCTTCGCGCTTATTCATCATGTCAGCTTGGAAGGAAGAGCTCACCGCCATCACCGGTGCCCGTCACGGCGGGCAGGTGGCCTCGGCGCTTGCCCTGCTCAAGCAGCTCGATGCGAAGCACCCGAACGTCGCCGAGATCAACTACCAGCTCGCGTGGACCTGCGATGTGCTGGGTCGCGAGGCCGAGGCCCTGCCCTTTTACGAGAAGGCCATCGCGCTCGGCCTGCCGGTCAATGAACTGGCCGGGGCCCTGCTCGGCCTGGGCTCCACCCTGCGCAACCTCGGGCAATACGAGCGTTCCGCCGAGGTGCTCCGCTCCGGCCAGGCGCAATTTCCCGACAACCGCGAGTTCGACGTCTTCCTCGCCATGACCCTGCACCATCTCGGCCGGCACGCCGAGGCGATGAAGTTGCTGCTGACCACGATCGCCGACACGAGCGATGACCCCGGCCTTACCGCCTACCAGCGAGCGATCCGGTTCCACGCCGGGAAATTGTAGGGCGGGGATTCCGATCCCCGCCTTATAGATCGATCGAACCGACCTCTCTCGCGGAGGCGCGGAGGTCGCGGAGGAAACCTGGTTGTTCTCAGCGTTCTCCGCGTCTCCGCGTGAGACTAAATCCGTTGCGGATGGCGGGGATCGGAATCCCCGCCCTACATCCCCACCCCCAAACAAAAAAACCGGACCCGCGGTGAGACGGGTCCGGCTTGATGGGTTTGCCCTGGTGTGGGGGAATTACTCAGACGGCGGTGTCGCCGCGCTCGTCGGTGCGGATGCGGACCGCTTCCTCGATCGGCACCACGAAGACCTTGCCGTCCCCGATCTTGCCGGTCTTGGCCGCCTTCACGATGGCGTCGACCGTCCTGCCGGTTAGCTCGTCGGCGACGACGATCTCGATTTTGACCTTCGGCAGGAAGTCCACCGTGTATTCGCTGCCGCGGTAGATCTCGGTGTGGCCCTTCTGGCGGCCGAAGCCCTTGACCTCGGTGACGGTCATGCCTTCGACCCCGATTTCGGCGAGGCCCAGCTTAACTTCCTCGAGCTTGAACGGCTTGATGATTGCGATGATGAGTTTCATGGAAATGCCGGGTTGGGGTTAGGAGACGTAGCCTTCTTCACCGTGTTCGTTGATGTCGAGGCCCTGGCGCTCGACCTCGGGCGTGGCCCGGAGACCCATCACGGCCTTGAGCGCATAGGCGATGACCGCGGTGGCGACGACACTCCAGACGATGGTGATGGCCACGGCCTTGAGCTGCTCGACCACGAGGCCGGCCTTCAGGGGCCCGACCACGGAGTTGACGCTCTCGTCGGCGAAGACGCCGGTGAGGATGGCCCCGAGGGTGCCGCCCACGCCGTGCACGCCGAAGGTGTCGAGCGCATCATCATAACCGAGGAGCTTCTTCAGATAGGAGACCGCGAGGAAGGGGATGACCCCCGCGAGGAGGCCGATGATCACGGCCGAGGAGGCGGTGACAAAGCCCGCGCCGGGGGTGATGACCACGAGGCCGGCCACGATGCCGGAGCAGAAGCCCAGGACGCTCGGCTTGCCGCGCAGCAGCCATTCGGACGAGGCCCACGAGAAGCCGGCGACGGCCGCCGCGAGCGTGGTGGTGGCGAAGGCGTTCGAGGCGATGGCGTCGGCGCCGAGCGCGGACCCCGCGTTGAAGCCGTACCAGCCCACCCAGAGCATGCCGGTGCCGACCATACAGAGCACCATCGAGTGCGGGGGCATCGACTCCTTGCCGAAGCCGAGGCGCGGCCCGAGGATGATGCAGAGCACGAGGGCGGACCAGCCCGAGGTCATGTGCACCACGGTGCCGCCCGCGAAGTCGATCGCCTTGATGGCCGCGTTGGGATTCAGCGGACCGCACATGAAGCCGGTCGTGGACCAGACCATGTGGGCGAAGGGGAAGTACACCGCGAACATCCAGACGGCGACGAAGACCAGCACCGCGGAGAACTTCATGCGCTCGGCGATGGCGCCGACGATGAGGGCCGGGGTGATGATGGCGAAGCTGAGCTGGAACATCGCCCACATCGTGTCGCTGATCCAGTAGTAGCCCGCGCCGGTGTTGCCCGGCAGCACGCCCTGGAAGAACCTGTAGGTGGCATCGCCGATGAAGGCGTTGCCGGCGCCGAAGGCCAGGCTGTAGCCGATGGCCCACCAGAGGATGCTCACCATGCCGGCGATGCCCATGCACTGGGCCAGCACCGAGAGCACGTTCTTCTTGCGCACCAGGCCGCCGTAGAACAGCGCCAGGCCCGGCAGCGTCATGAAGATGACGAGCGCGGTGCTGACCATCTGCCAGGCATTGTGGCCCGGTCCCGGTCCCGGAATCTTTGAAATCACGTCCGGTGTCCGGGCGGTATTGTTCACATAGGCCTCAAGATCGGCCAGGCGTTGTTCCACCGTCGGCTCGGCGGGCGGGGCGGACGCCGCCTCCTGGGCCGGGCTGGTAAGCGCCGTCAGGCAACCAAGGCCGGCCAGCGCGAGGTATCGCAGGTTTTTGGAAAACAGGGTTTTCATGGGCACCTGCCAATAAGCAGAAGCAGGGCCATGCGCGTGATTTTCTGCAAAAATGCCTGAATTTTCCTATGACCGCCGCCAGCCAACGACTTGCAGGCATGAAAAAAGCGATCCCGGGCGGGATCGCTTTTGCAAAGGAACCGGCAGCCGGACCTTAAACGGCGGTGTCGCCGCGTTCGTCGGTGCGGATGCGGACCGCTTCCTCGATCGGCACCACGAAGACCTTGCCGTCCCCGATCTTGCCGGTCTTGGCCGCCTTCACGATGGCATCAACGGTCTTGCCGGTGAGTTCGTCGGCGACGACCACCTCGACTTTGACCTTGGGCAGAAAATCCACCGTGTATTCGCTGCCGCGGTAGATCTCGGTGTGGCCCTTCTGCCGGCCGAAGCCCTTGACCTCGGTGACGGTCATGCCTTCGACCCCGATCTCGGCGAGGCCCTGCTTAACTTCCTCGAGCTTGAACGGCTTGATGATTGCGATGATGAGTTTCATGCGATGGGTGTTTTTTAAATATGGATTGAGTGTGATTTAGTTTGGGTGCCGACAGGGCGCAAGCGCCGAGTCGGCGGCAGGTTATTATTTATGGGCGGCGGTGAAATCCGGGTAGGCCTCGTTGCCGTGTTCGCCGAGGTCGAGCCCCTCGAACTCCTCCTCGGCGCTCACCCGGATGCCGATCGTCTTCTTCAGCACGAAGAACACGACGAAGGCGAAGATGAAGGTGAAGAGGCCGATGCTGACGATACCCTTCAGCTGGGCGATGAGCTGGGTCATGCCCGCGAGGTTGCCCCAGATGCCCACGGCCAGCGTGCCGAAGATGCCGCACACGAGGTGCACGGACAGCGCGCCCACCGGGTCGTCGATCTTGAACTTGTCGAACATCAGCACCGAGATGAACACCAGCACGCCCGAGAGGCCGCCGATGATGCAGGCCGACATGGCCGACATCTGGTCCGCGCCGGCGGTGATGCCGACGAGGCCGGCCAGGATGCCGTTCAGCGCCATGGAGAGATCCGGCTTCTTGAGCACGATCCAGGAAATCAGGGTCGCGCCCACGCCGCCGGCCGCCGCCGCCAGGCAGGTCGTGACCAGCACGAGGGAGGTGGCCGCCGGGTTGGCCGAGAGGACGGAGCCGCCGTTGAAGCCGAACCAGCCCAGCCAGAGGAGAAACACGCCGACGGTCGCGAGCGGCATGCTGTGGCCGAGGATCGGATTGATCCGGCCGTCCTTGTACTTGCCCAGGCGCGGTCCGAGGAGCAGCACGCCGGCCAGCGCACCCCAGCCGCCCACGGAATGGACGAGGGTCGAACCGGCGAAGTCGTAGAAGCCGGCGGTGTTCAGCCAGCCATAGCCCCACTTCCACGAGCCGGTGATCGGATAGGAAATCGCCACGAAGAGGACGGAGAAGATCAGGAAGGAGTTGAGCTTGATGCGCTCCGCCACCGCGCCGGAGACAATCGTGGCCGCGGTCGCCGCGAACATGCCCTGGAAGAGGAAGTCGGTCCAGTAGGTGTAGCCGGCGTTGTAGGAGTCAGTCAGACCCGCCACCGGATCCGCCACGGAGATGCCCCAGCCGGCGAAACCGAACCAGTCCGTCGAGACGCCGGCCTCGAAGCCGGGGTACATCAGGTTGAAGCCGCACACCGCATAGGTCAGCAGGCCGATGCAGGGGATGAGGGTGTTCTTGAACAGGATGTTGACCGTGTTCTTCGACTGCGTGAGCCCCGACTCCACCGTGGCGAAGCCGAGGTGCATGATGAACACCAGTGCGGTGGCCAGCATCATCCAGATATTGTTGGCCGTGAAGATCGCATAGCCCTGGGAACCCTGGAAGGCGGCGAGATCGGCATAGGCGGGCGCGGCCGCCTCCTGGGCGAACCCCGTGGCGTGGGCGAGAGTCAACAGGGCGAAGATCGCGGCGATCTTGCGCATCCCGGTGGTGAACGGTGACCATGGCTTCATAAGGCGTGGGCTTGGTTTGGTTGAGTGGTGTTGGTGAATCGGGCGAAGACCCGACTCGCGCCACTTAAGCACAGGCTGTGCCAGCTTCCCGGAATTGTTTTCCGGGCCGTTACAGTCGTTGCTCCCGGTCTTTTTATTTTTGCTTCATGACTGCAGGCCAGCCCGCTTGCGGAGAATGGCGCTTACTCAAGGCGAATTTGAGAGCAGTCCTGTAGGGCGTCACCTTGGTGACGCCAGTTGGGCCCACGCAGCCGTCATCGCGGTCGAGGCCGGACCAAGGTCCGGCCCTACATCGATCCAAAGCCTCAAAAGCTCGGCGTCCTGAGCCTGTCGAATGGAACGCCGACGCGTGATTCGTCGAGAACGAATACGAGGATGGGCCCGGGGGCCCGGCCCCCATCACTCCGGCAGCACGGTGCGGATGTGCAGCTCCTTGAGCTGCTTCTCCGTGACCGGCGTCGGGCTCTGGGTCATCAGGCACTGCCCCTTCTGCGTCTTGGGGAAGGCGATGACATCGCGGATGCTGGTCGTGCCGCAGAGCAGCGCGCACATGCGATCCAAACCGAAGGCGATGCCGCCGTGCGGGGGCGCGCCGTAGGTGAAGGCCTTCAGCATGTAGCCGAAACGGCTCTCGACCACGTCGGCCGGGATCTTAAGGACATCCTCGAAAACCTTCTTCTGCAGCGCGGGCTGGTGGATCCGGATCGAACCGCCGCCAAGCTCCATGCCGTTGAGCACGACGTCGTAATGCTGGCCGCGGACCTTCCTGGGATCGCTGTCGAGGAAGGCCGCATCCTCCGGCACGGGGGCCGTGAACGGATGGTGCGTGGCCGCATAGCCGCCGCGCTCCTCGTCGTAGGACATGAGGGGAAAATCAATCACCCAGAGGAATTTCCAGTCGTCGGGCCGGAGCGTGAGCTTGCCCCGCTTGACCAGGAGTTGCGCCGCCTCCAGGCGGATGCGGCCGAGGATCGCGCAGGCCTGTTCCCAGGGCGCCGCGGCAAAGAAGATCATGTCGCCGTCGGTGATGCCGAGCTGCGCCGTCAGCGCCGCCTTTTCGGCCTCGGAGAAGAACTTGACGATGGGTGACTTCCACTCGCCGCCCTCAACCTTGATGAAGGCCAGGCCCTTTGCGCCGAGCGATTTGGCGATCTCCTCGAGGTTCTTGATCTCGCCCTGCGTGAGGTCGGCGAGTCCCTTGGCATTGAGCGCCTTGACCGCGCCGCCGCCGGTGGCCGTGGCGGAAAAGACCTTGAAGCCCGAGGTCTTGAAGAGCTCGGTGAAATCCTGGAGCTCGATGCCGAAGCGGACATCGGGCTTGTCCACGCCGAAGCGGTTCATCGCGTCATGGAAGGCGAGGCGCGGGAACGGCGTCGGCAGGTCGTGGTTGAGCACGTCCTTCCACACCTTCTTCAGCATGCCCTCGAACAGGGCGTAGATGCCCTCGCGGTCGATGAACGAGGCCTCGACGTCCACCTGCGTGAATTCCATCTGGCGGTCGGCGCGCAGGTCCTCGTCGCGGAAGCAGCGGGCGATCTGGAAATATTTCTCCACGCCCGCGACCATGAGGATCTGCTTGAACTGCTGGGGCGACTGGGAAAGGGCGTAGAACTGACCCGGATGGATGCGCGACGGCACGAGGTATTCGCGCGCGCCCTCGGGCGTGCTCTTGAACAGCGCGGGGGTCTCGACCTCGATGAATTCCTGGGAATCGAAGTAGTCGCGGATGGACTTCGCCACGCGGTGGCGCACCTGCAGGTTTTTCAGCATCTTCGGCCGGCGCAGGTCGAGATAGCGGTAGGTCAGGCGCAGGTCCTCGTTGACCTTGTCGCCGCCGGCATCCGTCAGCGGGAACGGCGGCGTGTCGGACATGTTGTGCACCGTCAGCGACGTCGCATCCACCTCGATCTCACCGGTCGGGAGATTCTTGTTGATCATGTCGGCGGGCCGGACCTCGACCTTGCCGGAGATGCCGATGACGGACTCGTCCTTCAAGTGCGTCGCCTGCTCGCGCAGGCTCGAGTCGAACTTCACCTGGGTGATGCCCTTGCGGTCGCGCAGGTCGACAAAGATGATGCCGCCGTGGTCGCGGATGGAATCGACCCAGCCGACCAGCGAAACGGTGGAGCCGAGGTCGGCGGAAGTGAGTTGGGCGCAGTGATGGGTGCGGAGCATGGTAAAGTAGGGCCGGACAGCACAACGCCCCGCCCTAAGGGAGCGCAACGAGAAATTCGGTCATGCCACAGCCACCACCAACCCATGACCTGTTAACCACAAAGAACACAAAGGTCCTGACGCGCATGAAGCATCCGAGGCGCCTATAGGCGCGCGGGCGAGCCTCCTGCAGGATCAGCCCTTTGTGTTCTTTGTGGTTAAAACGGTTTGGGTTCGGTTCCGACTATCCGGCGATCAGGCTTTCGCCCGTCATCTCGACCGGCTTGGGCAGGCCCATCAATTGCAGTACCGTCGGCGCGATGTCGGCCAGACGGCCGCCTTCGCGCAGCTTGGTCTTACCCGCGGCAAAGCCCTCGCCGACCACAAAGGTCTCGACGAGGTTCAGGGTGTGCGAGGTGTGCGGACCGTTGCTCGCGAAGTCCCACATCTGCTCGCAATTGCCGTGGTCGGCCAGGATCACCGCCCGGCCGCCGACTGACGCCAGTGCCTGCAGCAATTCGTCCACCCCGCGATCGGTCGCCTCCACGGCCTTGACCGCGGCGGGAATCGAACCGGTGTGGCCGACCATGTCGGGATTCGCGTAGTTGACCACGAGCAGGCTGTATTTGCCGGAAAGAATCGCCGCCTTCGCCGTGGCCGTGACCTCGGGCGCCGACATCTCGGGCTGCATGTCGTAGGTGGGCACCTTGGGACTCGCCGGGCAGGCCCGGTCTTCGCCGGGGAAAGGATCCTTGCGGTAGTTGTTGAAGAAGAAGGTCACATGCGGGTTCTTCTCCGTCTCGGCGCAGCGGAACTGCGCGAGTCCGGCCTGGCTCACCACCTGCCCGAGGATGTTCTTCAGGGCCTCGGGCTTGGGGGAAATCACGTTCACCGGCAGGCCGCGCTCGTACTCGGTCATGGTCGCATAATAGAGATCAAGCTTGGCCCCGCGGTCGAAGTCCTTGAATCCGTCCAGGACAAAGGCCTTGGTCAGCTCGCGCGGGCGGTCGCCGCGGTAGTTGTAGAACAGGACGGCATCACCGTCGGCAATGACCGCCACCGGTTTGCCGTCGGGTTTCGTCACCCAGGTCGCCGGCACGAATTCGTCGCCGTTCTGCGTCGGGCTGAGCGGATTCTTGTAATAATTCGCGACCCCGGACTCGGCGCTGGGCGCGCTGGCGAGCGCCGCCTTGCCCGTCAGCATGTCGTAGGCCTTCTGCACGCGTTCCCAGCGGTTGTCGCGGTCCATGGCCCAGAAACGGCCGCAGACGCTGGCGATCCGGCCGACGCCGATCCTGGCGCACTCGGCCTCGACCTGCTGCACGTAGCCCAGTCCGCTCTGCGGGGGCGTGTCGCGTCCGTCGGTGAAGGCATGGATGAACACCTGCTGCGCGTTGAGGCCGTCCTCCTTCGCCTGCCGCAGGATCCCGTACAGATGCTCCAGCATGCCATGCACGCCGGCGTCGCTCACGATGCCCATCAGGTGGAGCTTCGCGCCAGGGCGCGACTTCACCCGCGCGACCACCGCCTGCCAGACCGGATTCGTCACCAGGCGCTTTTCGGAGAAGAGTTTGTTCAGGCGGACCAGTTCCTGGTCCACGATCCGGCCGGCGCCGATGTTCTCGTGGCCGACCTCGCTGTTGCCCATGACCCCGTCGGGCAACCCGACATCGAGGCCCGACGCCCGCACGAGGGTGTACGGATACGTCGCGTGCAACCGGTCGTCGCAGGGCTTGCGGGCCAGGGCGACGGCGTTGAATTTATCCTGCGCCGGGTCGGGATTCTTACCCCAACCGTCGCGGATGATAAGGAGGACGGGTTTACGCGTGGTGGACATGAAATGGAGCCCGGGACTCAACGGGTTTGCGGGACGTTTGACAACACTTCGCATTGCTCCTCCCTATTCCGTCCATGTCCAAGCGCGCCGTCCTCCTCGTCAACCTGGGTTCGCCCGATTCCACATCGGTCCCCGACGTCCGGCGCTACCTGCGCGAATTCCTCGGCGATGAGCGCGTGCTCGATCTCCCCGCCCCCTTCCGCTGGGCGCTGCTGGAGGGCATCATCCTCCGCACCCGGCCCAAAAAATCCGCCCATGCCTATCAGCAGATTTGGACTGCAGAGGGGTCGCCGCTGATTGTCACCTCCCGCAGCGTGCGGGAAAAGCTCGCGGGCGTGCTGGGTGCCGCCACTCCGGTCTACCTGGCCATGCGCTACGGCAACCCCTCCATCGCCTCGGTCGTGGGCACCCTGGCGCGCGACGGCGTCAACGAGGTCCTGCTCTTCCCGCAATATCCGCACTACGCGATGTCGTCCTGGGAAACCGTCGTCGTGCGCGTGATGGAGGAGGTCGCCAAACAGGCGCCCGGCCTCAGGGTGACGACCGTGCAGCCGTTCTTCGCCGACGCCGACTACATCGAGGCGCTCAACACCGTGGTTGCCCCGTACCTGGCCCGGCCGCACGACCATGTGCTGTTCTCCTATCACGGCGTGCCCGAGCGCCACATGCGCAAGGCCGACTCCTCCCGCGCCCACTGCACGGTCGTCCCCGACTGCTGCACCACCTGCTCTCCCGCCCACGCCACCTGCTACAAGGCCCAGTGCCTGGCCACCACGCGCGCCCTTGTCGCCCGCACCGGACTCACACCGGCCGGACACTCGGTATCCTTTCAGTCGCGGCTCGCCGGCGAACCCTGGCTCACGCCCTTCACCGACAAGGTGCTCGCGAACCTCCCCGCCCAGGGCGTGAAACGCCTGCTCATCCTCTGCCCCGCCTTCATCACGGACTGCCTGGAGACGCTGGAGGAAATCCAGCAGGAGGGCCGGGACATTTTCCTCGGCGCCGGCGGCGAATCCTTCCAGCAGATTCCCTGCCTGAACGATCACCCCGCCTATATCGATTTTCTCGCCAACCGGACCCGGCGGTGGCTGAATGGCTGAAGCAGTGACTTCACCGCGACCAGCCCCCGATCCCTCCCCCGGACAGACTCCGCCGGTAGCGGTCTTGGTGCTCGACCTCGCCGGCACGGTTGTGGCCGCCAATGACAGCGCGCATGCCCTCTGGCGGACCGAACCGGGCGCACTCAACGGCCAGCCCTTCGTCGGCCTCTTCGAATTCGAGTTCACCTCCAAGGATCCCGACTGGCTGGAAATGCAGTGGAGCGCCCTGCGCGAGGCCGCCACCGACCATACCGCCCCCTTCATCGCCCGCAGCCATGACGGCGGCGCCCGGCCCGTGCAGGTGCGCCTTGAATTGGTGCACGGACTCGACGACCGGCTGCTGGCCAGCGTGCAAACCGTGGTGGCGGCTGCACCCGGCCGGGCAGCCGCGGGGGATCAGGCCGGAATTCTTTCGGCGCACAACGGCATCGGCTTCTTCGATCTGGATATGGCCTCGGGTCGGGCCACGTATTCGCCAGCCTGGAAAAAGATGCTCGGCTATGTGAACGCCGAACTGGCCGACCAGCCCGCCACCTGGGAACAGCTCCTGCATCCCGAGGACTCCTTTGCCGCCCCGTTCCGCATCGGCAAGCACGCCACCACCGGCACCCGGCCCTTCGATGTCGAGTTCCGCCTCCGGCACCGGCTCGGCCACTACGTCTGGATGCACTGCCTGGGCCTGCAGGTGATCGGCGAGGACGGCCAGCTCGTGCGCGTGAGCGGACTGCAGCTGGACATCACCGAACGCAAGGAGGCCGAGGAGGCCAGCATCGCCGGCGACGCCCGCCTGCAGCAGCTGAGCAGCGACGGCCCGCTGGGCGCCTTCGAGCTGGATTTCGCCGCGCAGCAATTCTGGTACTCGCCCGCCTGGCAGCGGCTGCTGGGCTATGGGGACGACACGGTCGCCCCGACCGCGGCCGCCTTCCTGGCCGTCCTCCCCCCGGCCGAGGCCGATGCGGGACTCGAGTCCTGGTTCCTCCAGCGTGCACCCGGCCAGGAGACCCTGCTCGAATCCGTGTCACTGCAGCACAAGGACGGCTCGCTCATCACCCTGCTGCTCGGCGCCGCCCGCACCCTGAACCGGAAAAAGGAGCTCGTGCGCGTCACCGGTTTCATCTGTCCGCTCCCCGCCGCCGCGGTCGTTGCGTCCGCCGCGGTCACGCCGGAGGGGCTCACGGCGGACGCCTTTGCGGCGCTCGCGGAATCCGTGATCCTCGCCGACAACGGGAGCCGCGTGCTCAGCCTCAACGCCGCGGCCGAGCGCATGCTGCACACCACCGCCGCGGAAGCGGCCGGCAAGCCCCTCCCCGAGGTCTTCAAGCTGGTCCATCGCGAAAGCGGCCAGCCGGGCGACAACCCCGGCGAACTCGCCCTCGCCGCCGAGAATCCCCTGCCGCTGTCCCGCGAGCATGCGCTGGCGGTCGGCGACGCCCCGCCGGTCCCGATCATCTGGAGCGCCCGCGCCTCCTTCGGCGCCGATGGCCGCGCCCGCGGCATCGTGGTGATCTTCCGCAATCCGGACGAGATGACCCTTTCGCCCGATGAACTGGTGAAGGCGAACCGCTACGAGGCCCTCGCCCTGCTCGCCGGCGGCATCGCGCATGACTTCAACAATCTCCTGACCACCATCATGGGTGGCATCTCCCTCGCGAAGGACAACCACGACTACACCGCCCTCGCCGACGCCGAGCAGTCCTGCCTGACGGCCAAGGGCCTCACCAAGCAGCTGCTCGCCTTCGCCAAGGGCGGCGCCGGCTCCCGCATGGTTTCCCCGGTGCCCGCCATTCTCCATGATTCCGTGAAGATCGCCGCCGCCGGCAGCACCGCGCGGATCGCCGTGGAGGCGGCGGACGAGGTGTGGCCCGTCCTGGTCGACCGTTCGCAGATCCTGCAGGTGTTCCAGAACTTCATCGTCAACGCCCTGCAGGCCATGCCGCCGGAACCGCACCGCGCCGAGGTGCAAATCCGGGCGCGCAACGTCAGCCTCACGGCCGGCCAGATCGAGGGCCTGGAAGCCGGCGACTACGTGGAGTTCGAGGTCCGCGACAACGCCGCCGGCATCAAGCCCGAACACCTCACCAGGATCTTCGATCCCTTCTTCACCACGAAGAAACACGGCACGGGCCTGGGCCTGGCGACCGTGCTCTCGGTGGTGCGCAAGCACGGCGGCCAGATCGCCGTCGCCTCCACCGTCGGCACCGGCACGGTCTTCACGGTCTACCTGCCCCGCGCCGACCAGCCCGTCGAGGTGCAGGCCCGCCGCGCGCCCTCGCTGCGCTTCGGCACCGGCCGCGTGCTGTTCATGGATGATGACGCCAAGATCTGCACGCTCACCGCCAGCATGCTCCAGAGCCTGGACTACAAGTTCGACATCGCCAAAAGCGGCGAGGAGGCGGTCACGTTCTACAAACGCTACCTCAACATCGGCCGGCCGTACGACGTGGTCATCATGGACCTCACGGTGATCGGCGGCATGGGCGGCGAGGAATGCTTCAACGTGCTCAAGGCCCTCGACCCCGACGTCCGCGCCATTGTCTCCAGCGGCTACGACAACGAGGACATGGCCCGCCGCTACTTCGACCAGGGCTTCTGCGGCTACCTGACCAAGCCCTACCGCGTCAACGACCTCGGCAAAGTCATCAAGGCCGTCGTGGGCTGAGATACCAACTGTCTCAGACTTTTAACCGGACAAAGATCACACAGTTCCTGACGCGGATGAAGCATCCGAGGGGCGCCATAGGCGCACGGGTGTGCTGAATACAGCCGCGCCGGGGCGCTTTGTGCTCCGTGGTCAAACCGCCTTGTCCGAATTCTCCAACCGGTCGAGCAACCGCAGCAGGCCGTCGAGGATGGTCAGCGGATGCGGCGGGCAGCCGGGAATGAAAAGATCAACGGGCACGATGCCCTCCGCGCCGTTGTTCGCTTCGGCATGATCGACAAACGGGCCGCCGGAGATCGCGCAGGCGCCGACCGCGATGACGAGCTTCGGCGCCGGCACCGCCTCCCACGTCTTGCGCAGCGCCAGCTCCATGCCCTTGGTCACCGGTCCCGTGATCAGGAGTCCGTCGGCATGGCGGGGCGACGCGACGAACTGGATGCCGAAGCGCCCCAGGTCCCAGCCAATGGTACCCAGCACGTTCGTGTCGGCCTCGCAGGCATTGCAGCCGCCCGCGCTTACCTGCCGCAATCGCAGCGAACGGCCGAAGAGCTTGCGTAACTTGCCATCGAGCGCGACGGCCAGCCGCAACTCCTCCTGACCCGGCGCGCCGAGGAGCAAATCCTCCCGCCGGCGCACGGCCATGCGATGATCGCCGGTCTGGGTGATCGCCTGCGTCGGACAGGCCTCGATGCACTCGGCGCAGAACAGGCAGCGGCCCAAATCGAGGGCGACCGGTCCGCCCGGTTTGCGCGCAATGGCCTGTGTCGGACACACCGGAATGCAGGCCTGGCAGCCGTCGGCGCACCTGGCGGCGTCCACCCGGAGGGCGCCCCCGTGCCGGTCGGGCAGCGCCGGCGCCGGACCCTGGGGATACGGCATGGTCTCGCAGCCGCGCTTCAGTCGGTGGATCAGGGTGTCGAGGACGAACATGGCGGTGGTCGCGGCTTCAGAGATCGAAGCCGCAGTAGGAAAGATTGAAGCTCTTGTTGCAGATCGGGAAATCCGAGATGGCCGTGCCGCGCAGCGCGAGGGCCAGCCCGGTCCAGTTGTGGAACGAGGGATCGACGATCTTGTAGCGGCGGAACCGGCCGGCCGCATCCGTCAACGCCACATGGCAGACTTCGCCGCGCCAGCCCTCGACGAGCGCCACCGCCAGGGTCTCCGGCGCCGGGGCACCCGGGTCCGCGTGGAGTTCGCCCTCGACCGGACCCGCGAGCTGCTCGCGCAGAAAATCACCGGAGCGCTGGATCTCGAGCGACCGCACCCGAGCGCGGGCAAACACGTCTCCGCCCGGCCACACGACGACGGGCACCTGCGCGAAACGATGCCAGCCGGCCGGATGATCGTAACGCACGTCCCGGACCAGGCCGCAGGCGCGCGCCGCCAGTCCCACCAGCCCGATCTCCGTCGCCTGCGCGGGAAACACCGTGCCGACATTCTCGAAACGTCCGCGCACCGACGCCGCATCCCACAGCCAGGTCGCGGCCTGCTCGGTGTCGGCGAGCGCCACGATCAGTCGCTCCAGCAGCGTCCGGGCCCGCGCCTCGTCGAGTTCCTGCCGGCAGCCGCCGGGCCGCACGAGGCCGCGGCCGAAACGATTGCCGCAGAGCATGGCCGTAAGATTGAGAAAATCGCCGCGGATTTTTCCGCAGGCCGCGGAGGTCGGCAGGAAGGCAACGTCATTCGCCAGCGCCCCGAGGTCGCCGGTGTGGTTGGCCAGGCGCTCCAGTTCCAGCGCGATCGCCCGCAGCCATTGCGCGCGCAGCGGCGCCTCGCCGCCGGCCAGGGCCTCCAGTACCGTCGCATGCGCGGTCGCGTGCGCGATGGTGGTGTCGCCTGAAACGGTCTCCATCTGGCTCATCGTCGCGCGGTGCGGACCGCCGGCCAGCGCGGTCTCGACGCCGCGGTGCTGGTAGCCCAGGGCGATCTCGAGGTGCAGCACCTCCTCGCCGGCGCATTGGAAACGGAAATGTCCCGGCTCGATGATGCCGGCATGCACCGGCCCGACGGCCACCTCGTGCACCTCCGGTCCCTCGACGCGGAAAAACTCGCCATTCGCCGGCGCCAGCCCGTCCGTGCGGCGCACCGGCTTCAGCCAGGGATGGCCCTCCGGCGTGAGGCCGTGCTGCTCCCAGACCTCGCGCTCGAACATGTGCGCCTGCGTGTGCGTGACCGTGAGCGCCGGATAACCGCCGGTGCAGGGAGTGCTGCGTCCCACCGCGAGGGTGTTGTCGGCATCGTAGGCGAGCAGCGCGACCAGCCGCACCGCCCCACCCTCGGGCACGCCGAACCAGGCGCACAGTCGCGCCCCGCGATCCAGTTCCTTGGCGGTCGTGCGCACCAGTTCCGCGGCCGGCCACTCCGGGATGTCCGCCCAGGGCAGGCTGGTGGCGTTGGCCAGCAGGGCAAAGGGGGTCTCGGCACTCATGGCGTGGGATAAAGTTGGTTGACGGCGGCCGTCCACGCGTCCTGCAGGACCGCCGGGGTGAACAGACCCAGCCAGAGAGAGAAACCCAGCAGGGCCAGGGGCGGCAGAATCACGCCCGCCGATTCGATGAACCGTTGGCCGGTGACCCGCGCCGCCGGCTTCGGCCGGCCGTCCACGATCCCGAAGACCACGCGGGTGATCCCGAAAAAGGCGAACAGCAGGCAGCCGAGGAACATGAAGGTCGCGGCGCCGTGCCCGGAGGCAAAGCCCACCCGCACCAGCCGCAGTTCGCTGAAGAACGGACCAAAAGGCGGACAGGCCGTGACGGCGAACATGCCGGTGACGAAGATCGCCACGGAGCGCGGGGTCAGCGCGGACATGCCGCGGACGTCATCCATGGCGGCGGAACCGGCCGCCCGGCGGATGTTGCCGGCGCTGAGGAAGAGCGCGCCCTTGGTGAGGCTGTTGGCCCACACGTGGAACAGCGCGGTCCACACGCCCGCCCCGCCGAACGCCGCGCCGATGCTCAGGATGCCCATGTGCTCGACGCTGGAATAGGCCAGCATGCGCTTGAAATCCCGCGTCCCGAGCAGAAAGAGCGCCGCCACCAGCATGGAGAACAGTCCGATCACCAGCAGGGTCTGGTCGGCCATCGCGCTCTCGCCCGCCGCCGCGACCACGGCGCGCACGCGCAGGATCGCCGTGAACGCCACGGTGGTCACCCCGCCCGCCAGCAGCGCACCCACGATGCCGGGAGCCTCGCCATAGGCGTCGGGCTTCCAGGTGTGCATCGGTGCCAACCCCATCTTCGTGCCGTAGCCGACGAGCAGCAGCACCCAGGCGATCAGCACCCAGGGTCGCGAAAGTCCGGCCCCCTGCGCCATCAATGATACAAACGTCAGATTGCCGTCCCCGCCCCCGTGGATCGAGGCATAGCCCAGGCAGAATGAACCCAGCAGCGACAGGGCGATGCCGGTGCCGCCGACCAGCAGGTACTTCCACGTCGCCTCGAAGGCGCGCGGCGTGCCGTTGAAATGCAGCAGCGGCACCGCGGCCAGCGTGACCGCCTCGGTCGCGATCCAGAGCAGACCCAGGTGCCGCGCCTGATGGCCCGCGCTCAGCAAACCCAGGATGGTCAGCAGCAGCGCCACGAACACCCGGTTCGGCCGCTCCTGCCGGATGCGCAGGTAGGCGACGCCGTAGAACGCGCAGACGAGAAACAGCAGCGACACCGCCGGCAGCACCGCCCGCGCGAGCGGATCGAAACCCAGCCAGCCCGACGCCTCCACCTCCGGCGGATGCCAGAGCAGCCAGAAGGACAGCGCCGTATGCAACAGGCCGAAGACCGGCAGCAATTGGGGCCGGGACAGATTCGACCGCCAGGCCACCGCCACGACGGCGCCCACCAGGGGAAGGAGAATGAGCAGGAGGGAAATCATTCGCGTAGCACGGTGAGTTTGCGCGTATCGAGGGAATCGAAGGCGCGTTGGATGCGGTCCACGATGATGCCGATGACGAAGACGCCCACCGTCAGGTCGAGCAGCACGCCCGCCTCCACCAGCAGCGGGGTCGAGTGGATGAGCAGGAGGCCGAACAGGTAGATACCGTTTTCCAGGATCAGGTAGCCGCAGACCTGGGCGATGGCCTTCAACCGGCCGATGAGCAGAATGAAGCCCGTGAGCACGGAGGCCAGCGCCCCCGGCACCAGCAGGGAGCCGGCGTGTTCCGGGAGCAGCGGCAGCGAATGCGCCAGCGCCACCGCCGCGATCGTGCCGCCCGCGCCCAGCAGCAGCGAGGGCACGAAGCCGATGAGCGGATCCAGTTCGCGCTCGATGTGCGCCGCGCGCATCGCCCGGCGCAGCAGCCAGGGAATCAGGAAGCCCTTGCCCGTGATGGTGGCCGCCATCACGAGATAAACCCGCCAGTCGGGTTCATGCTCCAGCAGCAGCGGCATCAATCCCAAAATGATCCCCTGCGTCGCCACGGCGCGGATCAGGGAGGGCAGCCGGCTGCTGCCCAGGGCGACCAGGTTCATGCCCATTGCAAGACCGATGAGGAGGTTGAGGTAACCGCTCACGAGGCGCCTCCCTTCCACGCCACCAGCAGGGCAAAAAGGCAGAACAGCACCGCGGTGGTCAGCAGCAGCGGCACGCGCCGGAAGGCGAACCGCGCGAGCAGCGACTCGATCAATCCCACCCCGACCGTCACGACCAGCACGCCGGCCAGCAGCATCCCGGTCGCGGCATAAGCGGAAAGATCCCCCATCGGCAGCACGGCCTCGGTGCGTCAGCAGCACGGCAAAGAGCAGGAGTTTCAGCGCGGCGCCGTGCAGGATCACCGCCAGCGGCGGGCCGCTGTGGTCGAGCACCATCACTTCATGGATCATGGTGAGTTCGAGATGCGTGTTGGGATCGTCAAAGGGCACACGGCAGTTCTCGGCCAGCAGCACGGTGAACAGGCCGACCGCCAGCAGCGCCGCCCCGGCCCCGGCCGACGGCGCCAGCATCGTCGCCAGCGAAATGCTGCCGGTCTGCACGCACAGCGTCAGCATCGCCGCGATCATGGCCGCCTCCGCCAGCACCGCATAGCTGACCTCCCGGGCCGCGCCCATGCCCTCAAACGCGGAACCCGTTTCCATGGCCGCCCAGGCGGTGCAGAAACGCGCCAGCGCCAGCAGATAAAGCATGAGCAGCACGTCGCCGCGGAAACTCAGCGTCGCCCCGGCGGGTCCCAGCGGAATCAGGCAGGCCGCGCCGACCAACGCCACCCAGGCCACGGCGGGACCGAAGATGAACCCGGGCGAAGCCAGTTTGCTGAGCACGACCTGCTTCTGCCAGAGCCGCGCGAGGTCGTAGTAAAGCTGGAGGACCGGCGGTCCGCGCCGGCCTGCCACCCAGGCCTTCACCTTGTTGATGATGCCGGGCAGCAACGGCGCCAGCAGGAGCCACCACGCCAGGCGCAGGATCACATCGAATACGGTGCTCATCGCAGTCCTCCCATCGCCACCAGACCCGCCACGGCCGCGAGCCCCGCGACCACGTAAAGAATGTAGGCCTGCAACCGGCCGTGCTGCAGGCGGCGCACCGCGGTGGAAATATGCAGGATCACATCGCTCGCCGGCAGCAACACGCGCTCCAGCATGGTGTCGGGCATCGTCTCCAGGCGAAATGATCCGCCCGGCAGCACGCCGCGCGGCCGGCGCAACTGGCGCACGGGTTGGAGCAGCCAGACAAACCACCCCGCCCCGATGCCGGCAAAGGAACCGCCGCTGTATTGCATGCGCGCCGTCGGGGTCGCGTAGCCGCAATCCCAGGTCAGCCCGCGCTGCACGCCATTGGAACTCACCTTCCGCCACAACCCCGCCGCAAGGGCGACGGCCAGCAGTGCCAGCACGACATTCGCGAGGCCGATGGCGCCCAAACTCGCCGGGACCGCCGACTCCGCCCAGCCGGGTTGCCAGACGCCCACCGCCCGCGCGATCGCCGGCCAGAACAGCAGCGGCATGAGACCGATGAGCACACAGATCGCGGCCAGCACCAGCATCGGCTGGCGCATCCATGGCCCGCACTCATGCGCCCGGGCCGCCGCCTGGGTGCGCGGGGCGCCGAGGAAGATCATCGCGCCGGCCTTGGCAAAACTCGCCAGGGCCATCGCCCCCGCCAGCGCGAGCATCATGATCGCCGGCATGGCCACCCAGGCCTCCCGGCCCTTGCCGGTCACGGCCTCGAAAAGTCCCAGATACACCAGCCACTCGCTGACAAAGCCGTTGAGCGGCGGCAGACCCGCCACCGCCAGGCAGCCGAGGGCGAACAGCCCCGCCGTCCACGGCATCGTGCGCCAGAGTCCGCCCAGCCGGCTCATCTGCCGCGTGCCGGTCGCATGCAGCACCGAGCCGGCGCCGAGGAAGAGCAGTGCCTTGAACGCCCCGTGATTCCACACGTGCAGCAGCGCGCCGGCCAGGGCCAGCCGGCCCCAATGCGCGTCGCCGGTGGTGACCGCGAGCATCCCGCCGCCGACACCGATCAAAATGATGCCGATGTTCTCGACCGAGCAGTAGGCCAGCAGGCGCTTGCAATCATTCTGCGCGAGGGCGAAGGCGATGCCGAGCAACGCGCTCACGGCCCCGAGCCCGATCACCACCCAGCCCGCCGCCGGCGGCACCGGCAGCCAGCCGCTGAAACGGACGATACCGTAGATGCCCATCTTGAGGGCGACGCCGGAGAGCATCGCCGACACATGACTGGGGGCGTTGGCATGCGCCGAAGGCAGCCAGATGTGCAACGGGAACAGGCCGGCCTTCACGCCAAAGCCAAACAGCGCGAGCCAGATCAGGGGCGACAGCGCGGCCTGGTCCCGCATCGGGCCCAGTTCCCAACTGCCGGTCATGTTCGCCAGCAGCGCGAAGAAGGCGAAAAGCGCCAGCGTGCCGGCATGCGAGGCCGCGAGGTACAACCAGCCGGCCTGGCGCACGGCCACGCGCTTCCGCTCGAGCGTGATCAGGAAGTAGCCGCAAACCGCGAATAGCTCCCACGCGATCAGGAAGTGCAGGCCGTTCGAAATCGTGACGACCAGCAGCAGGCTCAGCAGCAAACCGCTCCACCACGCCCGGCCTCGCGGCGCGGACACCGGATAATGCCGGTCCGACCAATACTCGCGGGAGTAAACGGCCCCCGCCGCCCCCACCACCGAAAGGAGACAAAGGAAAATTCCGCTCACCGCGTCGAGGCGCAGGTGCGGCAGTTGTCCGCCCACGGCCAGACTTCCATGCCACTCCCAGGCCGGGGCGCCCAGCAGCGGCAGCAGCGCCGCGGCGAAGGCCGCCGCCGTGCCCGCCAGATTCAGGGCCAGCCACCCGCGGGACCAGAACGGTCCCGTCACGACACCCGCCAGCAGGCAGAGGATCGCGAGGAGCAGCAAGACGCCCGGACTCATGCGCCGCCTCCCGCCTTGGCGCCGGCCGCATGCGCCGCATCCGCGGCCGCGACCGCGGCATGCAGTTCCTCATCGGGCGCATTTTTCACCAGCGCCTCCCGGAATGGGCCGCGGGCCAGCAACCGGCTGAGCCGGCCCAGCAGGTCGAGGTGCGCCCGGGGTGAGGGCGCGATGAAGAACAGCAGTTGGGTGACCGGGGTGTCGTCCACCATCGGCTCCGGAAAAACCAGGGGCTCCCGCATCAGAATCAGCGCCACGGTGCCGGCATCCCGGCCGAGTGCGATCCGGGCGGCCGGGTGCGGCAGGGCAAAACCGCCGCCCACCGGGGCCCAGGTCACGCCGCCCTTGGCGCGCAGGCGCTGGCTCAGGAGCTGGCGGACCGGCGGGGTCACGCCCGGCAACGGCCGGACCACCTTTCCATCACCCCGGAAGCTCCGCCGCCGGCCGCCTCGCGCCAGATGCCTCCGGCGCGCAGCAAGGGTGCCACCTGCAGGCCCTTCGCCAGCGTGGTCTGTTCCTCCGCCAGAAACCCCGCCTGCGTGGCCAGTCCGCGCGTGGCCGCCCATTGCGCCACCTGCGCCCGGTCGAACAGCAGCCGGCCGCGATCCGGCGTGTGCGGCAGACCCTCGTCGCGAATCCAGCCTTCCACGACCGACTCCGAGACACCGAAGGACTCCGCAATCTGGATGAGGTTCAGGTACATGGGGAACAGGATGAGCGTGGCCAGCGGGTTCCGTCAGCCATGCCGGGAGCATGCGCGGGCTCATCGGCACCTCCCCGGACCACGCGGCCAGCACGGCGACGCCGAGCAGCAGGTAGAAGAGATAGGACTGCACCCGGCCATGCTGCCGCCGGCGGACCGTGGTGGACAGCAGCATCACCAAGCCGCCGGCCGGCTCCACGATGTGCTCCAACACGGTTTCCGGCGTGTGCGAGCGGTGGCTGGCACCGCTCGCGAGCACAGTCTCGGGCCGGTGGTCGTGCACCGTCGGACGCAGGATCCAGGCAAACCACTCGGTGATGGTGGCGGCAAATGACCCGGCCGTGTACTGCATGCGGGCCGTCGGCCGCGCATAGCCGCAATCCCACGTGAGCGACCGTACCAGTCCCAGCCGGTTGACGCGCCGCCAGAGCCACCAGGCCGCCAGCCCCGCCACAGCCGCCAATACCAGATGCATGCTGCCCAAAGCCAGCAGGGGCGCCGGCGCCATCGTGTCCGACCACACCGGCCGCCAGGCCGTGGTGACGCCCGCCAGGACCGGCCAGAACAAGACCGGCGCGAGACCGATGACCACGCACGCACCGGCCAGCACCAGCATGGGGCCGCGCATCATCGGCCCGCTTTCCTGCGCCCGGGCCGCCGCCTCCGAGCGGGGCGCGCCGAGAAAAACCACGCCGCACACCTTCGCGAAACACGCCAGGGCCAGCGCCCCGGTCATGCCCAGCAGGATCGCCGCCGGAATGGCCGCCCACGCCGTCTGGCTGTGCGAAAGGGAGGCATCGAACAATCCGAGAAAAACGAGCCACTCGCTGACGAAGCCGTTGAGCGGCGGCAGCCCGGAAATCGCCATCGCCCCGAGGGCGAACAGTCCCGCCGTCCACGGCATCGTGCGCCAAAGTCCGCCGAGCCGGCTCATCTCCTTCGTCCCGGTCGCGTGCAGCACGGAGCCGGCGCCGAAAAAGAGCAGCGACTTGAACAAGCCGTGGTTCCACACGTGCAGCAGGCCGCCGGCGAACGCGAGGCGGCCCCAGGTCGTGCCGCCCTGCTCCACCGCCACGAGGGCGAAGCCGAGCCCGATCAGGATGATCCCGATGTTCTCCACGCTGTGATAAGCCAGCAGGCGCTTGAGATCGTGCTGGCCGAGGGCAAACGCCACGCCGAGCACGGCACTCGCCACGCCCAGCGCCGCGACGACCCAGCCGGCGCCCGCCGGCACCGGGAGCCAGCCGCTGAAGCGCACGAGTCCGTAGATGCCGAGCTTGATCGCCACGCCGGAGAGAATGGCCGAGACGTGGCTGGGGGCGTTGGCGTGCGCGGACGGCAGCCAGATGTGCAGCGGAAACACCCCGGCCTTCATCCCGAAGCCAAACAGCGCCAGCCAGAACAGCGGCGCGAGTTCCGAGCGTTCGCGCATCGGCCCCAGGTCCCAGTTGCCGTTGCGGGCCGCGAGCAGCGCGAAGAAGGCGAACAGCGCGAGCACGGCCACGTGCGAGGCGCCGAGGTAGAGCCAGCCCGCGGCGCGGGCCTCCGCCTTCTGCCGGTCGAGGGTGACGAGAAAATACGCGCTGAGCGTGAACAGTTCCCAGCCGATGAGAAAATGCAGGCCGTTGGCCGCGACGAGGACCAGGCCGAGACTCAGCACCATCAGATTCCACCAGACCCGGCCGGTGCGCGCCGAACGCGGATGCGCCCGGTCCGCCCAATATTCCCGGGCATACACCGCCCCGGCCCCGCCGATCACGGACAGCAGGATGAGGAAAAACGCGCTGATCCCGTCCAACAGCAGGTGCAAGGGCTCGCCGCCCACGGGCAGCGCGCTCCGCCACTCCCAGGCGGTCCCGCCCGCCAGCACCGCCACGGCCGCCGCGAACGCCGCCGCCACTCCGACCAGGGTCAAGCCGAGCCAGAGTCGCGGGGCGACCCAACCTGCCAGCAGTCCTGCCATCATTCCGCCGGCGGCGAGAATCAGCAGCATCGTGATCATGGCTCCTTAGTTGGGACCTCCCCGGCCCGGCGGTCGAGAGTCTTCAATATGCGCTGCGCCCGTTCGAGCGACTCCGCGAGCTCCCGCCGGACCGTCTCGACCGCCAGACGTTCGGTGTGCAACTGCTCATGGGGCTCGGTCGTTTCCACCACGGGCGGCAGCCCGAGGATTTCCCGGGCCCGCGCGAGGGCGGCGGTGATGTGCGGGCAGACATTCCGCTCGCCGAGCCGCTCGATGAAGCCGGAATTGACCATGACCGAAAGCGGCTGGGTGTGGGGCGCACTGAGGATGAGGTGCTTGCCCTTGGCGTGCAGCTTGGCCCGCAAGTCCTCGAGCGCCTGCAGGCCGGTGGCATCCATCGCGAGCACCTTGCGCACCCGCAGGATGAGGATGTCCGGCTCGCGCTTAGCCCGCTTGAGTTCGTCGTCGAGCTTGTCCACGACGCCGAAGAAGAATGCGCCGAACACGCGGAAGATCAGAACGCCTTCGGGCACGGTCTTGCCGACGAGCGAGTGCTGGGAACCCTCGGTCTCGGTGGACTCGTCCACGGCGGTGATCTTGGAGGTTTCCGAGATGCGCTTGACCATCAGCAGCGCCGCGAGCACGACGCCCACCTCGACCGCCAGGGTGAGGTTCGTCAGGACGGTCAGTGCAAAGGTCGCCAGGAACACCGACGAGTCGCTGAGGGGCCACCGCGTCAGGCGGGCGAACTGCTTCCAGGCCACCATGCGGTAGGCCGCGACCACCAGCACGGCGCTGAGCGTGGCGAGCGGGATGTGGCCGAGAAGCGGCGCCGCCAGCACCAGCAGGAGCAGCATGAAGCCGGCATGCGCGATACCGGCCACCGGCGTGCGCCCGCCCGAGCGCACGTTGACCACCGAACGCGCCACGGCCCCGGTCACCGGAATGCAGCCGAACAGCGGACCCACCAGATTGGCCAGACCCTGCCCGACCAGTTCCTGGTTCGAATCATGCCGGTCATCAATCAGGCCGTCCGTCACCACCGCGCCCAGCAGGGCCTGCATCGCCACGAGCAGGGCGATGGTGAATGCGGGCTGGATCAGTTCGTGGCTGATGCCCCAGTCAATCGCCGGCCATTGCAGCGCGGGCAGGCCGCCCTGGAAGGGTCCGAATTCCGAGCCGATCGTGGCGATGCCCCAGCGGGCTTCCAGGCCCCAGCCGGCGACCACGGCCGTGGCCACGATCAGACCCGCCATGGCGCCCGGCACATAACGCGACCAGCGCGCCGGCCAGAAGCCGATGAGGGCGACCGACGCCGCGGCGAGCAGCACGGTGGGACCATGCACGCCCTGAAAATTGTCCCACAGCACGTACAGCTTGCCGGCAAAATCCACGGGCATCCGGTCCACGTTCAGCCCCAGGAAGTTCTTGATCTGCGAACTGAGGATGAGCACGGCGATACCCTTCGTGAACGCCCTCGACACGGGATACGGGATGAAGCGGATGATGGAGCCGAGCTTCGCCAGACCCATCACGCAGAGCATGGCCCCCGCCATCATGGTGCAGACCAGGAGTCCGCCGCCGCCGTAGGCGGAGAGGATGCTGTAGTTGATGATGACGAAGGCGCCGGTCGGCCCGCCGATCTGCACGCGGGATCCGCCCAGCAACGCGATGAGCGTGCCGCCGATGATCGCGGTGAACAGGCCCAGCTCCGGTTTGACGCCGGATGCAATGGCGAAGGCCATCGAAAGCGGAAAGGCCAGGGTCATCACATTCAGGCCCGCGCTGAGGTCGGCCCGGAGTTGTCCGCGGTCGTAGCCGCGGAGCGCCTCGAGGATTTTCGGCTGGAAGGTGATCCCGGTTTTCATCGGTCGGAAGCCGGCGTGGCCGTCGCAGCCCAGACGCGGAAAGCGCGCGGAGGGAACGCAACGCGGAGTCGCCCGCGGTGAGCGGGAAAAGGCGATGGCCGGACGTACCGCATCAGTGCGTATCCGCCATGAGCGGGTGGATCGATTCCGCGATCAACTGACCGGCGGTCCGGTTCAGCTCCCGGTCGGGATAGTAACGGGCATAAATGCGCTCCACCTGCTCCGGCGAGGCGAGATGGATTTTTCGCAACAGAAAGGCGGCATCCTGCAGGTCGGTGGCCGCCGCCGGCAGCGGCAGCTCCAGCAGGTGGAGCTTGTGCGCGAGGACCCGCGCCCCGGTGTTGATCGAGAGGGTCAGCCCGGGCGCAAACTCATCGGGCTGCAAGGTGTGGTCGGCACTCGCCGCGGCGATGAATTGCGCCACATCCGTGCGCACCCAGTCGGGCCGCAGCCGCTGCGTCTCCGCCAACGCCGCCGCCAGTTCGAGCCCGAGGTCGTTGGGCAACACCTCCCCCGGTTCCGTTCCATTCAGGGCAAACGCGAGGGTGCAGACCGTGCCATGGCAGAGCGCAAACTCGAAGGTGCAGCCGGCCCGCACGGCGAGGCGGCTGTATTGCTGCAGGGCCCGGATGACCGGGGTGGATTCGGTTCGTTTTCGGCGCATGGAACTGAAAGGGGGACGACGGAAGTGGGACGAAGGCGGAGACCGGATGGCATGTTCGGGCGCGGTGCCGGGTCAGACCGTGACCTTGGCGGCTTTCCGGCGCGGGGTTTTGACTGCCGGTTCAGCCACGGTCTCGGCCGCCGGACTTTCGCTGACGGTCTCGATCCAGAGGAACACGCCGCAATTGGGACAAACGCCGAAGCGGCCGGGCACCGAGAGTTCGCAGAACAATCCGCGCGGCAGCTTCAGGTGGCACGCGCTGCAGCTTTCGCCGCTGATTTTGGCGGCACTGGCCTTGCCGCGGGCCGCCAGCCGGTCGTGATAGCCCAGGATCGAATTCGGCAGCCGCGCCCGGAGGGCATCGATCTGCTTTTGGAGAAGAAGGGCCTCGGGACTGCCCCCCGGCACCCGGCGCATTTCCTGGCTGTGATGGTTCAGGGAACGCAACTGACTGAGGACTTCGGCGGAATACATGCCCCGATTCATTGCATCGCGCCGGCCAACCCGGGGACGCGATGCGGATGTGACTGGCAGCACGTCGGTTAAAATTATGCACAGCTGGGAATCTCTCGAATCCCTCCGTGCAATTCACCATATTGCGCAATCTTTGCAGACAGTTAGCGCATATTATGCACACTTTACTCCCGGATGAATCCGGAGAAAATCACCATCGTCGTACTGGACCGCAATGCGGCCGACCTCGCCGCGCTGACCGAATCACTGAAGGCGGGAGGCTATCGCGTGCTGCCGGCCTCATCTGTCGCCCAGGTTGAAAACTACGCCCGCAAGGAACCGGTCAATCTCGTGGTGAAGGGCTTTGAAGCGGGGCGGGTGGATGCGATTGCGCTGATGCGGAAGGTGCGGGCCATTTCCCGCGACACCGAGTTCGTGCTCTGCGGCCAGGGCGGCACCATTGCCATCGCGGTGGACGCGGTGCACCAGGGGGCCTTCGATTACCTCGTAAAGCCGGTCGAGCCTGCGGCCCTCCGCAGCGTGGTGTTGAAGGCGCTGGAGCGCCAGGCCCTGGTCGCGGAGGATCCCAAGCTGCGCCAAAGCCTCCGGCGCCGGGCCGACCCGGACGTCTTCGTCGGGACCAGCGCCGCCATGCGGCAGGTCGCCGACACGCTCGCCGAGGTGGCCACCACGGACGTGCCCATTCTCGTCACGGGTGAAAGCGGCACCGGCAAGGAACTCGTCGCCCGCGCCCTCCACGAACGCAGCAACCGCCACGCCGGCCCCTTCATCGCCATCAACTGCGCCGGATTGCCGGACTCGCTCATCGAGTCGGAGCTCTTCGGCCATGTGCGCGGCGCCTTCACCAACGCGATCAACGACCGGCCCGGCGCGTTCAAGCTGGCGCAGAACGGGACCCTCTTCCTCGATGAAATCGGCGACCTCGCGCCCAAGGGCCAGGGCGACCTGCTGCGCGTGCTCGAGGACGGCGTCTACCGGCCCGTGGGCAGCCCGGAAACCGTGCGGGCCAATGTCCGCATCGTGGCCGCCAGCAACCGCGACCTCGCGCGCCTGGCCAACGAGGGACGCTTCCGTTCCGACCTGCTCTACCGCCTCAACATCGTGGAGCTGTTTCTCCCGCCCCTGCGCGCCCGCGTGGAGGACATCCCGGCCCTGATCGAATCCTTCAACCGCCATTTCTGCGCCCGCCACAACCGGCGGCCCAAGACCTTCACCCCGGAATTCATCGCGCAGGTCACCCGTCATCCCTGGCCCGGCAACATCCGTCAGCTGCGCAACCTGATCGAGCGCCTCATCGTCACCGTGCGCGCCTCGGCCATCGGCATCGAGCATGCGCCTCCGCTGCCCGACCCCGCGGTTGTGCCGGCCGACGATCCGCTGCTGGTCGTACCGCGGGGGACGACCCTCGCCGAGGTCGAGGCCCGCATGATCCGTCAGACCCTGGAGAAGGTCACCTCCCAGCGCAGCGAAGCCGCCCGCCTCCTCGGCCTCAGCCGCCGCGCCCTGCATTACAAATTGAAGGCGCTGAAATTGGAGTGAAACCGGTTTTTAACCACGGATTTCACGGATGGCACGGATCGAAACTCAAACTCCATCTCCGGTTAACAAACGCAAGGCGCAGCGAACGGCACGTGGTCGGCGGTGACAATTTGTCCGCCCTGGCCTCTTTGCGTTCTCTGCGTTCTTTGCGGTTAAATCGGTTATCCGTGAATTGCGTGGTTAAAACTCCGCCCCCTACTCCCGCCACGTGAACGCATGGCACAGGGCCACGCCGGCGGCGTCGGCCTCGTCGAGCGCGAGCGTGCGGCCGTGGCCGAGGAGGGACATGACCGTGCGGGCCATCTGCTCCTTGCTGGCCCGGCCGGCGCCGACCACCGCCTGCTTCACGCGCAGCGGGGCGTATTCGTAGACCGGCAGGTTGTGCAGGGCCGCGGCCGAGATCGCCGCGCCGCGGGCCGCGCCGAGGATCTGCGCGGTCTGGAAATTCTGCACGTAGATCGTCTGCTCCAGCGCCACGTGCCGCACGGTGAAATCCTTCAGGAACGCCGTCACGGCGCGGTGGATTTCGCCGAGCGCGTGCGCCATCGGGAGCTTGGACGCGACCGTCACGGTCTGGCAGCGCAGCAGCACCGGCTGGCGGCCGCGGG
The DNA here is from genome assembly GCA_016715765.1 of Opitutaceae bacterium. GTDB lineage: Bacteria > Verrucomicrobiota > Verrucomicrobiia > Opitutales > Opitutaceae > UBA2377. Next base: position 113,830 of record JADJZJ010000010.1, read on the forward strand.
CAAATTCGATCAACGCGAGACCGGTGCCGCGCAGCGACGGATCGATGCCCAGCACCTGGCCCTCGAACGGCACGCGCATCGCCGCCACGGGCGACGCCTGGGCGGCGGGCACGGACTTGCCCGCCAGTTTCGCCGCCCACATCTGCCTGACATTCATCCGCGCCATGATCGTGAAAACCGATACACGTTGCCGCCCAAAGCAGAAGCCGAATGTGTGCCGCCGGTCCGCTTGCGGCTTGTTTAGTGGCCCGCATCCCGGTCAGAATGCACCTTTGCCGCGCCTGTGATGAAACCGCCCGAAACCAAGCCCGCCGCCAAGTCCCAACCGGACGCCACCGCGTCCCGCGACTCCCGCTGGCTGCGCTGGCGCGCGCAGCTCAACGGATTGCATTTCCGCGACGTATGGTGGCAGTTCCTCAACCAGTGGGAGGCGCACCGCTGGCTCCGGCGCTCGGCCTACGGCCTGCTGGCGGCCGCCGTCCTCGCGGCGGGCCTGTGGCTCTGGGCCTACCCGGCGTGGATCCGGCGCAATGCCATCAAGATGTCGCGCGAGTGGATCGCGGCCGGCAATCTGCTGCAGGCGGCGGAGATGGTGCAGAAGGCGATGTCCCTGATGCCCGACGAACCCGAGCCCTGGCAGCTCGCCGCCGAATTGTGCCGGCTGAGCGGCCTGAAGCTGCAGGCCGTCGGCTACGCCTCGCGCGCCGCCAGGCTGGCCCCGGACAACCCGGACCTGACCCTCGGCTGGGCGGCCGAGGCCCTGCGGGCCAATCTGCCGGAGGAGGCGGACAAGGCGCTGGATAAACTGCCCCCCGAGGTGTTCATGCATTCGCCCGTCGCCCTGCGCCTGCGCGGGGAACTGGCCCGGAGACAACTCCGCCTGAGCGTGGCGCGGGGTTGCTTCGAAACCGCGCTGCGCCTGGAAGGTCCGCTGGCCATCAACGAAGTGCCGCTGGGCCTCATCCTCATTCGCTCGACCGAGGCCGCCACGCGGCAGCGCGGTCTCGCCCTGCTGACCAAATGGACCGGGGACCTGGAATGGGGACCGGCGGCGTTGCGCACGCTGCTCGAGGACGCGGTGGCGGCGGATGACCGCCCCGCCATGCGGCAATGGAGCGAGGCGCTGCGCACGCATCCGCGCTGCACGGTCGGTGACATGCCCAACTGCCTGTTTGCCCTGGGCAAGGCCGACGAGAGCCGCTACCGCGAGGTGCTGGCCGGACTCGAGCGCGACCACGCCGTCACGCCGCAAGCCGCCGCCCAGTTGCTCGGCTGGCTCAACCAGATCGGCCGCCACGCCGATGCGGTCCGCTGGCTCCCCACCCTGCCCGCACCCGCCATGCAGCAACCGCCCCTGGCGGTGCTCGCCGCGGAGGCCCTGCGCGTCACCGCCGGTTGGGTGGAATTGGCGGATCGCACCGGCAGCCAGAACTGGGGCGCGGAATTCGAGTTTCTCCGCTGGGCCTATGCCCGCGAGGCGGCGCTGGCGCTCGGCCAGTCCCAGCGCGCCGGCGAACTCTGGCTCACCCTGTTCAACCACACGCGCCTGAACTCGGTGCACGGCCTTTTCGTCGCCGCGAACCTGTACAGCTGGGGACGCACGGCGGAGGCCGAGCGGATCTGGTGGCAGGTTTCGGAGAACGGCGGCAAGACCGCCACCGACTCGCTGGCCGCCCTCGCCCGGCATTACCAGTTGCAGCGTGACGCCGAGGGCCAGTACCGCACCTTCCGCCAGCTGCATTTCCTGAAGCCGGAGGATGCGGCCATCGGCAACAACTACGCCTTTTTTGCGCTGCTGACCGGACGCGACCAGCGGATTGCCGACGAAATCACCCGTGCGAACCTGGCGGCGGCGCCGGCCAACGAAGCCTATGTCGCGACCCGGACTTTTGCCATCCTGCGTCATGGCCGGGCCGCCGATGCGCTGGCCCTCATCGCCCCCCTCGGCGCGCAGTCCGGCCGTTCCCCGACGATCGCCTTTGCCTACGGCCTCGCGCTGGCGGAAAACCGCCGCAGGGACGAAGCCCGTCCGCTCCTGAATGGGCTGCCGCCGGAATCTCTCACGTTACGCGAGGTGGAATTGATCAAGTCCGCGCTCAAAGAACCGTAAGCGCAAATAGCGCGCCGCCATCTCCCCGGGCCGATGGCCCCACGCCATTCCCTCGGGCTGAAAGCCCAGCGTCATTTCACCGGGCTGAAAGCCCACCGCCATAACAGCCTGGGGCAACGCCCCAGGTATGTGATCACCCCAATGCAATGAGGGCTGAAAGCCCGATCCATCGTCCGGACCTTCAGCCTGCGTTGTTCAGAAGATATTTTGAAACCCCTAAACGCCAACCGGCGCCCGGCGGCGATACCACCGCCGCCAGCCGAATAACCCGACGGCCAAGGCCAGCGGCATCCAGGCCCCGACCTCCGGGATCGGCGTGCCGTCAATCGTGGCGACCGCACCCACCTGATACACCAGCAGACCGCTGGGATTGCGCGCCGTCGACGACGACGTGCCCGTGATGCTGTTCGTATTGGTCACGAGCACGTAGATGTAGTTCGTGCCGATCACAAAGTTCGCGTTGTCCGCGCCGTTGGCGTTCGTGAAATTCTGCAGATAAAGGGCCGAGGTGTTGTTCCACGCATTGGTCGCCGAACCGGCCAGGGTGCTCCGGTTGGTCCTGATGCTGCCGTCGGAATTTAGGGTCGGATTGACGTAAACCGAATAGCGGTCGTCGGCGGCGATGGTCAGCGAAATCGAAACATCATTGTTCACTGAGCCGGTTCCGGTACCCACGATGTTAAAGGCCATCCGATAAAGAAAGGTGGCGCTGTTGTCGCCCGAGGTGCCGTTGCCGGGAAGGTAGTCTCCGCCGACATTGGTGGTGCCGCCGGTGGCCGCCGTGCTGGCCCCGGGCGCCGTGATCCACTGGGCGCTGGCGGTGTTCTGCACCCAACCCGCATCAATGTAGGAGCCGCTGACCACATACGCGGCGCCGGAATAGGTGCTCGTGCCGTTATAATTGGTGCCGCCCACCTTCGCATAGGTCACCGTCCAATTGGCATCGGTCAGCCCTCCGGTTTGCAGCCCGCCGGTGCTGTTCATGCCGGTGTAATAGAGTCCGGAGATGTCCGTGGCCGAACCGGCACGCAGGCTGGAGCCCCCCCATAACCAAAGGGAGGCCAATGCTGCGATGAGCATGCTTTGCCTGATCTGTCTCATGATATAAACATTAGGGTGATTTACCTAGATTTCAACTCCGGCTTGGAGTGACCTCGATTCATTACACATGCAATTATAATGCATTAATAATCCAACTTGGTGTCCGCCCTGTCGTGCCGGGATGCGCCGTCAGGAAAACAGCATCTTGATGCCCGCGACACCAGCCAGGGCTAAGGCAATGTTCTCAAACAACTTCTGATTGATCTTCTTCAGGATATACTTGCCAAGAAAGGCGCCGATCACGACCGCCGGGGCCAGCCAGAGATTGAGCGTGAAACTGGAGGAATTGATCAGGCCGAGATTCAGCATGAACGGCACCTTGAACAGATTCATGAGCATGAAATACACGGCCCCCGTCCCCACATATTCCAACTTCGGCAGGCGCATCGCGAGGAGATAGATCGCCATGAGCGGACCGGCGGCGTTGGCCACCAGGGTCGTGAATCCCGCCAGCACCCCGATGGTCGGGGCAAACCAGGCGCCATGTTCGGCCAGTTCCCCGCTGCGGCGCTGACGCCACAGATGCACTGCGAGGAGCACGAGGATGATGGCGCCGATCAGGACCTGGGCCTGCCAGTCGTTGATGCGACCCAGGGCAAAATACCCCGCGACCACACCGACCGCGGTCCACGGGAAAAGCTTCCAAAGAAAGCGCCACTGCGCGTGCTGCCGGTAGGAAAGCACCGCCACCACGTCGGCCAATACGAGCATCGGCAGCACGACCCCGCTCGCCTCGCGGGCCGGCAGGAGGTTCGCGAAGATCACGACCGCGAGCATGCCGAGTCCCCCGAGGCCGGTCTTCGCGAGGCCGATGGAGAGCGCCCCGAGGATCGCCAGTGCCCATTGCCAGTGGTCGAAGTTCATGCGACGGGCCTCTCCTCGAACCGGCCGGCCTTCACCGCAAAAATCTGCCACGTGCCCAGCTCGGCCTCCGGCGCCGTGGTGCCGGTCGCGATCACCTGCGAATCCGGATCAATCGACGCCCAGAAGCGCCGGCGTCGCGCCGGATCGAGCTCGCCGAGCACATCGTCCGCCAGCAGCACCGGCCGCACGCGGCACTGCGCGTGGAACCATTCCGCCTGCGCCAGCCGCAGGGCGAGCACGAGCGAGCGCTGCTGGCCCTCGGAGGCAAAGTCCCGCGCCGGCTCCCCGCTGATGGTGAACTCGAGCTCGTCGCGGTGCGGACCGGCCAGCGTGGTGCGGAGCTGGGCATCCCGGGAACGGCCCGCCACCAGCTTGGCCCGGAGCGCTTCCGCCGACGGCTCGGCAAAATTGGGCCGGTAAACCACCGCCGCGGGTTCCGAGGCGCCGGAAATCCGGGTGTAATGCGCCGCCAGCAGGGTCGCGATTGCCGCAATGCCCGCGGTCCGCCGGGCGATCAGCTCCGCCCCGGCCGGCGCGAGGCTGTGCTCGAAGGCCTCCAGTTCATCCGCGGCCGCGCCGACCTTCAGCAGGCTGTTCCGCTCGGCCAGCGCCCGGTGATAGGTCTGCAGGGCGCGCAGGTAGGGAGCGTCCATCGCCGCCAGCGCCAGGTCGAGCCAGCGCCGGCGGACCGCGGGCGCGCCCCGCACGAGGAGCAGATCCTGCGAGGTGAATACCACCGTAAGAAACCGCCCGAGGTAATCCGCGATTTTGGCGATCTTCTCCCCGTCACACCACAGCTCGCGGCCGTCGGGCCGCAGCGTGATGGTCAGCCGCGTCTGCCCGAATTTCTCATGCTCCACCTCACAAGCGATGGCGGCCTCGGCCTGGCCATGCGCGGGCAGCAGCTTGGCGTCGGTGGTGCGGAACGAGCGCAGCGCCGTGATGAACCCCGCCGCCTCGAGCAGGTTGGTTTTCCCCTGCCCGTTCGCCCCGAGCAGAAATTGCTGCCGGCCGCGCAACGCCAGCTCCGCCAACGGTATGTTGCGGAAATGCTGGAGCGTGAGCTGGCGGAGGAGCATGGCGGGAAAAAGGAAAGTAGTGAGTAGCGGGTAGCGGGTAGCGAGCATGTTTCGGAAATCTTCGCCACCGGCAGGCAGCTGGACTTTCTACTCGCTACCCGCTACCCACTACCCGCTACTTTCCCTCCCATGACTTTCGAAGCCTCCCTCTCCGAATCCGTCCGCACCCTGCAGGCCCTGGCGTCGATCCGACCCGCCATCGACGAGGCCGGCCGGCTCATCACCGAGACCCTGCGGCACGACAAGAAGCTGCTCATCTGCGGCAACGGCGGCAGCGCGGCCGAGGCCGGGCATTTTTCCACCGAACTCGTCGGCCGTTACCAGAAAAACCGCTCCTCGCTCCCGGCCATCGCCCTGTCTGCCGACGGCTCGCTGCTCACCTGCATTGGCAACGACTACGGCTACGACCAGGTCTTTTCGCGCCAGATCTCCGGCCTTGCCCATCCCGGCGACCTCGTCGTCGTGCTCACGTCCAGCGGCAACTCGGCCAACATCATCGCCGCGCTCAACGAGGCGAACAAGCAGGGCCTGAAGAGCATCGCCTTCCTTGGCCGCGGCGGCGGCAAGGCCAGGGGCCTCGCCACCTGCGAACTGATCATCCCCAGCCACAGTGGCGCCGCCTGCCAGGAAGCGCACCTCTTCCTCATCCATCATTTTTGCGAGCTGATCGACGCCGCGTTCGCCTGACGATTTAACGGCATAGAACGCGGAGAACGCACCGCTCCCAATCCAAACCGGGTTAACCACTGATGCGCACTTATATTTGGGAATTTAGGGAATAATGCCGGGCTGAGGTTGGTTTGGAAACATACCGCAGGTTCCGGGTTTATTCCCGCCATTCCCTTCCATGAGTGTGCATCAGTGGTTCCCCGGTTTGGTTCTTTGCGGTTAAATTCCGTTCATCTTTGGTACTTGCCGCTGGCCGCGACCTGGATTCGCTAGGCCCTCCCATGAGCAATCCCACCGCCGCCGAACACGCCGTCCTCAAGACCTCCTACGGAGAGATGACCATCGCCTTCTGGCCTGAGGTCGCCCCCAAGACCGTCGAGAATTTCAAGAAACTCGCCCGCGAGGGTTTCTACAACGGCACCGCCTTCCACCGCATCATCAAGGGCTTCATGATCCAGGGCGGCTGCCCGAACACGAAGGCCGGCGAGTCCGGCATGCCCGGCACGGGCGGCCCGGGCTACAAGGTCAAGGCCGAGTTCAACCCCAAGTCGCACGTCCGCGGCGTCATCTCGATGGCCCGCTCGTCGCACCCGGACTCCGCCGGCTCCCAGTTCTTCATCTGCCACGGCGACGCCAAGTTCCTCGACCGCCAGTACACCGCCTTCGGTGAACTCGTGAAGGGCGACGACGTGCTCGAGCGCATCGCGACGGTCCCGACCCAGGGCGGCGGCGGCGGCGAGAAGAGCACGCCCATCGACCGCGTCGAGCTCCAGAGCGTGACGATCGTCCCGGCGGCTTGAGCAGAAATTTCCCGTTGGCAAACCAGCACCGGCTTCAACCGGTGCTTTTTTGTGCAAACCTTTCGCGCAGTCTTTCAGCGCGCACGCGCAACGCGGGCGAAAGGGTCGCTTCCCGCACGCTTTGCAGCAGTGAATTTGCCGCCTCGTGGCGCCCGTCGTTCCAATTCTGCTCCGTCTTGAGGAGGATCTCGTCGTAATCGAGTTCTGTCCGTACGGAGTCGAACTCCTTGCTCAGCGCCGGATTGTTCAGGGACTTCGGCGGGAAGGCGTAATATTTCTCCCGGGCGCCGGCATAATCATTCGCCGCCAGTGCGACCTGCATTTCCCCCAAAGCAGCCGTGGCTTCAATCTGGATCGCGAGCCAGTTTGCATAGGCCGGACCAACTCGGGCCACCGACATCCGGTGCGACGCCCAGATTCTCCAGCCTGGCCCTGGCTTCCGGCAGGTCGCCGTGTCGCCACGACCAAGCGACGAGTCCGAGGTTGACCAGCAGATTCCGCGGCATCGCCTGCCGGCCGTCCTCCAGCAGCCGGCGATCGCGCTCGCGGGCCGGGACGATGGACGACACAAATTGCGCCAGCATCCTGTAGGAACTCATGCCATGAGATTCGTGCGGATCAGGTCCGCGACGTATCGGCGGCTTCGACCGCGATGGCGGGATCGCACAGGAAGCTGCCATTGGAGAGCATCCGGTCGTTGATCTGGTCCAGGCACCATTGCGAACGCAGGTAGTAGTTGCGCGTGCCGGCCCGCAGCGCCTGGGTGAGCACGTCCTTCGCCTGCGATGCAAGCCAGGC
>JADJZJ010000011.1 GCA_016715765.1 Opitutaceae bacterium
CTGGCCTCCGGACAGGCCGTGAATAGCGGCGCACCCGAACCGCCCATCCGGCCTGCCCTCCGCAGGCCATGCGAGAGGAGAGCCGGGCGCTACCCATAGAGCGTCACATCGTTGGTAATGCTCGATAAGACCAACGCACCGGTCTCCGCCGTTGACTGCCCAAGCCTCCCGGGCGAATAATCCCCAGCTAACGGGCCTATAGCTCAGCGGTCAGGCAGAAGGACTCATCATCCTTTGGTTTCGGGGTTCAGAATCCAACTGGGGCCACCAGTTTTCCCAGGCATGCCAATCAGCGACTACCCGACTGCCGGATTCAACCGCCGGCGCTTTCTGCGCGATAGCGCGTTGGGGGCGGCCGCGCTCTGGCTGGCACCCCGCCTGGGGGCGACGCCTCCGGCCACCGCCGCGCATCCGCGCCTTTATCTCTCGACCACCGAAGGCCAGGGCCTGCGCACGCTGGCCGACCTGCGCGCGGCCATCGCGGCCGGCGGATGGTCGGGCGCCCGCCCCTGCAACCCGACACCCCCTTGCCTGGGCGTGCGGCGGCCGCGGTGCGCGACCGCAATCTCGACTTTTCGCTCTGCGAGGAGACGGGGGCGCGACTCACGCGCTTCGCGCTTGTTCACCTGGTGACCGGCGATGTCGCTTGCCGCCGGGCGGCGCTGTCGCAGCTCGAAGCCATCTTTAATCCGATGCAGTGGCCTGACTGGATCGACCAGGCGCATCGGCGTTTCGGTCATCCCGCCGACCTGCGCACCGGCATGCTGGGAATGGATGTCGCCCTGGCCTACGACTGGCTCGCACCCGGACTCGACGCCCGGGAGCGCGCCTTCGTGATCGAGGGCCTCGACCGCCGTGCCATCCAACCCTTTCTGGTCTCGCTGCAACAGGATCCGTGGTGGGGACGCGAACTCAACAATTGGGTCACGCTCATCGCCGGCGGTCTCGGCATCGCCGGCCTGGCGCTGACCGATGAACACCCCGACGCGCCGCGGCTCGTCGCCTACGCCGTGGCGAAGTTCGAGGAATACCTGTCGGTCTACGGACCCGCCGGCGAATTCAACGAATCGGTCGCCTACGCCAACGCGAACCTCATGCCGGTCGCCTTTTTCCTGGCGCACCGCTCCGCGACCCGCGGCCGGACCAACCGCCTGGCCGCCGCGCCTTTCCCGCAGATGTGCCGCTGGGTCATGCACGCCACGCTCGCCGGCGGCCGGCCGCTGCCTTTCGGCGACTGCCATCCCGACCACCCGGTCGCGGCCGGTTACGTCGGGGCGGTGGCCGCGGCGCTCCAGGACGGCGCGCTCCAGCACTACCACCTCGCCCTGCAGGCCGCGACCGCCAGCCCGATTGAGTTGCTGTGGTTTGACCCGCGGGTGCCGCCCGCGCCCCTGGCGAGCGAGAACCCTTGGCGGTCCATTTCCCCGCGCACGGCGGAATCATCGTCAGCCGCACTTCCTGGGATAGTGAGCGACCGCAGTGCATCGTGTTCGGCAAATCCGGCCGGGAGGAGAAAACCACGAGCACAACGATGTCGGCCAAGTCGGCTTCGATACCCTCGGCGAACGACTCATTGTGGACCTTGGCTCCCCCTCGGCCTATCCAGCCGACTTCTTCCAGGCCGCACCTTCGCTGGCGCTATTACAACGCCTCGGTGCGCGGTCACAACGTGCTGATGTTCGGCGGACGCGAACAGCGTTATCCCCTGGGCGAGGCCGGTAGACCGGCGATCCGAGGTGACACCGGGTCGGGCCGGCTCACCGACTGGTGGCACGAGCCGGGGCAGGGGACGGCGTGGCGCATCGACCTCACCCCGGCCTACGACGGAGTAAGCCAGGTCGCGCGCACCGTGCTGCATCTCTGGCCCGGCTACATCCTCGTGCTCGACGAGGCCGACCTCCCCGCGCCGGAGGACATCTCCCTGCGCTGGCATACCATCGACCGCGCCGACCCGGAGGCCGGCGGGGCTTTTGTGGTCCGCGGCAAGACCTCCGCAGCGACTGGGTTCGTCACCGCGATCGAGGGCACGGCCCCGGCCCTCCATCGCCGCGAACACCGCTACGCCGCCCCCTATCATCGCGCGCGCAACGGCGTCCCCTGGTCCAGCGGGCGAGAGCTACGTGGAGGCGACGGCCAAGGCCGCGCGGTGCCGCTGGCTCACGCTCTTCGCGACGGGGGCGGCAGCCGATTTTGGCGGAACCCGGCGCTGGGAGCGCACCGCCGCCGGCTGGAGATTCGACGGTCCCGAGGGGGCTATCGAGGTCGGCGTCACACCGGGCGAGATCAGCCTGAGCCTCCCCCACGCCGGTCGCGCCGTCCGTCTGCCGCGCCGGACGTGACCCGGCAGGTGGAGCGTGATGTCCTCCCTTATCCGCGTTCATCTGCGTAATCCGCGGGAAAAGGCTTGGATGGTTGGGTTACTGCTCCACTGCATTCGTGCCCTTCGTGTCCATTTGTGTTTTCTACGCCCGTAGGACCCCGGAGCGCGGGCGGCCGTCAGCTGTCCTCGAGCTTCACGTTTTGCGTCTGGAGGAAGGGGATCAGCTCATCGACTCCGAAGTCGGCGAGGATTTTGCCGTGCCAGTCGAGGACGGGAGCCTTGGTCTGCCGGGAGACGCGCTCCATCTCGGCGAGGGCGGCAGAGTCCTGGCTGACGTTTTTCTCCCGGTAACCGATGCCGTGCGAGGAAAGAAATTCGATGACGTCGCCACACCACGGGCAACCGGTCTTGACGTAAAGGATGGGCAGTTCGGAGGTCATGGAGGTACGGACAGGGCCGGGCGGGGTTGGTTACAGTCGGACCATGCATGGCGATCCATTGGCGCTCCCCAGCCGGAATCCAATCTTTCTCGTTATCTTTACCGGAACCATGCAGTTGAACCACAGATGAACACGGATAAACACAGATATCTAGGGCGTTAGCGTCAGAAGCGGCAACCGGATCTGATTCACCGAATGGGACATTCAATCGGTAATCCCTAGCCTTGGTACCTCATCCGCATCTGTGTGCATCTGTGCCCATCTGTGGTTTCCGACTGAATCGTTCCGGCTTAATCGTTCTCTTTCGTCAGGGCCGATGATTTCCAAGGCAGGAGAAGAAAGATTAAGATAAAGAGAAAGAATTATTCAATCCGCGGTATGGACGGCGTGCTGCTTTGGGCTGGGCTAAGGTGGCCTCGGAGCATTTGTTATCCTCATGACCTCACGTGAAATTGTCTCACGTTGCATCGAATTCCGCGAGCCGCCGCGCATCGGCCTGCACTTTCAGACGGATCCGATCGAGGGGCGGGTGTGGGACGAGACTGACTTCGCCTGCGTGGGCTATGCCGCGGATCCGAAGTACGCGCCCACACCGGGCGCCACGCGCTGGGTCACGGAGTGGGGCGATACGCGGGAGACGCTCACATCCATGCTGGGCGAGGCAGTGGAATTTCCGCTGGGCGACGGTTGGGAAAAGCTCGAAACGTACCATTTCCCCGACTTCACGGCCCCCTGGCGCGTGGCCACCCGCTGGAGGAGGACGTGGCCCGGCACCATGCCGCGGGCAAATATGTTTACGGTCACGTGCCGGGGCTGATGCTGCAGACGATTGACCTGCGCGGGATGGAAAACTGGTTCCTCGATCACGTGGAGGCGCCGGACAAGCTGGCGTACGTACTCGACCGGATCGTCGAGATCCGCGAATGCGCGATCGCCCGCTATGCCGCGGCCGGGGCGGACGGCGTGATCACCTGGGATGACATGGGCACCAACGAGGCAGCCGTTCGTCAGCCCGACGATGTTTCGCGAACTGTATTTCCCGCGCTACAAGCGCGCCATAGACCAAGCTGCTTGAGCACGGCATGCACTTCATCCACCACTGCTGCGGGCAGGTGCGGTCGTACATGGACATGTTCGTCGAGGCGGGATGCGATGTCCTGCAACTGGACCAGCCGACGCTCATGGGCATCGACTGGCTGGGCGACAATTACGGCGGGCGGATGTGCTTTTGGAACAGCGCGGACATCCAGACGACGCGCTGGCCTCGGGGCAGCCTGAAGCCATCGAGGCGGAGGCCCGGCAGCAAATCTGGAAACTGGGCAATTACGGCGGCGGTCACGGTCGGAAGCCTACCAGCAACCCGGAGTCCATCGGCACCACCGTGGAGCGCTTGGCGCGAAGTGCTAGACGAGCGTTCGACCGCCACGGGAACTTATCCGCTCGTGCGCCCGTAGATCCCCCCTGGGAGCGCGGGCGGCCCGCCCGCATTCGTCATGCTCTTCGATGCAGCTGGCGGCCCGCGCTCCCAACATTGCGCCCAGAATCGGAATTTAACCGCAAGGAACGCAAAGACCCAAGATCGGGAACCACTGATTGACACTAATGATCGGGAATGTAGGTAAACCAAACTCCGCCCTACGGGCTTTATCCTCTAATTCCCAAACATTGAGAGTGGTCCGAGGTTAGGTCTTTAAGACCTTGTTTTGCGTAAAAACTCCGCGTCCCTGCGTCTCCGCGTGCTACCAGAGTAGCGGCTTCAAGCCGAGACCGCCATTGGGTGTAAAGGTTTGGCAATCTTCGGGTTTCGTCCGCTACCGTTAGAAAGGGGTCGGGCATTGCCTGGACTCCTTGGGCGGGTCTACATCCGGCATCCCCATGCCTCCCAGGCCATCGTCTCAACGCTGCCGAAGGTATCCTCGATCCGCTCTGGGATCCGAACATCACCGGACTCCGGCACTGGCGGGTCGAACAGGCAAGGCGCACGGGCTGCGCGTCTGGCAGAACTGGTGCTGGAGCGATACGAATGGGCCCGCAAACCGGGCGGCGGCGCGCCGCTAAAAAAGGCTCTCCTCGGCAATCCGAGGCCGACTGCACGGGCTACGACCGCGTGGTCGTCAGCCTCATAGCCGCCTCCATTCGGTCTGCAAAATCACCGCGGTCACCGACGCGGGCGTGCACGTTTGTTTTACCGCCGGCCCCGGCGCTGAAAAAGGAACACGTGCTCGAACTCGCGGGGCGAAAAATCCTGCATTCCCTGTACCTCGAAATCGAGGCCGCGCAGGAAGGCGTGTCCAGCGGCGCTGGATCAACTGGGTCCGCCTGCGGCACAGCGAGCTGCTCGAACGCGTGAAGTGGATGTGGGACCGGTTTGACGCCGCGTGGACCGGCTACCTTCAGCCGGAGTCCTACGAACCCAAATTCGAGCCGGTGCACGGTCTGCTGGTCAACACAGACCGAGCTCGAGGCGCTGCGCATCAAACACGACCCTTCCCTTGCGGTGCATGAGTCCCCCTTCACGAAGGCGGCCGACGCGGCGAAGAAACTCGAGCCCGAGCGGATGGTGCGCGAGTTCGTGAACTTTTGGAACGACACGCGCTACAACCGCGAGCGCGATCACGACAACGCCCTCCTGGCCACCATGCCCGTCGGCCATGCGGTCAACGCCGTCGTTGCCGGCCTGCTGCTCAGGACAAAGGCGCTGCTCCGCCTCGGCGCCCGCTTGCCATGGCGCTGGGGATGTCGGGCCCGCTGGGACGACGGGGTGATCTGCTATCTGCCGGGCGGCGTCCTTGAGCACCGCTCTTTTGTGCAATCCTCTGCGTGCACGAGATCGCGCTCGTGCTCGACCTCGCCGGCGAGATGTTCACCGATGTCGCCCGGGAATACCTCAAGCGCCGCATCGCCGAGGAGGGGCTGGGCTCGATCAATTTCAACACGTGGAAGCACGACTACATCTTCCGCTGCAACCAGCTCGCGTGGTTCACGCCGGGGCGCATGTCGGGCTACACACTCCTGGAGAAATCCTGGCCGCGCACGAAGGCCTCCACACCGAGCTCGCCACGCCGACCTCCAATGAAAGCCTGGGTTACGCGATTCTCCCCGACGGCGGCTATGTCGAGGGGCCGACGTATTTCCGCTGCGTCGCGCGTGACGGCGGACTCTCGCTCTACTACTATGCCCGGGCCCGGGGCAAAGAGCTTCGTGACATCATTCCCGACTCGGTCCGCCTCACCCGGCGGCTTCGGAACCGCTGCTTTCGACGGATGCCGCGCAGGACGTCATTCCATCTGCGACGCCCGGGGTATCTCGAACAGGAGGCGCTCGCGATCATGGCGCTGGCGCTGCCGCAGAGCGACTGGGTCACGATGTTCCCGCAGTCCTCGCCCGCACCCACGGCATGGCTGACACCCTGCTCGCCTGCAAACTCGAGGCCGACCTACCCGCCGCCGGGCCCGCGCCCAAGCCCTTTGTGTTCCTGCCCGATATGGGGCTCATGGCGTCCACCCGCCAGTTCAAGGGCGCGTGGACCAAGATCCTGATCAACGGCAACAAGGCCGGGTCCGGCCACGCGCACGAGGACAAGGGCGGCTTCGTCCTCGAACACCGCGGCGAAACCTACGCGATGGACCGGGCACCTGCGATTACTCGGGAGTCCGCTCGCCGGCATTCTCAAGAACTGCGAACGCCACAACATGCTCATCCCCGTCGGCCTGACGGAGCGGCCCGCCCCGCCGTCGCCGCTGAACTTCGATGTGCGCCCGACCGGCTCGGGCGATGACGTGCGCTTTTCCGCCCGCATCGACGCCGCGCCCGGTTGGAAAAACTACCGCAAGTGGGTCCGCACCTGGGAGTCGCCGACTCCCGACCAGCTCACCATCACCGACGACTACGAACTCGCTCCCGGGGGCGGCACCGGCGTTGAGTTCTACTGGCAGACCGCCCTGGCCGTCGCCGTGTCGGGGCAGACGATCACCCTCACCGGCCAGCACGGCAGCGCGGTCATCGAGGCCCCGCGAGGCAGACCATCCGCGTTGATGACCTGCCGATGCCGGCCGGCCGCGTGCAGCGGCGGATTGCAATCGTGAGCGCAGCCACAAAGGGGACGCTGGTGGTTGGTGTGAGATTAAACTGAGTCCAAACAGACTCACGCGGAGGCGCAGAGACGCGGAGAGAAGACATCGGAATTTTCACCGCAGAGAACGCAAGGAACGCAGAACTGAGGGGATACCTGCTTTTCTGAGTCGATGACGGATTTTCCGGGAAAACAGGGTTTTTGATCAATGCCGACCAGAGGGACCAACGATGATCCATTCTGCGATCCTTGCGTTCTCTGCGGTTAACTGGATTGGGATTTCCTCAACTGAGCCAAACCCAAACGATCTCACGCGGAGTCGCGGAGAGAAGACATCGGAATTTTTCACCGCAGAGAACGCAAGGAACGCAGAGAACCGAAGAGTTTACTGCTCATCTGCGCTGACGCCGGATATAACCGAGGAACAAGGTCAAAGATCAGTGCTGATAAGCGTGGATCAGCGGTCAAATTCCGATCTCTGCGTTCCTTGCGTTCTCTGCGGTTAACTGGATTGGAAATTCTTCAAACCAACGGATCGCGGGTCAGCTTGCCGTCGACCAGTCGCATGAGTCCGAGGGGATTCGTGTTGCGCAATGCTTCAGGCAGGAGCGCTTCCGGGAAATTCTGGTAACACCGGGCGTGCAAAGCGCAGCAGGGCGGCGGTGCCGACGGACGTGTGGCGCGAATCGCTCGTGGCTGGCGACGGGCCGCCGTGGTTCATGGCGGGGCTGACTTCCACGCCGGTGGGGAACCCGTTCACGAGGAGCCGCCCGGCCTTTGCTCCAGCAACGCGACCAGCGGACCGGCCGCGGCGAGATCAGCGGCGGTGCCGTGCAGCGTGGCGGTGAGCTGGCCTCCAGCGCGGACGCACGCGGTCAGCTCGTCAGCCGACGTGGCCGTGATGACCAGCGTGAACGGTCCGAAGGCCTCGGTGGCCAGTGCGGGATGCTTCAGGAAATTAGCCGCTGTGGTGACAGCGACGCTCGGCTGGCCCTGGGTTTTCTTGGCATCGGGAGTGACACCGGAGGCGGCGAGGATCTTCACGTCGGGCAACGCGGTGACCTTGGCCCGGTTCTCGACAAACGCGGCTTGGATGCCCGGCGTGAGCATGGTGGCGCAGGCGGCGCCCTGCACGGCGGTGGCGAGGGCTTGCAGGAAGGCGTCGGTGTCGGGTCCGCGCAGCGCGAAGATGAGTCCGGGCTTGGTGCAGAACTGGCCCGCGCCGAGCGTGAACGAGCCGAGCAAACCCTGGGCGAGTGCCGCGCCGCGCTCGCGCAAGGCCCCGGGCAGCAGAAATACCGGGTTGAGGCTGCTCATCTCGGCGAAGACGGGAATCGGATGGGGTCGCGCCGCGGCGGCATCGCACAACGCCCGGCCCGCGGCATGCGAACCGGTGAAACCAACGGCGGCGACCGCCGGGTGTTTCACCATCGCGATGCCGACAGTCGAACCGCCGCCATGCACGAGCGAAAACAGGCCGGCGGGCAGGCCGCAGGCCGCGACGGCGCGGACGACGGCGTGGCCGACGAGTTCGGCGGTGCCGGGGTGCGCGCGGTGGGCCTTGACGATCACGGGGCAACCGGCGGCGAGGGCGGAGGCGGTGTCGCCCCCGGCGACGGAGAAGGCCAGGGGGAAATTACTGGAGCCGAACACGACGACCGGCCCAAGCGGAATCAGCAGGCGGCGGAGGTCGGGCCGGGGCAGCGGTTGGCGGTCGGGCAGGGCGGGGTCGATGCGGGCGTCAACCCACGAACCCTCGCGCACCACCTGCGCGAAGAGCCGGAGCTGGCCGCAGGTGCGGGCGCGTTCGCCCTGCAGGCGCGCGGGCGGGAGACCGGTCTCGGCCTGGGCGCGCTGGAGCAGGGTATCACCCAGCGCCTCGATCTCGGCGGCGATCGAATCGAGAAGTTTGGCGCGGGTTTCCGGCGGACGGGCCCGGTAATCCTCAAACGCCGCGGCGGCGGCCTGCAGGGCGGCGTCCACCTCGGCGAGCGAGGCTTCATGGAAATCCGGCGCGAGCGATTCACTCGTCGCGGGATTGATGGCGCGGAAAACGGTGCCACCGGTGGCGCCGGTGAGGCCGGCGAGGAGACTTTTGCCTTGGAGCAGCATGGGAGGTCAGGCGATGGAATTGATGAGCGTGCCGATGGGCGCGATGGTGATGCGAACCTCGTCGCCGCGGCGCAGGGTGAAGGTGTCGGGTGGGACGATCCCGGTGCCGGTCATGAGGTAGCAGCCGTGGGGAAAGGAATTGTCGCGGAAGAGAAACTCCGCGAGCGAGGGGAAGCTGCGCTTGATCTGGCTGAGCGTGGTGACCCCGGAGAACACGGCCTCGCCGGCCCGGCGGATTTCGAGGGCGATTTCGGTGGAGGGCGGCAGGGGTGTGTCCGTGACGAGGAGGGCGGGCCCGAGCGCGGCGGAGCGGTCGTAGACCTTGGCCTGCGGGAGGTAGAGCGGGTTTTCGCCCTCGATGTCGCGCGAGCTCATGTCGTTGCCGATGGTGCAGCCGAAGATGCGGCCGCGGGAATTGATCGCGAGGGTGAGCTCGGGCTCGGGGACGTTCCACTTGGAGTCGCCACGGATGCGCACGGGTTCGCCGGGCGCGGCGACGCGGTGGGGCGTGGACTTGAAGAAGAGCTCGGGCCGGTCGGCGTGGTAGACGCGGTCGTAGAACGTGCCGCCGCCGGCGTCCTTCGACTCCTCCTTGCGGGCGGTCATGCTGCGGAAATAGGTGACGCCGGCGGCCCAGACCTCCTGCGATTGCAGCGGGGCGCGCGGCTGGGCGGGCAGGACGGCGGGCGCCGCACCGGTGAGACGCTGGCGCAGCAACGCCGCGGGGTCCTCCGCGGTGAAGAGCGCATCGAGCGTGAGGTCGAGGCGCAGGGTGCGTCCGTCGGTGACGGCGACCAGGTGATCGGAGGCGACGTAGAGGAGGATCATGGTGAAGAGGGTCGGGCGAGGAGTTGCTTGATGCGCGCGGTGTCGTAGACGCAGCCGCCCCAGCTGCCGCCGCTCACGCTCTGCAGGGCGGCCCACAGTTCGGTGTCGGCGGGAATGTTGGGATCGGCGATGAGCTTGTCGCTGGCGGGGCGCGCGGCGAGTTCGGCCGCGGCGCTGCGGCCGGCGCCGGCGGGGGCGATGAAGTCCACGGAGCCCTCGAGCTTGCGCGTGTCGATGCGGACGCGCAGCCGGTCGCCGTCGCGCAGTTTGCCCAGCGGTCCGCCGGCCCAGGCCTCCGGGCTGATGTGGCCGATGCACGGGCCGGTCGAGACGCCGGAGAAGCGTCCGTCGGTCAGCAGCACGACGCCCTTCGCCTTGCGGAGGTATTTGATCGCCGAGGTGATCTGGTAGGTCTCGGGCATGCCGCTGGCGGGGCCGATGCCGGCGAGCACGACGATCTCGCCCTGGCGCAGGGCGTCGGCGCCGCGGGACTTGATGGTGGCGATCGCCGAGGCCTCGGAGCCGAAGACGCGCGCCGGTCCCTCGTGCGTGAACACGCCGTCGGCGTCGAGCAGGGTGGGATCGATCGCCGTGCTCTTCACCAGCGCACCCTCGGGGGCGAGGTTGCCGCTCAGGAAAGACACCGTGCTCGTCATGCCGGCGGCGCGGGCGCGGGCGGGCGAGAGGATGACCAGGTCGGGGTCAACCCGGTCGAGTTCCTGCAGCTTGGCGCGGAGGCGCGTGCGGCGCTCGGATTTTTCCCACCAAGCGAGGTTTTCACCCAGCGTGCGGCCGGTGACGGTGAGGGCGTTGAGCTTGAGCAGCCCCAGATCGCGCAGGTGCAGCATCACCTCGGGGACGCCGCCCGCGAGGAAGACCTGCACGGTGGCGTAGTGCGTGGGACCGTTGGGCAGCACATCGACGAGGCGCGGGACCTGGCGGTTGATGCGCGCCCAGTCCTCGACCGTGGGGCGGGGCAGGCCGGCGGCGTGGGCGATGGCGGGCACGTGCAGGACGAGATTGGTGGAGCCGCCGACCGCGGCGTGCACGACCATGGCGTTGTGCAACGCGTCGGTGGTCAGGATCGAGGCGAGGGTCGTGCCCTTGTCCTCCAGGTCCATGAGCGCGAGGGCGGAGCGCCGGGCCATGTCGCGCCAGATCGTGGCGCCGGACGGGCTGAGGGCGGAGTGCGGCAGGGACAGGCCGAGCGCCTCGCCCACCACCTGCGCGGTCGCGGCCGTGCCCATGAACTGGCAGCCGCCGCCGGGCGAACCGCAGGCGCGGCAACCCATCTCGGCGGCGTAGTCGAGGGTGATTTCGCCCTGGGCGAAGCGGGCGGCGAGGGTCTGGACCTTGGCGGTGTCCTCGCCTTCCTCGGTGCGGAGCGTGGTGCCGCCGGGGACGAGGATGCCGGGCAGGTGTTTCGTGCCGGCCAGGGCCATCATCATCGCGGGCAGGCCCTTGTCGCAGGTGGCGACGCCGACGACCCCGCGGCAGGTGGGCAGCGAGCGGATGAGCCGGCGGAAGAGGATCGCGGCGTCGTTGCGGTACGGCAGGCTGTCGAACATCGCGGGCGTGCCGTTCGAGCGGCCGTCGCAGGGATCGCTGACGTAACCAGCGAAGGGCGTGGCGCCGTGCGCCGCGATCGCGCGGGCGGCCTCCTCCATGAGCAGGCCGACTTCCCAGTGGCCGGTGTGGTAGCCCAGCGCGACCGGCGTGCCGTCAGGGGCACGGATGCCGCCCTGCGTGCTGAGGATGAGGAATTCCTTGCCGCGCAGTTTTTTCGGATCCCAGCCCATGCCGGCGTTCTGCGTCATCCCGAAGATGTGGCCGCTGGTGGCGTTGCGCAGGAGTTGCGCGGTGAGCGGCAGCTTGCCCGAGGGCCCGGGGGCGGTCGTCCGCAACGTGTAGATTGCGGGATCAGGGGAATCGAGAAAGGCGGGGTGTTTCATCGGCGGACGGCGTTCCATGGATGCCGGCCGTTGCCGGGGGAGCCAAGCGGCAATTGGTGACCGGCACAGGGCAAGGCGCAACGCGACGGATTCGCAGCCAGGCAAACCAGAGAAAAGGAACGCTAATCTTCGCTAATCCGCCAAACCATCAAAGGCATTTTACAGGAGGAAACAGAGGAAGCAGAGGAGGCTGGATTAGCGAAGATCAGCGTAGATTAGCGTTTCAACCTGGCTTGGTCTGCACGGTGTGATCCGGACGGATTTAACCACAAAGAACACAAAGGTCCTAACGCGTATGCTGCGTCCGAGGCGCCTATAGGCGCGCGGGCAAGCACACCTACCGGACCAGCCCTATGTGTTCTTTGTGGTTAATAAATTCCGGAAAAAGCAGCGCATAAATTGTCGCAGCCTCGACATGGTTGCGACGCGGCGTGATTTTCCGCAGCAGCCGCCGTCCCATGAAAACGTCCCTTACGCCCAAGGATCGGGTCCGCATGGCGCTCGCGCATGAGCAGCCCGACCGGTGTCCGATGCAGATCAGTTTCACCCCGGAGTTTGCGCGGCGCCTGCGCGCCGAGCTGAAGCTCGACGACGCCCACGCCCACAATCCGCACGGCGGGGGCAACACGTACCAGCTCGAGCGCGCGCTCGGCGAGGACATGCTGCTCACCAGCGTCGGCTGGGCCAACTCCTACTACCAGTCGGACCAGGACTACACCGACGAATGGGGCGTGGGCTGGAAGATCTGCCCGTACGAGACACCCTTCGGCCGCGGACACTACACCGAGCCGCGCATCCATCCGCTGGCGGACGATGATGCGATCACCCGCTACCGCGCGCCGGACCCGCACCGGCCCGAGCTTTACCACGCGGCCGAACAATTGATGCGCGACCACGGGCGCGATTACTTCATCGCCGGCGCCACGGTGACGACCGTGTTCGAAACCGCCTGGGCGCTGCGCGGACTCGAACAGTTGATGACGGATCTCGTCGAGAACCCGGAACTGGCGGAGGCGATCCTCGACATTCCGTTCAACTATCATCTCACCGCGGCCAAGAAGCTTGTCGGCCTCGGCGTGGACATGATCTGGACCGGCGACGATATCGGCGGGCAGACCGCGATGATCATGTCGCCGGCGATGTGGCGCCGCATCCTCAAACCGCGGATGGCGCGGTATTTTGCCGAGCTCAAGGCCATCAATCCCCGGCTCAAGATCGCGTATCATTCCGACGGCGTGATCCAGCCCGTCATTCCGGATCTGATCGAGATCGGGGTGGACGTGCTGAATCCGATCCAGCCGGCCTGCATCGATCCCGCCTGGCTCAAGCGCACGTATGGGGACCGGCTCTGCTTCTGGGGTTCGATCGACGAGCAGCACACGCTCCCGTTCGGTTCGCCCGCTGACATGCGCGCGGAGGTGCGCACGCGTCTGGATACGCTGGGCAAGGGCGGCGGACTGATCATTGGGCCGACGCATCATGTGCAGCTCGACACCCCGATGGAGAATTTTCACGCGATGGTGGAGACGATCAAGGGGATGTAGGGCGGGGTCTCCGAACCCCGCCTCGAGTACGTTTCCGCTGACGAAGGCGGGGTTCGGAGACCCCGCCCTACATCGCGATCAAGAACCACGAAAGCGGCTTGGTCCGGCGCGTAATTCATCCGTGCAACTTTCAGAATTTCTGCGAGTCTCTACCGATGTGAAAATACTGCGTATTCTGGTGGCCGGGCTGATTGGGATCGCCGCGATGCTGGCGACCCTGTTTGCCGCCGTGATTGTCGTTTTCACCGGACTGTGCGCGTACCTCGTCCATTTCTTTCGCCGGCAGGGCGCGCCGGCACCGGGACCGGCTCCATCCCGCTCGCGGAACATGAACCGGGACGGGGCGATCGATGTGGTCGCGACGAATGTGCCGGACGGCGCGGCGGGGGCCGCGCCGAACGCTGAACGTCGAACGCTGAACGTCGAACGCTGAAGTTCAACCGGGTCCTGGGAGCGCGACCGCCCTCGGTCGCAATGGAACGCAAGCCGGAGATACCTAGCCCGCCAGCACGCAGCGTCTGCAGTGTTTCAAATCCGGGAATCCGTCCCCGCCATGGGGACGGGACCCGCTCGGTCCACTCATGACATTGCGATGGAAAATATCTCGCGACCGGCTCAGCGCCTGGTGCGGAAACCGCCGAAGAGATAAACGACCAGGCAGATCAAAAGGATCAGCCCGAGTCCGCCGCCACCGTAGGCGGGACCGCCGATGTAAAAACCGCCGCCGCCGAACAAAAGGATGAGGATTACGATAAGCAGCAGGGGATTCATGGCCGCAGGATAGCAGCCCGGAGGCACGGCCCCAATGGGGCGTTCACCCCCTTTGCCCGCGGCGTCGCGCGTGCCGGCTTCAGGAAAAAAATGACCGCAGGCTTATCCGGGCGGGGCCGGAACCGTGGGGCGTACCTTGGGTCGGTGCACAGACGAGCATCACCGTAAACACCGCCACCTTCCCATGAAAAATAACACCCAAGTCTTGAATCCCAATCCGCCATCGCACGAAGCCGTGTCCCATCACGCCAGGGAGATCTGGCTCACGCGCGGATGTCCCGAAGGTCGTGACGAGGAAATCTGGTTCGAGGCCGAACTGCAGCTGGCCGAGGCGTCCCCGGCGAAAGCGTTGCCGGCGGACTTGAATCTCCCCGGCAGCGGCAATACCCAGGAAAGCGTGGTCGCGGCGAAGGCCGTCCAACAGAAACACGAGGCCCGCGCGCCCCATATGCCGGCGGTGCACAATGCCCCCAGGGCCAAGATCGCCGCCACGGGCAAGCCGCTGTGGTCGAAGCCGCACTCGGCGTGATGGGCGGCTCGCGGGGCGGAAACGCTCAACTCTTAACGTTTAACTTTTAACGCTTAAGTGCAGGCAGGTTTCGAGAAGTAGCTACGAGCGTGAGCGAGTGGCGGACCGCCCTTCGCAGCATGTTATCCACTCGCTCACGCTCGTAGCTACCTGTCAGTGGACCTGCTTCGACGTTCAGCGTTAAAAGTTCAGCGTTAAGCGTTCCGGCGCTGCAGGCGCCGGCGTTACCACGCCGTGAACTGGCGGTCGGCCACGAAGCGCGGGGCTTTTTTCATGGGTGCCTGGGCTGTGCGCAGCGCCTCGCGGCCGCGATAAATGGGGAAATCGTTCGCCTTGGCGGCCGGACCGCCGCGGAGCGAGACGAGCGTGCTGCCGCGGAAGACGCAGTCGTAGGTCTCCTCGATGGGCGTGCCCTTGTTGATCACGTAAGTGGCGGTGGACTCGCCGACGGGGAAGGTAACCGTGAGCTTATCGCCTGGGACCAGGTCGCGCACCGTCAGGTAGCGGCCGAGACGCTCGGCGGAACGGACGGCGCCGTTCACTTGCACGCTCACAGTTTCGATCCTGACCCAGTGCGGGATGCGAACTGATACGCGACAGGGCGATTTCACGGCTATCACGACGCGGCCCTCGTGCGGCAGGTGGCTGTGGACATCCACGGAGCGCCCGGCGCGGTTGAACAGCAGGTTGACGATGGCGGCGCCGTCGCTTTCGCGGAGGGCTGCTTCCCAGGCGTAGTAAAGTCCCTGCGAGGCGTTGCCGGTGCAGCAGTGCATCACCCAGGGATCCGTGACAAAGCCGGGTCGGGTGATGCCGAAGAACACCCCGACGCTGCGCGCGACGGCATCCTGCGTGCTGACATAGCTGGGGGGTTGGTCGGCGGGCGGAGGGATTTCCGGCTGCGCCGCGCAGAACGCCGCGAGCGCCGGGGCGTCGGTGATCTGCTGTTCGGCGAGCTGGTTGCGCACCACGGCATCGGCATCGTCCCAGTAATCGCCCGCGCCGGCGTCGGTCAGGCGGATCGCCAGCCCGATCAGGTCGCCCAAAGCGCAGCCCTCGCAGCCGATCGCGGGCGGATGGGTGTTGATCCAGCCCATGCGCGCAATGCCCTGGGTCAGCGTGAATTCATAACCCCGACGCACAAACTCGAGGGCGCGCTCATCGCCGCAGGTCGTGGCGTAGTAGAGCAGGCCGCGCAGCACGATGGCGCGCGTGGAAGTGCAGGGGCCAGTGGCCGTGCTCGAGCCGTCGCGAAACGGGGCGTCGGTGGTGAGGGCGAGGTTGAAGGCGGCGGTTTTGGCCGGATCGAGGACGACGGTCCCGCCCCAGAACTTCGCCTTCATCACATAGCGGGACAGGCGTGTGGCGAGTTCCTTGGCCACCGGGTCGCCGGTCAGGGCGTAGAGCTGGGCCGCGGCATAAATCTGGTGACCCTGGGCGCAGGTGACCGATCCCTTCGGTCCTTCGCGGTCGCGCGGGGCTTCGGACGTATCGATCCAGCCCGAGCGCGGGTAGACGAAGCCGTCCATCCACCCGCCCTTGTGCGGATAGTAGGAGTAGTCGTCCACGTCCACGGCGATGCGGCGCAGGCCGCGGACGAGTACCGCGCGCAGGGCGGCGGTGTCGGCGCCGGTTGCGCCGGTCCACGCGGTGAGCGCCCGGATCATCCGCGCGACGCCCCACACGCTGGCGAAGTCCTCGTTGCGCCCGCGGCCGTAGAGTTCCTCGCTGTTGTTGTAGATGTTGCGCCACGGGCGCAGCGGCGTGTAGCGATCCCAGTAGAGTCCGTCGTCGATGCGGGAGACGAGCTCGGCGCGGTAGTCCTGCTCCAGCTTGGCGGCGTAATCGCTCCCGCACATGAGGCGCATCAGCGGCAGCGACTCGGCGAGCTTGGGATCGAGCGGGATGTCGGCCGACCAATGCCGGAGGAAAGGTGTGCGCGTGTTGAACTGCGCCAGCCCGTACATCGTCATCAACGACGGATCGAGCGTGTTGAGCATCCCGCGAATCGCGAGCGCGGCGCGATCGGCCAGGTCGAGCGTGTCGGGAATTTCCACCTCGCAGGACTGGCCGGAAGGGAGGACGGAAAGGACGGGGGAGGTCACAGAGGAAGGAGGGAGGGGAACGCTCAACGCTTAACGTTTAACGCTCAACGCTTAAGTGCCGGAGGTCAGGAAAACGCCGAACGTCGAACGCCGAACTTTGAACGCCGAAGTGGGTTGGCCGAGGTCTGCCAGAATGTAGGGCGGGGTCTCCGAACCCCGCCTTCGTCAGCCTGGTGACATTCGAGGCGGGGTTCGGAGACCCCGCCCTACAATTATCCGATGATCCGATGCCGAAACTTCGGCGTTCAGCGTTGAGCGTTAAACGTTCAGCGTTCCGGCGCCATCAAGGCGCCGGCAGATATTCCAGCGGTGCGCGGTAGCGGATGTCCTGCGCGTCAAGGCGGCGGAGGTGGGTGCGGAGGCGGTTGAGGAAATCAGGGAAGGCGGGGCGCTCCTTGGGACTCCAGGCAATCTCGGCAAGGGCGCAGGTGCGCGGGAAGGCCATGTAATCCATCCGGCTGGGGGTGGGAATGTACTCGGTCCACAGCTGGCCCTGCACGCCGATGATGCTCTTCGCCTGCTCCGCGGTGAGCTCGGCGGGGATGGGCTCGTAGGCATGGACCTTGGCGAGAGGGAGGGGCAGCGGGTAGGTGATGGGTTCGGTCTCCGGTGTCTCGGTTTCGTGGAAGTTGAAATAGAGCGTCTGGTTCGCGCACATGACGGCGTCGTTGCCGAGCCGGGCGGCGGCGATGGCGCCCTCGATGCCGCGCCACGACATGACGGTGGCGCTCCTGGCCAGGCCGCCCTCGAGGATTTCATCCCAGCCGACGAGCCGGCGGCCGTGCTTTTGCAGGAATGCCTCGATCTGGCGGATGAACCAGCTTTGCAGGTGCTCCTCGTCGGGCAGGCCGAGCTGCTTCATGTGGGCCTGCGTGGCGGGATCCTCCTGCCACTGCTTCTTCACGGCCTCGTCGCCGCCGATGTGGAGGTACTCGAAGGGAAACAGGGCCATCACCTCGGTCAGCACATCCTGCAGGAACGCAAAGGTGGACGGCTTGGTGTTGAACAGTGTCTCGTGGATGCCCCACACGCAGCTCACCTCGCGGGCCTGCGGAAGCAGGCCCAGCTCCGGATAGGCGGCCACTGCGGCCTGCGCGTGGCCGGGCAATTCGATCTCGGGCAGAATCCGGACATTTCGCGCGGCGGCGTAGGCCACGAGGTCACGGATCTCGTCCTGCGTATAGTAGCCCTCGACCGGGACGCCATCGCCGCCGAGTTGCCTGACGCTGTGGCCGCGGTTGGTTTCACGGCGCTTGCTGCCGATGGCGGTGAGCCTGGGATACTTTTTGATCTCGATGCGCCAGCCCTGGTCGTCGACGAGGTGCCAGTGGAAGACGTTGAGCTTATGCTGCGCCATCACGTCGATGAACTGCTTGAGGTAACCGACCGGTTGGAAGTACCGGGCGCTGTCGATCATCATGCCGCGCCAGCGGAAACGCGGGGCGTCCTCGATCTCGACCGCGGGGGCGGTCCAGGGCAATTCGGGCCGCGGGTCCGCCCCGAAGACGGCGGGTGGGAGGAGCTGGAGCAGGGTCTGCGCGGCGTAGAACGCTCCGGCGGGGGCGGAGGCGGTGAGGGTGACGCGATCGGCGCCGACCCGCAGGGCATAAGCCTCGGGATTCACGAGCGCGGGATCCGCGGGACGGAATTCGATGATGGATTTCGCCGAATCCGGCCTGGCGGCCACCACGGGCAGCGCCCAGCCGGTGGCCGTGCGCAGCCGCGCCGCGAGCAATTGCGCGGAGGGGGCCAGCGTGGCGGGGGCGACGAGGACGGTGTCCGCGGTCAGGGTGAAGGCCGCCGCGTCCATAGGGGTGCAGCGTTGCGGTTGGGGGATCAGGGCGGGGAGGGGCATGAAGAATGAGGGAGAAGAACGCTCAACGCTTAACGTTTAACTTTTAACGCTTAAGTACGGACTGGTGATGGTTGTAGCTACGAGCGTGAGCGAGTGGAAGGATTCGCAGATTGCAGATGGGAGATCGAACACACCCCACTCGCTCACGCTCGTAGCTACCGGCCTGATCCGTTGAGCGTTAAGCGTTAAAAGTTAAACGTTGAGCGTTCATTTGATGTTTATCCGCCGCCCGCTGCTTAGCGACTCAAACACCGCCAGGTTGAACCGCACGGCCTGGATGCCTTCGGCGAGCGAGGCGACGCCGTTGGGCTTGCCTTCGCATTGGTCGAGGAAGGCGTTGGCCTGGGCGATGAAGGGGCCGTCGCGCTCGGCGGGGGGAAGGGTTTCCCAGGTCCAGTCCGCGTCGCCGCGGACGAGGCGGCCCCAGCGCTGGCGGTGGTATTCGACGATCACGCTGCCGCGCTCGGCGTTGAACTGGAGCGTGGTCTCGTTGGGGGCCTGGAACTGGTTGAGGGACCAAGAGAGGATGGCGCCGTCGCGGCTGCGGCCGGCGACGACGACGGTGTCCTCGACCTCCACCCCGGCGAGGTGCTGGTGGCCGGCCTCGCAGCTGAGCGTGGCGGTCGGGCCGACGAACCATTCCATGAGATTCGCGAGGTGCGTGAGCGCATCCTGGATGGCGCCGCCGCCCTGGGCGCGGTCGCGGTAGTAGATCTCGCGGTAGGCGGGACGGAAGAAGGGAAAGTCCTGGCCCGACACGATGCTGGCGTGCAGCACGCGACCGAGCGCGCCCGTCTGCAGGAACGCCCGCGCCGCGGCGACTTCGGAGCGAAAATGATGTACGTAGGCGATGCCGGCCGCGCGTCCGCTGGCCTGGTGCGCGGCAGTGAGCGCGTCCATGCCGTCAAGGCTGAGGGCCAGCGGCTTCTCGATCAGGCAGTGCCGGCCGGAACGGAGAATCTCCGTGGCGATGGCGACATGGCTGGGCGCGGGGGTCGCGACGACGGCGGCGTAGAGGTCCGGCGAGGCGAGGGCGGCGCGCCAGTCGGCGGTCGTGGGCACTTGGTAACGCTCCGCCATCGCGGCGAGGATGGCCGGGCGGTTGTCGCAGGCGATGGCGCGGCAGCGGCCGGTGGCGAGGAAAGTGCGCAGGTGGCGTTCACCGATGCTGCCGCAGCCGATGATCAAGACGGTAGGTAGTGAGGACATGGGGAAAGTAGCGGGGAGTAGGGGAGTAACGCTCAACGTTTAGCTTTTAACGTTTAACGCTCAAGTTGGGTGGTGACTGAAGTGGATTGTGCAGGGCCGGACCTTGGTCCGTGCCTCAAGGACATCGATCGCTGCGCAGCACCAACAGGCGCGGACCAAGGTCCGGCCCTACATGTCAGTGCTTCATTCATTGAGCGTTAAATGTTAAAAGTTAAACGTTGAGCGTTTGGATCGCATCAGGTGGCCGTCCATCCGCCATCCACGACCAGGCTGTGGCCGGTGACGTAGGCGGCGCTGTCGGAGAGGAGGAAAACCACGGGGCCGACGATCTCGGTGTTGCGGCCGATGCGCTGGAGCGCGGTTTTCCTGGCGAGTTCGCCGATGAAGTCCGGATGCGACTGCTGGACGGCCGGATTGGGGAAGGGGCCGGGCGTGACGCAGTTGAAACGCAGGCCGGCCGGACCGTAATGCACGGCCAGGTAGCGGGCGAGTTGCAGCAACGCGGCCTTGCTCGCCCCGTAGTCGATCGGATTCGGCAGCAGCGGGGCGGGATAGATCCGCGGATCGGGCGCGACCAGGCCGTACATGCTGGCGAAGAGGACGATGCTGCCGGTGCCGCGGACCTTCATCTTTTCCGCGAGGGCGCGGCAGAGGACGAAGGTCGGGGTCAGGGCTTGGTCGAAGGTCTTCTGGAAATCGGCGACCGGCAGGGTTTCGAGGCGGTGACCGCTGGAGGAGGCATAGGCGAGATGGACGAGTCCGTCGGGCAGGCCGTGGGTGGCGACAGCGGCGTCAACCGCGGCGGGCAAAGTGGCGGGGTCATTGACATCGAGCGACACGGGTACGGTGCGGGCGAGCGCGTGCTCGCGCACGAGCGCCTCGGCGCGGCCGGGCAGGTCGAAGCAGACAACCTTGGCGCATTGGGCGTCGAGTTCGCGCGTGAGGACCGAGCCGAGGTGTCCGGCACCGCCGGTGATCCAGATGTGTTTGCCGTGGAGGGTGAGGCTGGGAGAGGGGGGCATGGGGAGAGGAGGAGGAACGCTTAACGTTTAACTTTTAACGCTTAACGCTGAAGTACTGAAGGGGGTAGCGAATGGGTGTGTGGGCGGGGCCGGCAGTGGGGGACCCTTTCTTCCGCCAGGTAAATCGCACGATTGCGACCGAGGGCGGTCGCGCTCCCAGGCAGGGTTCGGAGACCCCGCCCTACAACTGCCGTCTTTTGAACACTCATTGAGCGTTAAACGTTAAGAGTTAAGCGTTGAGCGTTCTCAGTCATACCTGGCTTGATTGGCGGCCTCCACCATCCGGGTCACACGCGCAAGGTCCCCGTCCGGCGGCAGCTGGTCTCCGGGGGCGATGATGAGGGCGGGGCTTTGGTGGCGGAGGGCGAGCCAGGCCTCGACCTGCATGTCGAAGACCTTGAGGGGCACGTTGGAGTTGAAACTGCCGGGAGGCACGCCGCCGGAGAGCACATAGCGGGGACCGGCCTCGGCGCGGCATTCGGCGGGAGTGAGGTCGCCCCAGGGCGCGGGGGTCACGGCATCGGCGCCGTCGAATCCCAAGTCGGCGGTGGTGCGGAGCAGACCGCGCAGCCGGCCGTCAATGTGGGTGACGATCGGCTTGCCGTATTCGTGTGCGATGGCCGCCATGCGACGGTAGTGCGCGCCGCTGTGCTGCAGCACCCAGGGCGGGCTTTGCACGTCGGCCGAAAGATTGTCGGAGTGAATCATGACCTGGGACGGACCCTCGGCCATGAGCCGGCAGATCTTCGCATGGGCGGAGTTGATCACGGCCAGGGTTTCCTTCAGCTCGTCGGGAGAGTCGATGGACAGCATCACCGTGAGCTCGATGCCGGCGTAGCGGCTCATGAGAAAGCCCATGCCCGAGTACGGCACCTGGACCAGGGGCAGGCCGAGGGCGCCGACCTGGGCATCCGCCTCGCGCAGCAGGTCCCAATCCGCCGCGTAGGAAATGCGCTCGAACGCATAACGGACCACCTTCAGATCCTCCACGCCCTGGATCATGTGGTGGATGATCGGCCAGCTGAAGGTGACGGGAGACCATTCGCGGATTTCCTCGACGGTGCCCACGGGGGTTTCCAGCCGGTGAAAGTAGTGTTCCCCGCGAATGCCGGAAGCGACTTTGACGCCCGGACCCGGGATTTCGCGGTAGAAGGAACCCAGATTGACATGGATCGCCGCGCCCGTGCGCCGGTGCAGGGCGAGCAGGGCGGCGACCTTGTCGCGGTTGGCGCCGTCGGTTTTCCCCGGGATGAATTTTCCGCCGCCGTTGCCCGCATGCCAGTACGAGAGGTCGGCCAGGGCGGGAACCCGGTCGGGGCGACCGCCGGTGTAGACCGTGAGGAGGCGTTCGCGGGGGGTCATGAGGGAAGGGAAACGCTCAACGTTTAACTTTTAACGTTTAACGCTCAATGGGTCAGCCGGGCCGGTTCAGAACTTAAGCGTTAAAAGTTCAGCGTTCAGCGTTGAGCGTTCGAAGGAGCGGCGCACCCGCGCCGCTACTTCGCGGTATACCCGCCATCCACCGGCAGGTTCACGCCGGTGACGTAGCTGGCGGCGTCGCTGAGGAGGAAGACGACGGCGCCGCCGATCTCGTCGGCGCGGGCCATGCGGCCGAGCATGGTCATGCTGCTGTAGCGGCCGAGGAAGGGCTCGGGCTGCGGCTTCTCCGGATTGTAGATGCCGCCGGGGGAGACGACGTTCACACGCACCTTGCGCGGACCGTAGACCGACGCGTAGTGGCGGGTGAGGTTGATCATGCCGCCCTTGTGGAAGAAATAATCCGGCACCGTGCCCATCGTGGTGCCTTCGTAGAGCCAGGGGTTCGCGCCGACCATGCCCTGGATGGAGGCGATGTTGACGATGCTGCCGCCGGCGGGCTGCGCGGCCATGGTGTCGGCGAAGGTGCGGAGCGTGAGGAAGAGGCCGGTGGCGTTGACCTTCATGGATTCCTGCCAGGCGGCGACGGTGTCCTTTTCATTGCGCATCGGCCGGCTGACGGCGTTGAAGACCAGGCCGTCAACCTGGCCGTGGGCGGCGAGCACGCGGTCGCGCAGGGCGGTGACGGACGCCTCGTCGGTGAGGTCCACCGGTTCGGCGTGCAGCACGTGACCGGCGGCGCGGCCGGCGGTGAAGCCGGCCTCGATCTTGGCGCGGTCACGGCCGGCGACGACGAGCGTGGCGCCGGCGGCGCCGAGCGCGGAGACCAGCGAGCGGCCGAGCAGGCCGGTGCCGCCGCACTGCACGACGACCTTGCCGGCGAGGGAGAAGGAGGGAGTGTCAGCCATAGGGATTTGATTTGGCGGAAGCGGGCAGGGCCGTGACGTTGTTCTTCAGGAGTTCGATCCGCTGGCTGAACCATGTCGTCAAGGCACCGACGTCGGAGCCGAGATTGAAGACGTTGTGTCCGTCGGCGACCAGTTCGGCGAAGGGTGCGTAAAGGCCGGCCGCCATGACGAACTTGCCGTTGGCGCGGGCGGCCTTGCCGACCCGCTGGCGCGCCGCGGTGACCTCGGGTGCCAGGAGCTCGCCGGCCTTGCCGATGCGGTGGCTGAAATCTCCCGGGCCGAACAGGAAGCCGTCGAATCCCGGAACGGCGGCGATGGCCTCGACCTGGGCCAGGCCCTCGGGCGATTCGATCTGGAGCACGATCAGGCACTCGGAGTTGGCGTGCTTGATGTAGTCGGTGATCGGCACGGTGCAGTACGCGCCGTCGGTGTTGCCGCCGTCGAGGGCGCGCTTGCCCATGGGATGGAAACGGCACCACGACACAATCTGCCGGGCCTCGGCGGCGGATTCGACGTGTGGCACGATGATGCCCGTGGCGCCGGCCTCGAGCGGGCGCACGTAGTCGCTGTAGCCGCCCTTGGCGACGCGGACCAAGGTGTCCATGTCGTGCAGCCGGGCGGCGCGGATGGTGTGCTCGAGCGGCGTCCAGTCGGTCGGCACGTGCTCGTTGCACAGCCACAGGCCGTCATAACCGGCGATGCCGGCCATCTCGGCGACGCGCGGATCAGTGAGGTTGAATTTCATCAGCGCCGGGAAGCGTTTTTCACGCAGGACCCGGAGGATGCGGCTGGGGCGTAGTTTCATGGAGAGAGTGCGGAGAGGATTTCAGCGACCTCGACGCGACGCGAGTTTTCCGCGCGGCTGCGGAGGCCGGCGATGATGATGGCCATCAACTCGACCGTGTGCGTGAACGGATAGGCGGATTTTCCCGTCTGGAGAAATTCCACGAAGGCGACGAGCTGGCGGCGGAAGGTGGTGTAGGTGTCGGTGAAACGGAACGACGCCAGGCCGGCCTGGCCGCCGAGCTGCAGGGCGCCGAAGGTGGCCGCGCCGTCGTAGATCACCGGCAGGGTGACCTGCGTGCCGCTTTGGTGGACGAGATGGGCGACCTCGAGGCCGGGGGCGGTTTCCAGGCGGATGGAGGTGAAACCCGGGCCGGTCAGGCGGAAGACGGGCTCCAGGGCGTGGATGCCGTAGCGTTCCCAGGTCTTGGCGGTGACACTCGACACCCAGCGCAAGGATCCGAGGGTGGATTTGCCGTCGAGGTAGGGATCGAGTTCCGGCGCGTAGCGCAGGCCGCTCGAGGAGAGGAAGCGGGCGCCGGACTTTTCCCAGGCGATGAACGTGCGCAAATCCTCGACGCTGGTCGCAAGGGGTTTGTCCACGAAGACCGGCAAACCGGCCTCGATGAACGGCCGGGCGCGGCGCACGTGGTCGAAGCCGTCGTCGGTCGAGATGACCACGGCATCCACCTGGCCGATGACCTCCTCCGGCTTGGCCACAATGTTTGGAATCAGGGCGGTGGCGGCCACGAGCGGGGCTTCGGCGGGATCGTCGGTCCAGAGATGGGTGACGCGTGCGCCGGGAATGCCCACGGTGTCCGGCGCGTGGGGGCTCATGTAGGCCGTGATACCGGCATAGGGGCAGCGCGCGAGGGCGGCGGGATCGTAGCCGTTGATGATGGCCGACCAGGAAAACGGATGCCCGTTGCCGGGAATCATCCCGAGCATCGCGAGGCGCAGGGGAGAATCAGAATTTTTAACCACGGATGGGGGCATGGCTTATTGGTTATTGCTTATGGCTTATTGCTTATTTCCGGACCCGGATTGTTTCTGGGCCTCATGTGACCATGCCGTGGTTTATATCCGTGGTATCCGTGTAATCCGTGGTTAAAAACTTCAGCGGGTTTTGCCTCGGGCCTCGACGCGCCAGGTGGCGACGACCTGGCCGTTGGCGATGACGGTGACCTCGTCGGTGAGGTTGATGACGGGGCAGATGTGAGCCGGCATGAACAACACGCGCTCGCCGACCTGCAGGGCGTCAACGGCGGCGCCGCGGACGTAGCCGTGCTCCTCGTTGACGCGGACGACGGCGAGGTCGCGGCCGTCGGCGGCCTTCGCGTGGATGTTGTCGCCGGTGCGATCGGAGGAAAAAGTCTTTGAACCCGCGTCAATGAGCGCGAGGCCGGGCTCGGGTTTGTCCACGACGGTGGCGAGCACATGCACGGCCACGGCGTCGGCGGGCATGACACCGGTGATCTCAGAGAGGAACAGGTCGCCGAACATGTAGGCGCCGGGCCGCACGGCCTGCACGCGGCCGGCGCCATGCTCGGCGACGAGCTTCGCGCTCACGCTGCAACCGGGCCAGACGGGGAGGGTGCGGTCAATGGCATCGCGCACCGCGCAGATGCGGTCGATGAGTTCGCGGACCCGCGGGAGCTGCTGCTCGCGGGGCAGGCCGTAGAAATTGCCCTCGTGGGTGTAGAAACCGCGGAGCCGAAGGTGCGGACTGCGGCCGAGTGTGGTGGCAAGGCGCTGCGCGGCGGCGAGGTCTCGCACGCCTTCGCGGCCGAGTCCGGTGTCCACGGCCATCATCACGTCGAGCCGGCGGCCGGATGCTGCCGCCACCTTGTCGAGGACCAAGGCGTGGGCCTCGCTGGTGACGGCGACGCGCAGGTCGTCGACTTTTTCCGCGAGCGCGGCGAGGCGCGGTGCCTGGCCGGGATCGGCGAGCGAGTGGGCGATGAAAATACTGCGGACACCCGAGGGCAGCATGGCCTCGGCCTCGCCGAGCTTGGCGCAGGTGAGGCCGGCGGCCCCGGCGGCGAGCTGGCGGCGGGCGACCTCGACCATCTTGTGGGTCTTGATGTGCGGCCGGAGCTCGACGCCGTGGGCGGTGCAGACCCGCTGCATGTCCGCGATGTTGGCTTCGAGCCGGACGCGATCGACGAGGATCGCGGGCGTGGCGAGGGAGTCGAGCGTGGCCATGCGGATTACATCCGACCGATCTGCCCGACGGTCAATCCACCATCCACCACCACCACCTGCCCGACGATGTAGGCGGACGCCTGCGACAGCAGAAAGACCGCGGTGCCGGCGCAGTCCTCGGGTTCGCCCAGGCGCTTGAGCAGGATCTTTTTCTCGTAGTGCTGCGCCTTCGCCCCGAAGCCGAGGGCCGAGGTCAGCGGCGTGCGGATCAGGCCGGGGGCGAGGCCGTTGACGCGGATGTTGTGCTCGACCAGCGCCTGCGCGAGGCTGCGCGTCATCATCACCAGCGCGCCCTTGGAACTGTCATAGGCGGTGGAGTCTTCCTCGGATTGAAATCCATTGGTCGAGGAGATGAGCACCATCGCCCCCGGACGCTTCCGCGCAATGAGCTCCTTCGCGAAGGCCTGGCAGAGGAAGTAGGTCGCGCGCACATTGAGGTTCATCGTCTTGTCCCACGTGGCTGCGTCCATCTCCAGGAACGGCCGGTCGAAGAAACTCCCCGCGTTGGCCACCAGCAGGTCGAGCTTCGGCTGCACGGCGAAGGCGTCGGCCACAAGTTTCGCCGAGGCGTCGGGTTCGAGCAGGTTGCCGGTGACAAAGGAGCAGCCCGGGGGGATCGAGGCCGGCCGGGCGGTGTTGCCGTGATAAACGACGGCGGCGCCGGCTTCGTGGAGTCCGTCGGCGATGGCCAGACCGATGCCCTTCGAGGAACCGGTGACCAGGGCGGCGTTATGCGCGAGTGAGAATTTTGACATCTTTGAGCTGGAGCAGGGCGAGCAGGTTGTCGTGGCCGGCGGCCTGCTTGAGCGCGGGCGGCAGGGCGTGGAGGCAGGCGGTTTCCTGGGCGTAGGTGCTGATCAGGGAGTAGTCCTTGTCCACGTAGCTCTGGAACGGCGTGTCGGAGCCCCAGATCAGCTTCGTCGGATAGGTCGCGGCGAGTTGATGCAGCACGGCGGTCGGGTCGCGGTAGTCGGCGGGGAAACGCCGCGCCGCCGGGGCGACGTTGGCGAGACCGAGGTTGACGCTTTCGCAGTGGATGCGGTGGGCGGAGCAGTCGAACCACGTGTTGGGCAACTCGGCCACGCGGTCGAGGCACTCGCGGTCGAAGCGGCAGGAGTGGGCGAGGCAGAAACGCACGTGCGGCGTGGCGGCGGCCACCTTGAGGATGTCCTTCGCCTGCGACCAGACGTCGGAGGGCATCACGCTGGAGTGGATGATGAAGGGCAGGTTGAACTCGGCGGCGAAGTCGAGGAAGCCGCGGCCGACCCCGAGCAGGGCGTTCACGTCGGACTGGATCACGGTCGCCTGGATCTTGAGGCCGTGGAACGGAAACTTGGCGTGGAGTTCGCGCAGCTTCGCCAGCTGGGCGGCGGGCTCGCGCAGCGGGTCGAGGATGGCGAAGGGCAGCGTGTGCCGGCCGAGGGCGGGGTAGAGTTCGTAGATCTCCCGGAACATGCGCTCGTTCTCGAACGCGTAGGGCACGGTCTCGAGTCCGCCGTACGTGAATTTCGCCTGGCGCATCGCCGCCACGTCGAAGGTGAGGTTGCTCACCATCGGGAACACCAGCCAGCGGTCGATGCCGCAGTGCCGGCCCTCGGTGACCAGCGCGGGCAGGTCCTGCGCGTAGGGGTGGTAGCCGTTCAGGTAGAAAAACAGGTCAACGCCGAGGTGGTTGTGGCAGTCGATGAGCACGGGGCTATTTTGTTTGACGAAACTTGTGTTTCACATTGTGAAATGAAGGCAACGCCAAAATCGTGAGCATCGCCGTCCTCGACAAAGCCTTCTCGATCCTCGAGGTGCTGGCCCGCACCGGGCGCGAACTCACGCTGGCGGAGCTGGCGGAGGAGGCCCGGCTGCCCAAGCCCACGGTGCACCGCATCCTGCGCAGCCTGCGCGACCTCGGCTACGTGGGACAGTCGGACCGCCGCGGCACCTACCAGCTCTCGGGCCGCCTGGCCTCGCTCCGGGAATACGGCCGCGACGAGGCGGTGCGCGCCAAGGCGCGGCCGGTGATGGAGCGGCTGCAGGCGGAATTCGACGAGACGGTGAACCTCGGCCTGCTCGAGGGCGTGTTTGTCCGCTACGTGCAGGTGCTGGAGACCAGCCAGGCGCTGCGCTGGATCGTGAAGCCCGGGGCGCGCGATCCGTTTCACACGACGGCCCTCGGCCGGGCCATCGTCGCCAATCTGCCCGACGAGCAGCAGCGGCGGCTCGTCGTCAAGGCCGCCCCGCGCGGTCCGCGCCGCACCCGGCTCCAGCAGGAACTCGCGGCCACCCGGAACCGGGGCTACGCCGTCGAGGAGGGCGAGACGGTGGCCGGCGTGGCGTGCGTCGCGATCCCGCTCGACTGGCTGGGCGAGCCCCTCGCGGCCGTGAGCGTGGCGGTGCCGATCCACCGGTATCCCGCGCGGCAGCGCACGGCGCTGATCGCCGCCCTGCTGCACGCCCGCGACCGCGCGTCGGCCAGTGCCTGACCCTTTTTCACCATGCCCTATACCTTTGCCAAGTCCCAGGCCCTCTTTGCCCGCGCGCAGCACAGCATCGCCGGCGGCGTCAACAGCGGCATCCGCAAAATGGAGGCCCCCGTGCCGCTCTATTTCGACCACGGCCGCGGCGCCCGGCTCTGGGATGTGGACGGCAACGAATACATTGATTTCAAGCTCGGCCAGGGCGCGCTGCTCTACGGCCACGCGCCCGCCGGCATGGCGGCCGCGATCGCGGCGCAGGCGCAGCGCGGCACGCACTGGGCGGGACAGTCGGAGCTGGAGCCCGAGGTCGCCGAGCGCGTGCAGCGCATGATCCCGTCGGCCGAGCTCGTGCGGTTCAGCAATTCCGCGACCGAGGCGGTGGGCGCCGCCTTCCGCCTCGCCCGCGCCCACACCGGCCGGCCGCTGATCCTGCGCTTCGAGGGGCACTACCACGGCTGGGCCGACGAGGGCCTGGTGGGGTTTGCCAATCCCATGGATCACTGGGGCGACGACGAGCGGCCGGCGCAGCTGCACCCGAGCAAGGGTGTGATTCCCGAGGTGCTGCAGAAGTTCATTGTCGTGCGCTGGAACGACACGGCGCATTTCCGCCGGCGCGTGGAGGAATTCCGCGGCCGCATCGCCGCGGTGGTCTTCGAGCCGGCGCTTTGCAACACCTGCTGCATCGAGCCCGCGCCGGGGCTCATGGCCGCCATCCGCGAGCTGTGCGATCGCGACGGCATGCTGATGATTTCGGACGAGACGATCACCGGCTTCCGCTTCGGCGCCGGCTGCGCGCAGGGTTACTACGGCTACCGGCCCGATCTCACGATCTTGGGCAAGGCGATCGGCGGCGGGACGCCGTTCGCCGCGCTCGCCGGCACGAAGAACGCGATGGCGAAGATCCTGTCCGGCGAGGTCATCCATGCCGGCACTTTGAACGGCAATCCGCTCTGTCTCGCGGCCAGCAAGTGGTGCCTCGACCAGATTCTCGCGCTGGGCGCCTCGCACCCGGCGGGGATCCAGGAACTGGGCCGGCGCCTGATGCAGGGCCTGGCCAAACTGGCCGCCGCGCACGGTGTGCCGCTGCATCCGCAGGGCCCGGGGCTGATCTTCCACACCGTGATGCTGAAGCCCGGCGCCGCGGCGGGACCGGTCAACGATTACCGCGACTATGCGCGCCGGCATGACGCCCCGCGCTGGGCGCACCTGCGCCGCTGCCTGCTGGAGGAAGGGGTCAGCGCGATCGAGCGCGGGCTGTGGTCCATCAGTCTTGCGCACAACGCCGCCGATATTGACGAGGCGCTGGCGCGCGCGGCGGTGGCGATGAAGCGGCACGCGGAGACGTGGCGCGCGGCCTGAAAAGCGCGGCTCTGTTTCGAACTCCGAACTCCGATCTCCGATCTTCGACCCAACGCTCAACGCTTAACGTTTAACGCTTAACGCTCAAGTGAACCAGTCAAAGCGCATCCTGTTGGCCGGGCTTTTCCATGAGACGCATACGTTTCTGGAGGGGCGGACGGCGCTGGCGGATTTTGCGGTTTGTCGCGGGGCGGAATTGCTGGCGAAGGCGGGGGATGGTTCGCCGCTGGCGGGATTTCTGGAGGTCGCGCAGGCGGCGGGGTGGGCGGTGGTGCCGGCGGTTGACCTGCGGGCGACGCCGAGTGCGACGGTGGAGGATGCGGTGCTGGATCATTTCTGGGCGGAGTTTTCCGCGGTGGCGCAGCGCGAAGCCGCCGCCGGGCTGGATGCGGTTTTTCTCGTGCTGCACGGGGCGATGGTCACGGCGGGGGAACCCGATGTGGAAGGGGAGCTCCTGACGCGGTTGCGGCGATTGCCGGAGCTGGCGGCGTTGCCGGTGTTCGTGGTGCTGGACCTGCACGCCAACGTGACCGGACGCATGGCGGCCCAGGCGAACGCGCTCGTGGCTTACCGGGAAAATCCGCACACCGACGCGCATGCGACCGCGGTGCGGACGGCGAACCTGCTGCGCCGCACGCTCGAGACCGGCGAAGTGCCGCACACGCACTGGCGGCGGGCGCCGCTGATCTGGGCGCCGCCGGGCACGGGCACGGCCCAGGAGCCGATGCGCAGCCTGGGCGCGCAGGCGCGGGCCCTGGAGCGGATCGATCCCGCGGTGTGGGACGTCAGCGTGACGCCGGGTTTCTCCTTCGCCGACACGCCCGAGACCGGGCTGTCGTTTTGCATGGTCACCACCGCCCCCGCGGCGGAGGCGCAGGCGATGCTCGCCACGCTGTGCCACGAAGCGTGGATGCGGCGCGCCGAGGGCGAGATCAGTTATCCCCCGGTCAATGAAGTGCTGGAAAAGATCCTGCCGGTGACGCGCGGGCCGGTACTGCTGGTGGAGCCGTCCGACAACATCGGCGGCGGTGCGCCGGGCGACGGCACGGGCGTGCTGCGCGGGCTGCTGCAGTTCGATGTGCCGCAGTCCGCCGTGATCCTCAACGATCCCGCCAGTGTGGCGTCGGCGGTCCGCGCGGGCGTCGGCGCGCAGGTGACCCTGCGGCTCGGCGGCCGGGGCTCGGCGCTGGATGCCGGACCAGTGGAGCTGGCCGTGGAGGTGATTTCGCACAGCCACGGCCGGTTTGAGCTGGAGGACATCCACAGCCATCTGGCTTCCATGGGCGGACGGAACGTGGACATGGGGGCCTGCGCGGTGGTGCGGCACCGGGGCATCACGATTCTGCTGACGAGCAAAAAGACGCCGCCGTTTGATCTCGGGCAGTGGCGCAGCCAGGGCATCGAACCCCGGGATATGCGGGTGATCGGGGTGAAGGCGGCGGTCGCGCACCGGCGGGCCTACGATCCCATCACCGTGGAGTCGCATTTTGTGGACACGCCCGGTCCGTGCTCGAGCAACGTGGGGTCATTTTCGTTCCGTCATCTGCGCCGGCCGGTGTGGCCGCTGGACCGGGGGCTGGATTGTCCGGAAGGAAGGGCCGGCGCCTGAACGGCGCCGGAACCCTCCTTCGCCAAGGCTACGGAGGGCAGGCATCCAACGCTCAACTTTTAACGTTTAACGCTGAACGCTTAAGGTCGGAATTGGCGGTGTAGCTACGAGCGTGAGCGAGTGGATTTTATGTAGGGCCGGACCTTGGTCCGTGCCTGTTAGCGCAAATCAGCCGTCAACGCCTTCGAGGCGCGGAGCAAGCTCCGGCCCTACACTTCGATTTTCAGCATTCCATCCGGTCGAGCCATTGAGCGTTAAACGTTAAATGTTAAACGTTAAGCGTTCCCACGGTTTCGAGGCGTTGCGCCGCCCGCGTTCCCCAGGGCCTACACGTGCACCGGCGCGCCTTGTTCGGCGGAGGCGTACAGGGCGCAGACCAGGGCCACGGCCTTGCGGGCCTCGGGGCCGTCAATGGCGAGGGGTGCGCCGGTACGCAGGTGGTCAACCAGGTTGCCGATCTGGCGTTTGTGGCCCTCGTGGCTGATGGCGTTGGGGGCGCCCGCGCCGGAGCCCTGGATGTCGGTCGCGGCCGTGAGCACGGCGGCATCGTCGGGCCAGGGTTGGCGGAATTCCCAGCGCACGATGCGGTCCTCCTCCAGCGCGATGGAGCCGTTTTCCCCGCAGAGTTCGATGCGGCGCGACCAGCCCGGATAGAGTGCGGTGCTGGCCTCGATGGTGCCGAGGGCCCCGTCCGCGTAGCGCAATGTGGCGCTGGCGGTGTCCTCGGCCTCGATGCCGGTATGCACGCGACGGGTCTTCCACGCGAAAATCTCGGCGGGCAGGCCGGTGAACCATTGCAGCAGGTCGAGGCCGTGGATGGCCTGGTTCATCACCGCCCCGCCGCCGTCGAGTTTGAGCGAGCCTTTCCAGGACTGGCCCTGGTAGTACGCGGCGGTGCGGTGCCATTTCACGTAGGCGCTGGCGAGCACGAGCCGGCCGAGCCGGCCGGCGGCGACCGCCGCCTTCACGCGTTGCGCCCCGGCGCCGAAACGGGCCTGGAAAATCGGGGCGACCACCACGCCGGCCGCGGCGGCGGCCTGCAGCAGCGCGTCCACGCGGGCGACGGTGATTTCCAGCGGCTTTTCCACGACGACATGCTTGCCGGCCTGGATGGCGGCGAGGGCGGGTTCAAGGTGCGCCCCGCTGGGCGTGGTGATGCACACCACGTGGATGTCCGGTCGGGCGAGCAGCGCGGTGAGATCCGTGGTGGCGATCGCGGCGCCATGTTTTTCCGCCAGCGCCCGGGCCTTGGCTTCCGAGCGACCCCAGAAACCGATGAGCCGGGCCCCGGGGGTCTCCGTGATGGCCTGCGCGTGATAGCCGGCGATCATGCCGGTGCCGATGATTGCGAAGCCGATGGGTTGGGCGGATGACATGGATTCGAGCATGGGTGAAAACAGGGCGGCGCGTCGATGATGGAGGAGGGCGCACCTTGCCAGGTACGCCACCGCAGGCAGCGCGCTTGCGCACGCCCGACCTGCTTAAGGTGCAACCATGCGGTGAGGCATGGATCGATGTAGGGCCGGACCTTGGTCCGGCCTCGACCGCGATGACGGCAGCGTTTGCACAACAGGCGTCACCAAGGTGACGCCCTACAGGATTGCTTTCAAATCCGCCTTAAACAAGCGCCCGCGAGCGGGCTGCCTACGGTGACTCTTCAATGCCGAACGGTCCGGCTCCGCGGGTGGCCAAAGCGTTTGACTCCCGTGGGGCGCAGGCGCCTGCTGGCCGCATGGCGCAAAAATCCGATGGCATGAACTACGCGCCGCAGGGCAAGCCGCGTCCGGTGGTCAAGCCGGGCGAATTCGTCTATGCCGCGGCCTTTCTCGAACACGGGCACATCTACGGCCAATGCAACGGCCTCAACGAGGCCGGCGCGCTGCTCAAGTGGGTCTACGACCCGGACCCCGCCAAGGTGGCGGCCTTCCGCAAGACCTACCCGCAGGTGCAGGTGGCGCGGAGCTTCGATGAAATCCTCGCCGATGCCGACGTGCACCTGGTCGCGGCGGCGGCGGTCCCCTGCGATCGCGGCCCCATCGGCCTCAAGGTCATGCAGTCGGGCAAGGACTACTTCACGGACAAGACGCCCTTCACCACGCTCGACCAGCTTGCACAGGCGCGCGCGGCCGTGATGGCCACGAAACGCAAGTACATGGTGTACTTCAGCGAGCGGCTGCACGTGGAGTGCGCGATGCACGCCGGCGACCTCGTGGCGGGCGGCGCCATCGGGCGCGTCATCCAGGTGCTGGGACTTGGACCGCACCGGCTGAGCAAGCCCTCGCGTCCGGCCTGGTTCTTCGAGCGGGCCAAATACGGCGGCATCCTCTGCGACATCGGCAGCCACCAGTTCGAGCAGTTTCTCCACTACAGCGGCGCGACCGAAGCGACGGTGGTCAACGCCGCCGTGGGCAACTTCGCCAACGCCGACACACCGGAATTCGAGGATTTCGGCGAGGCCTCGCTGGTCGGCGACAACGGGACCTCGAACTACATCCGCGTGGACTGGTTCACGCCGAACGGCCTGCGCACCTGGGGCGACGGCCGCACCGTGATCCTCGGCACCAAGGGCTACATCGAGCTGCGCAAGTACGTGGACGTCGGCCGCGACGCGGCGGGCGACAACCTGATCCTCGTGGACGGCAGCGGGGAGCAGTTCATCAACGTCGCGGGCAAGGTGGGCTTCCGCTTCTTCGGCGAGCTCATCCTCGACTGCCTGAACCGTACGGAGAAGGCGATGACCCAGGCCCACGCCTTCAAGGCGGCCGAGCTCTGCCTCAAGGCGCAGGCCGCGGCGCGGGTGATCACGGCAGGGGCGTAATGTGGGTTTTAACCACGGATCACACGGATAGCACGGATCGGAGGCTGAATTTTTAACCACAAAGAACACAAAATTTCTGTCCGGCGGTGAGAGTCCTTCGCGCCCTTATAAGGGCCTCGAACGCAGCTTCCGCTTTTAGGAATTTGTGATCTTTGTGGTTACCTCAAATTCCTCGTGGCTTGAGAGAATATTGAATTAAAAGTCACACAGAATGATGCCGATCTTTTATGGCCATGCTTAAGCGCCATCCTGCCAATCCGATCCTGCAGCACACCGACTGTCCGTTCCCGGCGACGATGGTCTTCAACGCCGGCGTCGCGCGCTTTGCGGGGCGTTATGTCATGGTGTTTCGCAACGACTACGGCCGCTGGGGCGACGCCCGCATTGACGGCACGAACCTCGGCCTCGCCACGAGCGCCGACGGCGTCAAGTGGACCGTGCATCCGCGCCCCGTGCTCGAGTTGGAGCAGGCCCGGGCGGGGTTGCGGCACCTTTACCCGGAGCGGTTCGGCGCCGGCTTCATCAAGCGCGTCTATGATCCGCGCATCACCGTTGTCGAGGGCCGGGCGTTGCTTTGTTTCGCCGTCGACACGGCCCACGGCATCAGCGGCGTGATTGCGGAGACGGAGGATTTCGAAAGCTACCGGTTTCTCAGCCTGTCGGCGCCGGACAACCGGAACATGGTGCTCTTCCCCGAGCGCATCGGCGGCGAATTCGTGCGGCTGGAGCGTCCGTTCCCGGTTTACATGCGGGCCGAGCCCGAGGCGTTTCCCATCTGGATCAGCCAGTCGCCGGATTTGAAATACTGGGGCCGGCAGCGCCCGGTCCTCGGCGCGGACGACGTGCCCTATGCCAACTGCAAGATCGGTCCGGCCGCGCCG
This sequence comes from Opitutaceae bacterium, assembly GCA_016715765.1. GTDB lineage: Bacteria > Verrucomicrobiota > Verrucomicrobiia > Opitutales > Opitutaceae > UBA2377. The sequence continues at coordinate 35,168 of JADJZJ010000011.1, forward strand.
CCGGTGCGCACGCGGGCCGGCTGGCTGACGCCGATACACGCGGTCTGGAAGGATGAGCGCACGCGCCTGGGCGGCTGGGAGCCGCAGGGCTGGTTCAAGAAATATTTCGCCGGCCTGGCGTTGCTCGATCTCGCCGATCCTTCGAAGGTGGTCGGCCTGATGCGCACGCCGCTGCTCGCGCCCGAGGCCGGCTACGAGCTGGAGGGTTTTCGTGGCAGCGCGATTTTCCCATGCGGCATGCTGCTCGATGACGATGGGGGCATCCGGCTCTATTACGGCGCCGCCGACACCGTGGTCGCACTGGCGACCGGGCACGTGGATGACCTGATTGCGGCCTGTGTGCCCCTGGGGTGAGAATCGTAGTGCTGGCTTCAGCCAGCACTGGCTTGGGAGAACAATGTCCCGGAGCGGCGTGGTGAGCGCGGACTGAAGTTCCGCGCTACGCCAAGGCCGGTCGCAGCCGGCCACTATCGCCAGGACGGCTGGCTTCGCCAGCACTGGCTCGGAGAACATGCCCCGGGCGGCGTGGTGAGCGCGCGGAAGTTCCGCGAGTTCCGCCGGCCACATCGCCGGGAAGGGGGGGGGGGGGGGGGGGCAGTCGGGCTGGGCCTTCATCTTCCATTCGTTCATGTGCTCCTGTCCGGGACGGTACGTGCACTCGGTTGACATCACATGCGAGACGAAGGCGCGGCGGCGGGCCGTGGAGAAATTGCGGTCGCTGCCGTGCAGCAGCAGGCCGTGGTGGAACGACACGCTGCCCTTGGGAATGATGACCGGTACTTCGCGCGTCTCGAAATCCGCGGGCAGTGACGGCTTCTGGGTGTCGTCGCCGGTGATGCCGGCCGGGAGCGACCAGAGGCCGAGCTTGTGGGTGCCTTCGAGGAAAACCATCGGCCCGGACTCAGGGAGCACATCATCGAGGGCGATCCAGCAGGTGACGGTCCGGCATTCGGCGATCATCTGCCAGTAGGCCCAGTCCTGGTGATAGGTGATCACGCGGCCGCCGAGCGGGGGTTTGTCGAGCAGCTGGTCGTGCCAGAGGCGGATGCCCGGCGCGCCGATGAGCTGGGCGGCAATGTGGCCGAGGCGCGGGCTCAGGGCGGCGGCGGCGAGGACGGAGTCGGCCTTCCAGGCGTTGTCGATCTTGATGACGGCGTGGGCGTCGTGTTCCCGGCCGGAAAAGCCGTCGGGCGGCGCCCCCTTGTCGAATTGCCGGGCGATGACCCGGTCGGCGGCGGCGTTGATGCGGGCGACCTCGGCCTCGGAAAACACCGCCGGATGGATGTGGTAGCCGCGGTCGCCAAATAGCGCGACCTGGGCAACGGAAAGGGTGGTGCGGGAGGGAATGTCCGCAAAACGGGGTGTGGACATGGGGTGGGGCCGGACACGGAAGATAAACGGGGGCCGGACCGGCACGAGCCGGAAATGGCGATTCATACTGTCCGGCCGGCTTGCGAATGCCGGCGGGATGACTATCGGTGGGCGCGTATGAATCTCCGCCCCGTCCTCGCCCTCGCCGCCTTCCTCACCATGTCGCTCTTCTCCTCCGCCGAACCCCTCGCCGTCGGCGCCACCGCCCCGGCCCTGTCCGCCGTCACCGAAACCGGCGCGACCCTTGCGCTGGCCGACGTCTACGCCAAGCAGCCCTTCACGCTGGTCTATTTCTACCCCAAGGCCGACACGCCCGGCTGCACCGCCCAGGGCTGCTCGCTGCGCGATTCCTTTGAGGACTTGTCCGCGAAGGGTGTGGCCGTCATCGGCGTAAGCACCGACAAGCCGGCGGCGCAAAAAGCCTTCAAGGAAAAGTACAACCTGCCGTTCACGCTCATCGCCGACCACGACAAGAAGGTCGTCGAGGCTTTCGGCGTGCCGACGACCATGGGCTTCGCCAAGCGCCAGGCCTTCCTGATCAAGGGCGGCAAGATCGTCTGGGCCGACTACAGCGCCTCCACGCGCGAGCAGGCCGCCGACGTGCTGAAGGTGATCGCCGCGCAGTAGGGATGTAGGGCGGGGGTCTCCGAAGCCCGCCTTCGCAGGCGACGGGCGCGAGCGCGGTCGATGGGCAACTCAGCCGAAGCACGCTCACGCTCGAGTTGGATTCCAGCGCAGCGGAGTGGGGATGGCGGGGATCGGAATCCCCGCCCTACAACTCGTCATCACTGGCGCCGGGCAGGACCGAGGCGCCGGGGTCGCGGCGGACGCGGATCAGCCAGTCGGCGATGAGCGCGTGGGAGGCGGTTTCCGGGGCGGGCCACGGGGCGGCGACGAGGTCGATCACCCGCAGGGCGCCGTCGCTGCCGCGGACGAAGTTGCGCGCGTGCAAATCGGCCACGAGCCACGCGGACTCGCGGTGGAAAAACAGGCGCGGGTGATCGCGGTTGGCGCGGAGAAAGCGGGAGGGGATCTCGATCAGGCCACCCGGCAGGCGCTGCGACATGTCGTCGCCCTGCGGCAACGGTTCGCCAAGTGACTGCTTGGCGACAAGAATGCCCTCGGGCGTCAGGGCGACGACCTCGGTGGCCATGCCGCCGAGGGCATGGATGAGCAGGAGCTTTTCGAGCAGTGCGCGGTAGTCGCCGAGTCCGGCCTCGGCCAGCAGCGCGGTCTCATCGCCCGGGCGGAAACCGAAGGCGCTGCCGATGCGCTTCTCCTCGCGCGGCAGGTAGAACTTGTAGACGGAGCCGTCTTCCGCGGCAAAGGCCCAGGCCTCGACCCCGCCGCCGATGCGCCGCAGGCGGGCATTCGGTTCCTCGAGCGGGTTTTCCGCCGCGGCGGCGAAGCCGAAGGCGTCGAGCGGACGGATGGGCACCAGCGAACGGAAGGTCCGGATGGCCTCGCCCAGCGCGGCCCAGGCGCCGCCGGCGGACTCGAGCAGGCTTACTTCGTCTTCCGCGAGGAGGACGAGATCGCGGTCCGTATCTGCGCGGAGACCGCATTCGGCTGCCGCCGCGCCGAGGCGAGCGAGCGCTTCCAGTCGTCGCTCGTGATCGTCTTGAAGAGCGCTTCTTTCGACTTCCCCTGGGAGGAGCCGCCCGCGGATGAAGGTGGATTGGTCGGTGAAGTGGTCTTGCATGGGTCCGCCATGCGCGGAACGTCGGGGCGCATCAGCCCGATGGCAACGGGTTTTTGCCCACAAATTATTCGCAGGGCCATGCCGTGAACCACAGATGGACACAGATGAACACAGATGGATGAAATCTGAACCGGCGGATCCAGTCTCAGCGTGTCACTTGGCGAATGGTTCTGCCTTCTTAACCCGTCTTGATCCGTGTTCATCTGTGTTGATCTGTGGTTCTCAACTGAATTGTTGGCTTGGTTTGACTGAGTTGTCCTGGGGGTTCGGACCTGTCCTTCAGGCCGCGAAGGAAGCAGATTGCACGCCGCTGGCGGACTCTGGTTGTTCTCCGGCGACGGAGTCCGCGGGATCTCACTGAATTCAGGATGAGCACGGATTGCATTTGGATTTTCAGTCGTTCCTCTCACACCTCCGAGGGCTCCGCGCCTCCCAGGAGCCTCCCTCGCGCCCTTCGCCTTCTCCGCGGTTCCCAAAAAACCCTACTTCTTTTGGCCTAACAAAAGGGTTCAACTCCTGCGCAGCCTCCGCCAACTCATGCGCAGTTTCATGGGGGAGTTAGGCTATGATTTGGCCAGCACACCCACCGGTCCTGCCGGCTACCCACCATGTCCGTTACCACCCGCCCCAAACCCTTTCTCGAACCCCAGTATTGCAAGGGCTGCCTGCGCTGTATCGAGGCCTGTCCGCGCGACTGCATCACCCCGGGGACCGAGATCAACGCCGCCACCGGCCTCGTGCCGGTCGAGATGCACCTCGACAACTGCAATGGCTGCCTGCTCTGCCTGCAGGCCTGCCCCGAGCCCTACGGCATCCGGCTCGAGACTGATCCTCCGCCGCCGATCCCGGCGCCCAACACCGATTTCGTGCTGGAGGATCCCGCCAAGCTCTTTGGCGAGCGCTGCGTGGCGAACTTCTCCGAGGGCGACCAGCCCGACGATCTCATCGCGCTGCCGGCCTGCCAGCCGCTCGTGCTCAAGGGCACCTACGCCTCGGCCATCGGCGCGCTGCTGGCCGGCTGCCGGCACGTCTTCGGCTATCCCATCACGCCGAGCACCGAGGGTGCCGAGCTCATGGCCAAGATTCTGCCCAAGCTCAACGGCTCCTTCGTGCAGGCCGTGAGCGAGGTTGCCGCCGTCAACATGATGTACGGCGCCGGCGGCGCGGGCCTGCCGTGCATGACCTTCACCAGCAGCCCGGGCTTCAGCCTCATGCTCGAGGGCATCAGCTACATGATCGGCGCGGAGGTCCCCGGCGTCTTCGTCAACATCATGCGCGCCGGCCCCGGCCTCGGCAACATCGCCCCCGAGCAGGCCGACATCAAGCTGGCCTGCCGCGGGCTCGGCCACGGGAACACCCGCGCCATCGTCCTCGCTCCCAGCACGCCGCAGGAGATGCTCGACCTCACCCGCGAGGCCTTCGCGCTGTCCTTCCGTTACCGCAACCCCGTGATCATCCTCGGCGACGGCTACCTCGGCCAGATGACCGGCATGGTGAAGCTGCCCACCAACATGACCCGGCCCGGCCTGCCCGCCTGGGCCGTCTGGGGCGACCGGGCGCACCGGCACAACCTCATCACCTCCATCGCCCTCGCCGAGGCCGACCTGGAGAAGCACAACCTGCATCTCAATCGCAAGTACGCCGCCATCGCGGCCTGCGAGCAGCGCGTCGAGTGCCACCGCTGCGGCGACGCCGAGGTCCTCGTCATCGCCTGCAACACGCCCGCCCGCATGGCCAAGGGCGCGGTCGAGGCCGCCCGCGCGCAGGGCGTGAAGGCCGGACTCTTCCGTCCCGTCACGATCTGGCCGTTCCCGATCGACACGCTCGAGGAAATCCTCCCCGGCGTGCAGCGCATCATCGTGGTCGAGGCCGGTCCCGGCCAGCTCGAGGACGAACTCCGGCTCGCCCTCAGCCATGCGGGCATCGCGCCGCCGCCCATCGAGCACGTGCGGCGCTGCGGCGGCATTCTGCCCGCGCAGTCCGCCATTTTTGACGGCATCATGCACACAGAGGAGGTGCTGTCATGAGCGCGTTCTACGACCACTTCACCCGCCACTCCCATGGCGAGGGCCTCAAGGCCCGCAGCACGCACTACTGCCCCGGCTGCGGCCACGGCGTCGCCCACCGCGACCTCGCCGCCGCCATCGACGAGCTCGGCATCCAGGACAAGACCGTGCTCATCAGCCCCGTCGGCTGCTCCGTGTTTGCCTATTATTACTTCGATGTCGGCAACTCGCAGGCCGCCCATGGCCGCGCCCCCGCCGTCGCGCTCGGCCACAAGCTCGCGCACCCGGAGGCCGTCGTCATCAGCTACCAGGGCGACGGCGATCTGGCGTCCATCGGCCTCGCCGAGACCATCTCCATCGCGCAGATGGGCCTGCCCATCACGGTCATCTTCATCAACAACGCCATCTACGGCATGACCGGCGGCCAGCTCGCGCCCACCTCGCTGATGGGCCAGAAGACCAGCACGAGCCCCGACGGCCGCATCGCCGCGATGGGCCAGCCGCTGAAGATGGCCGAGCTCATCGCCTCGCTCGACGGCCCCGTCTACGTCGAACGCGTCGCCCTCTTCAGCTCCCGCGAGCGCGTCAAGGCCCGCAAGGCGATCAAGAAGGCCATCACCAACCAGATCGAGGGCCGCGGCTACTCCTTCATCGAGATCATCTCCGAGTGCCCCACGCACCTGAAGATGACCCCGCAGGAGGCCGAGGAATGGGTGAAGACCAAGATGCAACCCGTCTTCCCGCTCGGCGTGAAGAAGGACCTCACCGTCGAACCCTGGTTCAAGCGCGGCATTCCCAGCTTCGAACCCGAGGCGGTCCTCGGACTCAGCGGCGCCGAGCCGCTCGATGAAACCACCCGCCGCACCGCGGCCGTCTGGCCCGGGCATCTCCCGGCGCGCGACATCGCCATCAAGCTCGCCGGCTCCGGCGGCGACGGTGCGCAAACCGCCGCGATGCTGCTCACCCGCGCCGCCATCGCCGCCGGCTTCGATGCCACCGCCATCCCGAGCTACGGCCCCGAGAGCCGCGGCGGCACGTCCTATGCCGACGTGCACATCGCCGAGCAGGAGGTGTTGAATCCCGCGGCGTCCGAGCCGCACGCCCTTGTCGCGTTCAACGCCCCGAGCCTCGCCAAGTTCGCCCCCACCGTGCCCGAGGGCGGCATCATCCTCTACGACTGCACGGTCGTCACCGATCCCGCCGGCCTGCCCGCTAACCGGCGCATATTGCCCATTCCCTTGACCCGCATCGCCGCCGATCTCGGCCGCCCGATGGTCAAGAACGTCGTCGCCCTCGGCGCCCTGCACGCCGCGCTTGGACTCCTGCCCGAGAGCGGCATCGTCGACACGCTGCGCCATGTGCTCAGAGGACAAGCCCGCCCTGCTGCCCCTGAATGAAGCGGCGTTCGCCGCCGGCCGGGACGCGGTGCGCGCTTCGGAGATGGGAGACCGGAGATGGGAGATCGAATACACCAGCAAGTAACGGTTGGGCCTGCGCTTGCGCAGGGCCGGCTCGACGACGGGCGCGCGGCACCCGTTGGAGATCGGAGTTTGGAGTTGGGAGATCGAAAGCCAGGTAGCTACGAGCGTGAGCGAGTGGGCGCCACGCTGGACGATCCACTCGCTCACGCTCGTAGCTACACGGAAGAAACCAGCCCCCCCTTCGTCGGCGAGGCCGAGGCCTACGCCCTGCTGAGCCGGGCCGGCCTGTGTCCGCCGCGCCACGCGGTCGTGGGCGGACCGCTGCCTTTCGAATCCGGCCAGCCGGTCGTGCTCAAGGGACTCGGCGACGGGCTCTGGCACAAGTCCGAGATCGGCGCCGTCGAGTTCCTGTCCTTCGGCACCACCGCCGTCATCACCGCGGCGGCGGCGATGCGCCGGCGGGTCGAGGCCGCCGGGCACCGCTGGCTCGACGCCCTGGTCTGCGAACGCGTTGCCATCGCCCGCGCGGCGGGGCTGCCGACCGAGGGCTTTGTTTCCCTCACCCGCGGCGAGGCCGGCTGGGTGGTGCTCTGCGGTTTCGGCGGCTTGCAGGCCGACGCCCTGGCTGCGCTCGCGCCGCCGTTGCGCTGGCCGCTGACCCTCGTGCAGCCGGACGAAGCCCTGGCCCAACTCCAGGCGCATCCGCTCGGCCGCATCTGGCTCGGCCGGTGGCGCGGCACGACGGCGCTCACGACGGAACTGAGGCTCGCGGAATTTATCGATTCGCTCTGGCGGCTGGCCGCGCTGGCCGAAGCCGGGGGGCTCGGCCTCCTGGAACTGAACCCGGTCGTACTGGATGAGGCCGGGCTGCCCCGTCCGCTCGACGCCGTGGGTCTGCGCGCCGCCCCGGTCGCCCCGCGCGTGCCACCCCCGGGGGACTTTCTCACGGCGTTGCGTACTCCCCATCTGGTCGCCCTGGCCGGCGTCTCCGACCAGAGCGGCGGGGTGGGGCGCACCATCCTGGAAAATCTCCGGCGCTGTCCCTCGCTGGCGGGCCGCATCATGCTCATCAAGCCCGGCCGCGTCGAGCTGCTGGGCCTGCCCTGCGTGACGGATGTATCCGTGCTGCACGACCTGCCGGTTGATCTGCTCCTGCTCGCCCTGCCGGCGCCGGCGGCGCTGCAAACCCTGCAGGCGCTCATTGCCCAGGGCGGCGGCGCGACCGTGGTCGGACTCGTGGCCGGCGGCATCGGCGACGGCGCCGACACGGCTGGTTACGGCCGGCAAATCACGCAACTGCTCCACGAGACCCGCGCCGCGGGCCGGTGGACGCCCGCCGTGCTCGGCCCGAATTTCCTCGGCCATTGGGTTCCCGCGACGCAACTCGACACCTCGTTCATTCCTGCGGAAAAACTCACGCCGCCCGCGCCGACCGGCGGCGGGCTCGTGTTGCTCAGCCAGAGCGGGGCGTTTCTCCTCAGCCGCCGTTCGCGGGCGCCGCAGCTGCGTTTCGGCCTCGGGGTGGCCCTCGGCAACCAGATGGACCTCGCGCTGCCGGATTTCCTCCACGCCATCGCTGACGCTGACGCGTCGGAGATCGGAGATCGGAGTTCGGAGATCGAAAACCGCATGTCGGAGATCGCAGATCGCAGTTCGAAGTTCGAAAACCGTTCAATTCCCAACTCCGGGCACGCCGCCGCTGCGGCGCCGAGAGCGAAATTCCGCGGTCTTCGAACTTCGAACTCCGATCTCCGAACTCCGACGCCGCGACTGCAGTCGCGGCGTATGTCGAGGGTTTCGGTCCCGGTCACCTGCTGGCCACGGCCCGCGCCGCCGTGAACCTGCGGGAGCGCGGCGTGCCCGGTGCTCATGCATCGCGCCGGCCGCACCACCGCCGGCCAGGTCGCCGCGGCCAGTCACACCGGAGCGATGGCCGGTGATTGCGATCTCGAACGCGCGCTGCTCGAGCGCGCCGGGGTGAAATTTGCCCCATCCATCGCCGCCTTCGATGCCGCCCTCGAATGGCTCGGCGCCTGGCCCAAGCTGCCGTGCGGTCCCGTCGCCCTCGTGACCAACGCCGGCTTCGAAAGTGTCAACGGCAGCGACCTGCTTGCGGCCGGCGGATTGACTGCCGCCACGCTCGACCCGGCTGCGCGCGAGGCGCTGGTGGCCGCGCTGACCCGCCACCAGCTTTCCGGCCTCGTCGCTCCCCGGTTGCCGCTCGATCTCACCCCCATGGCCGGCGAGGACGCGTTCCTCGGCGCGGCGGACATCGTGCTGGGATCGGCCGGCGTGCTCGTCGTCGGGCTCGTGCCTTTCACCCGGCGGCTCAACACCGGAGCCGCGGAGGCCGCGCCTTTTGCCGCGGCCCTCGCGGAATTGCGCGACCGCCAGGGCAAGCCCATCGCCGTGGTGGTGGATGCCGGGGCGGACTACGACAGCTACCGGCAGGCCTTCCGCGCGGCCGGCCTGCCCGTGTTTGATCGCGTTGAGACCGCGCTCCTCGGCCTGCGGACGTTGATGCAGTCCGAGTCAATTGGCTAGGTAGTGTGTGTGGCAAAAGTGGTGGACGGGGTTGCCCCCTCGGGCTCCGTCCACCCGGCCCGCAAGAATTTATCGCGCGCAGTCTTGGTGACGGTGGATGCTCGTTGTAGGGCGGGGTCTCCTCCTTCGCCGGGCCTACGGAGGACAGGTCCGAACCCCGCCGTTGGATTCTCACGCTGAATTTCATCGTTCTCTTTCTCGTAATCGTTCTCGTTCTCAACGCGCACGTTCCGAACCGAGAAAGAGAAAGATTACGAGAAAGAGAACGATTGGATTCCAGCGAGGCAAAGAAAGGAAGGCGTGGTTCGGATCTGTCCTCCGTCTTGTCCGCCATAGCCTTGGCGACGGTGGAAGGCCCGGCGAAGGAGGGGACCCCGCGCTACAGCCCAATCCATGCCCGCAGTCCAGCCGTGTCACTGCCGACAGCGGCATTAACCACAAAGAACACAAAGTCGGCGCGGATGGGTCTGGCGCCTATAGGCGCACGGGTGGCTTATCAAACCTGATCGGCCCTTTGCTGTTCTTTGTGAGATTCGCCATTTGGGGTTTTTGAGCCTCCTGTGGCCAATTAACTCCGCGTTCTCCGAGCCGCCGCGTGAGCCAGGATTTCATCCGTGTCATCCGTGAAATCCGTGGTTAACCTGTCCGGGCTTTTACGTTCATGCCCAGAAAAACCAGTCGTCGTGACTTCGTGAAAATCATGGCCGTGGCCAGCGCCGCCGGAGCCTCCGGAAACTTGAACGCCCAGCCAGCACCGCCGGTCGGCTCCCCGGCAGATCAATCGGTGCGGCAGCGCTGGTGCCAGTGGGCGGAGCGGCTCGCCTCGCCGCTCCTGCCCGCCCTCGCGTCGCGCCGGCTCAAGGCGACGATGCCGGTCGAGGCGGCAGTGCCGGAGAACAACCGTCCGTTCACCCATCTCGAAGGCTTCGCCCGCCTGCTTTGCGGGCTCGCGCCCTGGCTCGAGCTCGGCCGCGACTGCGGCGACTGGCCGGTGGTGGCGCGCGAGGCCCTGGACGCGGCCACCGATCCGCAGTCACCCGACTACGTCAACTTCACCTCCGGCACGCAGCCGCTGGTGGACGCCGCTTTTCTCGCCCAGGCGCTGCTGCGAGCGCCGACCGCGCTCTGGCAGCCGTTGCCGGCGCGCGTGCGGGCCAATGTGATCGCCGGCCTGCGACTGACGCGGGCGATCAAGCCCTGGGAAAGCAACTGGCTGCTTTTCGCCTCGATGGTCGAGGCGTTCCTGCACCGCGCGGGCGAAACGCGCGACGACGCGCGCCTCACCTACGGCCTGCGCCGGCACGCCGAGTGGTACGCGGGTGACGGCTGGTACGGCGACGGCCCGGATTTTCACACCGACTACTACAACTCCTACGTCATCCAACCCATGCTGGTGGAGATCCTCGACGGCCTCGCCGGGGAAGGGGAGGAATGGAGCCAGTTCCGCGCCAAGGCTGTTGCCCGGCTCGCCCGCTTCGCGGCCGTGCAGGAGCGGATGATTGCGCCCGATGGCTCGTATCCGGTGCTGGGCCGTTCGATCGTCTACCGGGCCGGCGCCTTCCAGGGCCTCGCCCTCGCCGCCCTGCGTCACGGACTCCCGCCGGCAGTGCCGCCGGCCCAGGTCCGCCGCGCGCTCACCGCCGTGCTCCAGCGCACCCTCGACGCTCCCGGCACCTTCGACGCCGCGGGCTGGCTCCGTCTCGGCCTTGCCGGCGCGCAGCCCTCGCTGGCGGAAAACTATATTTCCACCGGCAGCCTCTACCTGTGCAGCACCGCCCTGCTCCCCCTCGGCCTCTCGCCAACCGACCCTTTCTGGTCGGCAGCCGACGAGCCCACCACGTGGGAAAAAGCCTGGTCCGGCCAGGACCTCCCCGCCGACAAGGCATTGTATTAACCACAAAGAACACAAAGGGCTGATCCTGTCGGTGGGCTTACCCGCGCGCCTATAGGCGCCTTGGACGATTCATCCGCGCTCCGATTTTGTGTTCTTTGTGGTTAACCCGGTTTGGTGCTTTTGGCCTACGCCGGCTCACTCGACTCCCCATCACGCCACCGCTGTAATCACAGCAACCGCCCGCCGCAAGCCCGGCGTCCATCCTACTCGCTACCCACTACCCGCTACTCGCTACTGCCCGCCCCCATGCATTCCCCCTTCAAGACCATCATCGAGCCGTTCCGCATCAAATCCGTGGAGCCGATCCGCTTCACCACCCGTGAGGAACGCGCCGCGCTCCTCGCCGCCGCGGGGTACAATCCGTTTCTGCTCCGGGCCGAGCATGTGCTCATTGACCTGCTCACCGACTCCGGCACCGGTGCCATGTCGAAGCACCAGTGGGCCGGCATGATGCGCGGCGACGAGTCGTACGCCGGTGCGGATTCATTCTACCGCTTCGAGGCGGCCGTGCGCGACATCACCGGCCTCGCCCACATCATCCCCACGCACCAGGGCCGCGCCGCGGAGCGCATCCTGTTCACCACCGTGCTGCAGCCCGGCGACATCGTGCCGAACAACACGCACTTCGACACCACCCGCGCCAACATCGAGGCGCGCGGCGCCACCGCCCTCGACCTGCCCGTGCCCGAGGGCCGTCAGCCCGCGCTGCGCGCCCCGTTCAAGGGCAACATGGACCTCGCCGCGCTCGAGCGCTGCCTCGCGGAAAATCCCGGCAAGGTGCCGCTCGCGATGATCACCATCACGAACAACTCCGGTGGCGGCCAGCCGGTCTCGCTCGCCAACATCCGCGGCGCGAGGGCGATTTGCCAAAAATTCGGCGTCCCCCTTTTCCTCGATTGCTGCCGCTTCGCCGAGAACGCCTGGTTCATCAAGCAGCGCGAACCGGAGTTCGCCGACCGCACGCCGCTCGAGATCGCCCGCGCCATGTTCGCCTGCGCCGACGGCGCCACCATGAGCGCCAAGAAGGACGGCATGGCCAACATCGGCGGCTTCCTCGCCGTCAACGACCCGGGCTGGGCCGAGCGCTGCAAGACCAACCTCATCCTCACCGAGGGTTTTCCCACCTACGGCGGACTCGCCGGCTACGACCTCGAGGCGCTGGCGGTCGGTTTCTACGAGGCGCTCGACGAGGACTACCTGCGCTACCGCATCCGTTCCATCGAGTACCTCGGCGATCTGCTCACCAAGAACGGCGTTCCCATTGTGCAGCCCACGGGCGGACACGCCGTGTACATTGATGCGAAGGCCATGCTGCCGCATCTCCCGGCCGGCCGAGTTCCCGGCGTGGGCGCTGGGCTGCGCGCTCTACCTCGAGGGTGGCGTGCGCGGCGTCGAGATCGGTTCCGTCATGTTCGGCCGCCAGCCCGACGGCACCGAGAAGCCCGCCGCGATGGAGCTCGTCCGCCTCGCCTTCCCCCGCCGCGTGTACACCCAGAGCCATGTGGACTACCTCGGCGAAGTCATCCTCCACGTGAACAGCCTCCGCCACCGCTTATGCGGCCTGAAGTTTACCCATGCTCCGGCAGTGTTGAGGCACTTCACCGCAAAGTTCGAACCGGTGGGGAAAACGTTGATCACTGAGTAACCACGGATCACACGGATATCACGGATCAGTGGATGGCCCCTCCTTCGCCGAGTCTTCGGAGGGCAGGCGCAAAAGGCACAGCATAAGCCATTCATTCTTACAGGAGGCAGCAGAGTGAGCAGAGTACTGGGTGCCGATCCTCAGCTCTCTCTGCTGCCTCCTGTAATACGGATTGGAGTTCTGTGTTTCAGGTGCCTGCTGTGGCCATTGTATGGGTATACGCATCCGTGTTATCCGTGAAATCCGTGGTTAAAAAATACCGGTAATTTTTTCTTTAGTGTCTTTTGGTGGCCGGAACGTCATGGTCATGGCACCGGCCATTTCCTTGGTCGGGCGCCGTGTCCGCTCCCTTGCCACCCACCGATCCGGAATCGTCCCGCTGGTTTGCGGCGCACGTGCAACCGCACGTGCCGATGCTGCGCGCGTGGCTGCAGAGCCGCTTCGGCGCCGCGTGCGAGGTGGATGATATTCTGCAGGATGCATTTGTGCGCGTCCTGCAGGCGCACCGGGAGCAGGAGCTGCTGTCGCCGAAGGCCTTTCTCTTCGCCGTGGCGCGCAACCTCGCCCTCGACCAGGTGCGGCGCAGCCGGATTTCCGCCCCGGGCGGCTTAGTGCCTTTGGACACCCTGGACGTCATGGATGAGGCGGACGGCGTGCCCGAAACCGTCGTCCGCAACCAGGAGCTCGAATTCTTGACCCAAGCCATCCAATCCCTCCCCGACCGCTGCCGCCAGATCTTCACCCTCCGGAAGATCTACAACCAGTCGCAGGCGGAAATCGCCGCCCGGCTGGGCATCTCCGAGTGCACCGTCTCGGCCCAGCTCACCATCGGCGTCCACAAATGCACCGAGTTCTTCGCCCGGCACCGGCGCGAGGCCCGGGACTGAAGCCCATGCACGACCAACCTTCCCACTCCCAGCCGGATGATCTCCACCGCATCGACCTCGAGGCGGCGGAGTGGCTCATCAAGCACGACCGCGGTTTCACGCCGGCGGAGCAGGACCACTATTTCCAATGGCTCGCCGCCGACCCCCGGCACGGCGAATGGTTCGCCCGGCACCGCGAGACGTGGCGCGAACTCAACACCCTGGCCCAGTGGCGGCCCGAGCACAGCCTCGAGCCCAATCCCGATCTGCTGGCCCCGGCGAAATCCCGCCGGCGCCGCGCCCGCGTGGTCTGGTTCTGGTCCGGGGCGCTGACCGCCGCCGCGGCGGGTCTCGCCTTGACCTTCGCCTTCTGGCAGAGCCCCCGGGTGGTCGAGGCCCTGGCACCCGCCCCGGCGAGGATCGCGGCCCAGTCCTACGAACGGCGCGTGCTGGAGGACGGCTCGGTGATCGAGCTCAACCGTGGCGCCCTGGTCACCGTGGATTACACCGCGGAGGTGCGCCGGGTGCGCCTGCTGCGGGGCGAGGCGCTCTTCACCGTGGAGAAAAATCCCGGCCGACCCTTCATCGTGCACGCGGCCGGCGTGGATGTGCGCGCGGTGGGCACGGCCTTCAATGTCCGGCTCGACGCCGACAACGTCGAAGTGCTCGTGACCCACGGCCGCGTGCAGGTGGAAACCCCGGCCACGGTTGCGGAGAACCTGACCGGCCAGGTGATGGCCCCGGCGATTCCGGTGCTGGAAGCCGGCGAGTCGGTGACGGTGCCGCTCACCGTGACCGCGCCGATGCCGCAGGTCAGCCGCATGACCGAGGACGAGATGTCCCGCCGGCTCGCCTGGCAGCCCCGGCTGCTGGAGTTCAAGTCCACCCCGCTCGCGGAGGTGGTGGCGGAGTTCAACCGGCATGGCGGCCCGCGGATCGTGATCGCGGACGCCGGGCTGGAGACGATCCCGATCGTCATGTCCTTCCGTTCGGACAACGCCGAGGGCTTCGTGCGCCTGCTCGAACTGACGGCCGGCGTGAAGGCCGAGCGCGCGGGTGACACCCTCGTGCTGCGGCGGGCGCCGTGACCGGCGCCGCCACAATTCCTGCAATTGGATTTAGTGTGTTGGCGGCGCTGCGACGTCTTGGGTCCGAGTCCCACCCAACATGACCACCCATCACCTGCCCTTGCCGCGACTCCGGTCGCGTATGTTCCGGTTGTTCGCAACCTGCGCCCTGACCCTCGCCTGCCTTGTTTCCACCCGGGCGGCGGAGGAGGCCGCCAGGAGCTTTGACATCCCCGCCGGCGCGGCGGTGGACACGCTCAGGCAGGCCGCCCAGCAGGCCGGCAAGGAGATCATGTTTCCCGCCGAGACCGTGCGCGGCGTGCAGACCGCGGCGGTGAAGGGCGAGTTCACGCCCCTGGCGGCCTTCAACCGCATGCTGGCCGGCACCACCCTGGTGGTCGTGCAGGACCAAAAGACGGGCGCTTTCGCCGTCAGCCGGGTCTCCGACCCAAACGTCTCAAGGGCGGCGCCGGTGACCAAGCGCGACCGCCCGGGAAATGACTCCCAAACCGCTGCAGCGGGTGACGTCCCGGTCGTCCTGGAGGAATACGCCGTCACCGGCTCGCGCCTGCGCGTGAACTCCGGCGAACGGCCCGTGCAGCCCGTCCTCACCTTCACCAGCCTCGACATCGAGCGACTCGGCGCGTCCAACCTCGGCCAGCTCTTCCAGTACATCCCCGCCATCACCAGCTACACGACCGGCCTCGGCACCGAGACCGTCACCAGCACCATCGCCAGCGGCCTGGCGACCGGCCAGACCGGCTCGCGCGTCTCCGCCCAACTCCGCGGTGGCAGCCAGACCGAGACCCTGCTCCTCGTTGATGGCAAGCGCGTGCCCCTGACCGCCCTGCGCAACGCGGGCGGCAACGGCTACGATCTGGGCGGGATTCCGCTCGCGGCCATCGACCGCGTCGAGGTGCTGCTCGACGGTGCGAGCGCCATCTACGGCGCCGACGCCATCAACGGCGTCATCAACGTCATCCTCAAGAAGCGCTATGCCGGCACCGAGGTGCGTTTCAATTACGACAACACCTTCGACAAGGACGCGGCGATCATGACCGCGAGTCTCACCCACGGCTTCGCCCGCGGCAATTGGTCCGGCCTCCTCACCCTGTCCGCCTCCGAGAATAACATCATGTTGCTCACGGACCGTTATCTCACGCAGTCCTACAACCGCACCCTATACGGCGGCATCACCAACCAGTCGCAGCCCACGCTCTATGTCGAAGGCACGGGCAGCCTCAGTCTGGCCTCCGGCAACCTTCCCGGCACCACGGTCCCGCGCGTGTCGATCCCGGCCGGCACCAACGGCACCGGTCTCACGGTCGCCAACTACCTGGCCGCCCCGGCCCCGGTGGGCGGCATCACCCCCGGCCGGCAGAGCGCGGTCAACTATTCCAAGGACCGCAGCGCCTATTTCCGCCTCGGCTACGAGCTGAGCGAGCGCCTGCAATTCACGGGCATGGTGCGCTTCGGCCGGAAGGAATACCGCGACAACGGCCAGTGGCGCCGCGTCGAGAACGTCACGATCCCTGCGGGCTATGCCGGCAACCCGTTCGGCGTCCCGGTGCGCCTGAGCAAGATTTTCTACGACCTGCCCCCGCTCGTAAGCGGCAGCGATACCAGCAATGATGAGTTCTCCCTTTTCGCCACCGGCAAGCTGCCCGGCAATTGGCGCTACGAGGCCGGCATCAACTACGTGAAGGGTAAGAACTTCATGATCACACCCGATCTCGCGGGTGCCGGTGGCCAGATTGGCACCCAGGTGGCCCCGGCGACGCTCTTCACCGCGCGGCTCAACGCCGAGATCGCCGCCGGCCGCACGCCCATCCTCATCTACGACAGCAACGCCCAGTCGCCCAACGCGCCGAACGCCCTGGACGTATTCTGGGTGGGCACGACCCAGACCCGGCTCAACGACATCGTCAGCACCTGGACGTATTCCGGGCAGGCCGACGGCAGGATTCTCTCCCTGCCCGCCGGCGACCTGAATGCGGTCGTTGGCGGCGAGCGCCGCGAGGAGTATGTCGAATTTCCCAATTCGGTCGGCGGCCAGGTCTGGACCGTCATTCCCCAGCGCAACGTGGTTTCGTTCTTCGCCGAAGCGCGCGTGCCGCTGCTCAGCGAAAAGCAGGGCCTGCCGCTGATGCACCAGCTCGATCTCAACCTCGCGGTGCGCACCGAGGACTACTCCGACTTCGGCCGGGCCACCACCCCCCGTTACGGTGCCGCCTGGCGTCCGTTCCGCTCCGTCCTCATTCGCGGCTCCTACGGCGAGGGCTTCCTCGCACCCCAGCTCTACCGCATCGCCCAGTCGACCGGCACGGTGGGCCTCCCCTGGGCGGCCCTTGCGCCCGGGGCCGTTGATTACTCGCGCGGCAATACCCCGATCACCGGCACCGCCAACATTCTGAGCGGCGGCAATCCGGCCCTCACGCCGCAGCTTTCCGAAAACTGGACCTACGGCATCATCGTCGAGGTACCGAGGATCACCGGCCTCTCGGTCTCGCTCGATTTCTACGACAACACCTACACCGACGGTTTCGGCGGCATCAGCAGCATCATGGACCGCCAGTTGCTCGCCCCGGAAACCGTTTTCCGCGGGCCGAAGCTCCCGACCGATCCCGCCGACTGGCTCGGACCGATCACCGGCTACGACGCCCGCACCATCAACATCTCCAAGTCCCGCGCCGGCGGCTACAGTGTCGGTATGCGCTACCACCGCACGACCGGCTGGGGCGATTTCGCGTTCAGCCTCGCCGGGGAAAAGACCCTCCTCCGCGAGGAACGCATCCTCCCCAACTCCGTCCTCACCCCCTCGGTGAACAAACGCTTTGTCCCGGCGCGCGTCACGACGGCGCTCAACTGGAGCCACGGCCCCTGGGAGGCCGGCCTCACCAATGTCTTTGGCGGCGAATCCTGGACGGATTCGTCGAACGCCACCATTGCACCCTCGCGCTACACGGATTCCGTGATGCGCTGGGACCTGAACGCGGGCCATGACTTCGGCCGCCGTCCGGGCTTCGGCGCCCGGGGTGAGTCCTGGTGGCGCCGCGCCCTGCACGACACCAAGCTGCGGGTGACGATCATCAACGTCCTCGACGACGAGCCGCCGCTCAACGTCAACGGCTCCTTCAGCTCCCTCGTCATCGACCCGCGCCTGCGCCGCTATGTCCTCGACCTGACGAAGCGGTTCTGAACGCACCCGGCCAATCTCCATTCCTCATGAAATTCACCCGACTGTTCCTCCTCGCCCTGCTGTTTGCCCTGCCTGCGCTTGCCGCGGACAATCCCTTCACGCAGCTCAAGCCGCCGTTCGAGCCCGATCCCGCGGTCCTGGCCGCGCCCGACGCCGACACCGCCTTCAAGCCGCTCCCGGCGATGAGCGGCATGGAGGGCCTCATGGCCGCCGTCGCCGGCAAGAAGACCCAGGAGGAGCGCCTGACCGCGATGCGCCACCACATCGTGAAGGTGCTGCGCGCCGGCAGCGCGTTCTGCCAGAAATATCCCGAGGACCCGCGGCGCTGGCGCGCCGTCCAGACGATGGCTTCCGCCGTCAGGGAGATCGCCAACGAGGACGGTACGCCCAAGGAAGTGCTCGAGGGCGTAACCTGGGACCCCGCCGGATTTGCCGCCTGGCGCAAGCAGATCGAGGAACTCTCCGCCGCCGCCGAACACGCCCCCGATGCCCCGCCCGAGGTGAAGCTCCGGGCCGAGTCAGGCCAGCCCAACGGCCTCCGCGCCCTGTCCAGCGCCGCGCAGAAGGCCATGAAGACCAAGGAGGCGTATGATTTTGCCCCCTACCGGGCCGAACTGCTCCGCCTCGCCGCCAAATACCCCTCGGTCGAGAGTCTCGGCCAGCAGGTCAGCATCTATTTCCTGGTGCGCGGCAAGCTTGGCGCAACCAAGCCGGAGCTCGAAGCCGAGCTCAAGGAATTTGCCGCCAGCCCGTGCGAATTCGTGCAGAAGGCCGCGAAGATCGAGCTCGAGAAACTCACCTTCGGCGACAAGCCCATTGACATTGCCTTCACGGCCGTGGACGGCCGGAAGGTCGACCTGAAGGACCTGCGCGGCAAAGTTGTGCTCATCGACTTCTGGGCGACCTGGTGCGGTCCGTGCATCGCCGAGCTCCCCAACGTGAAGAAGGTCTACGCGGCCTACCGCGATATGGGCTTCGAAGTCGTCGGCATCGCGCTGGAAAACGGCAAGCTCAAGCCCGACGATACCCCCGAGCAAGCCGCCGAGAAGATGGAAAAGGCGAAGAAGGTGCTCACGGATTTCACGGCGAAAAACGAGATGCCCTGGCCGCAGTACTTCGACGGCAAGTGGTGGAAGAACGACCTCTCCACCCGCTTCGGCATCGTCTCGATTCCGGCGATGTTCCTGATCGACCAGAACGGCAAGCTCGTCACGACCGAGGCCCGCGGGCCGAAGCTCGAGGCCGAGGTGAAGCGGTTGCTGAAACTTTAGTTGTGTGTGTGCGCGCGGGCCGGGGCGCAGCGCCCCGGCCTGGCGGCCCCCCGCCCACCTCATGGTCTCCCTGCGCAGCGATCTGCCCCAAACGCCGGCGACCGATACATGGCGCGAGGTGGCGGCGCGCCTGACCTCGCATCAGCCCGGCCTGCAGGGCCTTTCACCGGCCGAGCGCGTGGTCGCGGAGTACGTGCTGCAGGGCTTCACCAACAAGGAAATCGCCACGATCCTCGGCAAGTCCGTCTCCACCGTGAAGAACCAGGTCGCCGCCTGCCTCGCCAAATTCGGCGTGTCCAGCCGCGCGCGACTCATCGTCCTCCTTCGCTAAAGCTACGGAGGACAGGTTCCTCCTGCGCTGCGCCTTCGCCGCGTAGGCAGGGAGCTTGCTCCCGCTCTGAGAGCGCCAGCAAGCTGGCGGCCGACGGGAAACACTTTTCGGCTGCGTAACATTCGAGGCAGTTCGGCGCCGGCTGGTTTGTTCCGGCAAGACCGGCCATTTTAGGCCACCTATCGGCTCGACAAGTCGCGCTGGCAGTCCGAGGGAAATGGTCCCACCGCGACAAATGCCCCCGCAGGATCCTGAACAAGCCCGCTGGTTTGCCGATGAGGTGCAGCCCCATGACGCTGCACTGCGGAGCTATCTGCGCGGCAAGTTTCCGGGCCATCCCGACATCGAGGACCTTGTGCAGGAGACCTACGCCCGCCTCCTGCAGGCCCGCGAACATGCGCCGGTGCACAATCCCAAGTCGTTCCTGTTCAGCACCGCGCGCAATGCCGCCTACGACTTTTTCCGGCGGCGCCAGATTGTTGCCATCGACGGCATAGCAGAAATCGAGCTCCTGCCCGTCTTGGAAGATAGGCCCGGTGTGGCCGAAACTGTCAGTCATGACCAGGAACTCCAACTGCTCGCCCAAGCCATCCAGGCGCTGCCAACCCGTTGCCGCCAAGTGCTGACCCTGCGCAAAATCCACGGACTTTCCCACCGGGAGATCGCGACCCGGCTCGGCATCTCCGAGCATACGGTCAACGCGCAGGTCGCCATCGGCGTGCTGCGGCTGCGCGACTACCTGAAGGCCCGCGGCATGACCCATTCCGGAGGTGCGCCATGAACACCGAATCACGGACCCCCGCGAACGATCCCGAACTGATCGAGGCCGAGGCCGCCGTCTGGCTCAGCCTGCGCGACCGCGGCCTGAGCGAGGGAGAGACGGCCGAATTCATGCGCTGGATGCAGGAAGACCCGCGCCATGCCGAGGTCTTCGCGGCGCTCGACGCCACCTGGCAGGATTTCAACCGGCTCGCCGCCGCCCGGCCCGAGGGGGCGGGGGAGGGCGATGCCGACCTGCTGGCCCCGCGGTTGCGGCCGCAGCGGCGCTCGCCGTGGATCGTGGGCGGACTGGCCGCTGCTGCGGCGGTCGTCCTGGCGTGCGTCGGCGTCTGGCAGGTGCTGGCCCCGCGGCCCACGGCGGAGACCGATGTCGGCGGATTCCGCGAACTGCGGCTGGCCGACGGTTCCGTCGTGCAGCTCAACACCGACAGCGCGGTCCGCACGCGTTTCACCGCCGAGGAGCGCCGGGTCGAACTGCTGCGCGGCGAGGCGTTCTTCGACGTGGCCTCCAATCCGGCCCGGCCCTTCATCGTCAGCGCCGGCGGGGTGGCTGTGCGGGCGGTCGGCACCGCGTTCAACGTTCGCCTGCGCGAGACTGCCGTGGAGGTCCTCGTCACGGAAGGTAAGGTTCAGGTGAATGATTCGGTCAAGGGAGGTAATCTTCTCGGGGTGGACGCCGCCGGCGCCCCGTCGCTGCTGGTGCAGGGCGAGATGGCGGTCATCCCCGCATCAGCAGTGGCGGAAATCCAGGAAGCGAACAGGGCCACCCCGGCCGTGGTCGCGCTGGTGGCACCGGTTGAGGTCCAGCGCGCCCTGGCCTGGCAGGAACGACGGCTGGAGTTCGAGGCCCGGCCGCTGGGCGAGGTCGTGGCCGAGTTCAACCGCTACAATCGCACCAAGCTTGTCATCGCCGATCCGCGGCTCGGCGCCCAGAAATTCAGCGGTTCATTCCGCGCGGAGGGCTACGAGCCGTTCGTGCGCCTCCTGGAACAGAGTTTCGGCGTGGCGGCGGTGCGCGAGGGCGACGACATCGTCCTCCGGCGGGCCCAATAATCCGCCGGAAAAAACTTTTAGATAATCCGGCCCGGCCGACCGTCATGGTCAGTTAACACCATCCCGCGTTCCCGCGGGACCCCTGCCTACCATGACCCACCCAACCCGTGCCGATGGCTCGAACCACCGGTTTGCCTGCGTAATGCTGCGGGCGGCGTTTGCCGCCCTGTTCGTCCTTGGCCTGTTGCTCGCTCCGGCGGTTGCCGCCGAAGCCGTGCAGAAGGAATTCGACCTTCCGGCCGGCGAGGCCGCGGTACGGCTCAAGGAATTCGCCGCCCAGTCGGGCGAGCAATTGCTCTACGCGCCCGATGATGTGGCGGGCGTCCGCACCCAGGCCGTGAAAGGCACGATGACGGCCCGCACGGCCCTCGAGACCATGGTCGCGGGCACGAACCTCAAGGTCGTCCAGGACCGGGAAACCGGGGCGCTGGCGCTGAAAGGTGGCGGCAACCCAAACGGATCGGGGGCGGCGCCGGCCGGCGACCGCCCGGGCACAATCCTGATCACCGCTGACGCCCCGGTCGTCCTGGACAGCGTCGAGGTCACCGGCAGCCGCATCCGCGGCCTGCTGGAGGGCTCCTCCGCCCAGCCGGTCCTCACCATCGACCGGGCCCAGATTGACCGCACCGGGGCGCAGAGCATCGGCGACGTGCTCCGCTACATCCCGCAGGTTTCATCGTTCACCCTCGGTCAGGGTCAGACGCAAAACCAGCGCAATTCCCTCATCAACATGCAGACCGGACAGACGACGTTCACGGCCGGCGCAACCCAGATCACCGGCGCGGCCGGCCTCGTCACGGCGACCATTCGCGGCGCCCCGGCCGGCGCGACCCTGCTCCTCATCGACGGCAAGCGCGCCCCGAAGAGCAATCAGTCGCGCAGCGCCGACGGCTTCGACCTCAACGGCATCCCCCTCGCCGCGGTCGAGCGCATCGAGGTGCTGCTCGACGGCGCGAGTTCCGTCTACGGCGCCGACGCGATGGGCGGCGTGATCAACGTCATCCTCAAGAAGCAATACTCCGGCACCGAAGTGCGCGTCGGCTACGAAAACACCTTCGACACCGATGTCGGCGTGCTCACCGGGAGTCTCGCCCACGGCTTCAGCGCCGGCAAGCTCCGCGGCCTCGTCACCGCCGCCTGGGAGGAGTCCAACGAGCTGATGCTGCGCGATCGCGACTTCATCGCCAGCTTTGACCGCCGGCCCTACGGCGGGATCGATATGCGCTCCAGCACGATGCCGGGCGGCGCCGGCCGCGTCAGCCGCACGGGCACGGTGCCGCTGCCGGGCCTGACCGCGACGCAGTCCGCCATTCCCGCCGGCACGACCGGCACGGGCCTGACCGTCGCCAACTATGCCGCCGCCGGCGCGATCGCCGCGCCGTATGATGTCGGCCAGTATTCGCAGTACGCCGCCTCGTACGACCGCTATTCGGTCCTGGCGAAGTTCGATTACACGGTGCGCGACTGGCTCAATCTCTATGCCTCGGCCCGTTTCGCCCGGAACCGCAACTTCCAATTCGCCGCCCCGGTCCAGGCCGTGAATCTCTCGATCCCGGCCGGCTATCCCGGCAACCCCTTCGGCATTCCGATCACCCTCAACAAGACGTTTCTCGACCTGCAGCCCGGGCGCGAGGCGACCAACGAGACCGAGGCCTTCACGCTCGGCGCCGACGGCCGGCTGCCCGGCGGTTGGCGTTACGACCTCGCGATCAGCCGCGCCGACAGCCATACCTACAGCGACGGCGATGCGGGCACCTCCATCGTCTCGACCCTCTTCACCGCCGCGGTCGCCGCCGGCCAGCAACCGAACCTCTTCTATGACGGCTCGATCGTCGCCAATCCCAACGCGGCGGGCGTGATCGAGGCCCTGACCTCGCCCACCCGCGACGAGGAGGAGGCGCAGACCTGGGTGTATGCGCTCCAATTCGACGGACCGATCTGGTCGCTGCCGGGCGGCGACCTCGCCGCGGCCATCGGCCTGGAGCGGCGCGAGGAATACGCCGATTTCCCGCTGCGCCTGCCGACCGACACGCAGACGGCGATGCCGGGCAGCATCGACGTGATGGCCTACTTCGCCGAGGTCAACGTGCCGGTCTTCGGCGGCGATTTCCGCCGGCCGCTGCTGCAGCAGCTCAACCTTTCAATCTCCTACCGCATGGAGGACTACGGTGCCGGCAGCGTATCCCGCAACCCCCGCGCCGGCCTGGCCTGGCGCCCGGCGGCGTGGTTGCTCGTCCGCGGCAGCTACGGCGAGGGCTTCAAGGTGCCGACCCTGCAGCAGCGCACCCAGCCAAACACCGTGAGCAACAGCAGCACGGCCCCGGTCGCCTCCAACCTCGATCCCGCTCGCGGCAACACGGTCAATCCGATCCACCCCGTCACGCGCGGCGGCAAGGCCGACCTGCGGCCTGAAACCTCGGAGAACACCACGTTCGGCCTCGTCGTCGAGGTGCCCGTCGTCAGTGGGCTGTCGTTGTCCTTCGACTGGTTTGACAACCTCTACAACGACCGGATCGGCACGCTGCTCTTCAGCCAGATGGCGTTGCTCTACCCGGAACGCATCTCCCGCGGGGCCAAGCTGCCCACCGACCAGGCCGCCTGGCTCGGGCCGGTAACCGCCGCCGACTTGCGCCCCATCAATGTGGCCTACAGCCAGATCACCGGCTACGACATCGGGTTGAAGTACGACCGGCGCCTCGCCGGGTTCGATCTCCAGGCCGGCCTGACCGGCACGAAATACACGCGCAACGTCTTTATTCCCACGCCGGGGGGTGTGCCGTCGCCGACGGTCAACACCGACAGCCTGCCGGTGCAGGTGAACGGCAACCTGTTCGTCGCCCGCGCCGCCTGGGGCGCCGGTGTGCTCGCCACCTACCGCGCAGCCAACCGTGTCTCCGCCGACCGGGCCGTCACACCGTCGGCCATCCGCTGGGACTGCCAGCTCAACTACGATTTCGCCAAGGCTGCGTGGGTGAAGCAGCGTGATTCCGGGCTGGTCGGGCATGCGCTGCGTGACACCAAGCTCAGCCTTACGATCTTCAACGTTCTCAACACGCAGCCGCCTTTCGACGACCTGTTCTTCCCGGACAACACGGTGCTCGACTCGCGCCTGCGCCGCTTCGCCCTGTCGCTGAGCCGCACGTTCTGAGCG
This sequence comes from Opitutaceae bacterium, assembly GCA_016715765.1. Classification (GTDB taxonomy): domain Bacteria; phylum Verrucomicrobiota; class Verrucomicrobiia; order Opitutales; family Opitutaceae; genus UBA2377. The sequence goes on from JADJZJ010000011.1 coordinate 59,469, forward strand.
TGCGCCCCGACTTCACCCCGCCCCTGGCACCCCGTCTTCCGGTCCAGCGACGGAAGACGGTTTCCCCAGATTACCCAGCCATGCATCTTCGCCCTTTCCTGATCTCGAGCCTGATCCTTCTTGTCGCCGGGCCCTTGCAGGCGGCTGATGTCGCCAACGATCTCGCGGCCCTCAAGGCGCTGCTCGCCGAACGCAACGACGTGCGCGTCAAGGACGCCGCCCAAGCCACCCCCGGGGAGGGGATGCGCCGGATGAGTGATTTCTCCAACCGGGTCTGCACGGAGGCGCTCAAGGTTTACGAGGCGCATCCGCAGGATCCGCTCCGCTGGGAGGCCGCTTTGATCGCCCTCAGGCAGCCCCGCAGCTTCGTCGTCGACGTCAAGCCCGGCTATGAAGCCGCCATGGCCGCCCGCGACACCGCGAAGATCCAGTCGCTCATCGTGCGCGACGAGGCGGCCCGCGCGGCGTGGGACCGGCGGATGGACGCGCTCGAGGGCGCCCTGTTTGCCGCCCCCGATGTGTCGCCGGCCCTGCTCGCCGAGGCCTACGCCAACGCCGTCTACCGCGTTTCCCTCCGCCGCGGCGCCCCGCCCGCGCAGCGTTGGACCGCGATGGAGCCGCTCATCGCGGCGATGGAACGGAAGGTCACCGATCCGACGATGCTCACCCGCGCCTTCGAGATCGCGACGCGCACGATGCAGGCCGCCGATCCCGCCGCCTATGCACGCTTTCTCCAGACGCATTCGCAGAGCCCGATTCCCGAGATCTCCCGCTGGGCCGCCGGCAAGGCCAATCTGGAGTCAGCCAGGATCAAGGCGGTGGAGATGAAATTCACGGCGGTCGACGGCCGCGAGGTCGACCTCGCGCAGCTGCGCGGCAAGGTCGTGCTCATCGATTTCTGGGCGACGTGGTGCGGACCCTGCAAGGAGGAGCTGCCCAACGTGCTGGCGAACTACCGCAAGTACCACGACCTGGGCTTCGAGGTCGTGGGCGTGTCGCTCGACCGCGAGCAGGACCGGCAAAAGCTGGTGGACTACGCCCGCGAACAGGGCCTGCCCTGGCCGCAGCATTTCGATGGCAAGGGTTTCAAGAACGAGTTCGCCATCCGGTTTTCCGTCCGGGCCATCCCGGCGATGTTCCTGCTCGACCAGGCCGGGCGGGTCGCTTCGACCGAGGCCCGCGGGGCGAAGCTAGAGCCCGAGATCCGTCGTCTGCTCAAGCTGGATGACGCCCCCAGTGTGACGCCGGCCGGTGAACGGACGGTCTACCGGGTCCCCCAGCCGCCTGATGCGGTGCCGGTCGTCGCGGCCGATTCCGCCATGCTTGGTGCCGGTGCGCCGGCCCCGGATTTCGTCGCGCGCGACCTCGCGGGCAACGCAGTGCGTCTTTCCGATTACCTCGGCCAGGTCCTCATCCTCGACTTCTGGGCCACCTGGTGCACGCCGTGCGTCGCCTCGATGCCGCACACGCAGGCGGTGGCGGCGAAGTACGCCGACCAGGGTGTGGCCGTCCTCGCGGTGTGCACCGGAGACAAGCGCACGCACTTCGAGGATTGGGTGCGGCTCAAGGCGGCGAATTATCCGGCCATCCGCTTCGTGTGCGACCCCCACGAGCAGGGCACGCCCGCCCAGGATCAGCGGGCGTCGTTGGCGCTGTACCGGGTTCCCTCCATCCCCACGCAGTTCATCATCGACCGGGAGGGGAGGATCGTCGGCACCACCAGCGGCTATTTTTCCGGGGACCCCTCCCTCGAGCAGGCGCTCGCCGCCGCCGGGGTGAAGGTTGATCCGGCGGTCCTGGCCCGGCGCGCCCCGGAGCGCAAACCGCCCATGGCGACTGCGTCCGCGGCGCCCGCAGTCCGCCGGCTCCCGCCGCCATTCACGACCGCGATTGCCCGGTTGAAGGCCGGCGACATCCTGCCGGATCTTGACCTGCAGGGGGTGGATGGCACGCCGCGCAAGCTGTCGGACTTCCGCGGGCATCCGCTCGTACTGATGTTCGTGACGGCCGAGATGATCCCGGCCGATTTTCTCGACGGCGTGGTGGCGCAGTACGGCGCGGCTGGCGTGCAGGCGCTGGCTCTGGTCACGCGCGACACGCGGGCCAACCTCGACGCGTGGCTGGCGCTGCACCGGGAGCGCGCCCATCGCTTCGCCATCGCATTCGACCCGGCGCCGCCGGAGGATCCGCGCCAGGGTGCCATCAACCGCACCTTCCAGTTCGGTGCGCCCACGCCTTTCTCGATCGTGGTCGATGCCGAGGGCCGGTTCGTGGGGATGTTTCCCTGGAAGGTCCCGGAAGTCGGGCCCCAGGGACTCGCGGAACTCCTGCGCCGCTGCGGGATAACCGCCGGGGGCGGCTCCGGATGATTTTGGTGTGTGGGCTGGCTGGCGCCGCCGCGGCCCAGCCAGCCAAGGCCATGGGTCTTTTGCCCTGACCCCATGGCGGACCACCCGGCTCCCACCATGAGCCAAGGGTGAATTGATGGCCCCCGCAGCCGCCCATCCCGCCAATTGACCACCGGCGGTTCCGCGGTTGCGGTCAGACGGTACGGCCGGCCTATTTTTTCTCCATGAATCATCACCGTCTCCTCGCCGCGGCCCTGGCGCTTGGCGCCGCTTTTGCCTCCCCGCTCGCCGCGGAGGAGGCCATGATCCCGCTCAGCTTCAGCACGGCCAACATGGATCTTTCCGCCGACCCGCGCGCGGACTTTTCCAAGTACGCCTGGGGCGGCTGGGCCGCCCGGACCGAGATCCCCGCCGACAAGGCGCGCTGGGGCACCATGGACATGCTGGCGCAGAACAACTGGCACCGCATCCGCACCATCCTGGAGGAGGCCGCCGCCGCGTCCGCCGCGCCCGGTTCCAACCTGCGCAAGATCGGCGATTTCTACGCCTCCGCGATGGACGAGGCCGCCATCGAGGCCGCGGGGCTCAAGCCCGTGGAGCCCGAGCTCGCCCGCATCGCCGCCATCGCGAACCTTGACGACCTCGCCGCGTACCTGGCCGACGCCCATGTCCACGGCGGCGGGGCGCTGTTCGGCACCTATCCCTACGCCGACCAGAAGGACAACAGCCGCATCCAGCTCATCGCGGGCCAGGGCGGCCTGAGCCTGCCGACGCGCGACTACTACCTCGACGAGAAGTACGCGAAGATCCGGCCGCAATACGTCGAGCATGTCGCCGCGATGTTCCGCCTCGCCGGCACCGAGCCGGAAGCAGCGACCAAAGACGCCGAGACCGTGCTGCTGCTCGAGACCGAACTCGCCAGGAATTCCAAGTCCGTCACCGAGCTCCGCGACCCCCTCGCCAATTACAACAAGCTGACGCTCGACGAGGCCGCCGCCCTCATGCCGGACTTTGCCTTCAAGGCGTATCTCGCGGCCTCCGGCCTGCCGGCGACCGAGCAGGACCTCAATGTGGCGCAGCCGAAATTCTTCTCCGGACTGAACCAGCTGCTCACCACGCATCCGCTCGAGGCCTGGAAGACCTACCTGCGCTGGCACGCCCTCACGGAGGCCGCGCCCTATCTCGGCGCGGCCTTCGACCGCGAGAACTTCCGTTTCTTCGGCACGGTGCTCAACGGCACCCCGGCGCAGGAGCCGCGCTGGCAGCGCGCCGCCAAGATCCTCGACAGCAAGATCGGCTTCGCGGTCGGCGAGATCTACGTCGCGAAATACTTCCCGCCCGAGGTGCGCGGCAAGCTCGAGGCCATGGTCGCCATCATGAGCGATGTCCTGCGCGACCGCATCGTCGGCCTCGACTGGATGACCGAGCCCACCAAGCAGAAAGCGCTCGAGAAACTGAAGACCTTCCGGGTCGTGGTCGGCTACCCCGACAAGTGGCGCGACTATTCCGCACTGACTGTCACCCGCGACAGCTATTACGATAATGTGCGCGCCGCCAACCGGTTCGAGACGCGCCGGCAGCTGGCCAAGTTTGGCCGGCCCTTTGACCGGACCGAGTGGCTCCGCACGCCCCAGCAGGTCAACGCCTACTACCAGCCCTCCGCCGGCCAGCTGGTCTTCCTCGCGGGCATCCTGCAGCCGCCGTTCTTCGATCCGGCGATGGACGACGCCGTCAACTACGGCGCGATCGTCGCGGTCATCGGCCACGAGATATCGCACGGCTTCGACGACAAGGGCCGGCTGTACGACGCGGCGGGCAACCTGGCCGACTGGTGGTCGCAGGAGGACGCGAATGAATTCCGCGCCCGGGCGCAGAAGCTGGTCGGCCAGTTCAACGGCTATTTCGCGCTGCCCGGCCTCGCGATCAACGGCCAGCAGACCCTCGGCGAGAACATCGGCGACCTCGGCGGCGTGTCCATCGCCTACGAGGCGCTGCAACGCTCGCTCCAGGGCAAGGAACGGCCGCTCATCGACGGATTCACCCCCGAGCAGCGCTTCTTCCTTTCCTGGGCGCAGGTCTGGCGCACGAAGTACCGCGACGACGCGCTCAAGCGCTACGTCGCCTCCGACGTGCATTCGCCGGGCACGTTCCGCGCCTTCGGTCCGCTCGTGAACCTGCCGGAATTCTTCGCCGCCTTCGGCATCAGGGAAGGCGACCCGATGTGGCGGAAGCCCGAGGATCACGCCAAGATCTGGTGAACGGGGGGGGGGGATTCCGAACGCTGCCGAGCCTCCTGCGGGAGCGGGTCCGGATCCCCGCCCTTACACCGACCCGCACGCGGCCACAAAAGGACAAGGGGGGGGGGGGGGGGGGGGGGGGGGGGCGGGGCCCCGCGGGCCCGCGGGGGGGGGGGGGGGGGGGCGCGCGCAGCCAGCGGGCCAGGGCGGCTTCATCCAGATCCCGGGGGCGCTCCAGCAGCCGCCAGCGCACGGTGTTCTCCATCTTCTGGCCGACGGCCGGCGTGACGAGGCCGCCGAGCGTTTCCAGTTCCACGTACGACGGAGCCGCGAAGAGCTGCACCGAAACCTCCTCGGCGTATGCGCCGGCGGGGTAGGGTGACACCTCGTGCACGAGGATCACCTCGTCGTACACGGCGGCGATCCACGCCCCGCGGGTGCCGATGAGGTAGCGTTCATGGAAAAGCGGGGAGATGGCGGCGCGGACACAGCCGATGTCCGGCTCATGCCGGACGCGCGCTCCGGTGGGGAGCTCGGGGCGGAGATTGCGGAAGGGCGGCTCGCCGGTCTCCGGCTGGCTGTCGAGCCAGCACCACTTGGGTGTCACAAGCGTGCAGATTGTCCAGAGCTGCAGGCGCTGCGCGCCGGGTGCGACCCGGATGAAACGATTGCGGATCACAAGTCCGGATCCGTCGGGAGCCAGGGCAATCTCCCGCTCGGCGAGGATTCCGACCCAGGGGCTGACGCCGCTGCGCATCACCATGCGGTCCGCGGTGCGCTCGGTCACGGTCCAGGCGCCGTCGAGCGCCTCATCCGGCGGGAAGCGCCGGCCCTGCACGGCCAGCCAGTCGATCTGCGGGCCCCACCAGAGCTTTTCGCCACCGTAGTTGTTCCAGCCGGCGTGCCGGACGGAGGAGAGCGGGTGGGGGTTCACCCAGATCAGATTGGATTTTCCCGCCAGGCCAAAGCCGAGGATGAGACCGTGCGCCGGGGCCACGCCCACCTCGACCCGGTCGTTCGCGAGGACCACGGTATCATCGGTGCGGCCGGTGCCGGAAGTGCCAAGGGCGCTGAGCAGGAGGACGGTGCAGATCAGGCGAAGCATGACGGGAGGCGCGTGCGGGAGCGCACGGCCTGATGCGAAAAGCGCCCGGCGGCGACCGCAAGCCGAAGCGGATGCGGTACTGAAAATATAGTGACAGGAATCTTGCGCGCACCGATAGCCCGAATCCCGCGCCCGTTCGTCTAACGGATGTGCGCCCCGGTGACCCTCCGCATCCTGAACGCCGATGAACAACGCCCCGACCCGCGGCCTGCTCTTTGACGCCGGCGACCTGCCGCGCATCCGCGGCAATCTCCGCTCGCCCCGCTTCAGTTCGCTCTGGCGCGAAATGTCCACGATGGACCAGGCGACCGAATGGGATCCCGCCGCCGAGACCCGCTTCCTCGAAAAGGAGGTGCGATACACCAGCCACAATCACCACATGGTGCGGGCGCGGGCGGTGCTCGAGCGCACCTCGTTCGACTACCTGATGCACGGCGACCCCGGCCAGCTCGCGCTGGCGCGGCTGGCCCTGCGCCGGCTCTGCGACTTTCCGAAGTGGGACCTGTTCCTGGAGGGCGGCCGCAGCGTGGTCGGGCTGCAGCGCGCCCCCGAGGCGGCCATCGCGGTGGCCTGCGCACTGGACTGGCTGGGCGAGGCGCTCACGCCGGAGGAGATCACCCGGGCCGAGCAAAGCCTCGCGGACAAGGGCGCCGCCGCCTGCCATACCACCCTCTACGGCATGAAGTTTCCGGACCGGGTGCAGGGCTGGACCATTGATCCCGAGGAGGAATATGCCTTCCGCTTCGACCTGGGCCGCTGGCCGGTGATCCTGAATTCGACCAACCTGAAAACCGTCCCGATCGCCGGCCTGGGCCTCGCGGCCTGCTGGCTGTACGGCCGGCATCCGCAGGCGGCGTCGTGGCTGGCGCTGGCGCGCTCGAGCGCGCGGGCCTTCGTGGAAATGTTTCATCCCGACGGCAGCTACGATGAGGGACCGATGTACTGGAGCTACACCGCCTCGCACCTGGCGGTCTTTGCCGAGGTCCTGTACCGCACGCTCGGCGTGGACGACCGTTCACTGATCAATTATCCCGGTACCATCCGCTACGCCCTGGCGATGAGCCTGCCCTCGGCGGGCAAACCGGTGGCCCCGCCGGCCGCGCAGCGCAGGGCCTGCGTGCCTTATGCGGTGCTCGAGCCGGCGCACGACATCGTCAATTTCGGCGACTCGGGGCTCAACCTCGACACGACGCTCGCCGCATGGGTGGCCCGGGTGCACCACGATCCGCTGGCGCAGCATGTGGCGCAGCACACGGGTCTCATCAAATCGCATTGGGGCGCCATCTGGTATGATCCGGCGATCCCCGCCACGGCCCCGGGGGCGGACCAGCTCGACCGCCGGCTCGACAACGACTGGGTCGTAACCCGCAGCGGCTGGACCGCGGGGGACGGCGTCCTGGCGTTCCGCAGCGGCGGACCGTGCAACCACGAGCACGCGGACCGCAACAGCCTCATCTTCAAGGCCCATGGCGAACGGCTCCTGCATGATCCGCTGCGGGCGGGCTATTCGTGGAAGCTGGAGCGCTGGAAGCTGCGCCAGACCGGGGCGCACACCTCGGTGCTGGTTGACGGACAGGGGCACCAGTACCACGACGGCCGCGAGGGCACCAATGCCTCCTGGGCCTGGGCCCGCATCATCAACTGGCAGACCGGCCCGGATTGGGCGCTGGTGACGAGTGATGCGACCGAGGCCTATGCCCTCGTGCAGTCCGACATCGCGCAGGTGCGGCGCACGGCCCTCTTTCTGAAACCCGATGTGCTCGTGCTGCTCGATCAGGTCCGGCTGGCCGGTCCGGCCCGGCCGGTGCAGTTGCGTTACCAGGTCTTCAACGACGACGGGCTGGGCGGCGTCCAATCCGGGGACCAAGCCTTCCGCATCACGCGACCGCGCGCGACGCTTGCCGTGATCGTCCGGGCAACCGGGGCCCTCACCGTGCGGACCGGGCAACTCGACCTGCCCGCCGATGAAGGCGTCTTTCCCTATGCCGAGGTGGAGTCGGCGTCTGCGACGGAGCATGAGGTGCTGACCGTGGCCACCGCCCAGAAGACCAAGGGTGAACACGGTCGGCTGTTGGCCTTGCGCGAGGGTGCGGGCTGGCGGATCCAGGGCGCGCACAACGGCCGGAAGTACGACGTCCGCCTCGCGCCGGATGCGAACGGCCTGCCGGTGCCCGTCGCGAAATGATTTTGGGTAGGTGGTTGGTGGCTGCATCCGCCGGGGTGGCGGGTGCAGCCGCTTTTTTTTGCCAATGTCCGGAATTAGTGGGTCGGCCGGCCGGTGGCTACGAGCGTGAGCGAGTGGTGTTCGGCGTGCGATCCACTCGCTCACGCTCGTAGCCACGAATCGAGCCATATTCGTCGCCCGCGGCTAAGACGAACGGAATCCAAAAAAGTATTACGCCGGTCCGCATAATTTTTCCGGCCGCGTTTTTTTTCCAAAATATCACGCGCGGGCATAGCCCGTGACGGTTGGTGGCCCGTCACAAATCAGTGCCGCCCTCTGTGTCGGAGCAATCCGCCGCGCGGGGTGGCCTGCAGCAAGTCAGGTAACAAAGAACAGCCATCGGGCTTCTCCCCAAACATGAACCGATACCAAACCACATCGTCAGTCCTACGATTGTTCGTCGCACTGTTACTCAGTGCTGTCTTCGTCAGCTCACCCAGTTCCCTCATCGCCCAGGATACGAAACCCGCCACCCCGCCGGCTGCCGGCCCGGACGAAGAGGAGAAGGAAGAGATCGTCAAACTCAGTCCGTTCGAGGTCAAAGTCGGCACCAACGAGGGCTACATCGCCTCCGACACCATGTCCGGCTCCCGCGTCGCGGCGAAGATCTTCGACGTGCCCGCGACAGTCAGCGTCATCACCCGCGACCTGTTCGACGACATGGGCGCGGTCGATCCCTGGCAGGCCCTCTCCAAGGCGGTTGCCGGCGTACAGACCTTTGGCGCCCCCGGCGTCTTTGCCGGCGCCAGCATCCGCGGCTTCCGCGCCCAGTTCTGGGCGGTGGACGGCGCGACCACGGCGAGCGTGGGCCCGACCAGCAACTTCAACATGGACGGCCTCGAGGTCATCAAGGGCCCGTCCGCGCTGCTCTACGGTCCCTTCGGCGCCTACGGCGGCTATGTGAACATGATGCCCAAGTGGGCCCGGCGCAATCCGGTCAACAAGGTTGAGGTGTCGGTGGGCACGGACTCGTTCATGTCCGGCATGATCGACGTCGGCCAGGAACTCCTCGACAACGACCAGCTGCAGGTGCGCGTGGTCCTCGGCAACCTGGACTACGAGCGTCCCGGATTCACCGATACCGACTTCACCAAGTCCTTCGTCTTCGCCCCGTCGCTGACCTATGAGATCAGCCCCAAGGTGAAGCTAAAAATGCGCGCGGAGTACAACAAGCGGGAATATCTCTTCAGCCCGGTGCCCCTCAACAAGGATGGCGTGCCGATCCGCGACCTGAGCCCCAGCAAGTACTTCCCCGGCTCGAAGAGTGAAGACCAGCAGTTCTTCACCCAGACGGTGCTGACCGGTTCCCTGTCGGACGAGTGGAGCTTCAAGTTCCAGTTCGTGACCGAGATCGACCACCCGAAGAACAGTTCGGGCGGATTCACCGGCCGCAATGTGCTCAGCCAGGACACGGTGAAAATCTACCACGCCTACGGTGATTACATGTTCAAGCAGTGGACCATCGATATGTCCACGTCCTGGGACAAACTTGAATTCGGGCCCGGCCTGGACAACCACCTCGTGGTCGCCACGACCATCAACAACTGGAACAACAACTACCGTTGGAACGCCAACACGACCATGGCCGGCCTGTTCCCGGAGAACCAGATGTCGCCGTGGACCGATTTCAGCGTGTCCAATCCGCCGGCCATTGGCAGCGCGACGGCCAACCTCATCGGCACGGCCAATGCCCGGAAGCAGAACAACCTGTACCAACCCTACAATAGCCAGTGGCTCGGCGGCGTGATGGCGACCGACACCTTCGAGATGTTCCACGGGAAGCTGAAACTCAACTTCGGTACCCGTTACAACTACGACGAGCGTTATGGCTGGACCCAGAATCAGGCCGTGGCCAACGCCGGGCTGACGGGCAATCCGGGAGCGGCCAAGAAGAACACGATCTTCCTCTATCGGTACGGCGCGGTCTACCAGCCCACCAAAAACGTCAGCATGTACTTCGGTCACGACGAGGGCTACCTCGCGGTCGGCGCCATCTTCAAGGCCGACGGCACCGCGCTGGTGCCCGAGACGGGTTCGAACGATGAAGTCGGCATCAAGATCGACAACCTGCACGCCTTGGGCGGCAATTTCTTCGGCTCGTTGTCCTACTTCCAGCTGCAGGTGGAGAACAAGTGGCGCGGCGACCCGTACAACGCCGGCTTCTTCATCCAGGACGGCTTGCAGGAAAACAACGGCTGGGACGGCCAGATCGGCTACACCAGCGACAACAAGAAGCTCACCGCCCTGGCCGGCTTCTTCAAGGCCGACGGGCCGACCCAGGCCTTCACGGGCATCCGGGCGGCGTTTGTGCCGAAGGAGACCATCAACTTCTGGCTGCGGTACAACATCACCGATGCCTTTGCCGTCGGCGGCGGCTGGAAGCGCATTGGCGACACGCTCGACGGCACCGCGCTGATCACGGCCCCGGCCTACAATTCCGGCGACGTGTTCGCCGAGTACCGGCAGCGGCTCTCCGGCAAGCGTCAGATCGTTTACCGCCTGGGCATGACGAATGTCGCGGACAGCCTGAACATGTACTTCCTGTCCAATGCGGCCAGCGCCAATCTGGAGGATGCGCGCCAGACGAAGCTGACGGTCAGCTACCTCTGGTAATCAATCCATTCGGTTAAGAATTGCAGGCGCGGGGATCAGCCGATCCCCGCGCCTTTTTCATCCTTGCAGGTGTCGGTTGCAGTCCGCCCAGGCCAAAAATTCAGTGGAAACCACAGATAGACACAGATGAACACAGATGAGAATATGACGGCCTCTCAGGCCTGGCGGACCACCCCCGCCCGCGACCCTGCCCCTCTCCCGTGTCACCGCTCAACAATTATACCGCGACCGAAGCGACCGTTGATGGATTCGACGTGCTCCGGCTGACGGATGAAGCCCGCCAGGCGGAAGTCCTGATTGCGCGGACGATCGGCTGCAACGCGTACAGCATGACGGTCAGGGGCCGCGGCATCCTCCGGTCGCCGCCGAGCCTTGGCGTCCTGAAACAGAAGCCCGTTATCTTCGGCAATCCCCTCATGGCGCCATGGGCCAATCGCCTGGTGCCGGATGCGTTTCAGGCCAATGGCAAACCGTACCGGCTGAACCCGGATCTGGGCAATTTCATGCGCGACGGCCGCGGCCAGGCCATGCACGGACTGCTGACCGGCTGCCCGGAATGGGAACTGGTGGCGCTGGAGTCCGATCGGGAATCCGCCCGGGCGGTGTGCCGGCTGGAGTTCTGGAGACATCCGGACCTGATGGCGCAATTTCCCTTTGCGCACACCATCGTGGTGACGCACCGGCTGAAGGGCGGAGTGCTCGAAGTGGAGACCCTGCTGGAAAATCATGCGGTTGAGCCCATGCCAGTCGCGCTGGGCTATCATCCCTATTTCCAGATTCCGGACGCACCCCGCGATTCCTGGAAGGTGCATTTTCCCGCCGGCGAGGAGACGCTCCTCTCGGAAAAACTGCTGCCCACCGGCGGCGCGCAGCCGCTGCAGTTGCCGGATTCCGCGCCGCTGGCCGGCCTGCCGGAAATGCATGTGCTGACCAGGCTGGCGCGGCGGGCGGACGGCGGCGCGGAGTTCTGGGTCGAGGGCGGCAGTGACCGCATCACGCTGATCCAGGGTCCGCAGTACCGGACCTGCGTGACCTATGCCCCGCCAAGCGCGGACTTCATCTGCTTCGAACCGATGGCGGCGACCATCAACGCGCTGAACCCGCTGGCCGACGGAACCCGGCACGAGGTGGCGGACATTCCGTCCGGCGGAACCTGGCGGGAGAGTTTTTGGATCCAGCATTCCACCGTACACCCCAATCCAGGAAATTGATCAGACATGCCTCTCAGGAGGAACCCCCATGAATGCATCACCTTATCGCCCCTATCGTGATCTGCCGCCGGTCGCCGGCATATGTACCCTGGCCGAAGCCGCCCGGCCGGGACTCCCGGTCGAGGAGTGCGTCACGCGGCTCAAACGTTGCCATTACGCCTTGCGGCGGCTGCACGGGATTTTCACCGCCCGCATCACGGCGGAGCCGATCTACGAACTGAAGACCGCCTTCAGCCTGCACGCCCACGTTTGCGCCGAGCATGTCGCGGCGCTGCGCCGGCGGGTGGGGGAGATGCGGGAACCGCCGCTGGGTCTGGAGGCGGTGCCGGATCCGATCTTGGAAATCTACTTCGACGAGATCCTCGCGGCGCCCTCCACCGAGGCCTTGATCACGGGTCTCTATGCCGGCGCGATCCCGGCGTTGCAGGCCGCATTCGAACGGCATCTGGCGGTGACCAATCACCTCGCGGATCATCCCTCGGTGCGTCTTTGCCGTTTCGCGTTGCTCGAGCTGGGGGACCTGCATCGGTTCGGCACGGAGGCCGTGCACCGCCTCGTGGACACGGCCCACGGCGAAAAACTCGCCGGCTGGCTGGCTCTGCTCGACCAATGCCTGGAAGCCGCCGGCGGCCTCGACGGGGCGGACACGCCCGTGCCGCACGTGCTGGTGCGGCAATATTCGGCCCAACCCTACGTCTACGATCCCAAGCCCCGGCGCGACGAACGCTTCCCCGATCCCTACAACCGGGGCGTCAATGTGGAGGCCTTCATCTACAACGAGCAGTTACCGGCAGAACCGAAGGCGCTGATGCTGTTCTTCCGGAGACTGCGGGAGATCGAGATCCCCGAGATGATGGCGAGCGTCATCACCGAGACCAAGGACAAGCCCTGGGAATATTATCGCGAGATGAGCCGCCAGCTTTGGGACGAAGCCCGGCATTCGCTGATGGGCGAGGCGGGCTTCGTGGATCTGGGCGTCGACTGGACCAAGGCCATGGTGAACGCCACCTATGCGCTCATCATGAACACGCAGCTGCAGCCGTTGGAACGGCATGCGGTCCTCTATTATGTCGAGCAGGGGCTGATGGCCCGGACGGGCAAGCGCTACGAATGGGAGGTGGGCCAGGCGTCCGGGAACCCTCTGGCCGTGCTCTTCCAGGATTACGACTGGGCCGATGAGGTCCTGCATGCGCGCATCGGCCGCGACTGGTATCTGCCGCAATTCAAG
>JADJZJ010000012.1 GCA_016715765.1 Opitutaceae bacterium
GGCGACACCGCCAACGTCTCGCTGAGTGTCGTCTCGGCGTACAAGGGCAGCTTTTTCAAGCTCCGCTATACGTTTCCCGGCCGGGACCTGCAGGCCGCCATCGATGATCTCACCGGGTTTGTTTACCTGCTCTGCAAGGCCAATGGCGTCGAGTTGCCCCAGCTCAATCTGGTGAAGGAGCCGATGAAGATCGCGGGGATGAAGAACGTGGCGATCAGCTTCAACGACCGGCGGCTGCCGCAGACCACAACCAGTGCGTTTTTGGACAGCCTATGGCGTGATGCAGTTGGAATACCGGGAGGACAACGGACTGCCCTTGCCCGAGAAAGGCGATGTGCGGCCGTCCTTTGAGGAGGAGGTTTTCGCCCGTTCCCAGGCGGTCAAGGTCTACAACGAGGTGCTGGCCAGGGACCCGGGTTGCGCAGACAGCTATTGGAGCACCCTGGCTGCCGTGGAAGCACAGGGCTTCATGAAAGCCTATGTCTGGACGCATCATCACCGCTATGACTGGCCGGACAAATCCCAGCCACGGGATCTGGCCAAGTTTCGCAAGTGGCAGAAAAAGAACCTGAAGAAGCATGTGCCACAGACCCCGGTCATTCTGGAAATGCAGGAGGAGGCCGGGGAGAAGGTCAGAACAAAGCAGGGTTTTTGGAATAAGGTTGCCGGGAGGGGAGGGCATATTGGCTGCCTCCCCGTCTTGCCCGCGGTTAGGAAGGTGGCGGGCCGGCGGCCCGCGCTCCCGGGGGAGAATCCGACCGCGACATTGACACGGGGACGCTGTCGCGCCTCCTTTGCGGGCTTTTCCGTTCCATGACCGACAAATCCCTGCCTTTCACCCAGTCACAATTGGAAGCCATCGCGGCCCAGGTGCCGACGCCGTTCCATATCTACGATGAGGCGGCCATGCGCAAAAACGCCCGCTCGTTCAGCGAGGCCTTTGCCTGGGTCCCCGGCGGCTTCATCAACTACTACGCGGTCAAGGCCCTGCCGAACCCGCACGTGCTCGACGTGCTCAAGCAGGAGGGTTTGGGCGGCGATTGCTCCTCGTTCGCGGAACTCGCGCTTTGCGAGGCCGCCGGCATCAGGGGCGACCGGATCGTGTTCACGTCCAATGACACCCCGGCCTACGAGTATCAAAAGGCGGCCGAGTTGGGTGCGATCATCAACCTCGACGACATCAGCCACATCGCGTTTCTGGAAAAGTCCCTCGGCGGCAAGCTGCCCGACATGCTGTGCTTCCGCTACAACCCCGGCCCGCTGAAGGAAGGCAACGTCATCATCGGCAAGCCCGAGGAGGCCAAGTACGGCTTCACCCGCGAGCAGCTCTTCGAGGGCTACCGCATCCTGCGCGACAAGGGGATCAAGCGCTTCGGCCTGCACACGATGGTGGCCTCGAACGAGCTCAACCCCGACTACTTCGTTGAGACGGCCCAGATGCTTTTCGACCTCGTGGTCGAACTGAACCGCGCGCTCGGCATCCGGTTCGAGTTCCTCAACCTCGGCGGCGGCATCGGCATTCCGTACCGCCCGAACCAGACCGCGGTGGACCTCGCCTACGTCGGCCGCCAGATCAAGGCCGCCTATGAGAAGACCATCGTCGCCAACGGCCTCGGCCCGATCCGCATCTCGATGGAGTGCGGCCGCATGATCACCGGTCCCTACGGCTACCTTGTGTCCCGCGTGCTGCACAAGAAGGCCATCTACAAGGACTACGTCGGTCTCGACGCCAGCATGGCCAACCTCATGCGCCCCGGCATGTACGGCTCCTATCACCACATCACGGTGCCCGGCCGGGAAAACGCGCCGAGGAAGGTCTATGACGTCACGGGCTCGCTCTGTGAAAACAACGACAAGTTCGCCATCGACCGCGAGATCCCGGATCCCGCCATCGGCGACTTCGTCGTGATCCACGATACCGGCGCGCACGGGCATGCGATGGGCTTCAACTACAACGGGAAGCTGCGTTCGGCCGAGGTGCTCTGGCAGGGCGGCGGCAAGTTCAGGGTCATCCGCCGCGCGGAGACGCTCGCCGATCATTTCGCGACGCTGGATTACCCGGGGCTGAAGTCGTAAAGTTCGAACAAGCTCACGCGGAGCCGCGGAGCACGCGGAGTTTTTTAACCACGGATCACACGGATATCACGGATTTCCGGAAGCCGGGTCATGCCTGCAGGTTCGGTTGAAGGGCTTCAATCCCTGTCTGGGCAACGTTAGGCAGCCCGCTGGCGGGGAATGGGGCCTACCAAAGGTGCAACCAAGCGGGGAGGCTTTGGATCGATGTAGGGCCGGACCTTGGTCCGGCCTCGACCGCGATGACGGCAGCGTTTGCACCAGAGGCGTCACCAAGGTGACGCCCTACAGGATGCATTCAAATTCGCGCAGGGGCAGGCGCATGCGAACTGAGCGCGAGCTAGCTCGCGGCCTACCGGATGGTAGAGACCAGGCCGGGGATCGGAGGTCCACGCCCGGCAATACATGCCGTGGCCAAGGCATCAGAAATCCGTGCCATCCGTGCAATCCGTGGTTAACTGTCTTGTCCGGATTCCCCTTGGCAGGTCGGGTGCAGGCGGTTTGATGAGCCACTCATCCGTCCGCATGTATTCCTCCGCCTCAGCAATCCGCCATGTTTGATGCCCTGATCGAATTCTTCCAGGGCACGGCCTTCGAGTTGTGGGGGCCCTTCCTGATCCTGCTCGCCTGCGGGCTCGGGGTGCCGGTGCCCGAGGATATCGTGCTGATCGTGGCGGGTGTCCTCGCCTCGGAGGGCGGGCGGGAATGGATTCCGGTGGCCGGGGTGATGTACGTCGGCGTGCTCGCCGGTGACTCGATGATCTTTGTCGCCGGCCGCTATTTCGGCACGCGCCTGCTGGCGAGGGCGTGGGTGCGCCAGCTGTTCTCCCCGGCCAAGCAGGAGAAGGTGGAGTATTTCTTCGAGCGACACGGTGCGAAGGGGTTGTTCCTCGGGCGGTTCCTGCCGGGTTTGCGGGCGCCGATCTATTTTTCCGCCGGCTCGATGAAGGTCGGTTTTCTGAAGTTCATTTTGCTGGATGGTCTTGCCGCCTTCATCAGCGTGCCGGTTTTCGTCTGGCTCGGACACTGGCTGTGGGGAAATTTCCACGCCGACATCGAGGAGTTTCACCGTGCGCTGGACCGCACGCAGGGCTACGCGCTGGTGGCCTCGATCATCATCGCCGTCGCGGCGGTCGCCGGGGCGCTCTGGCTCTGGCGCCGGCACCGCGCGAAGGCGGAGTGATGTAGGGCGGGGATTCCGATCCCCGCCTGGGAGCGCGACCGCCCTCGGTCGCAAGCAACCACCAATCCCCAAGGCTCGAGAAAGAGAAAGATAAAGAGAACGAGAAAGATTGGATTCTAGCGGGGTAAATGCAGGCGGGGTTCGGACCTGTCCTCCGTCTTGTCCGCCTTAGCCTTGGCGACGGCGGAAGGCCCGGCGAAGGAGGAGACCCCGCCCTACAACTGGGATTCGTCACAGTTCCAAGCTGACCCCCATCAGGCCGATGACGACGTCGCGGGAAAGGGTTTCGAGCGTCACGTCGGCCAGCGGCACGCCGGGGCGGAGTTTCCACGACAGCACCATGGCGCGGCAGTTGTGGCCCAGCTGGACCTGCGGCGGCGGTTGGGGCGGGAGGCAGAAGGCGTCGTGCTCGTAGCTGTAGTCCTCGCCGCCCCACGGACAGAGCATCCAGAAATTGAACGGCGGAATCAGCTCCAGCTTTTCGGTCGTGCCATCGGCATAGCGGAAATGCAGGACGGCGTTCGCGATGCGTGTCTGCATGGGGAACGTGGTGCCGGCGACCAGCAGCCACGCGGTGCGGGCGGCGCGGCCGATGTTGACCGTGACGGCGGCCGGCCAGTTGTCCCAGCGCGAGGTGAAGGCGATGTTGCGGTCCGCATGAAAGGCCGCGAACGGCACCTGCGGCGGCGTGATGATCCGGCCCGCCGCGTCGAGCAGCGAGGGCACATGCGCGAGGTCGATCGGCGGGGGCGGGAGGTTCCAGTAGGGGAAGGTCCAGGCTGAATAGCCGTCGACACCCAGCCGGACGGAGCAGGTGGCCGGACGCGGTGAGAGGTAGCGCTGCTGAAAGACGGTGCGGATGTCACCGTTGCAGACGGAGGCCAGGTCGAGGCATTCCCACCGGGCGTCGGCCGGCGCCTCGCGCGGAGTCTGGCCGGCGTGGCGGCGGACAGTTTCCGGATCAGTAATGTGAATCTTGCAAACCTGCCAGCGCGGCAGTTCGCCGGCGCGGACCGCGATGAGGATGAGGTGGTGCCCCGGCTTGGCGGTCAGCCGGCCGCGGAGGACGGGTCCGTCCGCACGGGCATGCTCGAGCACGCCGTGCAAATCCCGCCAATCAGCGACCTCTCCGTGGGTGAGGCGCAGTGCAATTTCCTCTCCGACCACGCCCCCGACTGTTAGCGCCTCGCTCTCCGGCAGGCGGCGGTCGAATTCGATCACGAGTTCGGCAGTGGTTGCCGCCGGGATTGCCACCGCCAGCACCGCATGGCCGAATCCGGGGGCGACCTGCCAGGCGGTCTCGCGGCCATCGAGGGTGACGCGATGGATTTTCCCGGCCCGCACCGGCAGTTGCAAATGCAGGGCCGCCGGCCTGGTCAGGCTCACCTGGTAGCGGTCGCAGCCGTCGGCCTGCACGAAATTCAGGGCGAAGTCGGGCGTGGTGATCGAGGCGCGCGGCCACGTTGACGGAAACGCCGGTCGCAGGTGCACGATCCCGTTGGGGTAGTCCGGATCGTAGCCGAACAGGCCCTCCACCACGGTGCGCGCGAACATGTGGACATTGTCGCCGAAGTCCGTCGCCGCCCCGATGTGGCTGAACCCGCCGGGCACGGCGCTGGCGTAGGCGCTTTCATGCATCACGCCCTGCAGCAGCGCATAGCCGTCGTCGCCCAGGCCGGTTTGGAAACAGGCCAGCGCGAGGGCGCAGAGGTCGCCGCCGAACATGTCGCGGACCGACCATTTCCACGGTACCCAGTTGGAGAGCTGGCAGAGCACGCCGCCGTACGGCAGGCGGATGCGCTCGAGCGCCCACTCGGTGTAGTAAAGCGACTGCAGGGCCTCCTCCGCGGAGCACAGGCCGGCATCAATCGGCAGGAACACACTGTAGGTCCACGCATCGTCATGGACGCGGTGCGGCGGGAGTTGCTCGCGGTAGAGGCCGAAGTGCCCGCGTTCGGGCAGCCAAAGCCGTGCGCGCATCGCGTGCTGGATTTTCTCGCAGCGCCGCCGGTGCCGCTCCGCCGCGACCGGGTCGCCGGCCCGGCGGGCCAGATCCATCGCGGCGCGATGGGCCGTGTACGCGTAGGCGGATTCCTCGGCGCTGCCCCCGCCGTCGTACCAGACCGAATCGGTCGGCAGGGTGTTGATGTAGCTTTCGTAAAGCCCGTCGTCGTCCGGATCGAAGCACTCCTGCATCCACTCGAGATGCAGTTCCAGTGCCGGCCGCAGCAGGCGTTCCATCGCCGGATCGGCCGTCGCCCGCCAGTCCCTGATCGTCTGGTCGAAGAACTGCGACTGCACATCGTACATCGGAAAATCGCGGTCGAGCGCACCGCGTCCGTACAGGCGCGAACCGTTGCCCTCATGGCACAGCAGCCGCTCGGTGCTGGCCATTGGCTCGAGCCGCAGCGGATCGGATGATTTCTGCAGGCCGATGGTGTAGACGGCATTGCCCAGGACCCGTTCGTGCCAGCCCAGCACCGTGGCGCCGCAGATCACGCGCCAGCCGACGAACCGGCAGCTGAAGGTCATGCAGCCGTGGCGAAAGACATATGGATCGCGCTCGCAGCTCGCATCCACGGCGTGGCACACGGCCGCGACCGCCGCATTGAGCCGGGCATCGGGCGAGGTGGTGTGGACGCGTTCGGTTGAGAGCAGGTACGCTTGTCCGTCGGCGAAGGCGGCGGCGGGGTCGGCGATGCGCGGCGAGCCAACCCCCGCGTCAGCGGCCCCGACCTCCACGGCGCAGAACCAGCTGTCATCGCCGGCCGCGAACCGCACCGCGCCGGCGATCATCGGGGTGGAACCGCCGGTGGACGCCAGCAGTGTTCGCGGATCTGTCCAGCGGAACGCATCGGCAATTTTCAACTCATCAGCCCGGCTCACCCGGCCGCGTGCGACATGGGTAGCCGTTGGCGAAGCCGACAGGGTGAACCCCGTAGGCAGCCCGCTCGCGGGCGCAGCTTGGACGCCCGAAGCGCCCGCGAGCGGGCTGCCTAGCCAGGCGGTATTTCCCGTGCAGAACTCCGGCACTACGCCCTGATTGAGCAACGGACGGCGCGGGTCGCCGCCGCGGCAGATGTCGGGATTGCCGCGCATGACGGGATCCCAGTTCAGCCGCGGGTCGCCTTCCTCCTGGCGCGCGCCTCCGTAACTCCAGATGAGCCGGTCGCCGGTTTGGGCGCCGGTTACGCACACCCGCGCGGCGAACCCGGCGGACTCGTGCAGCGGCACGGCGGTGAGGGTGACCGTCAGGCCGGCGAACGCGGGGTCGGTGCAACGCCAGGTCATCCGTCCGCAGTGGTAGCGCGATTCGATGTCCGCCCAGTGATGCAACCATGAGGCGCGGGAGCCGCGTTGCACGGCGAGCGCCAGGGCCCCATGGAGATATGGTTTCGCGATCAACCGCACCAGTGGCCGGTCGCCGGTAAGCACGGCGCCGTCGGTGTTCAGCCGGCAGTATAACGGCCGGTTGTTGAAGTACCGTCCGTTGCGGCCGACGATCCCGGGTCCCTCCGCCTCGTAGCGCAACATGCCTTGGCTGAGGTACTCGGCTGATACTGACTGGCCAGGCTCGCGCACAGGCGGTTCGGCGGCGGGTGCGCGGGTGGGGGAGTGCATCAAAAACAATCTGCGATGGAAGGACATGCGATCATCCACCTGTCAGGCGGGAGCAAGTCAGAAGTCAGCCGGTTGCGCCGGTCTCGGTGTGCATTGCGGATGGATATCAAGTTGGATGCGGAGCGCGGTGCTTCAGCCCGCGCTGGACCGCAACGCCAGTCTTCTCCGTGACCAAACCAGTGCCGGCTAAAGTCCGGCACTACGTTCCCGTGGCTGCGGCTACAGCACCTTATCATCGAGGTAGGTAAACAGCCCATAGGCCCGGTGGCCTGGGTGGAATAGAATTCGATGGAGGGGCATCCGCCCCTCAACAGGGGAACTTTAAACATGAAATCCAGTACACAGGACAAGATCACAGGCAGCGCCAAAACGATCGCCGGCAAGGTCAGGGAAACCACGGGCAAGCTGGTCGGCAACGACCGGCTGCGGGCCAAGGGACTGGCCCAAAAAATTGAAGGCAAGACCCAGAAGAAAGTCGGCGAGATCAAACAGGTGCTGGGGGACTGAAGACATTTCCTGCGCCGCGCGGTGCGGCAAGATATGCGCTGCAATCGCGCTGGTAGCCGCAGGGAAGGGGCACAATTTCTCCTCCGTACGAAACGGATCAAGGAATCGCGATGAAGATACTACTGGTCAGTCCTAGAACGCCGGACACATTCTGGAGCTTCGCGCACGTGCTGCGCTTCGTGGCCAAGAAGGCGGCCTTCCCACCGCTCGGTCTCCTGACCGTTGCCGCCATGTTGCCGCGTGAATGGGAGCTCCGGCTGGTGGACCTCAACGTCCGCCGCCTGACCGATGCCGACGTGCGCTGGGCGGACTGGGTTTTCCTGAGCGCCATGATCGTGCACCAGGAGTCGGTCCGCGAAATCGTCCAGCGCTGCGCCGGTCTCGGCCGGCCGATCATCGCGGGCGGGCCGCTCTTCACCACCGGGCATGAAGGATTTCCCGGGATACCGCACTTTGTCCTCGGGGAGGCCGAGGAGATCATGCCGCAGGTGGTGGCCGATCTGCTGGCCGGGACGCTGGCGCCGATTTACCGGGCGCCGAGTTTTCCCGCCCTCGCGCAGACCCCGGTGCCGCGCTGGGATCTCATCCGGGTCCGCGACTATGTCACCATGGCCGCGCAGTTTTCCCGCGGCTGTCCCTTCGACTGCGAGTTCTGCGACATCATCGTGATGAACGGCCGCGTGCCGCGCACGAAGTCGCCGGAGCAGTTCGTCGGCGAGCTGGAGGCCCTGCGCCTGCGGGGCTGGAAGGACATGGTGTTCGTGGTGGACGACAATTTCATCGGCAACAAGGCCCGCACCCGCGCCCTCCTGCACGCCCTGATTGCCTGGCGCGAGCGCACGAAGCCGCAGATGGGTTTCCTGACGGAGGCTTCGATCAACCTGGCCGATGACGCCGACCTGCTTGACCTCATGGTCCGGGCCGGATTCCGCAAGGTGTTCGTCGGCATCGAGACGCCCTCGGCCGCCTCGCTCGAGGAGTGCCGCAAGCTCCAGAACAAAGGCCGCGACCTGGTCGCCGCGGTCCAGGTCCTGCAGCGCGCCGGGCTGGAGGTCATGGGCGGCTTCATTGTCGGCTTCGACAGCGACACCGGCGACATCTTCAAGCAGCAGTTCGACTTCATCCAGCGCTCCGGCGTGGTCACGGCCATGGTCGGCCTGCTCACCGCGCTGCCGCAGACGCGCCTGTATCAGCGGTTGAAACGGGAGGACCGCCTCCTGGCCGCCTCCGGCGGCGACAATACCGCGGCGACGCTCAACTTCCGGCCGAAGCTCAACCGCGAATACCTGGAAAACGGCTACCGTGAGCTCATGCGCCGGCTCTATGAGCCGCGCAATTACTACCGGCGCATCCGCGTGTTTCTGAAGAACTACGAGGTGAACGGCGGACGGCTCCATCTGTCGCAGTCGGACATCGCGGCGTTCATCAAGTCATTCTGGCTGCTCGGCGTGTGGCACCGGGGGCGCTTCGCCTATTGGTGGTTTTCCGTGACCACGCTGCTCCGCCGGCCCCGGCAGTTCCGGGTGGCGATCGAGCTGGCGATCATCGGCCATCATTTCCGCTGCGTGGCCGCGCGGTTGTGAGGGGGTCATGAGAAGGGCGGGTCTGTGATCCGCCCTTCGAGCGCTTCATTCGCAGTGAGACGTCCAAATGGCAGGTCACAGACCTGCCCTACTTGGGTATGATAGGCCGTCACTACTGGCGCAGAACCCGGCGAATTTTCCCGCGGATCACGCGGATGACCGCGGATAATACCACCACCAGCGCCAACGGCGCGCCGCCATGACAGCCTGGGGCAACGCCCCAGGAATGGGGCGTCACCATATTGCCAGGGCTGAAAGCCCGATCCATGGGGCGGGCTTTCGGCCCTTGAGGAATAGAGGGGATTCATGGGACCCGGGGTGCTACCCCGGGCTGATATTGGACGGACCGTTGGTCCTATTTTCGGTGGGACCCTGCAGACATGACGATAACGTAGTGCCGGGCTTTAGCCGGCACAGGGTCGGACTTTAGCCGACACTGGTTCGGTAGCGAAAAATGTCGGGGTGGCGTTGCAAGACGCGGGCTGAAGCACCGCGCTACGTAGTGCCGGACTTTAGCCGGCACTGGTTCGGCCGCGTACGCCTGCCGGTGTTGCGATCAAGACGCGGGCTACCGTGCCCGCCGTAGCCTCGGCGAAGGCGGGAAGCTCCGCGCCACGTTGTCAGCGGCCCTTGGACCGGCTCACCTGGGCGAGCCCTTGAACACGAAGGTCTGGCTGGTGCGGGTGATCACGGGCTGGTTCTGGTACTTCGGCGGGATGAAACGCCATTCGGCCACGGCGGCGAGGGCCTGGCGGGCGGTCACGAGGTCGTCGGCGTAGGCGAGTGTCGGCAACCGGACCCTGCCGGTCTCGTCGATGTAGAAACGCACCACGACCTTCTTGCCGGCGTGGCGCTGGGCGTCCTCGGCGGAGTAGGCCGGCGACACGAGATGGATCGGGATGGGCAGGCAGTCCAGTTCGTCGAACCTGACCAGCAGGTTGGAGACCGGCCGGATTTTGGCCTGCAGCTGCCCGACGTTGTCCGGTGAGGGCTGTGTCACGACGCTCGCGCCCTGGGTCCGGTCGCTGAAATGAAAATCGAGCTGGGTGACGGTGAAGATCGCCTCACCCGACACGTGCGCGGGTTCAAACTGCCATTGGCGGAGGGCGGCCAGGGCGGAGGCGGCAAATTCCGGATGCGAACAGCCGACGACCAGGGCGTCGGCCAGTTTGCCCGTCACATCGATGCCTACGACAATCTTGCTCCAGCCGCGCGTCACGTTCTGCTGCGCGAGCAGCGGCGGGAAGGCGGCGGGTTCCGTCTGGATGATCCTGATCGGCTCCGCATCCGTGGGCGGGACGATCGGCGCGGCCGTCGCGATGACGGTCAGGCCGAGGCCGCAGAGCAACCGGCAGAGCCGCAGCAGGGGACCGGCTTGGGCGGGACGTTTCATGGCGTCGTCTCGCGGCCCACGGCGGACGCCGGGCGGTCGCCGTCCCGGAGATAGCGATCCAGGGTTTCGCGGAGTTTCTGTCTGGCGCGATAGAGCCGGGTTTCCACGCCCCGGGTGGAGCAGTTCACGACCGCGGCGATTTCCTCGTAGGGCATCTTGTTGTAGTGGTGGAGCAGCAGGGTGACTTTCAGATCGTGGGGCAGGTTCTCCAGCGCGGCATCCAGGGCGGTCAACGCCTCATCCTTTTCCAGGCGCCGGCCCGGTTCAAGCTCGGGACGGTCCGACAGGCTCGGGACCGGGCTGACGGCGTCACCGGCGGTGGCGTCCAGGCTGACGGTGGGATGGCGCCGGCGCCAGCGGTAGTGGTTGCAGCAGAGATTCGAGAGCGTGGTGAAGAGCCAGCCCGACAGGCTGGTGTCGGGCCGCAGGCGGTGCCGGTGCTGATAGAGCCGCACGAAGGATTCGGCGACGAGTTCCTGGGCGTCGCTGTGGTTGCGGAGATACTGGTAGGCAAATTCATACAGGGGCCGCTGCCAGCGGGCCATCAACTGGTCGAGCACGCCCACTTCATCCTCCTGCAGGGCCTGGAGACAGGCGGCATCGGTGGGAAGATCGTTGGCGCCCATTACATTGGCGGGGAAACTTCCGCGGCCATCGATGGGGCGACGAGGGCGAGGTAGTGGCGGCGTTGCGCCGGGGTCATCAAGGCCGCCGAGGCGACGACGAGCTGACGGGTGGAGACCAGGCACTCCTGGTAAACGTTGCGGCGGATTTCCACGAAGCGGCCCAATTCCATGAAATCCACTTCCCCGGCGGCGCGCCGGGTCTGCTCAAAGGCCGCGAGCTCGCCCTGCAACTGGATCACCTTCGAGGCCAGGAGCCGCATCTGGGGCTCGGAGGCCTCGTGCAGTTCGCGCAAGCGGGCCAGCTGCTCGTCCGAGACATTCAGCTCGGCCTTCATCCAGGCGAGGTGATGGTCGAGCGAGGCCGACTCCGGCGTGGCCCGGAAATGCAGTTGCAGCCGGTAGGAGCCGGTGCCCACCGCCAGGCCCAGGAGCAGGAGGATCAGGGTGCGTTTCATGGCGTCGGCCTGGCCCCGGGGGCCTGCAGCAGCGGGTTGATCAGGACGAGATAGCTGCGGGTGAGCTGGGCGTTGCGTTCGCGTTCCTGCTGGCTGACCCGCAACTCGGCCATGAACAGGCCGATCAGGGCGCAGCTCACGAGAAAGAGCGTGGCGACCGACCAGCGGGAAAACCACGCGTCGAGCGTCGGCCACAATCCCGGCCGCGCCTCCTTGCGCTGCAGCAGCGCGATGCGGCGCCAGACCACGCGGTCAATATCGTCGGGCGGCGGGGCCGGACCCCGGCGGTCCAGCAGTGCATCCAGGGGATCTTTTTCTTCAGCGGACATGGCGGGACGGGTTCACCGGGCGACCTTCATTTCAAAGACGACGCCGTTGAGGAAGATCACGTGCAGGGTCTCGAGGGGCAGATCCGGCATGGCGTCGACCGATGGCTCCGGACCGCCCCGGCCGCCGAAGGAGATCGAGGTGTTGGTGGCGGCGTACGCCGGGTTAAGGCCATGACGGCTGGGGTGGGTGGCGCGAAGCAGCACCATGGCGGGCGGCAAGGCGAAGTTCTCGTAGATCCAGGTCGTCTCCCGGCCCTCCGGCAGCTTCTCCTCCCGGATTTTCTGCGGCTGGCCCAGGGCCATGTAGACCATGTCGGTCGTGTAGCCGACCTCGATCACGCCCTTTTCGACGTTGCGCTGCTGCGCGTCGGTCAGGCGGGAAAAGACCGCGGATTTTTCCTGGATGCGCGCGGGGATGCCGGTGGCGGACTGGCATGCGACCAGGGCGAGGGCGGCAATCGCACCGAGGAGGGCGGTTTTTTTCATGGGTCGGCTGGCTCCGGCATGGCAGGCGGTGGACGTTCGCTGCGCGAAGTGTTCGTGCCGGCCCGGGACCGGTCCATTTCTCATCCGCGGGCGGACAATATTCCAGTTGAAAATACCCGGCATGGAAAAAGGGCGGCGGCCGAAGCCGCCGCCCTGGGTTTAGCCTCAGTTTCAGTGGTACAGTTTCAGAAACTGAGAGTGGTGCTGAGCAGCCAGTTGCGGGCCGGCGAGAGGGCGAAGGAGCCCTCGGAGTATTTCTCGTCGGTCACGTTGTAGATGCCGAGGGAGGTCCGGAACTTGTAGCCCATGAACTCCCACGGATAGCCGGCCGTCACGTCGAACACGAGGTAGTCGCCGGCCTGGTAGCCGCCCGCGAGCGGATTCCAGTCCACGGAGCGGCTGACCACCGTCTCGGAGGAGTAGCGCATACCGGCGCCGAGCGAGAGGCCGCGGGCCGGGCCGTCCGTGAACGTGTACTTGCCGAACACGTTGAAGCGGTACTCGGGCACGTTCTCCACACGGGCGTTCCACAGGATGTACGCGTCCACCTGTTGCCGGGCGTTCAGGACATTGTTGTAGTAGTCCGAACCGGGCTTGGCGTAAACCGGGCGGGCGTCCTCGACCGTCTCGGCCGTGGGCATCCAGGAAGCGTTGATCAGCGCCTGGAAGTTGCGGATCGGGGTCCAGATGACCTCAACTTCCGCGCCCTCGATCTCGACCTTGTTGCCGTAGGAGCGGACGCGGAACACGCGGCCGGTGTTGGCGGCGGACGCGCTCACCAGGCCCGAGCGGGCGGCACCCGCGATCCAGATCGGGTTCGTGTTGTAGTTCATCGGCTCGTTCACGTTGCTCTGCGCCACGCCGTCGTCCTCGCGACGGTTGATGCGGTTGGCGCTGAAGATCGAGAAGGTGCCGACGATCTTGTTGTCGTCCGAGGTGTACTTCACACCGACCTCGTAGTTCTTGCCCTCTTCGTTCGGGACCTGGTTGTAGTAACCCTGGGCCTCGAAGAGCGCCTTGATCTGCGCCCCCGTCGTGATCGCCTGGCCGCGGTAGATGAACTGGCCGGCCAGGCCGCGGGCGGCGTACTCGTCGATGATGCCCTGGGCGATCAGCATTTCGTCACCCGTGAACATGCCGCCGACGTTGCCGCCGTTGAACTTGAAGATCTTCGACGTGGAGGCGTACACGCTCAGGTTCTTGTTGATGGCAAACGAGGCGCCGGCCATCCAGGAATCGCCCTTCTGATCGAAGGGAATCGTCTTCTGGTAATTGACCGAGTGGCCCCAGACGTTCTCGGGATAGGCCACCGGATCGAGGTGCATGTCCGGGAAGTAGGTGTACCACGGGAAGTTGTTCACCTGCGGCTGGAACCGTTCCCAGCGCTTTTCCTCGCGGTAACCGGCGAGCACCGTCAGGCGATCCTCGAGCAGGGAGGCCTGGTAATTGACGTACATGCCCTCGAGGACGGGCTTGTAGCCGTCGAGCGCATTGCGGTCGTCCTGGAAGTACTGGTTGATGTCAGGGGCGAGCTCGTATCGGGATCCCAGTTGTTGAAGATTTGGTGGACGGGCTTGATGGTGCCGTTGTGGTCGCGGATGATCTGGTTCACCGGCACGCCACCGAATTCATACTTGGCCATATTGGTGCCGGCGTAGTCCGGATTGGAGACCGTGTTGCGGGCGCCGGGCAGGAACGCCCAGTTGAGGTCCGTCTGCGCCGCACCACCGAGGTACTGCTGCGTCCAGGTGGAGCGCTGGTAGCCGGTCAGCACCTTGTTCTTGATGCCGAACAGGTCGAACTTGAAGACCAGGTCCACGTTGTGCACCTGCGTGTAGCGCCAGTAGCCCGAGCGGTTGCCGAGGGCGATGTTCCAATGCACGCCGTCGGCGTACGGGGTCTGGACCGCGCCGCCCTGGCCGACGCTGTTGCTCACGGCGCGGTCATTGGTGTAGACATAGCGCGCGTCGAGCCACTCGAACGGCGACATGTCCACCGTGGCGGTGAAGACCTCGTCCTCGTTGTCATGATAGGCGCCGCGGGCGGTGTAGTTGAAAGCCTCGTCATGGATGAAGCTGCCCGAGGCGTCGGTGATGTAGGCTCCGCGCTCCAAGCTGGTGTAAGCCGGCAGCGTCAGGTCGCCCGTCGCCGTGCGCTTCAGGTAGATGTAGGAGGTGGTGGTGCCCGTGTAAGCGAGGGTCGGGGTCGTCGTGGGCTGGGTGACGTAGGAAACGCCGTTGATCACGGTGGTCGGCGTGAGGCCGTTGCCCACATTGGTTGGGATCAGCGTGGTGAGCGTGGCGGTCGGCGAGCCGTAGATGCCCGAGGTGGACGCGGCCTTCCAGCCGGCGAAGTCGCTGTAGATCCAGTCGTAGTCGTTCGCGTTGTAGCGTTCCTTGATGTATTCGAACTCGGCGGTGATCGTCAGCTTGCCGCTGTCGAGGGGTTTCAAGGTCAGCGAGGGCGTGAGATTGAAGTTCTTGTGGTACTCAAAACGGCGCTCGCCCTGGAAATCCTGCCAGGCGCCGACGAAGCGGAAGGCGGCCTTCTTCGACAGCACGGTGTTGTTGTCGATTTTCACCTTGTGGCCGCTGTTGTCGTCGAGCTGGTAGACGAGTTCGGTCGGGATCTTCGTGAAGGACGGACGCTTGGTGACGTAGTTGACGACGCCGCCGGGATAGCCCTGGCCGAAGAACACGGAGGCCGGGCCCTTCACCACTTCCACGCGCTCGACGTTGTCGAGATTGTGCGAGATATAGCGGAAGACGCCGTTGCGCATCAGGGTGTTGACCTGGAAGCCGCGCATGGTGAAGCCGCCCTGCGGGGTGGCCTCGTTGGCGGGCACGCGCATCTTGAAGCGGGTGTCACCGGCGGACGCGGCCGAGTAACGGAACAGATCCGTCAGCGACTTCGCGTTGGTGTCATCGAGGAACTCGCGCGAGATGACCGAGATGTTCATCGGCACCTTCTGGATTTCCATGCCGATGCGGGTGGCGGTGGCGGCGTTGGTCTTGAGGTAGCCGTAGTCCTTTTCGGATGAGACTTCGAAGGGCGTGA
>JADJZJ010000013.1 GCA_016715765.1 Opitutaceae bacterium
CTCGCCGGCAGCCTCGCCGCGAAAAAGACGGTGCCGCCGTCCAGCGGCACCTTCCCGACCGACGGCCCGCTCTTCGCCCTCCTGCTCGCCGGCGTCATCGTGATCGTCGCCGCCCTGACCTATTTCCCTGCCCTCACCCTCGGCCCCGTCCTCGAACACCTTCTGTTCACCGCCGGCCGCACATTATGAACCCGCCACCAAGCCGGCATAATACAATACGTTACATGGCGGCTTGGAGAAATCCTGGTCTTTCCCTTCCGCCATGAAACCTGACGCCACTGCCACCTGGAATTCCGCCCTGCTGCGCCGCGCGGTGCTGGACTCGTTGGTGAAACTCGATCCGCGGGCGCTTCGGCGCAATCCGGTCATTTTGCTCACGGCGGCGGGGGCGCTGGCCGTGACGGTCGCGGCGCTGCGCGACCTGCTGGCCGGCGCGCTGACGGGCTTTACGCTGCAGCTCACGCTCTGGCTCTGGTTCACCGTGCTCTTCGCCAATTTCGCCGAGGCGGTCGCCGAGGGCCGGGGCAAGGCGCAGGCTGATTCGCTCAAGCGGGCTCGCGCCCGGACCTTTGCCCGCCGCCTGCGCGGTGGCGCCGAAGAACGCATCGCCGCCTCCGATCTGCGGAAGGGCGACACCGTCGTGTGCACGGCCGGCGACATCATCCCCGCCGATGGCGAGGTGACCGAGGGCATCGCGAGCGTGGACGAGTCCGCCGTCACCGGCGAATCAGCCCCGGTCGTCCGCGAGAGCGGCGGCGACCGCTGCGCCGTCACCGGCGGCACGCGGGTGCTCAGCGACCGCATCGTCGTGCGGGTCACCGCGGAGCCCGGCGGCGGGTTCCTCGACCGCATGATCAACCTCGTCGAGGGCGCCTCGCGCCAGCGCACGCCGAACGAGATCGCCCTCGGC
The DNA here is from genome assembly GCA_016715765.1 of Opitutaceae bacterium. Lineage (GTDB taxonomy): Bacteria > Verrucomicrobiota > Verrucomicrobiia > Opitutales > Opitutaceae > UBA2377. The sequence goes on from JADJZJ010000013.1 coordinate 911, forward strand.
ATTCTGCTTGTCGCCATGTCCGCGCTCTTCCTCGGCGTGGTGGCCACGCTCCCGTTTTTCGCCCGCTACAGCGAGGCACTCGCCGGGCAGGCCGGGGTGGTGGACGTCTCGCTCCCCGTGCTGGTGGCGCTGCTCGTGTGCCTCATCCCCACCACCATCGGCGGCCTGCTCAGCGCCATCGGCATCAGCGGCATTGACCGGCTCATCCGCCGCAATGTGATCGCCACCTCCGGCCGCGCCGTCGAGGCCGCGGGCGACATCGACGTCCTCCTGCTCGACAAGACCGGCACCATCACCCTCGGCAACCGCCAGGCCGTGGCGTTCATCCCCGCGCCCGGGATCACCGCCGAGCGCCTTGCCTCGGCCGCGCAGCTCGCCTCGCTGGCCGACGAGACGCCCGAGGGCCGCAGCATCGCCGTGCTGGCCAAGGAAAAATTCAACCTCCGCCAGCGCGAGGTCGCCGCGCCGCACGCCGTGTTTGTGCCCTTCGCGGCACAGACCCGCATGAGCGGCGTGGACCTCGGCGGCGTCCGGACCCGCAAGGGCGCGGCCGACAGCGTGCGCGCCTGGGTCGAGGCGCAGGGCGGCTCCTGGTCGGCGGAAGTGGCCGCGGCGGCCGATGCCATCGGCCCGGCGGCGGCACGCCGCTGGTCGTGGCCGAGGATCACACTGTGCTCGGCGTCATCCATCTCAAGGATGTCGTCAAGGGCGGCATCAAGGAGCGTTTCGCCGAGCTCCGGCGCATGGGCATCCGCACCGTGATGATCACCGGCGACAATCCGCTGACCGCCGCCGCCATCGCGGCCGAGGCCGGCGTGGACGACTTCCTCGCGCAGGCGACGCCGGAGATGAAGCTCCGCCGCATCCGCGACGAGCAGGCGCAGGGCCGGCTCGTGGCCATGACCGGCGACGGCACCAACGACGCCCCGGCGCTCGCGCAGGCCGACGTCGGCGTCGCCATGAACACCGGCACCCAGGCCGCCCGCGAGGCCGGCAACATGGTGGACCTCGATTCCAACCCGACGAAGCTCATCGAGATCGTCGGCATCGGCAAACAGCTGCTCATGACCCGCGGCGCGCTGACGACGTTCTCCATCGCCAACGACGTCGCGAAATACTTCGCGATCATCCCCGCGATGTTCGCCGGCCTTTACGCCGTGTCCGGGAGCAACGCCGGTCCGCTCGCCGCCCTGAACCTCATGGGCCTGCATTCGCCGCACAGCGCGATCCTCAGCGCCGTGGTCTTCAACGCGCTCATCATCATCGCCCTCGTGCCGCTCGCCCTGCGCGGCGTCGCCTACCGGGCCCTGCCCGCCGCCGGCCTGCTCCGCCGCAACCTGTTCGTCTACGGGTTGGGCGGACTCGTGGCGCCGTTCGCCGGCATCAAGCTTATCGATCTCGCGCTCACCGCCCTCCACCTCGTCTGAAATCCACCATGAAAACCCGCCGGCCCGTTTCCCGGGAACAGCTCGTGCTCGCCGTCCTGCTCGGCGGCCTGCTCCTCCTTGGCGTGGTCCTTTGGCTGCTCGATCCCTCCCGCCAGCCGGGGGGCGATTCGCGCTTCGTCTCGCCGGCCACCACCCCGGCCAAACCTTGATATTTTCGCGCCATGAAAACCGTCCTCTGCTCGCTCCGTCTCCTCGCCGTGTTCACCGTGCTCACCGGCCTGCTGTATCCGCTCGCCGTCTGGGCCGTCGGCCGGGCCGTCTTCCGTGACGCGGCCGAAGGCTCCCTCCTGGAGCGCGAAGGGCGCCTGGTCGGTTCCGCCCTGCTCGCCCAGAAAACCACCGATCCTCGTTACTTCCAACCGCGGCCCTCGGCCGGCGACTACGCCACCGTGGCTTCCGGCGCCAGCAACCTGGCCTGGAGCAGTGCGAAGCTCGCCGCCGCCATCGCGGAACGACGTGCGGACCACGGCGGCGGGGATGTCCCCGCCGGCCTGCTCACCGCCAGCGGGAGCGGACTTGACCCGCATCTCAGTCCCGCCGCGGTGGCGGTCCAGGCCAGCCGTGTTGCCGCCGCCCGCAAACTCACACCCGACCAACGACATGCCTTGGACGAATTGATTGCCGGGCAGGTCGAAGGCGGACAGTTTGGTCCGGCGCGGATCAACGTGCTTCTGCTCAACCTCGCCCTCGACAAAGCCTATCCTGAGCCGTGACCTCCGAACCCGCCCGTCCCGATCCCGACCTGCTGCTTGCCGCGTTGCATGAGCAGGAGGTGCGTGCGCACCGGGGACGGCTCAAGGTGTTCCTCGGCATGTGTCCGGGCGTGGGCAAGACCTACGCCATGTTGCGCGCCGCGCAGCAGGAGAGGGTGGGCGGCACGCAGGTGGTGGTCGGCATCGTCGAGACCCACGGGCGCAGCGAGACCCAGGCGCTGCTTGAGGGCCTCACCGTCCTGCCGCGCCGCGCCGTCCGCCACCGCGAGGCCACGCTGGAGGAACTCGACCTCGAGGCCCTCCGCGCCCTGCGTCCGGAGCTGGCCGTCATTGACGAACTCGCCCACACCAACGCCCCCGGCTCGCGCCATGCGAAACGCTGGCAGGACGTGCTCGAACTGCTTGAGGCCGGCAGCAATGTGCTCACCACGCTCAACATCCAGCACGTCGAGTCGCGTGCCGACGCCGTGCGCCAGATCACCGGGGCCACCCAGCACGAGACCGTGCCCGACTCGCTGCTCGACCTGGCCGACGAACTCGAACTGGTGGATGTCACGCCCGAGAACCTCCGCGAGCGGTTGCGCGACGGGAAGGTCTACCTCGGCGAGCGCGCCGCGGCCGCGGAGGAGGGTTTCTTCCAGGAGTCGCACCTCACCGCGCTCCGCGAACTGGCGCTGCGTTTCACCGCCGAGCGAGTAGACCGCCAGCTGCGGGCGCTCCGCGCGCCCATGGCCAAGCAGACCGTCTGGCGCAGCGGCGAGCGGCTGCTGGTGGCGGTGGGGTCGAGTCCGTTTTCCACGCAACTGGTCCGCTGGACCCGCCGGCTGGCCGCCGCCCAGGGCGCCCCGTGGATCGCGGTCCACGTCGAACCCCTTTCGCCGCCCGCCCCGGAGGAGCAGAAGCGGCTGGACCGCAACCTTGCCCTCGCGCGCGAGCTCGGCGCCGAGGTGCTGGTGACCCAGGACACCGACATGGCCGCCGCCCTGGTGCGCACCGCGCTCCAGCACAACGCCACGCAGATCGTCCTCGGCAAGCCGCGGCACGCCTGGTGGTCGCGGTTCCTGCCGGGCGGGTCGCTGGTGGACCGCGTCATCCAGCGCGGGGGCAACATCGATGTGTACGTCGTGCCCGCGGAGACGGCCGGGCCGCCGCTCACCTTCGACTCGATCGACCATGAATTGCGCAGCAGCGCCGCCGAATACGGCTGGGTCGCCGGGACGGTGGCCGGGCTCACGCTTGCGGCGCAGCTGCTGCCCCAGAACTACTACCTCGCCGCGGGGCTGGTCTTCCTCCTCGCCGTCATTCTGCTCAGCTTGAAGGTCGGCCGCGGTCCGGTGCTGGCGGCCGGCATCCTCAGCGCGCTGACCTGGAATTTCCTGCTGATTCCGCCGCGCTTCACCTTCCACATCGAGAAGATCGAGGACGGTCTGCTGTTCGGCACGTACTTTGTGGTCGCCCTCGTGGCGGGGCAGCTCACGGCCCGCATCCGGGCGCAGGCGCTGGCCGAGCGCCGGCGCGAGGGCCGGGCCACCGCGCTCTTCAACCTGACCCGGGCCCTCGCCGAAGCCCGCACGCTCGACGAGGCGGTGTTCGCGGCGCTCCGGCAGGCCGACAGTCACTTCGGCGCGCGCACGGCGCTGCTGCTCGCCGAGGACGGATCGGGTCCGCTGCATCCGCATTTCGCGGGCTCGTTCGCGCTCGACGACAAGGAGCGGGCCGTGGCCGAGTGGTCCTGCCGGCACCGCCGCGGGGCGGGCCGGTTCACCGACACCCTGCCGGCCAGCGCGGGCTTCTATCTGCCGCTCGTGCGCGAGGACCGGTCCGTGGGCGTGCTTGGGGTGGTGGTCCCGCGGGAGGCCAGTCTGACGCTGGCGCAGCGCGACCTCCTCGAGGCGTTCGCGCGCCAGCTGGCCATGAGCGTCGAGCGCGATCACCTGCAGGCCGCCGGCGAGCGCGAAAAGCTGCTCGCGGAATCGGAGCGGCTCCACCGGACCCTGCTCGACAGTGTGTCGCACGAGCTCCGCACTCCGCTCTCCGTCATCACCTCGGCGGTGGAAAACCTCGGCACCGCCGATGCGGCGCTGCGCGAGAGCCTGACCGGTGAGATTCGCACCGCGGCGCGGCGGCTGAACCGGCTGGTGGGGAACCTGCTCGACCAGACCCGGCTCGAAAGCGGCGTGCTCCGGCCGCGGCCCGACTGGTGCGATATCCAGGACCTGGTAAACGCGGCACTCGATGACGTGCGCGACACCCTGGCCGGCCATCCGTTGGAGGTTTCCGTGCCCGGGGACCTGCCGCCGGTGCGCGCCGACTTCACTCTCACCGTGCAGGCCCTGGCGAACCTCCTGCTCAACGCCGCCCTGCACACGCCGGCCGCGACGCCGGTGTTCGTCTCCGCGGGGCTGGAGCGCGGCGGGCAGCGGGTTTACTTCGTCGTGGCCGATCGCGGCCCCGGTTTCCCGGCGCGCATGAAGGACCGCCTGTTCAAGAAATTCGAACAGGGCGACGTGACCCGGGCTGGCGGCCTCGGCCTCGGGCTGTCCATCGTGCGCGGCTTCGTGCTGGCGCAGGGCGGCGAGATTGTTGTTGGCGAGAACCCGGGCGGGGGCGCCGTGTTCACGATTTACCTGCCCCACACGCCACCCCAGACTCCCCCGAGTGAGTAAACCCGTTCATCCGCCCGCCCTGCTGGTCATTGACGACGAGGTGCAGATCCGCCGGCTCCTGCGCGTGACCCTGGAGAGCGAGGGTTACCGCGTGCGCGAGGCGGAGACGGCGCAACTGGGCCTGGCCGAGGCGGCGCAGCAGCCGCCGGACGGCATCATCCTCGACCTGGGGCTGCCGGACATGGATGGCACCATGGTGATCAAGCGTCTCCGCGAATGGTCCGGCATCCCGGTGCTGATCCTTTCCGTGCGCGACAGCGAGGAGGACAAGATCGCCGCCCTCGACGCGGGGGCGGACGACTACCTGACGAAGCCGTTCGGGGGCCGCGAGCTGCTCGCGCGGGTCCGGGCGATTTTGCGGCGGGCGCAGCCGGCGAACGAGCCGGCCGTGGTCCGGATGGGCGACATCGAGATCGACCAGGCGGCGCGGGTCGTGCGGCGCGAAGGCCGGGAGGTCCGCCTGACCGCCAAGGAATACGGCCTGCTCCGGATCCTCGTGCAATACCGGGGCAAGGTCGTCACGCACCGCCAGATCCTGCGGGAGCTCTGGGGTCCGAATGCGGAGGACAGCACCCATTACCTGCGCGTGCACATGACGCATCTGCGGCAGAAACTTGAAGCCGATCCGCATGTGCCCCGTTTCCTGCGGACGGATTCGGGCATCGGGTACCGGCTGGTGGTGGAGTAGGTTGCCTGCCGCCTTGGGACTGTCCGGCGGGGAAAATGAAGGACTTTTGCCGCGGACGGTGTTATGCCTCCGACCGTCGGTGGTCTGCACTGCGCGGTCTGCCACCGACCTTGCCCATGCCGTCTTCCCGCGATCCGCTCGATCCCCTGCTCGAACAATGGCGCGATGCCCCGCCGCCGGCCGGGTCCGTTGCCCCCGAGGTGTGGCGGCGGATCGCCGCGGCGAAGATCCGGAAAGAGCGGCCTGACTGGCTGGTCCAATTGGAGGCGGTGTTTGCGCGGCCGTCCTTTGCCTTCGTGTTTGTGACGGCCTGCGTGCTGTTGGGACTCTTTCTGGCCGAGGCCCGGGTGTCGCGGCTTCAGGCCGAGCGCAACGTGCAGATGGCCCGGCAATATCTCCGGCTGATCGATCCTTCGTTCGCCGGGACCCAACCGGACGGCGCGGCCGCCGCCCCGCGATCATGAAACGCCTGTTGATGGTCCTTCTGGCCGGGGCGGCCGGCGGGGTGTCGGCCTACTTCGGCTGGCTCGGGGTGAATCGTCCGGTGCAGTCGGGCGATCTGGCCGCGCAGCTGGCCTGGATCCAGGACGACCTGCAACTCACCCCGGCGCAATTCGCCCGCATCAAGGCGCTGCACGAGCAATCGAGTCCGCGGTTGCTCGCGTTGGAGACCGAGGTGGTGCGCCTGCGGGAGGAGCTCACGGCGTTTGAACGCGGCCGGCTGGTCACCGGCCAGGTCGATTTCCTGGAGTTTGCGCGCTTCGTGGACCAGCGCCGCACCGTGGACCAGGCCTGCACGGAGTCGACCCGCGAGCTGATTCTGGCCGCGAGCGCAGTCATGACCCCGGAGCAAAAGACGCGTTATCTGGCCCTGTTGGAGCCGGTGCGGCACGGACCCCTGGCCCAGGTGCTCAATTGATATCGCGGACTCCCTGCCGCGTGAAAACCGACCCCGCCAAAGACCAGGCAGAATTGCTCCGCCTCCGGCAGGGCGACGACAGGGCGCTGGACCGCATCATGGCGCGTTGGGAGCGGCCGCTGTTCGCGTTTGCGTGGCGTTACCTGCAGAACGCCGCGGATGCCAGCGAACTGGTGACGGAGACCTTTGTGCGGCTCCACCAGCAGCGCGTGCGGTTGCGGGCGGACACCAACCTGTCGGCCTGGCTATTCACGACCCTGGGCAATCTTTGCCACAACCTGCACCGCTGGCGGCGCCGGCATGCGGCCCTCAGCCTCGACGCGCCGGTCGGGGATGGTGAGGGGGAGGCGTTGATTGAGGGAAATTCGCGGTTGGTTGCATCCGATCCCGCCCCGGACGACGCCATGGAGCAGGCCGAGGACCTGGCCGCCCTGGCATCGGCGATCGGGCATCTGCCGCACGACCTGCGCGTCACCCTGCTGCTCCATTATTACGATCAACTGCCGTATCGCGAAGTGGGGGAGATTATCGGCTGTTCCGAGCGCGGCGTGGAAACCCGCCTGTACCGGGCGCGGCAGCAATTGAAGCTCGAACTGGCGGCGCGACGGCCGGCGCATGCGGGGAGGTGTGGGCGGGGGGAGTGCCTGCTGTAGGAGCGGCTTTATGCCGCGATGAATCGCTCCCGATCGCGGCATAAAGCCGCTCCTACAGCAAGGCCGGCGTGTCCGGCTTCGCGCATTCGGTAGGGCGTCACCTTGGTGACGCCTGATGGGCCAAGGCTGCCGTCTTCGCGGTCGAGGCCGGACCAAGGTCCGGCCCTACATCGATCCAATGCCTCATCGCATAGTTACCCTTAAGTAAGCGCCATTCCCGTCAGCGGGCTGACCTACCTTGCTGCTTGTTTCGTGGTGGGCTTGAATCGGAAGACCTGGCGCACGCAGACGAGGACCGGGCGGCCCTTGCTGGTGGGCGGTTCAAACTTCCACTGCCGCACGGAGTCAACGGCCAGTTCCGCGAGGGGGCGCAACGCATCACCAATGATGCTGGGCATCCGCACCGCGCCCTGCTCGTCGATGTAGAATTCGACGGTGACATCGCCCTCCACCGACTGCGCCACCAGTTCCTTCGGGTAGGCCGGGGTGACCGTGTGCAGCGGGACCGGGATGCGGTCCAGGTCACGCAGCGTGCAGGGGGCGTAGACCTCGCGCTGATTTTCCGAGCTGAGCGAGCTCATCAGCGACTGCATGGCCTCCAGCGCGGTGATCGTCACCACCACGCCCTCGACCTCGAAGTTGAACGTCAGCGGGATGCACACCGCCACCGGGACGCCCTGCCAGCGGGCCGGTTCGAAGGTCCATTCCTTCAGCGCCGCCACCGCGGATTCGGCAAAACGCTCGTCCGTGTAGCCAATGACGAGCCAGTCCACCAGGCGTCCTTCGCGGTCCACATTGATCATGACGCGGGCCTTGTCGCCCTTGCGCTGGGTGGCCAGCAGTGACTGGGGATAACGCGGCGTCGTCCTTTCGTGGATCTTCGCCGATTGGAAATCCGGACGGTCGGCCGAAATTTGACCCGGGGCTGAAACCGCGAGGGCCATGAACATTAAAGTAATCGGAAGGGCTTTCATGGGAGTGGTGGGTTGCCCGGCATAACACCGCAAGGAAGACTTTCACCCTTCAGGATTGCCTGGGAGCGCGGGCGGCCCGCCCGCATTGAACCATGGTGCTTCTTCAAATTGGGTTGTCCGCCAGTCTGCCACGGTGAGGTCTGGTTGTAGGAGCGGCTTTATGCCGCGATTGGAAGCGCAACATCGCGGCATAAAGCCGCTCCTACAGGAGTCTATTTTGGCGAGGTGCCCTGAAATGGCGGGCGGGCCGCCCGCGCTCCGCCCTACTGCTGCTGCAGCGCGTAGAGATCCGCCTCCTGCAGCGTGAAGCGCAGGCGCACGGCCTGGCCGGCGAGTTGCGACCAGGAACGGTCCCGGGCCCACGGGACCGGGTGGTGGACACTGTCGCCGAAAATCCCCGGGGTGCTGTCAGCGGAGAAACCGGGCAGGGGTGTGCCGTCGGCGGTCAGCACCTCGACGCGGACGGAGCCGGCGGCGCTGGTGGCGAAGTTAAGGCAGAGTTTTCTGCCGGCGGCAATGAACGCACGGGTGAGCGCCGTGCCGGAGGTTGCTCCTGCGCGCAGTCGGGCAAAGCCGTCGGTGCGCAGCGTCTGCAGCTCGATGCGGTTGTGCGGCGTGGCGTACCCGTGCTGGCGGTAGAAGCCGAGGCGGTTGCCGGGCAGCTCGATCACGCCGAGGATCGCCATGTTGCTGCGGCCGACCCAGTCGGACGGATCGGTGCCGGGGCGGATGAAGCCCTGGGGAAATTGCCGCTGATACTGGCAGCCGCCCCGGCTGGTCATGAAAACGACGTCGGACACATCCGCCTCGCGTCCGTCCTGCACGCCCCGGGCCACGGCCTCGGCATGATCCATCCACTGCCGGCCGGGGACGAAACGCGAGGCGAGGGCAACATAGAGGTGCGGCGCGGGCGGGTAGGGCTGGGTGGCGTTGGTGTAGAGGTGTTCCTGGGCCGCGTCGCCGAAGGTCATGCGCTGCGGCTCGCTCCAGTTCCGGAAATCCGGCGAGGTGGAGCGGGCAATGGTGCGAAAGCCGCTGTAGCCTTCGCCGGTCCACACGCGGAAATACAACACATAACAGCCCTCGCTTGCCGACCAGAACGGGACATTCTGCGAATCGAAGATCCCCTTGGTGAAGACCGGGGTGTCCTGCAGCGTGTGCCAGCGAATGCCGTCGGGCGAACCGTAGGCCAGCAGTCCCTGCTTTTCGCCGGCCACGGCCTTGAAGCGCGTGAAACGGTCGGCGGCCGGATTGGTGTCCAGGAACGGGGTGAAATTGTGCGTGAGCTCGGGACTGTTCGCGAAGAGCAGGTTGTTGTCATGACTGCCGGCGAAGCGATGCATGCCGAGCGCGGGGCGCTGCCAGTTGAAGCCGTCACGGCTGAGGGCGAGGCAGGTGGTTTCCGTATTGGGCAGGTTGCCGCGACCGCGGTAGTACAGCAGGAAACGATCATCGTCATGGATCACGGTGAAGTATCCGCAGTAGGGCCCTTCCCAGGGCTGGTCCAGGACGAGCCCGTTGCCCGTGGGGACCGGGTCGACCAGTTCCCAGGCGAGGCCGGTGGTCTTTTCCAGCAGCCAATCGTCGAAAAACGGCTCGCGGCGCAGACCGATCGTGAGCGGGGGTGTCGGGGTGGGGGCATGCAGGGACAGGATGATAGCGCGGGGCGCGTCGGCCAATGGAAATAACGGGCTGCGATGGAATGTGTTGTAGGGCGGGTCTCCTCCTTCGCCGGGCCTACGGAGGACAGGTCCGAACCCCGCCTTGCCGGAAGCGCGACCGTCCTCGGTCGCAATCTCACGCAAACTTCAAGGCAGGAGAAAGAGAAAGATTAAGAGAACGAGAACGATTGGATTCCAGCGGGAGATGTAAAAGGCGGTGTGCCCTCCCGGCTTTTTGCTCCCAGCCGGTGTCGTCTCCCACGATTGTGCTCTGTTTTCCTCCGGCGTTCGCATACCCTAGGGCATGGAAAAACGTCCCTTCAACGAACTCGGCTTGTCCGACGAGATCCTCAAAGCCGTGGACAAGATGGGCTTCGAGGAAGCCTCGCCCATCCAAACGGCGGTAATCCCCGCCATCCTGAGCGGGCGCGACGTGGTGGGCCAGTCCTCCACGGGTTCCGGCAAGACGGCGGCGTTTGCGATCCCGGCCATCGAGCGGGTCGATCCGAAGCTGCGGGCGGTGCAGGTGCTGATCCTTTGTCCCACGCGCGAACTGGCCGTCCAGGTGGCGGAGGAGGCGGGCAAGCTGTCGCTGTTCAAGCGCGGCGTCATGGGCGTGCCGATCTACGGCGGCCAGAGTTACGAACGGCAGTTCCGCGCCCTGGCGGCGGGCGCGCAGGTCGTCATCGGCACCCCGGGCCGCGTGATGGACCACATGGAGCGCGGCACCCTGAAGTTCGACCACCTCAAGCTGGTGATCCTCGACGAGACCGACCGCATGCTCGACATGGGTTTCCGCGACGACATCGAGCACATCCTGAAGTCGGTGCCGGCGACCCGGCAGCTCCTGTTCTTCTCGGCCACGATCCCGCGGCCGATCCAGGACCTCATCAGCCGTTATTCGAAGGACCCGGCCTGGATCAAGATCGAGTCGGTCGCGCAAAACGCCCCGCAGGTGGAGCAGATCTATTTCGAGGTGGACCGGCGCTCGAAGATCGAGGCGCTCACGCGGCTGATCGACGTGCATGATTTCCGCTACGGCATCATTTTCTGCAGCACCAAGATCATGGTGGACGACCTCGACGAGCACCTGCACTCGCGCGGCTACCTGACGGACCGGCTGCACGGCGACATCACGCAGGCGCAGCGCGACCGCGTGATGGACAAGTTCCGGCACCGCGGCTTCGAGTTTCTGGTCGCCACCGACGTGGCGGCGCGCGGGCTCGACGTGGACGACCTCGAGGTGGTGTTCAACTTCGACCTGCCGAACGACGCCGAGGATTACACCCACCGCATCGGCCGCACCGGGCGGGCGGGCAAATCCGGCCGGGCCTTCACCTTCGTGTCCGGCCAGGAGATCTACAAGCTCCAGGGCATGGTCCGCTGGGCCAAGCTCAACGTGAAGCGCGGCACCATCCCCTCGCTGGACGAGGTGGAGGAGGCGCGCACCAGCGTGTTCTTCGAAAAGATCCGCGCGACGCTCGAGGCCAAGCAGTTCAAGCCGCATGACCGCATGATCGACCGGCTGCTCGACCAGGGTTACGCGAGCACGGACATCTGCTCGGTGCTGATCCACCTGCTGCAGGGCGGAACCGGCGGGAGCGCGGGCGGCCCGCCCGCTCCGGCCAAGGCCAAGCCGGCCAAGTCGGCGCCCGCCTGGGCCAAGCAGGCGATGACTCCGAAAGCGGCGCCGGAACCGGCGCCCGCGCCGACCGAACCCGCGGGCGAGCGGCCCGCGCTCCCGGCCAAGAAGGCCAAGTATGCGCGGCCGGCACGGACCGGGCGCGAGGCCGGCATGGCCACGCTTTGTCTCAATATCGGCCTTGAACACCTCGTCACCCCGGCGGATGTCGTCGGCAAGATCGCGGGCGTCACCCGCCTGCCTGCGGACGTCGTGGGCGCCATCGACCTCCACGAGCGTCACCTGCTCGTGGACGTCAGGGCGGAGCATGCGGCGCTGATCGCCAAGAAACTTGAGGGCATCAAACTCAAGGGTGTGACGCTGACCGCGAAGCCGGCCTCGGCACAGGACAAGGGGTGAGGCATTGTTCGGAGATCGAAGTTCGGAGATCGGAGATCGAATTCGACGTAGGACTCCGAACTCCGAACTCCGGACTCCCATCTCCAAACTGGAACCGGCCGCCGGCCGGTTCCAGTTCCGGCCCTTGACACTCGGGAGGCGGGGCCACTAAAGCCATGGCCCCGTATGGAGCTCGCCCTTGATCAACCGGTCCTGGTGCTCAACCGCCTATGGCAGGCGGTGAACATCATCGGTGCGCGCCGGGCGTTCGGTCTGCTGGCCCGCGGGCATGCGCAGGTGGTTTACAACGAGGAGGATAATTTCCGCACCTTCTCGATGCTGGACTGGATGGATTTTTCGGTGAGCAACCCGCCGCTGGCGGCCATCGAGACGGTGCACACGCCCTCGCGCACGATCCGGCTGCCGCGGGTGATTTTGCTGACCTTCTTCGACAAGCTGCCGTGCAAGGAGCTCAAGCTCACGCGCAACAACGTCTTCGAGCGCGACAAGAACACCTGCCAGTACTGCGCCAAGGTCATGCCGCGCGAGCAGCTCAACCTCGACCACGTCATCCCGCGCCATTCCGGCGGCAAGACCACGTGGGAGAACATCGTGTGCTCGTGCATCCGCTGCAATTCGCGCAAGGCGAACCGCCTCCCGCACGAGGCGCATATGCGCCTGATCCGGAAGCCCGTGCGGCCGAAATGGCGGCCCGTGATCTCGCTCGTCCTGGGCAACCAGCACCGCGAGATGTGGAAGGACTTCCTCGACCTGGCGTATTGGAACGTGGAGCTGGACGAATAGCGGGCGGGCCGCGGGGCGGCCCGAACGCTGAACGTTTAACTTTTAACGCTGAACGCTGAAGTGCGGACTTCGGAAATGTAGCTACGAGCGTGAGCGAGTGGATGTTGGGCTCTCGCCGCGTGTTTTCCACTCGCTCACGCTCGTAGCTACACCCTCACTTGAGCGTTGAGCGTTAAAAGTTAAACGTTGAGCGTTTTCTCATCCGGCATTTGTCGTTCAGCGTTGGATGTTGGAAGTTGAATGTTGGATGTTCGTCGGGGGCGCCTCATGCTCCACTCCCATGAAGAAAACCCGCGCGGAACTGATCGAGGCCGTTGGCCGCTATCGCTGGTATCACACGTTCGACCTCGGGGAGGGCGTGACCACGACGTCGCAGGTGCCGCTGTTCCAGGACATGTGGGCCTTCAACCTGAAGTGTCTCGAGTCGGTGGACTTCAAGGGCAAGCGGGTGCTGGACATCGGCTGCCGCGACGGGCTCTTCTCGTTCGAGGCTGAGCGCCGGGGGGCGCGCGAGGTGATCGGCATCGACAACGACCTCTCCACTGGGGCGGTGGAACTGTTGATCCCGCATTTTGAATCAAAGGTGCAGATGCGGCAGATGAACCTGTACGAACTCACCCCCGAGACGATGGGCCGCTTTGATGTGATCCTGTTCTTTGGCGTGCTCTATCACCTCCGTTATCCGTTCTGGGGCCTGAAGCGGATCATTGATTGCCTGGAGGAGCAGGGAGTCATGGCACTCGAGAGCGGCATGAACGTGTCGCCCTATCTCAAGGACGTGGAACTGCTCGTCTGCCCGGTCGAGCGCAGTCCCTATAACGAACCCACCTCCTGCACGTTCTTCAACCAGCTCGGCCTGGCGACCACGCTGCGTTCGATGGACTGCCGGCTGGAGCAGGCCTGGACCTTCCGGCCCGAGCGGACGCAGTTCAAGCCGGCGCGCGGGCCGTGGGCCCGGCTGAAACAACTGGTGCGCAGGATTTTTCCAAAACTGCCGCCATCCGGATCGCTGATCCACGACGTGGCGCGGCAGTTGTTCCTGTTCCGCAAGGAGGCCGGACATGCGACTTCGGCCGAGTATGCCTACCCGACGCAGGAGCGCTTTTCGAAGCAGTGGGCCGACGCCTATTGGAACGCCACGCATGATGAGCACACGCGCGGGGACCGGAAGCTGAAGCAGTAGCTCCGGTCGCCAATTCCCGTTGTCCGTCAAGGTGGGAGCGAGCTTAGGCGTAGGCAGCGAGCTTGCTCGCGCCCAACCCGCGCCCGCCAGCGGGCTGCCTGCCGTTGCCGCTGTGGGGGATTTGCAGCCACTCCCCAGCGCGCTCCCAACTTCGGCAGGAGTTGCCCTGATGGCAGCGCACAGAATGACTTCTGATTTGAAGACGCGCCCTGGCGGACGCGGATGACCGAGGCTTTGGATTGCTGAACCCGCCGGCCGGTGTAATAAGTCCGCATGCTCTCGAACCTCGTCATGACAATCATCGGGGCGGACCGTCCCGGTTTGGTGCAACTGGTGGCGGCCCGCGTGGCGGACAACGGCGGCAACTGGCTCGAAAGCCGCATGTGTCATCTGGGCGGACAATTTGCCGGCATCCTGCGGGTCGAGGTCCCCGCGGAAAAGGCCGACGGCCTGGTCCGCGCCCTGCGTGAATTGGAGTCGGCCGGGCTGCGGGTGATTTTGCACACGGCGAGCGGAGCGCCCGTGGGCATGGCCGGCACGATTGCGTCGCTGGAACTGGTCGGACAGGACCGGCCGGGAATCCTGCGGGCGGTCTCGGCCGTGCTGGCGTCCCATGGGCTGAACGTCGAGGATCTGGCTTCCGAGCGGGTGAGCGCCCCGATGGGTGGCGGCACACTTTTTCAGGCACGGGTGCGGGTGGCGGTGCCGGCGACGGCCAGTCTGGCGGCCGTGCGCGCGGATCTGGAGAAGATCGCGTCGGATCTGATGGTGGACCTGAAGCTGAATCCTTCCTGAGGAAAAATTGTAGGGCGGGGTTTCGCCGGGCCTACTGAGGACAGGTCCGAACCCCGCCTTGCAACGGTAGGCAGCCCGCTGGCAGGCGCTCTCTGGACAGGCGCAAACGATTCGAGCGCGAGCAAGCTCGCTGCCTACCGGATACTAAAGTCGAGGCGGGGATCGGAATCCCCGCCCTACATCAATCCTTGGCGCGCTGAACCGCGGCTGAACGTCAAACAGGCAGGTCAGACCTGTCCTCCGTAGCCTTGGCGAAGGAGGAGACCTGCCCTGCTTGGGACAGCGGCAATCACTTCCCCGAGAAATGCTGCCGACCGACCAACCACACGGCGGCGGCGGCGACGAGGTCGGTGAAGGCGAGGCCCAGGCGCAGCGGCAGCGGGAGCTTCACGGGCAGCACCAGCAGCAGCAGCGCGCCGATGACCAGTGCGCTGCAGACGATGGCCAGGGTGAGTTTCTTGCGGGCGATTTCGCCGGCGCGGGGATCGGTGGGCGGCAGGGACATGGGACTTGGGGTTTGAAGCGGAAGATTAATTCCCTTCGGGTTCAATATCCGAAGGTGGCCTTGCCTTGGGTAGGAGCCTGCTTGCAAGCGATGGTTGGGGAGATTCGACCTGTAGGGCTGCACCTTGATGCAGCTTGATAGCGCAGTGGTGCCAACTGGCTGGCGCGGCTGGACCAAGGTCCAGCCCTACATCAACAGGGAGATCGAGCCCTGTCACGCAGAACAAGACAAAAAATCCTGGCGGAACCGCGGGGGGGCCGGCCCCCCCAAACAAAAACGATACAAGCCGGATTGGGGGGGGGGCAGCGGGGGGGGGGGGGGGGGGGGCGCGGGGGGGGACAATCGACTGGAGCAGGCCCCTACCTCGCCACCGGGAGCTTCAGGCGCATGGTGGTGCCCTTGTAGCCGGTGGTTACCAGGACGATGTCGCCGTGATGGCTGAGCATGACGCGCTTGGCGATGGCGAGGCCGAGGCCGGTGCCGCCTTCGCGACCGGACAGGAAGGAGTCGAAGATGCGGTCGCGAATGGCCGGCGGGATGCCGGTGCCGGTATCGGTCAGGTCGAGCACGGCGGCGGGGCCCTCGGTGACCAAGGTGACGGTGAGGCTGCCGCCGCCCGGCATGGCCTGCATGGCGTTGAGAATCACATTGAGCAGAACCTGCTGGAGCTGGCCCTTGTGACCTTCCACGAACGGCGTGCGCGCGGGCGGCTCGTAGTGCACCTGCACCTTGGCCTGGGCGAGCTTGAGGCGGACGAGCAGGAGGGTGTCGTTGACAATATCGGCCAGCGACCAGCGCGAGTGGAGGTTGGAGGGGGTCTGGCCGAATTGCAGGACGCGGGTGACGATGGCCTCGAGCTGGTCGAGTTTCTCGCCGATCACCCGCATGTCGGTGCGACGGGGATCATCGGCGGCAAAATCGAGGCCGAGTCCGCCGTGCAGCAGCTTGAGCACGGTGAGCGGGTTGCGGATCTCATGGGCGATCTCGGCGGCGAGCAGGCCGAGGGTGGTGAGCTGCTCGCTCTTGCGGAGGGTTTCCTCGCTGCGAAAGACGCGGGCGTAGAGCCGGGTGTTCTGGAGAGCGACGGCGCCGAGGCTGGCAAGGGCGGCGCAGAGGCGCTTGGCGTCGTTGTCGAAACGGTGGACGCGACCACTGAACACGATGAGCGCGCCGAGCACCTCCTGTTCATAAATGAGCGGGGTGATGAGGACGGAGTGCAGCCCGGGATCGTCCGGCAGGTCGGCGAGGCCGCGATACTCGGGCGACTGGATGTCGAGAAACTCGGCCTGGCGGCGCGTGTTGAGCGTGACGCCGGCGAGGCAGGTGGCGGGCGGGAGGTCGCCGGCCGGCGGCGCGAGGGGGATTTCGGCCGCGAGGGAGACGCAGCGCAGGGTGTTGCGCTCCGAGTCATGCAGCAGCAGGGAGCAGGCGCGGCCGGCCAGCATGTGCCGGGCATCGCGGGTCAGGGTGTCAAACAGGTCCTGGGCCTCGAGTTTTGCGACCAGCGACTGCCCGGTGGTGATGAGGGTTTCGAACTGGCGGGCCTTGTCCTGCAGGTGTTCGAAGTGCCAGAGCCGGCGCAACATGCGGGCGGTCTCGTCGGCCAGGGTCCCGAGCAGCTCGAGTTCCCGGGCGGTGAAGGCGCCGGCGCGTTCATGGTCGACGAAGACCACGCCGACGACGTGCTCGTCCGCCCGGAGCGGGACGGCCATCTGGCAGCGGACATGCTCATGCACCGCGCGGTAACGGGCGTCGGCATCCACATCGGTGGCGAGGAGGGGCTGGCCGTGCAGGGCGACCCAGCCGGGCAGGCCCTGGCCCAGTTCAAAGGTCAGGCCGTCATTGACATTGGGCAGGAGGTGCCGGGCCTCCAGTTCCAGCCGGTTGGTATCGGGATTGAAGAGCAGCAGGGCGCCGCTGCGACCGTTGACGGCCCGGACCATGATCGTGAGGGCGGTCTGGGCGGCGGCGGTGGCGGGGAGGTCGCGGCCGGCCAGCGCAGCGATGGCGTAGAGAGCTTCCGATACCGGATGGGGGGGATGGGAAACCGGATACCGGATTGGGGGACCCGGCGAATGGTGGGTTCTTAGGTTCGGTCGGATGATCGGCCACGACGGGCAGTTTTGATGGATGCGACAGTGATGGCCAGTATTTCTCCGCCCTCGCGCATCAATTCCATGAGTCGATCGGCTTTCATCCGCCCAGAATCGACGAGGAGCTCCATCCAGAACAGGGATTCATCACATTCTTCCTCTACAATACCCATTTTGGCGATGAAGTCGGGCCGCGATCTGGCGCGGATGGACGCTCGATAATTAGCACCGACTGACGTTCCACTCCGGAGGAGCTGGTGTCCAAGTACCTTGGCCACGGAGTCACGCGGGAGCGCATCCACAACTTTGATCACTCGAAGGGCATAAGCCTTCGTGCGAGCCTTGAATTCTTCACGGGTCATCCCGTCAGCCTATTCGGCCTCCGATGTCCGCAATCCGGGAAATCGACCGAAAGTCGCACCCGGTTTCCCCAATCCGGATTTTTTCATTTTGGATACCGAATTGCGGATACCGGATAGTTTCGGGTTTAGCCCGAAAACGATTGGAAATCAGTCGCGGTAAATTGAAGGCGGGGAACGTAATCTCGCCCTGCAGATTCCAGGCAACACTCACGGGCGAAATCCCATCAGCAGTTCATCGGATTTCGGTTCTATCCGGCCTCCGGTTTCCCCAATCCGGTATTCACTTGCTCCGCGGGTTTGATGACTTCGGCGAGCGTGTCCCGCAGGGTGTGCAAACGGGCGGTGTCGGCGGGGCGGGCGGGGTCGGAGCTCTCGATGTAGAAGGTGTCGAGGGCTACGCCGCGCTCGGTGCCGATGCGGGCGAAGGTGATGTCGAAACCCTGGTCGGAAATGGTCTTGGCGAGGCGGTACAGCAGGCCGATCTGGTCGCGGGCCTGGATGTCCACGATGGTGCGCTCCATGGAGAGCTCGTGGTACACCTCGACGGTCGGCGGGAAGGAGGTGTGCGGGCCGGCGTTGGGATTGGCGGCGTAGCGGCTGGTGAGCTTTTTGGCCTGGGCGAAAATTTCCGGGTAGAGGTCCCGGTTGGTGACCAGGGCGGATTCAATGGTCTTCGCGAAGGTTTCCTGGGCGCTGACGCTCTGGACGACGCCGCGGCCGGGTTCGACCACGTAGAAGGTGTCGATGGCGATGTGGTCGGAGCGGGAGATGACCTTGGCGCCGAGGATGGAGAGACCCGCGACGCTGAAGGCGCCGGCGAGCTTGTAAAAGAGCCCGGCGCGGTCCCAGGTGACCACATTGACGATGGTGAGGGAGCGGTTGATGTCGTCCTTCCAGTCAATGATGGGCTTGAGCGAACCGACCGAGTCGGCCCCGGAAATGGACTTGAGGAGCCGGTTGACCATCGAGATGTGCAGGGAAATCTCGGCGGAGTCGGTGTGCACAAAGTAACGCTCCGGCAGGAGGCCGAAGTGGGCCGTGATTTCCTCCGGGCTGATGCCGGGGATGGTGCGGGCGATGAGTTCCTGTTGGATCATGAGCTTTCTCTCCTGATAACTGGCGTGGACACCCTCGCCAAGTTTCAAGCGTTCGAGGGTCGAGCGGTATAGGCTGGTATGAAGGGTGTCCTTGTAACTGTTCCAGAGGCTGACCGCGGTGCCGCGGGCATCGCAGAAGGTATGGACATACAAATAGCGGAGCTGTTCGTCATCCTCGACGAGTTCGGCGAAGGCAGCGGCAGTCTGGGGGTCATCAACATCCCGCTTCTGCCAGAATCGTGCCATGATGAGATGATTTTTTACGACAAATGAAACAACCTTCTTCATCCGGGGCGAAATGGCCTGACGGTCCATGATGGGGCCGGCGAGGCGGACGCCGCTCTCGGCGTGGCCCTGGATGCCCTCCGCCTTGCCGATATCGTGCAGCAGGAGAATGAGGTAGAGCAGGTCGGGGTCGGCGGTCTCGTGGAGGGCCTCGCGGTACTTGAGGGTGATGGGCTCGGCCTGGGTGAAGATGCGGTCCAGTTCGCGGATCGTGTTCAACACGTGCACGTCGGCGGTGTACCGGTGGTAGAACTCGTGCTGCACCATGCAGGTGAGCTTGTCGAATTCGGGGATGAAGCGCCCCAGGACCCCCAGTTCGTGCATGAGGCTCAGGGTGGGGTGGACCTCGCCGGGCTGGGAGAGGATGGCCCGGAAGCTCGTGTTGGCGTCGGGGGAATTCACCACCTCGGGGGTGATGAGGGGCAGGCTCGCCCGGATCAGCTGGGCGAGGTGAAAATCGGGGGCGCAGTCCAGCTGCTGGCAGTGGCGGAAGACGCGGATGAGGCGGACCGGGTCGGCCTGGAACACCCCGGGCTGCTCGGCGGCCAGTTCCCGGCCGCGGAGGATGAAGCCGTCGAGCCGCTTGGTGCGCTGGTTGCGCTGGGCGCGCAGGACCTCGCGGAAGGAGATTTTGCCGCTTTCATCCCGGTCGAGGCTCAGGGCGAGGCGGCTTTCGACGAGCTTGGAGGTGCGATGGATGGTGTTGGCGGCGCGGTAGTAGTCCTCCATGAACCGCTCGACGCGCTGCAGGTCGCCGGCCTGGGTGTAGCCCAGGCTGACGGAGATGCGGGACTGGCTTTCGAGGTCGAGCAGGTCGGTGGGGCGCTTGACCAGGAAGTGCAGTTCGTTCCGGACGCGGAGCAGGAAGTCGTAGGCCTGGTTGAAGGCGGTGACATCGGCGGCGGGCAGGTAGTTTTGCGCCGCGAGTTCGTCCATGTTGGTGATGCCCAGTTTCACCCGGGCCATCCAGAGGGTGTTATGGTAGTCCCGCAGGCCGCCGACGCCGTTCTTGATGTCCGGTTCCTGCAGGAAAACCGTGTCGCCGTACTTGGCCCGGCGGGCGACCTGGTCGTCGAGCCGCGCGGCGATGTAGGCCTTGGGGTCCTCGGTGGTGAAGTAGCTCTGGTAGGCGGAGGCGAAGTTCTCGTAGAGCACGGCTGATCCGGCGATGAGGCGGGATTCGAGCAGGGAGGTCTTGGTCTGGATGTCCTTGCGGGCCTCGACGAACACCTCGTCCACATTGCGGGTGGAATGGCCGACCTTGAGTTCGCAGTCCCAGAGCGGGTAGAGGATCTCGTTGGTGAGGTGCTCCTGGAGGGGTTTCACCGTGGCCGGCTTGGTCTTGGCGGGAAACAGGAACATGACATCCACGTCGCTGTGCGGGCTGAGTTCGCCCCGGCCGTAGCCGCCGAGCGCCACCAGGGCGACCGGCACGGGCGGGGCGCCATGGGTGCGCTCGAAGGTGTGCAGGGCATGGGCGAAGAGCCGGTGGAGCAGCTCGTCCACCCGGGCGGAGCGGGCCCGCACGATGGCGAAGCCGGAGGCCCCGGCGGTGTGGTGCTCCCGCAGGGCGGCATGCTCCGCCTGCAGAAAGGCCCGGCAGACGGCCAGGCGCTCGGCGGAATCGAGGGGGGCGGGGTTGGGGGGACCGCGCCCCCCGCCCCGGGGGGGGGGCGTTTTCCCCCCCCCCCCCCCCCTTCGCCGGGGAGGGCCAGAACGGTACGGGCGGGCGGGAGCTGGTGGGCGGACATGAAAGAGGCAGCAGTGAAGCCAAAAAGCGGCCATGCGCGAGGGGATTTAACCACTTGCGTCGAACCGGCCGGCGCGGTTTTCTCCGCGGTTCACATCCCCGCACCTGCCATGGCCGAAATCAGCAAGAGCTACGAACCGCACGAGGTTGAAAAAAAATGGTATGCCGCCTGGCAGACGGCTGGCGCATTTGCGGGTCGGGTGAACCCGGGCAAACGGGCCTACAGCATCATGATTCCGCCGCCCAATGTGACGGGCGTGCTGACCATGGGCCATGTGCTGAACAACACGCTGCAGGACATCCTCATCCGCCGGGCGCGCCTGGAGGGCCGGGAGGCCCTTTGGCTGCCGGGCACCGACCACGCCGGCATCGCGACGCAGACCGTCGTCGAGCGGGAGTTGCGCAAGCAGAAGCAGCACCGCCGCGACCTCGGCCGGGACAAGTTCCTCGCGAAGGTCTGGGAATGGCGCGAGGAGAAGGGCGGCATGATTCTCCAGCAGCTGCGGGCGCTCGGCGCCTCCTGCGACTGGAGCCGGACGCAGTTCACGATGGACCCGCACTACTCCAAGGCGGTGCTCACCGTGTTCACGGACCTTTTTGCCAAGGGGCACATCTATCGCGGCAAGCGCATGGTGAACTGGTGCCCGGTGTCGCTCACGGCCCTCTCCGACGAGGAAGTCATCATGAAGCCGGTGAAGGGCCACCTTTACCAGGTGCGCTATGAGATCGTCGACCGCCCCGGCGAGTACATCACCGTCAAGACCACGCGCCCCGAGACGATACCCGGCGACGTGGCGATTGCCGTCCATCCCGAGGACCCGCGCTACACCGCGCTGCTCGGGCGGAAGGTGCGCCGTCCGCTCGGGCCGGCGGCGGAAATTCCCATCATCGCCGATGCGATGGTGGACAGGGAATTCGGCTCCGGCGCGCTGAAGATCACGCCGGCGCACGACAAGGTGGATTTCGAGATCGGCCAGCGCCACCAGCTTCCGCCGGTCGACGTGCTCAATGCCGACGGCACGCTCAACGACCTCGCCGGGCCCGAACTGGCCGGCATGGACCGTTTTGCCGGCCGCAAGCGCGCCGTCGAACTCCTGAAGGCGAGCGGCGCCCTCGTGCAGGAGGAGCCCTACGAGAACAACGTCGGCTACTCCGAGCGCGCCGATGTGCCCATCGAGCCGCGGCTCACCTGGCAGTGGTGGCTCCGCTATCCGCGCGTCGAGGAGGCCAAGGCCGCAGTGCGCGACGGCCACATCCGTTTCCATCCCGAGCGCTGGTCCAAGGTTTACCTGCACTGGCTCGAGAACATCCAGGACTGGTGCATCAGCCGCCAGCTCTGGTGGGGCCACCGCATCCCGGTCTGGTACCGCGCCGGTCTCGACAAGGAAAAGCTCACCGAGGCCGACCTGCGGGATCCGGCGAAGGTGCACGTTTCGCTGGAGGGCCCCGCGGACAAGACCGGCTGGGTGCAGGAAGAGGACGTCCTCGACACCTGGGCCTCCTCCTGGCTCTGGCCGCTGGCGACGCTCGGCTGGCCGGATCGCGACGAGATGGCGAAGTCGGGCTACCATTACTTTTACCCCACCAGCACGCTCGTGACCGGGCCGGACATCATCTTCTTCTGGGTCGCGCGCATGATCATGGCCGGGCTGGAGTATTCGAATCCCGGCCAGCCGATCGGGCAGCGCATCCCGTTCAAGGATGTGTATTTCACCGGCATCATCCGCGACGCGCTCGGCCGCAAGATGTCGAAGTCCCTGGGCAATTCGCCCGATCCCCTCGATCTCATTGCGAAATACGGCGCCGACGACCTGCGCTTCGGCATCGTGTCCATCGCCCCCCAGGGCCAGGACATCCGTTTCCAGGAGGACCGCATCGAGGGCGGGAAGAATTTCTGCAACAAGCTCTGGAACGCCTGCCGCTTCCGTCAGATGAGCGGCGAGATGGCGGACAATTCCTCCGTGTCGCGGATCCTCTCGCGTCTCAGCCCGACGCGCTTTGATGCGGACGACCATGCCATTCTCGACCGCCTGTTCACGACGACGCGCGAGGTGGACCGCTGCTTCGGGCAGTTCGAGTTCAGCGCGGCCGCGCAGGCGATCTACGCGTTTTTCTGGAATGATTTCTGCGACTGGTACGTCGAGGTTTCCAAGGCCAAGCTCCAGTCGCCCGAACTCAAGGCCAACTGCCTCGCGATCCAGGACCTCGTGCTCCGCCAGACCCTGCTGCTGCTGCACCCCTTCACGCCGTTCATCACGGAGGAACTGTGGCGCCTGCTCGGTTACGGGGCCGAAGGGGCGTTCATCTACCAGGCCGGTTACGAGGATGCCTCGGGGCTCGCCAATGCCGGCGTGCTGCACGGGCTCCATCTCAATCTCGATGCCGCCGCGGAGGTGGGCCAGATCAAGCAGACCGTATCGCTCCTGCGCGCGCTCAAGGCCGACCAGAGCGAGGCGGCCAGGAAGGACAGCGAGTTCGTGGTCGAGGCGGCCGACCGCCAGTGGGCGACCATCGAGGCCAATCTCGTGAAGCTGAAGCGCATGGTCGGGGCCGCCACCATCACGCGCGGGGCCATGTCGCCCAACGCCCCGGTGTGCGTCACCGCCCACGGTTCCTGGAATCTGATCCGCCAGTTCAAGGGCGGCGACAGCACCGCCGAGAAGGCCAGGCTGGGCAAGGAGATCGAGGTCCTCGCGAAGCACATCGCCGGCACCGAGGCCCGGTTGGGCAACGAGGCCTTCGTCAGCAAGGCGCCTCCGGCCGTGATCGCCGGCGCCCGCAAACAGCTCGCCGACCAGCAGGCCAAGCGGACTGAACTCGAGCGGCTGTTGAAGTCGCTGGGGTGAACCGGGCCAAGGCGTTTTTTACCACTAATCTTCACTGATGGCGGGGAAGGGCGGGAATACCAAACCGTCAAACTGGGGAACCACTGATGCACACTGATCTTCACTGATAGGATCGAATCAGTGCCCAGCTGTGGTTCATTGGTTTTGTGGTTCGATGGTTTTATTTACTCCCTTCCCCACCATCAGTGTGCATTAGTGGTTTACCCGGTTTGAAGTAAGGCCTGCGGCTTGCGCTGGTGGTGGGATGGGCTTGCCTGTGGGCATGCCTACCACACCCCAACCCCGCATCCTCGCCTTTGCCGGCAGCGCCCGGCGTGATTCGCTCAACCGCAAACTGCTCGCCGTCGCCGTCGCGGCCACCCGCGCGGCCGGCGGCGAAGTCACCCTGATCGATCTGAATGAGCTGTCGCTGCCGCTGTATCATGGCGACGAAGAGGATGCCCGCGGCCTCCCGCCTGCCGCTGTGAAGCTCATCGATCTCGTCAACACGCACCAGGGCCTGCTGATCGCGTCGCCCGAGTACAATTCGTTCATCACGCCCCTGCTGAAAAACACCGTCGACTGGATCAGCCGCGCGGAGGAAAACCCGTTCATCGGCAAGGTCGCGGCGGTGCTTTCCGCTTCACCCGGGGCGCTTGGCGGGGTGCGTTCGATGATGCATGCGCGGCATCTGTTGCTGCACCTCGGCTGCCAGGTCGTGCCCGCGCAGTGCATGCTGCCCAAGGCGCACGAGGCGTTTGATGCCGCCGGCGGCCTGAAGGATGCGCGCGCACTCAAGTCGGTGGAAGCGGTGGCGCGGCAGTTGGTGGATCTTTCGGCCAAGCTCGGTGCTGCCTGAAGCGGGAGCGCGACCGGCTCGCACGGGCAGGTACGAGCGTGAGCGAGTGGAAGCCATGCAGGGCGTCACCTTGGTGACGCCTGACAGCGCTGCGTTGCCAAGGGGATCATCGAGGCACGGACCAATGCGCCGCAGGCGCACAAGGACCCGCTCGCCTCAGGCGAGTCCGGCCCTGCACCACCCACTCGCTCACGCTCGCAGCTACACGGCAATGTTGCGCCGAGCCCGCATGGTTCCCGGCGTACAAAAGAGCTGCGCACACGTCCCGGTCGCTGCTAGCATCCGCGCGCATGAAAATCTCCCGTGACGATTTGCGCTGGGCGGCGGAGCAGGGGTTGCTGACCCCGGGGCAGGACGAGAAACTCTGGGGTGCGCTGGAGCAGCGCCGCGCGGACAAACCGCGGTTCGATGCGGCGAATGTCGCCTACTATGCCGGGGCGCTGATCGTGATCGGCGCGATGGGCTGGTACATGACCAAGGCGTGGGAGGGACTGGGCGGCTGGGGCATCGCCACGGTCGCGGCGTGTTATGCCGCCTGCTTTGTGCTGGCCGGCCGGGCGCTGTGGGACCGGCTGGGTCTGCGTGTGCCCGGCGGGCTGCTGTTCACCGTCGCCGTGGGCATGACGCCGCTCTTCACCTATGGCGTTTTGCGGGCGCTGGAACTCTGGCCGCAGGGCGATCCCGGGGCTTACCAGGGTTTCCATTTCTGGATCAAGGGCAGCTGGTTCACCCTCGAGATCGCCACGGTTCTGGCCGGACTGGTCGCGCTGCGCTTCCGGCGTTTTCCGTTCCTGACCGCGCCGATCGCGGTGGCGTTGTGGTATCTCTCGATGGATTTGTTTCCGCTGCTGATGGGGGCGGGGGATTACGATTGGGAGGTGCGGAAATGGATCTCCCTGTTTTTCGGCCTGGCCATGCTGGTCGGCGCCTATGCCGTGGATCTGCGCGGCCGGGATGATGATTTCTCGTTCTGGATTTACCTCTTCGGCCTGCTCGCTTTCTGGGGCGGACTGTCGCTGATGGAAAGCGGCAGCGAACTCGGCAAGTTCCTTTATGGCCTGATCAATGTGGTGCTCATCGGACTCTCGCTGGTGCTGCGCCGGCTCATGTTCGTGATCTGCGGCGCCCTGGGGGTTACCGGCTACATCGGGCATCTGGCGTACCGGGTGTTCGAGGACTCCATCCTGTTCCCCTTTGCGCTGACCTTCATCGGGCTCGCGATCATCACCCTTGGCGTCATCTACCAGCGCAATCGCCGGCAGTTCGAGGTTTTGATCGCCCAGCGTCTCCCCGCCCGTTGGCTGGCCTTGGTGCCGCCGCGGGCGCGGGGCGGCGCCGCTTAATACCGGGCCAGCGCCTTGGGGTACCTCATCAATCCGGGGAAATTGGCCGCGATTGCGACCGATGCGATGTCAGCCGGAGGTGGGAGCGAGCTTGCTCGCGACGGTTTGCGACCATCGGTCGCGAGCAAGCTCGCTCCACCTTTCCAAGCTCAGGAGTTGTCTGACCTTCGCTGACAGCAGGCTGGCGGTCAGCGCTGCTTCTTCTTTTCCTCGGAGTCCTCGTCGTTCAGGTCCTTGGCCTGGAACACGGCCTTGTCCATCAGCGAGACGTGGTTCTCCACCCGGCCGTTGTCGAGCGGGTTGTCCAGCCGGGCGTCCAGATCCCGGAACAGCCGGCGGGTATCGATGATGCCGCCGATCATGAACCAGACCGTTGAGATCACCCCGATGACGCCCGCGATCAGGAGGCTGTTGACGTAGAAATACAGGCTCCACCATTCCGCCGGCCAGGGGGAGATGACGTTCCAGATCACCACCACGACGAAGCACAGACCGATCTGGTAGCCAAAGGTGTAGGCGAAGACCGACCACGCGAGCCAGCGGTCTATGAAGGACCGCCAGGTCCAGGGGGACTTGATGTGCTTTTCCCCATCAATGCTGTATTTGCCGCGATGGAGCATCCTTTCCAGATTATAGGGCTTGCGGTAGGTGAGGAGTGAGGCGCCGACATAGCAGATGAGGCCGCCGGTCATCGCGATGCCCAGCAATTCCCATGAGTTGATGGGGAACTTGACCGGATCCAGATGCCATTCGATGTAGGGCGAAAACGGCGACGATACCGCGCGGAGGAATTTGTCACCTGCCTCGGCCCAGCCCATCCGGTCAATGAAGGGATAGGCGTACTGGGCCCAGATCCGCTGCAGGAACATGCCCGCCAGGCTGACCCCGGACCCGAAGATCACGGCGGCAAAGGCGCCCGCCGTGTTGCCAAACCGGCTGTAGAGCCCGAACACCATCACCGGTCCGGCCCCGCCCAGCCACACCCCCGCCATGATGGTGGTGAACATCCGGATGTAATCCAGCTGCACGAAGTACATCGAGAACAGGAAGAAGAATACCGCCACCATGACCGCGGACATCCGCAGCCACAGCACGTGCTGCTCCGGGGTCAGGGGCGTCCGGCGCAGCGGCATGATGATGTCCTGCATGATCACGGTGGTGCTGTTGAACATCCGCGAGGCGTCGGTCGAGATCATCAGCATGACCATCAGCAGGCAGAAGAGACCCGCGAGACCGATCGGCAGCATCTCCCGAAAACTGACCGCCGTCATCATCTGGAAGTACTTGGTGCGGAATTTCTGGAAGATGAAATTGCTTTCCCCGTCCTTGCCGAGGGTGTCGCTGACCGTGTCCAGGTAGGGGGTGTCGAGGTTGTGCTTTTGCGAAAGGGGCGCATCGATGCCGATGCGGTGGCGCTGCTCGGGAATGGCATCGAGGTTGGTCCGGAGGCGGTCGCGCATCCCGGCGTCCGCCACCACCTCCTCAATGACCTTGCGGGAAAGTTCCTGACGGATCACGCGGGCGTCCCTGGCGAAGTTCTCGTGGGTCAGCACGGTGATGATGGCGATGGCCACCATCGTGCACATCACCATGGCGAAGCCGTTGCGCCAGGTGCCGAGGATGCCGGCCATTTTCTGCTCGTGGGGCGTGCGGCCCGAACCGGTGTTGTCGGCCCCGAACCAACTGGCGCGGTTGAGGATTCGTATCATGACGGTCACCGCCAGGGCGAAGATGTTGAAGTCGCGCAGCTGCTCGATGTCGAAGGGGTTCAGGAAACTCTGGCCCGGCACCCGGTCCATCAGCGCCGGGGAGATCTCCCCGCTCCACGAAAAGGTGGTCAGCACATAGACCGTGATGATCACGAAGATCGGGTAGCTCATCAGCCCCTGGATGCAGTCGGTGATGAGCAGGGACACGCGTCCGCCCGTCCACATGACGATCACCGCCATGAGGAGGCACAGCGCCATGACGGTCGCATACAATGGCACCTCAAAGCCCCCGACCATCCAGCGGTGGGGCAGCCCCAGGTAATAGATGAAGAAATTCGCCGCCACGGCCGGGCCGATCCCGTTGGCCAGGGTCTCCGAGGTCGCGCGGATGAAGGAGGCGAAGATGCGGAAGGACCGGTTGTAGCGGAGTTCCAGAAACTGCCCCATGGACAGCGCCTTGGTCTCGCGGTACCGGTAGGTGCAGTAGCCGGTCAGTGCCATGACGATCGACAGCGGGGCGACCAGGTATTCCCAGAAGGACAGCGCATAGCCGGTCTGGTAATTCACCTCCACCAGCATCACCATGGTGTAGAGGCCCAGGCCGGCTTCCAGGTCGCCGACACAGATCACGTACCGGCCGGCCACGCGCCCGGCGGCGAGGAAATCGGCGACACCCCGGGCATAGCGGCGCGAATAAAACGCCAGCCACAGCACCAGTCCCACCGGGATGATCGTGATGAGCCAGTCAATCCAGTGCATGACCGGCCTCCTTTCCGCTCGCCGTGGCTCGCCAACCTCCGCCTGACGCCGCCGCGGGTGGGGCCGTCAACCACCATCGATCCAGCTGGAGACAACACAAGCGTTGGAGTTTCTGGACCGGCGGGGTGGATTTTGGGAGCATGAACTCAGGGAGATTTGGGCAGGCTGGGCTACTCTGAGGTCGGGGAAACTAACACACCAGCAAAGGAAAGAAAGAGCCCTGATCTCGCAGTTAGCCATCCAGTATGACGAACGAGTGTGCATAATAGATTAGGAGCCGGCCGCAATTAAATGCCCTGATTGGGAAATATCCTCAAATGCCCCGGTACCGGCAGAAATGATTTATCAGGGCTTGTCGCCCCCGGGGGCATTTGTCTGAGTTCAACGCAAAATGAAGAAAGCACTCATCACCGGCATCACCGGTCAGGACGGTTCCTACCTCGCCGAGCTGCTGCTCGCCAAGGGTTACGAGGTGCACGGCGTCATCCGCCGGGCGTCGACCTTCAACACCAGTCGCATCGATCACCTTTACCGCGACCCGCACGTCAACGGGGTGCGCCTCTTCCTGCACTATGGCGACCTCGCCGACTCGGTGCAGATGGTGAAGCTGCTTTACCAGCTCCAGCCGGATGAGATCTACAACCTCGGCGCGCAGTCGCACGTCCGCGTCTCCTTTGACATTCCCGAGTACACCGGCGACGTCGACGGCCTCGGCGCCCAGCGCATCCTGGAGGCGATCCGCGAGGCCGGCCTCGTGAAGAAGTGCCGGTTCTACCAGGCCTCGTCGTCGGAGATGTTCGGCAAGGTCCAGCAGGTGCCGCAGACGGAGACCACGCCCTTCTGGCCGCGTTCGCCCTATGGCTGCGCCAAGGTTTACGCCTACTGGCTCACCGTGAACTACCGCGAGAGCTACAATCTCCACGCCTCGAACGGCATCCTGTTCAACCATGAGAGCCCCCGGCGCGGCGAGACCTTCGTCACCCGCAAGATCACCCGGGCCGCCACCCGCATCAAGATGGGCCTCCAGGACTCGCTGTACATGGGCAACCTCGACGCCAAGCGCGACTGGGGCTACGCCAAGGAATACGTCGAGATGATGTGGGTCATGCTCCAGCAGGACCGGCCCGACGACTATGTGGTCGCGACCAACGAGACCCACTCGGTGAAGGAGTTCATCGAGGAGACCTTCGGCCTGCTGGGCCTCG
The DNA here is from genome assembly GCA_016715765.1 of Opitutaceae bacterium. Lineage (GTDB taxonomy): Bacteria > Verrucomicrobiota > Verrucomicrobiia > Opitutales > Opitutaceae > UBA2377. The sequence goes on from JADJZJ010000013.1 coordinate 30,227, forward strand.
ACTGGCAGAAATACGTCCGGCATGACGCCCGGTACGAGCGTCCCGCCGAGGTCGAACTCCTGATCGGCGACCCCGCCAAGGCCAAGCGCCAGCTCAACTGGGAGCCCAGGGTGAAGTTCAAGGAGCTCGTGAAGATCATGACCGACGCCGACCTGGAGCTCGCGAAGCGCGAGGCGCAGATTGCGGCGCTGCCGAAGCCATGAGGCAACAGTAGCGAGTAGCGGGTAGTGAGTAGCGGGCATTCGATCCTCCACTCGCTCACGCTCGTAGCCACAAGCCACTTCCTGCTCGCTACCCGTTACTCACTACCCACTACTAAAAATGAAACTCTTCATCGCAGGGCATAACGGCATGGTCGGGGCGGCGCTGGTGCGGCGTTGCCGGCGCGAGACGGGCGTCAACCTGCTGCTGCGGACGCGGCGCGAGCTGGATCTTGAGAACCAGGCGGCGACGGCGGCGTTCCTCGCCGCGGCGAAACCCGATGCCGTGATCATCGCGGCGGCGAAGGTGGGCGGGATCCAGGCGAACAGCACCTATCCGGCCGATTTCATCTATTCGAACCTGATGATGGCGGCGAATTGCATCCACGGCGCCTATGCCGCCGGGGTTAAGCGGGTGCTCTTTCTCGGCAGTTCCTGCATCTACCCGAAACTCGCCCCGCAGCCGATGGCCGAGGATTGCCTGCTGACCGGCCCGCTGGAACCGACCAACGAGGCCTATGCCATCGCCAAGATCGCCGGCCTGAAACTCTGCGAGTTCTACCGGCGGCAGCACGGCGTGTGCTACCACTCCGCCATGCCGACCAACCTCTATGGGCCCGGGGACAACTACCATTTGCAGAATTCGCATGTGCTGCCGGCGCTCATCCGCAAGTTTCACGAGGCCAAAACCGCCGGCCGGGCCGAGGTCACCGCTTGGGGCACCGGTTCGCCCCGCCGCGAGTTCCTGCACGTCGACGACCTCGCCGATGCCTGTGCCTTCCTTCTGCGCCTGCCGAATCCGCCCGACCTCATCAACGTGGGCACCGGCACGGATGTCACCATCCGCGAGCTGACCGAGATCGTGGCCGCGACCGTTGGCTTTACCGGCCGGATTGCCTGGGATGCCACCAAGCCCGACGGCACGCCGCGCAAGCTGATGGATGTCTCGAAGCTCACCGCCCTCGGCTGGCGGGCGCGCACCGCCCTGCGCGAGGGCGTGGCCGCGACTTACGCGAGCTTCCTCGCCGAGCAGGCCGCCGGGACGCTGCGAGGTTGAGCGGGGTTCGTTTTCGCAGGATCAATATGCTCACGCGGAGGCGCGGAGGGCGCGGAGGAGAAACCACTTATGTGCACGGATGAACCCTGGCAGAATCGGGATTTCCCTCATTGCAGTGAAATCTGTGAATACCAGTGGTTCCCACCTCCACGCCCTCCGCGCCTCCGCGTGAGACCCTAACCCGTCGCATCCGTCTGGTCCCCCCCCGCAATTACCGCTTGCACCTCCCGCCAGTCTTTGCGGCCATTGCCCCCCGCCATGATCGCACCCGAGACCTTCAACCACATCGAGAACATCAAGAAACGAGCCGGACACCTGTGGAGGTTTCTTTGACTGCGAACAAAAACAGCGGGAAATCGAGGCCATGGAGGCCCAGCAGGGGGATCCGGATTTTTGGAACAACAACGAGCGCGCGCAGAAGCACATCGCGAAGCTTAACAGCCTGAAAAAGTCGGTGCTGCCCGTGGTCGCCTTCCAGAAGCGGGTCGACGACCTGGGCGTGATGGTGGAGTTGGTCGAGGCCACCACCGGGGCCGAACTCGAGCTGTACGCCAGGGAATTGGACGAGACGGTGGCCGGTATGGTCACGGAACTCGACGCGTTGGAAATCGCCTCCTTCCTCACCGGCCAGTTCGACCGCAACAACGCCATCTTCTCCATCCAGGCCGGCGCGGGCGGCACCGAGTCGAACGACTGGGCCGACATGCTCTTCCGCATGTACAACCGCTGGGCCGAGCGCCGCGGCTTCACCGTGGAGCTGCAGGACGTGCAGGTGGGCGACCAGGCCGGCATCAGCAAGGCCACCCTCCTCATCAAGGGCGAAAACGCCTACGGCTACATCAAGGCCGAGCGCGGCGTGCACCGGCTCGTGCGCATCAGCCCCTTCGACGCCAACAAGCGCCGCCACACTTCCTTCTGCGCGGTGGACGTGATCGCCGAGATCAACGAGGACATCAACATCGAGATCCCCGAGAGCGAGATCCGCGTCGATGTCTACCGCTCGTCGGGCAAGGGCGGGCAGGGCGTCAACACCACCGACTCCGCGGTGCGCCTCACCCACATACCGACCAACATCGTGGTCGTCTGCCAGAACGAGCGTTCGCAGATCAAGAACCGCGCCAGCGCGCTGAACGTCCTCAAGGCGCGCCTGTACGAGAAGAGGCTCGATGAGCAGCGCAGTGAGATGGAAAAGTTCTACGGCGAGAAGGGCGAGATCGGCTGGGGCAGCCAGATCCGCAGCTACGTGCTGCAGCCCTACCAGATGGTGAAGGACCTGCGCACCGGCGTGAGCACCAGCGACACCCAGGGCGTGCTCGACGGCGACCTCGACCGCTTCATCAACGGCTGGCTCCGCGCCGGCTGTCCGCGGCACCGGAACAAGGATATTCAGATCGACGAATGACCCTGCGCGAAGCGCAGGGTCATTCGTCGATGGGAGATGGGAGATCGGAGTTCGGAGATCGAATGCTGGCAGGACGATCCGTGCGGCCGGTGGGCGGTAGGGGCGGCTTTATGCCGCGATGTGCGGTCGGCGGGGACGCCCGCTCCTACCAATCCCGGGCCGCACCGCAAGCTCAAACGCATGGAAGTCTTCGATCTCCGATCTCCGGACTCCCATCTCCGATCTGCGAATCAGAACTCCACGCCCGGCCGGGCGCGGAGTTCTGATTCGCAATTTCAAGCCTTCGGCCTTCAGTCTTCGTCTTTTCATGCCTGACCTGCCCTACGCCGCCATCCACTCCGCCCTCGACGCCCAGCCGTTGTTCGAGGCCAAGACCTGGCAGCTGTCGCCCGCGGCCTGGCCGGTCTCGCCGGAGCAGGCCGAGGAACTGGCGGCCATCGGCACGGCTTGCCTGGAATTTCACCAGGCGCTGGAAACCCTTTATCTTCGTTCCGCGAGCGGCCGCAACCTCTTGCGCAACAAGACCCTGCTGGCGCCGTGGGTGGCCGAATATCTGGACCGCGGCAAGCCCGCCGCCCTGATCGCCCATGCCCGCGATCCGCGCAACCGCGGCGTCCTGCCCCCGGTGCTGCGGCCCGACCTGCTGCTGACCGAGGACGGCTTCGCGCTGACGGAACTCGACTCCGTGCCCGGGGGCATCGGCCTCACGGCGTTCCTCAACCGGCTCTACGCCGGCCAGGCCGGCATCATCGGGGCCGGCGACGCGATGATCTCCGGCTTTCACGCCGCGCTGGCCGCCCTGCGGCCCGACGCGCGCAATCCGCTCATCGCCCTCGTGGTGAGCGACGAGGCGGCGACCTACCGGCCGGAGATGGAATGGCTGGCGCACCAGCTGCAATTGCAGGGCAAGCGCGTGTTCTGCGTGAAGCCCGAGGGCCTGTTCCCGCTGGAGAACGCGCTCTTCATCGACCGCGAGGGCAATCCCGAGAAGGTGGATGTGATCTACCGCTTCTTCGAGCTGTTCGACCTGCCGAACATCGGTCCCATGCAGTTCATCCTCGACGCGTGGGAACAGGGCGAAGTGGCCGTCGCGCCGCCCCTGCGACCGTTCCAGGAGGAGAAGATCTCCCTTGCGCTCTTCCATCACCACTTGCTGCAGGATTTCTGGGCCGAGCACCTGGGCGCGCGCACCGTGAAGCTGCTCCGCCGGCTCATTCCGCATTCATGGATCATGGATCCCGCACCGCTGCCGCCTGGGGCGGTCCTCGACGGTCCCCGGGCCGCCGGCCGCCACCTCAACGACTGGCGCGACCTCGCCGGGGCCACGCAGAAGGAACGCGAACTCATCATCAAGATCAGCGGCTACCACGAGACCGCATGGGGCGCCCGCAGCGTCGTGCTCGGCAGCGATTGCTCGCGCGAGGAATGGCAGGCCGGGGTCGAAAACGCCATCGCCCTCGCCCCGACGAACCTCCACGTCCTCCAAACCTACCGCAAACCGATGCGGATAACGCACCCCGTCTACGAAACGCCCAAGGAGGGCCTGCCAGCCGTCCTGTCCGCCGTAGGCCCGGCGAAGGTGGAAGGCTCGGCGAAGGCTGGCCTGCCCTCCGTAGCTTCAGCGAAGGAGGGGCGACTGCGGCTTTGCCCCTACTTTTTCGTGCGCGATGGACAGGCGGTTTTGTCCGGAGCGCTGGCGACTTTCTGTCCGCCCGACAAAAAGATCATCCACGGCATGCAAGATGCGGCCTTGCTCCCCACTAGGGTTTTCTCCTTAAACGAAATCCGTGCGTAACTCCGCTGTTCCTAACCGGAATTTCTTTCTCTCCCCGCGCCGGCGCACACTGCTGATGGCTGCGTTGCTGGCCCTTGGGCCGGGAGTGGCGCCCGTGGCGGCCCAATTCGACCTGGCCGCGATCCGTGCCCGGGCCGAGGCCGGGGATGCGGACGCACTCAACACGCTCGGCAACCTGGCCGCCAACGGCCAGGGCGTGGCGCAGAACGACGCCGAGGCCCTGCGGCTTTACAAGCTGGCGGCTGATCTCGGCCATGCCCCGGCGAACTTCAATCTCGGCATGATGCACGAGCTCGGTCGCGGGACGGCCCGCGACCTGAAGGCGGCCTTTGGCTTTATCTCAAGGCCGCCGAGTCCGGCTTTGCCCCGGCACAGTTCAATGTCGGCAACATGTACGCCAACGGCGTCGGTACGGAGCAGGACTATTTCGAGGCGGCGATCTGGTTCCGGCAGGCCGCCGAGCGCAATGTGCCCGAGGCCCAGTACAATCTTGGCCTGGCCTATGAGCTGGGTCGCGGACTGACCAAGGATGAGGCGCTCGCCGTCAAATGGTACCGCGCCGCTTCCGACCAGGGTTATGCCCGGGCCCGCTACAACCTCGGGCTGATGATCGAGGAGGGCCGCGGGATCGCCGCCGACGAAACGGCCGCGGCGACGCTTTACCGTGCGGCGGCGGAGCAGGGGTTCGGCCCGGCGCAGAACAATTACGGCATCATGCTGGCCGAGGGTCGCGGCGGCCTCGTCCCCAATCTCGTCGAGGCCTATGTCTGGCTCGCGCTGGCGGCGGAGAACGGTGTGAATCCCGTGGGCCGCGACCTGGTGGCCCGCCAGTTGCAGCCCGGGCAGATCGCCCAGGCCCGCGCCCGCATGGCCGCGCTCAAGGCCCCGCCGGGCGAGCGACCGGCAGTGGCGGACGCCGGGACGGCTCCGGCCGAGCCGACCGGCCAGGCATCGGCCGCCCTCGCGGCGAAGCTCAGTGGCATGGAGGCGGAGCTGGCAAAGGCCCGCGACGAAAACACCCGCCTCGCCTCCTTCCTGCAGAATCTCCAGCAGGAAAAATCCCGGCTGGAGGAGCGCATTTCCCAGTTGTCGGCCACGGCCCGGAGCGCCCCGGCCGAGCAGGAACGGATTTTGTTGGAGAAAAATTCCTCCAGGCCGCCAACACCGCCCTGAGCGGACAGCTGGCCCGCAGCCAGGAGGAGTTGCAGCAGATGCGCGAGGCCGCGGCCCGGCTGCAGGAGGAGAACACCCGGCTCGGCCGCCGTCCCGCCGCCGATCCGGCGGCCGCCGGCCTCCGGGAGCAGGTGGACAATCTCGCGCGCGAATCCGCCGCCCTGCGCACGGAGAACGAGACGCTCGCCGCCCAGAACCGGGATATCTACGCGCAGCTGCAGGCGGCCCGCACGGCGGCGGCCCAGCCGGCTCCCGCCGCGGCCGGGGCCGCGCCTGAAAGCGAGCGCATGGCCCTTCTCGTGGCGGACAACCAGCGCCTCAACGACGAGGTCAAGCGCGCCACCATCGAGCTCAGTGCGCTGGCCCGCAAGCTGCGCCGCGCCGAGGCCAAGTCGGGACCGGCGGGCGAAACACCCGCGGGCGCCGAGGCGGGGGCGGACAATTTGACCGAACTCCAGCGTCAGCTGGCCGAGGCCCAGACGGCCAACCGCCAGTTGATTGAGGAGAACCAGCGCCTGGCGGTGCGCCCCGCCGGCGATCCGGTGACGGAGCAGAAACTCGCGGCGGCGGAAAAGGAGCTGGCAACCCTGCGGAGCGAATTGCAGGCGCAGTCGGCCGGTTTCGAACAGGCGCGCAACGCGCTCACCGAGGCGGAAAAGCGGCTGGCGGCGGCCGCCGCCGCCAAGGACACCCAGACCCGGGGCAATGCGGAAAACCAGCGGCTGACCGAGGCGCTGGCCGGGGCCCAGGGCAAGCTCGACGAGACGCTGGCCCTGCTCGTCGCCGCCCGGCGCGAGACCGAGGAGCTGCGCACCGAGGCGCAGTCCGCGCAGGGCAGCGGGGCGATCGAGCTCAACCGGCTCCGGACCCAGCTGGCTGATGCGGGCCGTGCCCTGGAGTCGGTCCGCACGGAAAAAACCGATTTGGAGACGCAGCTGGCGGAAGTCCGGACCGCCCGGAGCCAGCAGTCCGGCGAGGATATGCGACAGATGGTGAACGATCTGGCGGCCACCCGGGCCCGCCTGGCGGAAGTCCAGGCCGCGGCCGACAAGGCGGCCCAGTCGCGGCTTGAGCTCGAGACCGAAAACGCCGGGCTCCGCGCGCAGGTCAATTCGCTCAAGGACGACGTGGCGGCATGGCAGAGCCGGCCGGCGGCCCCGGCGGATGGCGGGCAGGCGCTGGTGGATCTCCGGGCCGAACTGGCGGTGGCCAAGGACGAGGCGGCCCGCGCCGTCCGGGAGCGGCAGCGCCTGGCCGCGGAGACGGCCGAGGTGAAGAATTCCCTGCAGCACGCCGATCAGTCGGTGGACCAGCTCCTCACGCAGGTGGGCCAGCTCAAGACCGAGATCGAGCGGCTGACGCGTGAAAATCAGCAACTCGCGGCCGCGCCGGCGCCCAGCCAGGCGGCGCCGAACGATCAGCTGGCGGCCCAGCTCGACGAAGCCGCCCGGACGCTGGAGACGAAGGACCGCAAGATTGCCGAACTCGGGACGCAGATCACCTCCCTGCAGCAGGATTTGGAAGTGGCGAAGCAGTCCACCGCCGCCGCGCTGGCGGCGCAGGCCACGGCGGCGCGGGCGCTGCCCGATGCCGGCGCGATGCAGCTGGAAATGCAGACCCTGCAGGACCAGGTGAAGGCGCTCGAGGCGCAGGCGCAGCGCGACCAGAAGAACGCCGCGGAGGAATTCGCCCGGCTGGCCGGCCAGCTGCAGCTGGCCCGCGAGTCCAATCGCGCCCTGGTCGAGGCGAACCGCGCCCTGCTGAACTCGCAGAGTTCCGAGGTGGCAATGGCCACCGACGAGACCGAGCAACTCAAGGGCAAGGTGCGCGAGCTGACGGCGGACGCCGAAAAAATCACCCTCGAGCGCAACGGATTGCGCACGCAGCTGGACGACATGTTCGCCCGGCTGGCCGAGGCGGAACGCCGGTTTGCCCAGCTCAAGACGGAAGGCGACACGGCGCGCAGCCAGGCCACGGCGGCGCAGAACGAACTCGCGGCGCTGCAGTCCAAGCTGGCCGAATCCGACCACGCGACCGACCGCCAGGGTGCGACCGTGGCCGAACTCACCGGACTGAACGACCGGCTCACCCGCGAGAAGACCGCGCTCGAGACGCAACTGACCCAACTCAGGCAGCAGGCCGACCGCAGCCAGGCGGACGTCGCCGCCCTGCGCGACCGGCTGGCGGCGAACGACCGGCTCGGAGAAATCCAGAAGGCGAACGTAAACGACCTGGGCACGGCGAACGAACAGCTGCAGTCGCAGGTGCAGGCGCTGACCGAACAGGTGGCGACCCTGAAGGCGGAGAATGTCCGCCTGGGCGAGCAGGGCGGCAACGTGGCGGCGCTGCGGAACGAACTCGCCGCGCTGTCTTCCACGAACGACCAGCTCTCGGCCGAACTCACGAATCTCCGCCGCGCGAGTGCGCAACTGGCCCAGTCCGAACGGGCGCGGCAGGACGCGGAGACCCGCGTCGCCAGCCTGGGGCGGTGAGCGGCCAGCTAGCGGTGGCGCAGCGTGACATTGCCGCGCTCCGGACGGAGAATGCCCGCCTGAACGAGACGATGCAGACCCTGGAGCGCGACCGGACCGGACGCATTGCGGCGCTGCAGCAGGAGAATGCCGCCATCAGTGCCCGGCTGCGGCAGGCCCAGGGCGCTGGGATCGCCTCGGCGGCGCGCGCCTGATGAACCCGACCGCCGGCGCCAACGTGACTCCGGTGCGTCCGCTCGGCGGTGAACCGCCGTCACCGCCGGCCGCCACCCAGGCGCGCACGCATCGTCGTGGACGGCGATTCCTCTCGCGCATCAGCCTGCGCTACTACGGCACGCCGAACCGCTGGCAGAAATTTACGACGCGAATCGCGATTCGCTCGCCGGGGCCAACGCCCTGCGGCCCGGGGCAGCCGCTGCGGATTCCGTGTGTAGGGCGGGATTCCGTCCCCGCCATGTTTCGAATCTGTAGCTACGAGCGTGAGCGAGGTGGTGTCCTCTCGCTTTACGCTCGTAGCTACGAAGGCGGGGATCGGAATCCCCGCCCTTGTTGGAGACAGGTGTGGTAAGGTAGCGGCATTATGATCGCTGCTGCCACGCCGTCTGTTCCGTGCGGTGGTGGTCATGAGCCGGGGTTGGGCCTGCAGGCCCAACCCCGGGGCCGCGCCGAGTTCGTCCGCCCTCCGAGCCGTCCGGCTCGTGTTGTAGCCAGAACCGGTGCGGCCGCTTGGTTGCAAACTCGAACAGTTGCCTGAGTCCGGCGCGCTCGCGCCCGAACTCGCCACCACAAGGCTGAGCATGTCACCCCATCCGATCATCGGCATCGATATTGCCAAGGACTCCCTGCAGATCGACGACGGCACCTGCCGTCGCGTCGTGCGCAACCATCCCGCCGCACTGCGGCGCTGGCTGCGTGGTTTACCCGCCCAGACCCAGTTGATCTGCGAACCGACCGGGGGCTACGAGCGCATGGTCCTGCGCCTCGCCCATCAGGCCGGCCTGCCGGCCAGTCTGGTCAATGCCCGGCAGGTCCGCGCCTTCGCCCATGGCGTGGGCCGGCTGGAGAAGACCGACCGGCTGGACGCGGCCGTCCTCCGCCACTACGGTCAGTGCGTGCAGCCCCGGCCTCTGCCACCACCGGACCCGGCCTGGCTCCGTTTGCAGCAGTGGACGCGCACTCGCGCCCACTACGCCGGTTTGCGTCAGGCCGAGCACAACCGGCTGGAGTTGCTGGAAGACCCGGCCCTGCGTCAGCTCACCGAACAGCAGTGTGCCCACTGGGACCAGCTGATCCTGGGCCTGGATGCCCAGATCGAGGCCCATGTCGCCGCCCACCCGGCGTTGCAGGACCGCGTCCAGACCCTGTGTCTGGTCTGCGGGGTCGGTCCCCAGACCGCCCTCACCCTCGTGGCGGAGTTCCCCGAACTGGGCCGGCTCACGCCCCGCGCCGCGGCCAAGCTCGCCGGTCTGGCGCCCCTCAGCCAGGACTCCGGCCAGTGGCAGGGCCGCCGGCACGTGGCCCATGGCCGCGCCAGCGTCCGGCGCGCGCTCTTCCAGGCGGCCTTAGTCGCCGCCCGGCACAACGAGCACCTGCGGCCCTTCTACCAGCGGCTGCGCGCCAATGGCAAACCACCCAAAGTCGCGCTCATCGCCGTCGCCAGAAAACTCCTCATCTTCTTGAACCGCACGCTCCGTGAGCCGGTACCGCCGCCCGCCTGACAAGACAGTTGCTACAACAACCTTCACCCGCCGGCGTTGAACGTGTGCACGGCCTCGAGCATCGCGAGGAAGTTGGCGGTGGGCGTGCGGGCCTGGATGTTGTGGATGGCGTTGAAGACGTAGCCGCCGTCGCGCCCGAAGATGCGCAGGCGGTTGAGCACCTCGGCGCGCACTTCCGCCGGCGTGCCGAAGGGCAGGGTGCGCTGCGTATCCACCCCGCCGCCCCAGAAGACGAGGTCGCGGCCATAGGTCGCCTTGAGATGCGCCGGGTCCATCCCGGCCGCGGAGCATTGCACGGGATTGATGATGTCGAACCCCGCCTTGATCAGGCTGGGCAGCAGCGGGTCAATGGCGCCGCAGGAATGCTTGATGGTCTTCCAGGCCGTGTGGCGGTGCACCCAGTCGTTGAGCCGCCTGTAATAGGGCAGATACAGCTCATCGAAGGTCTTCACCGAGCAGAACTGGGAGGACTGCGTGCCGAAATCGGCGCCACAGATGTACAGCACATCAACCACGTCACCCATGAGGGCGTGAAAGCGCGCGAGGTTTTGCAGGGCGATGTCGTACTGGCGGTCGAAGACGGCGCGCACGTAGTCCGGTCGCGCGACGATCGACATGTACCATTCACCCGTGTCGCGAATTCCTTTCGGCCGGCGCAGCGAGGTCCCCGGCACGCGGGCGATATCGCCCAGACCCATGCCGCCCATGTTGCCCACGACCGCCCGCGGACAGTCGCGCAATGCGGCCGCCCGCTGCTGCCAGTGGACGAGATCCGCTGCGGTGAGCAGGCCGTACTCCTCGAGATTGTCGGCGGGGTTGAGTTTTTCCTCGTCGATGGGTTCCTGCCGGATGATCGCGTCGAAGAAATAACTGGTGGCGGGCATGTGCCCGCTGGGCGGCACGCCGGTGTCGCCGGCCGGGTAAATGTAGACATCGCCGTTGGCCTCCGTCCGCGTCTGAAAACCCGGCGGGACGAGCACGACCTGCCCCCACGGGCTGCGCCATTCGCGCCAGGGGCCTTCCGTCATATAGCCGAACATCGTGCCGCGCGGCAGAACGCCGACGGTGTCGATGCCCATGGCGTCGCGCAGGTCGTCGGTGATTTCGCCGAGCATCTGGTAGGGCTCATACACGCGCACCGGTCCGGCCGGCAGGCCGTAATGCCGGCGCAGGGCCTCCACGACGCTGATGTGGATGCCCGAGACCGTGGTGCCGCCAAAATCCACCGGGATCCGGCCGGCGCGATGGGCGAGGGCCTGACGTACGACCGCCTTGGCGTTCATGCGGGGGCTTCCTCCCGCAGCAGGGCCAGGACCTGCGGCACCGTCCGCTCCCAATCCGGCGGAATCTCCTCGCTGATCATCAGGCAGAATCGTTTTGGCCCGGCATCCCGGACCATCCCGCTGATCAGCGTCCGCAGCGTCTCGGGCGACTCGCGGAACCAGCCCAGCGACGGATGGCACCACAGCATCATGTCGGGCCAGCAGCGGCGGGCCTCGGCCACGGTCATGTCGCCTTCCGGCGGCGGCGTGAGCGAATCGATCCCGTCGAAATCAAGCGACGCGACCTGGTCGGCGATGACGCGGAGTTTGCCGTCGTAGTGCACCAGCAGGCGTTTGCCGGCGGCGTTGAGGATGGCGAGGATTTTGGTGTAGAGCGGCACGAGGTGCCGCCGGTAGCGGGCCGGCCCCAGGGTCTGGATCGAGAGATTTTCCCAGAGCTTGATCTGCCGGGCGGGCGTGAGCACGGCCTGCCGGAATTCCTCCAGCTTCAGTTCGTTCATGAATTCCAGCAGTTCCATCATCCCGGGCAGTTCATCGGCGAGATCCACCGACCACTGGCCCAACCCGACCCAGTCCACCTGCAGGACCATCAGCGGCGTGCGCCCCAGGCCCATGCCCGCGATGTTGCCCAGGGTCACGCCATTGTCGCCCACCTGTCTTTCCGACGCGAGGAAGACCGTGTCATCGGCCGTGATCCGCACGCCCTCCCAGGCGCGGCGCATGATCCGGTAATCCGCGGGCGTCTTGATGAAGAACTCCTGCCGCCACCCGTCGAGGTACCACTGGTGGAGTTCGCCGATGTCGGTGATCCAGCGCACGTCGAGTCGCGTGTGGCCGTTGTGCGCACGGGTGGTCTCGACGATTTGCAGGTTCGGATGCTCGTGCCGGAGCACGTCGGCGTGATTGATCTGCCCCAGGCCCAGCGCAAACAGCCTGGGCCAGTCCACGTGCGGCCGGGTCGTGACGAATCCGTCGTAGGTGGCAAAGACCGGATGGGTCACCGGTGTTCCCTGCAGTGCCGATTCCAGTCGGGCGCGGTTGGTCATGATGTGGACGGGCTTGGTGGCATGGGCGCGCGAAACCTCGTACTAGAAAAAGGCAACGGCGCAGACACGCCGATGATAGCCAACAGGCAGCGTACCGGAAGCCCGATTTCCCGATGGGTGCACCCGGGCTCGTTGACTGGAGCCCAAGGTGGAAAGACGGATGGTCGGCCATTCCTGCAGCCAATCCGCAACGCCAATGCATTTTTAGTCACAGATGGTCACAGATGAACACGGATACCGAACCTGAATCCTCGCGCCCTTGTGGTCTGCTTCGCGGCTTATGATCTCCTGCCGGTTTGGAGTGCTTGGGACCTCATCCGTGCCATCGGTGTGATCCGTGGTTAAAGGGGATCGAGGTTGTACACATGATCGCGGCGTAAAGCCGCTTCTACAGCCAAGCCACAAGTCCGATCCCTTTCACCACAAAGAACATAAATTCCAAAAGCGGATGAAGCGTGCGAGGCCCTTATAAGGGCGCGGGAGACTCTACTCCTGCCGGACGGTAACTTTGTGTTCTTTGTGGTTAAATGGGATTGAAGATACCCACACCATCGCGGCGTAAAGCCGCCCCTGCAGGAAGCCCGGCCCCCGGTCTCACATCAGGCTTGCGCCGCCGTCGACCCGGATGCTGCTGCCGGTGATGTAGTCCGACTGCGGACTGGCCAGAAAAATGGCGGCGGCGGCGATGTCCTCCGGGTCGCCCATGCGCCCGAGCGGAATCCACCTGCCCGCCCCAGCGCGGCGCACCGGGTCGGTCATGGCCTCCAGGTTCATCGGCGTGAGGTAGGAACCCGGGATCAGGCTGTTGACCGTGATGTGGTGGGCGGCGAGTTCCCGCGCGAGGCACAGCGTCAGCATGTGGAGCCCGCATTTCGAGATGCTGTAGACGGAGGCGTTGTTCAGCGGCGTGGATTCATGGTTGCTGGTGACATTGATGATGCGCCCGTGAATGCCGGCGCCGACCATCTGCCGGGCCACCTGCTGCGCAAGGAAGTACGGCCCCTTCAGGTTGACCTGGAGCACTTCGTCCCAGGTCGCCTCCGTCACGTCCAGATAGGGACCCTTGCCCTTGATGGCCGCGTTGTTGACGAGGATGTCGATCCGCCCGAACCGGGCGAGGGCGGCGTCCACCAGCCGGGCGTGCTCGGCGGGCTGGCCCACGTCGGCCTGGACCGCGACCGCCCTTCCGCCCGCGGCGCCGATGAGGTCGAGGAGATCCTGCGGACAGTCCTGGTCCGGGGCATGGTTGATGACGACATCCGCGCCGGCCCGGGCATAGGCGAGGGCGATGGCCCGACCGATGCCCCTGGAGGCACCGGTCACAATGGCGCTGAGTCCGCGCAGTGAATGAACCGAGGGATCATGACTCATGGCAAAGGATATGACGAACGAGGAAGCGGAACCGGCGTGACAATTTCTGCAGTCAGCCGGCATGGAGTCTAAAACTTACGCCGGACTCAAACAGTTGAACCACAGATGCACACAGATAAACGCAGAGGTGAAGGTTGGCAGTGCCAGAAACGGCAACCGGAACCGACTCCTTGAATGACATCCCGAAGCGATGAAACCCTGGCCCTGGCAACCCATTCTGATCCGTGTTCATCTGTGTCTATCTGTGGTTTCCCCATGAATGGTTCCGGCAAACAGGGGATTGAAAGGTGCGCCGGAGGAGCGTCAGGAGCAACGCCATTTGCCCTGCCGGCCGGAGTGGTGGGCCCGCGTTTGCCCTTGGGTAACTTGCGCATTTGCCGCTGATTTGCGTCAATGCTGGACCATGGCAAACATGCTGGCTGATTATTTCAGACTTGTTACCCTATGGTAACAGTGAGTCATCTGATTCATGCGACGACATCCAGTCCTGCAGTGGCGAAAAACGCGTCCGCCGGCGCTTTTTTCCACCGGGTGCATCGCGGCGCCTCGCTAAGCTTTTTCCCGTAATGCCGCCGACTGCCAGCCCACCTTGGCCTTGCCGTTCCACGAACCGTTTCGCGGGGAGGTGGAACCGGCGGGGTGTGCTGCTGGCGCTGCTGGCTTTCCTGCCGTGCCTGGTTTGGGCGGAGGAGAAACCGGCAAAAATCGACTTCGAGCTGCCGAAGGGCGGGGCCGAGGTGACGCTCAAGCTGTTCGTGCGGCAGTCGGGCGAGGAGATCATCTATCTCGTGGATCCGGTGCGGGGCGTGCAGACCTCCCCGGTGCATGGCCGGATGACGGCGTACGAGGCCCTCCGCCGGATGCTGGCCGGCACCACGCTGAGCGCGGCCAAGGACGCCACCACCGGAGCCCTGGCGGTCACGGTCCGGTCCGCGACCCATGCCCGCCTGCGGGAGCTTCCCTCCGGCCGCGAGATCGTGAAGCTGAGTCCGTTCCAGGTTTCCAGCGACGCCTTCAGCGGCTACGTCGCCTCGCGCACCTTCTCCGGCGGCAAGACCGTGATGAACCTCAGCGACGTGCCCCAGACGCTCCACGTCGTCACCAGCGACCTGATCGTGGATACCGGGGCCATCGATCCCAACGACGTGCTCAACAAGATCGTCCCCGGGGTCAGCAGCTATGCCGGGCCGTCCGGGGTCAACGCGGTCATCCGCGGCTTCCGGGCGCAGAACTGGGCGGTGGACGGCGCGACCACGCGCTATCTCGGCATGATCACCAACTTCAACTTCGAGGCCTTCGAGGTGATCAAGGGCCCGGCGTCGGTGACCTTCGGTCCCTTCGCCGCCTACGGGGGCTACATCAACATGGTGCCCAAGAACGCGCACCGCGGGCACGTCAACAAGGCGGAGGTTTCGGTGGGCACCGACAATTTCTACAGCGGCATGATCGACGTGGGCGGCGAGAGCGCCGGCGGCGGCAGCCTGCAGTACCGGTTCGTGGCCGGATTTGTGGACGCGGACCGCCCGGGCTGGAACTGGGACTACAACCACGTGCTGTTGCTGGCGCCGTCGTTCGCGTATGACTTCAACGACCGCTCGCGGCTCACGGTCCGTTTTGAGATCAGCCGCGCGACCCAGAAGCTCAGCACCACCGCCTTCGACGCCACCGGGCGGCTGGTCGAGGAGTTTTCCAGCAACGGCCCGCCCCTGCCGGGGATGGACCGGCAAACCACCGATGACGCCCGGCTGGTCCACGCGGTCTTCACGAGCCGGATTACCCCCGAGCTGAACACCCGGTTCAACGTGATGGCCGGGCAGGGAGAAAAGAACTACAACACCCTCAGCCTGTACGGTCAGGCTGCCGCCACCGACTACCTGATCGCCCCGTTCCAAGCTAACTACGAATGGAGGACCCTGTATGTGGACTGCGCCTTGTCCTGGGAGCGGACGGACATCGGGGGCTCGGGCATCGACAACCAACTCGTGGGCAGCGTGAGCCTCGACCACTGGGACATCGACTACGTCATGTTCGATGGCACGCTGATCAACACGGTCAACACCCTGCGGGTGAATCCCGCCGCACCGGATTGGAACGCGCTCCTTTACAAGTTCGAGTATCCGACGCGCTACATCCCCTACAACACCGAGTGGCTGGGCGGCGCGGTGGTGGAGGACCGGGTCGGGCTGTATGACGGGAAGCTGCAGCTGTCGGCCGCCTTGCGGTGGAATTACGACAACCGGTCGTATTACGTCCGCTGGCGGACGCCCCAGAACCAGAACCCCGGCGGCGTCTACCTCGGCAATCCCGTGCCGGCCATCATCTACCAGAAGCCCACTTTCCGCTACGGCCTGGTCTACAAGCCGCGGGAGGCCGTCGCGCTTTACGCCGGCTACACCGAGGCCTACCTGGCGGTGGGTGCCATCTACAAGGCGGACGGCAGCCAGCTGGTGCCCGAGACCGGCAGCAACCGGGAGGTCGGGCTGAAGCTCGACTTCGTCAAGGCCTTCGGCGGCACCTTCTCCGGCAACCTGGCCCTGTTCGAGGTCGAGGTGCAGAACAAATGGCGCGGCGACCCGAACAACGCGGGCTTCTTCATCCAGGACGGCGTGCAGATCAACCGCGGCGCCGAGGCGCAGCTCACCTTTACCAGCGAACGGGTTTCCGGCCTCGTCGGGGCCTTCAAGGCGGACGGACCCACCGAGCAGGGCACGGGATTGCGGGCGGTGCACAGTCCCGACACGACCTTCAACTTCTGGCTCAAGTACAATGTGACCAAGCGGTTGAGCATCGGCGGCGGCTACCGGTACGTAGGCGACACCATCTCCAACAACCGGCTCTACCGGAGCGAGCCGTTCGGCACCGGCGACCTGTTCATCAGCTATACCCAGCCGCGGATGCGCGGGGTGGTGAGCTATCGGCTGGGCGTGACCAACGTCACCGATGAGGTCGCGGTCTACCGCATCGACAGTGCCGCCTCGATCGCGCGCGAGGATGCGCGGCGGGTGAAATTCACGACCTCCTACACCTGGTGAACCAAGCCATTAACCACAAAGGACACAAAGGGCCGGTCCGGCTGGGAAACCTCGCCCACGCGCTTATAAGCGCCTCGTGGGTTTCATTCGCGTCAGGACCTTTGTGTTCTTTGTGGTTAAAGGTTCGTTCCAAGTCCGGAGGATTTGATTGCCGCCGTAGCCCGGTTGCCCCACTCATGCGTCTTAGTAAGGGTAGCCCTAACCACTTGCCCCCTTGAAAAATTCCACTTTCAGCTTTCCGCCGGCCACCCCCGGTTGCCGGCTGGCGGGATTCACCGGGGAATAGACCCGACCCCATGGCCAATCCCGAACAGGCGCGTTGGTTTGCCGAGGAGGTGCAGCCCCACGAGTCCTCCTTGCGCGCGTATCTCCGGGGGATGTTTCCCTCGTTGCCCGATATTGATGACTTGGTGCAGGAGTCCTATGCCCGGCTCATCCGCGCCCGCGAGGGCGGCCGGATCAGCTATGTGAAGGCCTTTCTCTTCACCACCGCGCGCAACGCCGCGCTGGATCTTTTCCGCCGCAACCAGGTGGTGTCCTTTGAATCGACCGCCGACATGTCCGCGCTGCCGGTCGCCGAGGAACGGCCGGACGCCGCGGATGCCGCCAGCAAGCAGGAAGAGCTGGAGATGCTCGCGACCGCCGTGCGCGGCCTGCCCGACCGCTGCCGGCAGGTCCTGACCCTGCGGCTGCTGTACGGACTTTCCCACAAGGAGATCGCCGCCGATCTCGGCATCACGGAACACACCGTGAAGGCGCAGCTTGCCAAGGGCATGCGCCGGTGCAGTGAATATTTTGCCAGCCGCGGTCTGTTGAAGACCGCTCCCTTGCCATCGAAGGAGCCAATGTGAAACACCCGGATCATTCCAGCCCATCTGAAAACGAGACCATCGAGGCGACCGCCGCCGCTTGGCTCGCCCAACGCGACGACGGGCTCAACGGCAAACAGCTGGCTGAGTTCGCCCGCTGGCATGAAGCCGACCCGCGGCACGCCGCGGCCATTGCGCGGCTGGAGGAGACCTGGGTCCTGCTCGGCCAGTTGCGCGCCTACCGTCCGGAAGCCCGGGTGCATCCCGACCGCGACCTGCTGGCGAAGCCCCGGCCCGCCCTCGTGCTTTACCGGCCCGCGGTGGCCGCGGCCGGATTGCTGGCGGCGGCCCTCGCCTTCGCGGCCGTGTGGTTCTGGGTCAAGCCGGCGACTGCGCCGCTGACCGGACCCCAGCAGTATGCGACGACGACGGACGGTTATCAGCGCATGACCCTCACCGACGGTTCCGTCGTCGAGCTCAACGCCGACAGTGAGGTGCAGGTGGCCTATGTCCCCGCCGAGCGCCGCGTGCGGCTCGTGAAGGGCGAGGCGCATTTCGTGGTGAAGAAGGATGCGCAACGCCCGTTCCTGGTGGAGGCGGGCACCGTCACCGTCCGCGCCGTCGGCACCGCGTTCAACGTGCGCCTGGGTGCGACCGAGATCGAGGTGCTGGTCACCGAAGGCAAGGTCGAGGTTGACCAGGGTCATGCCGCCTCGCTCCCCAAGGCCGTGCTGGAGGCCAACCAGAAACTGACTTTCGCGCAGCAGAACCCCGTCGCCGTCCCGGTGGTCGAGAAGATCGAGCCGGCCGTCATGCGCAACGTCCTCTCCTGGCAGGATACCCGCCTCATCTTTTCCGAGACTCCGCTGTCCAGTGTCGTCGAGCAGTTCAACCAGCACAACCGCGTCAAGCTGGTGCTGGCCGATCCCGAACTCGCCAGCAAGCCGGTGGACGGCAGCTGGCGGGCCGGCAACACCGAGGGCCTCGTGCGCATGCTCGTCGAGAGCGGCGAGTTGGTTGCCGACCGACCCGACGCCGACCGGATCATCCTCCGCAAGGCGCCGTAAAGGCGAAACCTGAGACCGGAGACCTGAAACCAGAATAGGGGCGGTCTCCCTGTAGGAGCGGCTTTACGCCGCGATGTTTCGCTCAATCGCGGCGTAAAGCCGCTCCTACAGTTAATCCACCAGCCCGATCCGTTTTTCATCACAAAGACACTGAGTTACGGCGCATGTCGGGATATCAATCCAACCCGGTCTTCTTTGTCCCTCTGTGCCTCTGTGGTGAAACCCTCCGGGGATCGACGGTTTGATGTCTGGCCCACCTCGCGGCTTGTCACCTGGCGCGTCCGGGTGTAGAAGCTTCGCCGGTGCGGGACGCGCTGGTCGCCCCTTTCGACGGCCGGCCGTTTCAAACCGCTCCATCAGCAAACGCAGGCACTGCCAACAGCGGCGAATAATCCGCCATGAACACGATCAGAATAACCATCACGAATGCGGACGGTATGGTGCTCGACAGCGTGATGCTGTCCACCGCCGACGAAACCAACGCGATCGCCTACCGGGTGATCAAGGGCGAGGTCGAGGCACGGCCCGAGGAATCGGTGCTCGTGGTCGGCCCCTGCCAGCGGAAGTTCGAGGAGCATGTGCCCTCCACGCTGACCGGCGCCGGCACGGGCTGAAAAGCCCGCATACGTTTCCCTGCAGGAGCGGCCTTACGCCGCGAGGTTGCGCCATCGCCAATCCGCAACGCCCGATCCCGTTTGCCCATATGCCAGCTTGGATGTGCAGGGCCGGACCTCGGTCCGTGCCTGAGCGATTCGTGCCTGCCGGGAAATCACCCGCCTGCGCCGTGGCAAGGCACGCACCAAGGTGCGGCCCTACAGGGGATCGGCGAAGGCCGGCTTCGACCACCGGTCACCCGCCTTAACGCGCGGTCCAGCCGCCGTCGATGGGCAGGGCGGCGCCGGTGATGGAACGCGCGGTGTCGCCGCACAGAAAAAGCGCGAGCGCGGCGACCTCCTCGACCTCGATGAAGCGTTTCGTGGGCTGCGCGGCGAGGATCACCTCGCGGATGACGCGGTCGCGCGGGAGGTTGTGCGCCCGGGCCTGGGCCTCGATCTGGCCCTCGACCAGCGGGGTGCGGACATAGCCGGGGCAGATGGCGTTGCAGGTGATGCCGGTCTCGGCGACCTCGAGCGCCACGCTCCTGGTGAGGCCGACAAGCCCGTGCTTGGCGGCGACGTAGGCCGACTTGAACGGCGAGGCGACCAGGCCGTGGGCGGAGGCGAGATTGATGATGCGCCCCCAGTTGCGCCGTTTCATGCCGGGCAGCGCGGCGCGGATGGCGTGGAAGCTGGCGTTCAGGACGATGTCCTGGATGGCGGTCCATTTCTCCGGGGGGAATTCATCCACCGGCGCGACAAACTGGATGCCGGCGTTGTTGACGAGGATGTCGATTTGGCCAAAGGCCGCCTCGGTCGCGGCGACGAGGGTGGCGACTTCGCCGGGCCGGGCCAGATCCGCGCCGTGGAACCGCACATCGGCGCCGGTCTCGGCGGCAAGATCGCGGCGGGTGCGTTCAATCGCGGCCGGATCGCCGAGGCCGTTGAGCATGACGCTGGCGCCGGCCTGGGCGAAAGCGCGGGCGAGCCCGAGGCCGATCCCGCTGGTGGATCCGGTGACGAGGGCGGTTTTGTTTTTCAACATGGGGAGGGTGGGATTTTCGATCCGGTTTAACCACGGATCACACGGATGGCACGGATTGGAAATTCAATCCACGGCAGGAGCCACAAGATGCACAAAAGGCTGATAAGGATTCGGATTTTTACAGGAGGAAGCAGAGTTAGCGGAGGTATTGAATTCTGCTCTCAGTTTCCTCTGTTCCCTCCTGTAAAATGGGTCGGGATATCATTCCTGTGCTTTCTGTGGCCTTCCGCTGATCCGTGATATCCGTGTGATCCGTGGTTAAATGGCTTGTGAAAAGAGTCTTTTCCGGAGCTCCGCGGGCGGGGCGACGCCGGTGGTGCCGAGCTGGTGGACCACGACGGAGGCGGCGGCCTGCGCGAGTTCCATGGCCTCGCGGAGGTTGGCACCGGCGGCCAGGGCGAGGGTGAGCATGGCGGTGACGGTGTCGCCGGCGACGACGATGTCGATCGGGCCGCGCACCGGCAGGGCCGGCACGTGCACCGCCCGCACCCCCGGGGCCGCGCCAATGATGCCGCGCTCGGCCAGGGTGATGAAGACCGGATGCCCGTTGCGCGAGGCCAGTTCGGTCGCCCCGCCGGGAATATGGTCGAACAATTCCCCCGGAATGTCGGACCGGTCGGTGAGGAGCGCGAACTCGGAGGCGTTCATCTTGAAGATGAGCGGGGGATAGCTGCCCAGGCCGTGCCGGCTGTCGGCGAGGATGATGAGCCGGGGATGGGCGTGGGCGATGGCGGCGATGGCGGCCAGCACGCCGCGGCTGATGACGCCCGTGCCGGGAGCGGCGGCCTGGTCCATGACCACAAGCGCATCCAGCTGCGGGGCGAGGTTCTGCAGCGAGGCGATGAGCGCGGACTCGACGGTGGGCGGCGTCGGCGTCCAGTTCTTGATGTCGAGGCGGGAAAGTTCCTCCGGCGGCCGGCCCGGCGTGTGCACGAGCGGTTTCGAATAGGTGAAGGTGAGGCGGGCGGGGGTCTGGAGAAAATGATCCAGCTGCACGCCGTCGAGCCGCTTCAGGGCGCGGCGCAGCTCGAAGCCCTCGCCGTCGTCGCCGCAGCAGCCGATCGGCCAGAGCGCCGCCGGGCCGAGCGCGGCAAGGTTTTGCATGATGTTGCCCGCGGCGCCGGGCTGGCAGCGCACGCGGGTGACGTTGTGCACGGGCCGGCCGGTCTCGATGGAGGTCTCGGCGCGGGCGGGATCGATGTCGAAGTAGCGGTCGAGTGAAAAGTCGCCGATGACGCCGAGTCGCAGCGTGCGGAAGCGGGTGATGAGCGCGTCAAAGCGGTCGGGTGTCATCACCCGCGATCCAAGGGCATCGCGGCACGGGCGGCAATCGCGCTTTGCATTTTTGTGCGCGGGGACCACGCTCGCCGGCCATGGCGACTGAGAGCGAGAGTCCGCCCGGATTCAGGCCGGACACCCTGCGGGGTGCGCCGGGATTTTTCCGCGTGGGCCGGACGGCCGGGTCGGACCAGTGGTGGTTCATTGACCCCGCGGACCGGCCGTTTTTTGCGCGCGGCGTGCACGGGGTGCATGCGGAGGCGGATTCGCCCCATGATCCCGCGGCCCGGCTGCGGACCTGGGGCTGCAACACCCTCGGGTGCGGCAGCGACCGGCTCTACCTTGAGGAAGGCCTCGCCTTCACCCCGGCGGTGGATTTCGGCGCGGGCGACGGCATTTTCCAGCTCGCGGGAGTGCGGCTGCCTGACGTGTACGACCCGGCCTGGCCGCAGCGCGCCCATGCGCGGGCCGCCGAGGTCTGCACGCCGCTGGCGGAGGAGCGCAGCCTGCTCGGCTGGTTCACCGACGACCGGCCGGTCTGGCCGCACCAGCCGTCGGCGCAACGACCCGGGTTGCTGCAGGTGTGCCTCAGCCTGGAGCCGGCTTTCGCTGCTTACCATGCGGCGTGGGAATTCGTCCTCGCGCTGCACGGCGGCCGGCTGGAGGCGGTCGCGCGGGCCTGGGCCGCGGAGCTGCCCAACAAGGAGGCCCTGCGCGAACTCACGCGCAACGAACACGGCCTCGCCACCCGCGGCTACCTGCGCGACGAGGTCCGCTGGACGGAGGAGTTTGCCCGCCGTTATTTCGCCATCGCAACGGCGGCGATCCGCGCCCACGCGCCGAACCATCTGGTGCTGGGCTGCCGCTGGGGCGGACCGGTGGCCCCGGCCCTGCGCGCGGCCCTGGCGCCGCCGGTGGCGGACGTGGTCGTGCTGGATGCCGCCGACCTGGCCGGCAGCGGGGCCGAGCCCGTGTTCCTGGCGGATTTTTCCTGGGTGCGGCCGGAGTCCACCGTGGCGCCGGCCGGCCGGCGTTCCCCCGGGCTCACGACGGTCGAGCGCATGCTGCGGCGCGGCCGGCTGGCGCTGGGCCGTGCGGTCGCCCATCCCGCGGTCACGGGCTACGCTTGGAGCCACTGGTCCGACCGGGTGGGGGAGCAGCCGCCGTTTGCCGGCGGGCTCGTGCATGCGAACGGGGTGGAGGCGCGCGAGCACACGGAATTGTTGACAGAGATCAACCTTCGGGTGGAGGAACTGCGGCACCTCGCCACCGTCAGGGCCGAGGTCAGCCCATGAAAGCGATATTTACCCTTGTCTTGGCCGCCGCCGTCATGCTCGGCGCCGCCGGTTGCCGGTCCAAGTCGTCCGCCCCCGGCTACCGCGGCCCGGTCATCTTCGGCACCGTCATGTACAAGGCGCGGATCGCCCTGCCGCCGGATGCCGTGCTCACGATGCGCCTGCTGGATGTCACCCGCCGGGATGCCCCGGCCGTGGTGCTGACGGAGAAGAGCGTCTCCGGTCCCGGCCAGCCGCCGCTCGCCTTCGAGCTGCCGTATCCGCCCGAGGCGGTCCGGCCGGATCGCCGGACCGTGGTGGAGGCCCGCATCGAGGTCGCGGGCCGGACGCGCTTTTATTCCCCCACGGCGCATGTCGTCACCACGGAGACGGTGATGCAGCCGCAGGAGATCTGGGTGGAGCCCGCGCCGTAGCGCGGCGCGGGACGCGCCGCGAACGCTGAACGCTTAACTTTTAACGCTTAACGCTCAAGTGACTGAAGGTGCATGTGGCTACGAGCGTGAGCGAGTGGAAGTTTGGCATGCGCAGCCGATCCGCCACTCGCTCACGCTCGTAGCCACCAACCACCATGGGCCACTTGAGCGTTACACGTTCAATGTTGAGCGTTAAGCGTTGTGCCTTGGGGACAGCCCCCGCCTGTCCGCAATGTCCCCAAGTTGAGAGTTGAAAGTCCGCGCCCCGCCGGCGTGATTAGCGCCCCGATGAGCCTGACGATCTGGTGCAATGCGATCTTCAATCCCGCGGCGACGCAGCTGCTCGTCGAGGGCACGCGCGGCCACCGGCTGGTCACGGCGGCGACCGCCTCGACCAATGTGTTGCAGGCCGGCAAACCGGATCCCGCGCTCGCGGAGGCGGAGGTCGCGTTCGGCCAGCCGGTGCCGGCGGACTGCCTGCGGTCCGCGCGCCTGCGCTGGGTCGAGGTGCATACGGCGGGGTACACCCGTTTTGATACGCCGGAGTTCAAGGAGACGTTCCGCGCCCGCGGCTCCATCTTCACCAACGCGTCGGCGGTCTTCGCCGATTCCTGCGCGCAACACGCCCTGGCGATGATGCTGGCGCTCGGCCGCAACCTGCTGGCCTCACACCGCGACCAGCTGACCGATCATGCCTGGCATTACGCCGACCGACGCTACGGCTGCCGGCTGCTCACCGGCCAGACCGTGCTGCTGCTCGGCTTCGGCGCCATCGGCCGGCGCCTGGCCGCGCTGCTCGCGCCCTTTGGCGTGACGATCTACGCCGTGCGGCGGCAGACCCGCAGCGAGGCGGGCGTGCGCATCATTCCCGAGGAAAAGATCAGCAGCGTCCTGGGCCTCGCGGACCACGTGGTGAACATCCTGCCCGACAACGAATCGACGCGCGGCTACGTCAATGCCCGCCGGCTGGCCTGCTGCAAACCCGGGGCGCGTTTCTACAACATCGGGCGCGGCACGACGGTGGATGACCGCGCGTTGCTGGAGGCCCTGCAATCGGGCCGCCTGGATGCGGCCTACCTCGATGTGTTCGAGCCCGAGCCGCTCGACCCGGCGCATCCGTTCTGGACGACGCCCAACTGCTACGTGACCTGCCACACCGCCGGCGGCCGGCACGACCAGGACGAGGCGCTGGTGAAGCATTTCCTGCACAACCTCGAGGCCTTCACCCGCGGCGGGGAGATGGTGGACCGGGTGGTTTGAGCGGGGTTTTTAACCACGGATTTCACGGATGGCACGGATGGAGGCCAAGGCATTGGCTTCTATGGGCTCAGTTGGCGCAGGGGAAAACGATCCTTGAACAGGAGGAAGCAGAGGAAGCGGAGTTCTGAGCCGGCAACATGCAAATGAACCGCGAAGAGCGCGAAGCCATGCGAAGGAGGCCAGCCGTGTTTGGGCCATTTAAAATAAGGAGCTCAAAGGTGATCAGCCTGCACGTCCTTGTCACAAATATACCTCGGTCCTTGCGGTTTCCATTGGATGGCAATGGCCGGGGCAATGTCTCTGCTCCCTCTGCTTCCTCCTGTAAATCGATTTGGATATTTCCGAGTCATACGCACGGCCTTGACCCCGTCTGAATTCCGATCCGTGCCATCCGTGAAATCCGTGGTTACCCCGACTTGGATTCAGGTCCTTTCATCAGCGTTTCGCTCCCCTCATGGAGTTTTTGTGGAACTTCCCGGAATATCCGGACATCAAATCGCTCCTACCCCGACCGTGTGTGGCCGGCCTGTCGGCCGGTTGCAGCGGTCATTTCAACCCAAAAAAAATCCACACCATGACGAAATCATCGCGTCTCATCATCACGGCCGCCGCCATCGCCGGCCTTTACGCCGGTGCGCTCACCACCGCCTACGCCGGCGAAGCCGCCGGTCAATCCACCCAGACCGAGAGCAAGGACAAGGCCTCCTGCAAGGGCAAGGAGGGCTGCAAAGCCAAGGAGTCCTGCAAAGGCAAGGAGGGCTGCAAGGCCAAGGAAAGTTGCAAGGGCAAGGAAGGCTGCAAGGCGAAGGAGTCCTGCAAGGGCAAGGAGAGCTGCAAAGCCAAGGAATCCTGCAAAGCCAAGGAAGAGGCCAAGAAGTAAGCGGTCTCCCGCCAATCGCACCGGTCCAATGTTTGGACCTGGTGCGATTGCTTTCAGGTAGGGCGAGGCGTCTCGCCGAGCCGGTTGGCAGCAGGCCGGTGCGGCTCACCCGGGACGGTTCGCCCTACCTGTTTTCACCTAATTTCTCCGCGCATGCCGGCCAACCGCTTCAACGGTCACACCGATTACGGTATCGGGCTCGGGCTGCGCGTGCCCCACTACGGGCACATCCTCGAAAAGAAGCCGCTGGTCGGCTGGTTCGAGATCATCTCCGAGACCTTCATGGTGGACGGGGGCCGGCCGCTGGAGGTGCTCGATGAAATCCTCGCGCAGTACCGCGTCGTCCAGCACGGCGTCTCGCTCTATCTCGGCTCGGCCGACCGACCCGACCGCGCGCACCTGAAGCGGCTCAAGGCGCTGGTGAAACGCACGCGCACGCCGTGGCTGTCCGACCACCTTTGCTGGGGCAGCGTGGACGGCACGTATTCGCACGACCTGCTCCCGATGCCGTACACGCACGCCGCGGCCCGCCGCACGGCGGAGAAGATCCGGCAGGTGCGGGACTGCCTCGAGGTGCCGCTCTGCGTGGAGAATGTCAGCAGCTACGCGGCGTTCCACCAGTCGGAGATGACGGAGTGGGAATTTCTCACCGAGGTCGTCGAGCGCGCCGACTGCGGAATCCTGCTCGACGTGAACAATATCTACGTCTCGTCGCGCAACCACGATTTCGATCCGTATGCCTACCTCGACGGCATCCCGCACCACCGCGTCGGCCAGATGCACATCGCGGGCCACACCAGGTTCGAGAAATACCTCCTCGACACCCACGATCATCCGGTGCTCGACCCGGTCTGGAAACTCTACACCCATGCGATCCGGCGCTGCGGCGTCACCGCCACGCTCCTCGAATGGGACGACCGCATTCCCTCGTTCGACGAGGTCCATGCCGAGGCGCTCAAGGCCAACGCCTACATCGCCGAGGCCCGCCAAGCCCATGCCGTCGCGCGCCCCTGAACGCATCCGCTCCACGGCCGAGCTGCGCGCCTTCCAGCGCCTCATGCTGCAGGCTGTCATCCGCCCGCTGGCCCGCGGCCACCGCGCGCAGCGCCGCTGGTCCGACGGCCGTCCGGCGGCGGAGGTGGTGGGCAGTTTTTCCGTGGCCAACGACCGGCTCTCGGCGCTCGAACGCATCGAGATTTACAACCGGATGTACTGGTTTCGCACGCTGGACTCGCTGTACGAGGATCTCCCCGGCGTGCGCGCCGTGCTCGGCGGGAAAAAATTCATGCGCCTCGCCGAGGCCTATCTGACCAGGCATCCCTCGCGTTCCTTCACCCTCCGCGACCTGCCGGCGCGATTGGAGCGATTTATCCGCACGCATCCGCGGCTGAGCGCACCGCACACGGCGCTGGCGGCGGACATGGCGGCGTTCGAGTGGGCGCAGGTTGAATGCTACGACGGGGCCGCGCATGCGCCGCTCACCCCGGCCGCGCTCGCCGGCCGGCCGGTGGCGAAGATGCGACTGGGGTTGCAGCCCCAGATCCGGCTGCTGGCGCTCCGGCATCCGGTCGATGACTTTGCGATCGCGCTGAAACAGGGCGCGCTGCGCGGCGATGCCAGCAACGCGGTCGGGGCCGGGCCGCGGACCGGCCGGAATTCGGCCCGGCGGATGCGCCGGCCAAAGCCGGAGCGGGTGTGGCTGGCGGTGCACCGGCATGCGGGCCGCATCTATTTCAAGCGGCTGGAGGCCCCGGCGTTCAAGATCCTTGGCGCCCTGCGGGCGGGCCGGACCCTGGAGCAGGCGGTGGCATGCGCTGGCCGCGGGGTGAAGCCGGAGCTGGTGCGCGACTGGTTCATGACCTGGATGCAGCTTGGCTGGTTCTGTGGGCTGTAATCGGGATGCCGGAACAATTCATTTGAACCACAGATGTGCACAGATGAACACAGATCAGAAAGATTGGGATGCCCAGGCCATGGATTCGTTGCCCGGTGACATCATTTGGTGAGTCAATTCCCTCTGCTTTATATCTGTGTGTATCCGTGTGCATCTGTGGTTCAACTGCATGAGTCTGACTTCTGCTTCGCGCGGGAATATTTCTTACCGGCAGGCTTCTCATCCGATCCTCCAATGTACCTCAAATCCGCCCTGAACTCCGCCGAAACCCTTCTCGCCAGAATCGGCACCGCCCTGCAATCACCGCTCCTGCTGGTCCTGCGCCTGTACTGGGGCTGGTCGTTTGCCCAGACCGGCTGGGGCAAGCTCACCCACCTCGATCGCACGGCCGGATTTTTCGCGAGCCTCGACCTGCCCTGGCCGAAGTTGAACGCCATTTTGGCCGGGGGCACGGAATGTGTCGGCGGCATTCTGCTATTGCTCGGCCTTGGGTCGCGGCTGGTGGCCGTCCCGCTCGCCTTCACGATGGGCGTCGCCTACGCGACCGCGCACCGGGAGGAACTGGGTGCGATTTTCCGCGATACCGACAAATTCACGGAGGCGCCGCCGTTCCTGTTTCTGCTGGTGGTGCTGCTCGTGCTGAGCTTCGGCCCGGGCAGGTTTTCGCTCGATGCCTGGCTCAGGCCGGGCCGCCAGAAATCCTAGCACGGTTCAGGCAGGTTCCCCGACCGCCGCCCTGAATTCTGCTTTCCGCGGATTACACGGATCGACGCGGATGGCGGAGGTGTTATCCGCGTCGATCCGCGTGATCCGCGGGAAAACTTCGCCGACTGTTCCTAGGGCTTTGCCGGCGGACGGCAGAGGTCCTCGTAGGCGTAGGCCACGGCGCCGATGAAGATGGGCAGCGTGACGAAGAAGCCGATGAAGAGGCCGATCACGCCCAGCGCGGCGATGATGGCGCCAAGCAGGATGAGTCCGAACATGCGCCACCACTGGGCGGTGACGACCCGGCGGCTGACTTCCATCGCGGACCAGAACTCCAGTTTCTGATCGACGATCAGGAGATAGATGAACGAGTAGCTAATCGCCAGATAGATGCCGGGCAAAATCAGCAGCAGTACGCCCAGCATCGTGAGCAGGGTGGAAACGAGCGAGGCCAGCATCAGCGGCAGGAAGGCGAGGCTGAATCCGCAGAAGGCGTCACCCAGTTCCGCCGGCTCGCCGCGGATCTTCTTGAGATAAAAGACATAGAGGCCGCCGTAAAACACGCCGGTCAGCAGCAGACTTACCAGCATGCCGAGCAGCGGGATGGACTGCGCGATGAGCATCACCACGAAAAGCACGAAGGTCGTGCCGACGATGGGCCAGAAATTGGCCTTCAGGAGATTCCAGCTCCGTTCGAGGCAGCCGCCGATGTCGAGTTTGCCGGCGCGCGCGATGAGGTCGTCCGCGTAGGCCCTGGGGTCCACCTTGATCGTCCCGGCCGGTTCCGTGGAGGCCGGTGGCGGGGTGGCCGCAGGAGGTGGCACGGCCGCGCCGGTGCCGCTGAACTCCGCAAAGTCTCCGAGCCGGCGCCATTGCTCGTCGCCGGCTTTCTTCGCCTTGGTATCGAGATTCGCCCGTCCGCTCGTTATCCATGCCTGCACCTGTTCCGTCGTCACAGGGCCGTACTCTTTGCCGTCGCCGCCGATGATGGTGAACATAGTGTTGGAATTCAGGACGGAAGGACGCCGGGGGTCAATCTTCATGGGGCATCCGGTGGCGCAGGGTGGGAGGGAGCTTGCTCGCGACCGATTCGCCGGCGGGATGCAGTTGTAGGGCGGGGTCTCCTCCTTCGCCGGGCCTACGGAGGACAGGTCCGAACCCCGCCTGGGAGCGCGACCGCCCTCGGTCGCAATCAACCGCCAATCCCCAAGGTTCGAGAAAGAGAAAGATAACGATAACGAGAAAGATTGGAGTATAGCGGGAGACTGAAAGGCGGGGTTCGGAGACCCCGCCCTACACCCGGCGCATCACTCCCCGGATTCCAGGCGCATGCGGGCGCGCACGCCGCGGTGGATCTTTTTCCAGGCATCGCGGTTGGCCCGGGCCAGGTGGGGATCGGCCTGGCGCGCGGCATAGGCCTGTTCCCGCTGCAATTTCAGGAAACTCTGCCAGCGGTCCTCCCCCAGCGTACCCTCGTTCAGCGCGGCGAGGACCGCGCAACCGGGCTCGGTGGCATGACGGCAATCGTGGAAACGGCATTGTGCGGCCAGGGCGCTGATGTCGGCAAACGTATCGCCGACGGCCTCCGCCGGCGGATCCCAGAACTGCAGCTCCCGCATCCCCGGCGTGTCGATCACGAGGGCGCCGCCCGGCGTCACAAAGAGTTCGCGGCGGGTCGTGGTGTGCCGGCCTTTGTTCACGGCCGTGCTGAGGGCGGTGGTGGATTGCTGGTCGGCCCCCAGCAGCCGGTTGATGAGGGTGGATTTGCCGACGCCCGACGAACCGAGCAGGGCGAGGGTGGATCCCGGCGTCAGCCACGGGGCCAGCCGGTCAAGGCCGTCGCCGTGCGAGGCGCTGAGGGCGACGACCGGCGCCCCGGCGGCGATCGCCACGGTCTCGGCCTCGGCGGCGGCGGGGTCGGGATGCAGGTCGGTCTTGTTGAGCACGACGACCGGCTGGGCCCCGCTGTCCCGGGCGAGGGTCAGGTAGCGCTCGATGCGGCGCAGGTTGTAATTGCCATCCAGGGCGGTGAGCAGGAGCACGGTGTCGAGGTTGGCGGCGATGACCTGCTCCTCGGCGAGCGGTCCGGCGGCGCGCCGGGAAAACTGCGTGCGCCGCGGCAGCACCGCATGGATGTCCGCGCGGCGCTCGCCAGACCGGAGGCGGACGACGACCCAGTCGCCAACCGCGGGCAGGGCGGCGCGGGTGGCGGTGTCATGGAGCATCCGGCCGGTACAGACCGCGGGCACGAGTTCGGCCCCGAGAAAAACCTCGCAGGCGTGCTTGTGGGCGCGGGCGACCCGGGCGGGGGAAAAATCACTGTCGGAGTAGGGCTGGAAGTGTTGCGCAAAGCTGTCGTTCCAACCGAGGGCGGACAAAGTCATGGGAGAAAAACACTGTCGAAATTTAAGGAAAGGAATCTGACCGGGAAGGCGCCGGCGCGGTGAGGCGTCGCGCGAAAACGAAAAAGGCCGCCCCGTGGGGCGGCCTCGGTCATGATATGCCAGCGCGAATCAGGCGCTGGCGGACAGGGCAACCGCCACGGGCAGGCAAGTGGACACAATGACAGAGGTGTGCATGGGTGCGGGGTGGTTGAAGGTTGCGGTTGGTGCCTCGGCGGAGGCGAACAGGGACAGGCAAGATGCTTGGGTCGGGGGAGTCAATCCAGACATGCCTACGCAAGAATGCGTACGGGTGGATACGGCAACAGCCTTGATGCGGTTCCGCTGCTTCGGCATCGGGTAAGTACCCTATTCCATACCCATGAAATCATTCCTCCGCATCCCCGCGTTATTTGCCGTCCTGCTTGCCGCCATGCCGTCCGCGAACGCCACCGACATGGCCGATGTGGTCAAGGCCCAGGTGATCCTGGGCAAGGTCCTTGAGTACACCTCGAAGTACCAGGTCCAAACCGGCACCATCGAGGCGCCCCTGCCGCTGACCAATAAAAAGGGCAAATATTTCGTCCCCTACAACGCCGAGGGCCAGATCACGGAATGGGCGGCCAAGACCCTCAACACCCAACTGGGTGCGGCCATCGGTGCCAAGGCGGGCGAGGAAGCGGGGAAGCACCTGGCCGCCAAGGTGCCGTTCGGCGGACTTGCCTCCGGCCTGATGAAGAAGAAGGGCAAGGAAATGGGCGCGGTCGCGGCCATTGGCGGGACGGAATTCATCAAGAAGACCTCCGCGCTCTCCTTCAACAATCTCGACGACCTGGCCGTGTACATGCACGTGAAGCACGGTAGCAGCGGCGATTACGCCCAGGCGCTCGCGGCCGCCATGGCCATCTACCCGGCGCTCGAGGGCAGCTACGACAACGCCATCCGTAGCGCGTACCAACGCTCCCGGCAGACGCAAGGGACCAAGTAATCAACCCGGGCACGGAGCGGAAACCGCCAGTCGCAAATGTCTTGCACGCGTGCGGTCGGCGGGCTTCAACCACGCCCGCGGAACATGTTCGCCTTCAATCCGTCATTATCCGACCATCGGCGTACCCTTAACCCGGCACGGTACAAAACCCCGGCCGGTTGTTGATTTCGCCGGACGAACCCTCAACCCGACTCCTCCATGACGTTTGCACAATTCAAGCACTCCCTCTGCGCGCTCGCCTTTGGCGCGGGCAGCCTGCTGGCCCAGCCGGCGGAAACTCCCCAGACCACCGTCCAGACCAAGACCTACGACCAGGATGGCCGGAAGGTGACCGAACGTACGCTGACCACGGTCGTCAAGGAGACCGCGCCCAAGCCCGAGGCGACCACGGTCGCGATCTTTGTGGCCAATCGGGCCGGCACCGTGGGCGACAGCGAACTCGGCGCCTTGGAGGACTATATCACCGGCCGGGTCACCGACCTCAATGTGCAGGTCATCAGCGGCGAGACCGCCCTCAACGCCGTGGCCGGCATGGAACCCGGCGCCAAGGCCAACGAACTCGACGCCCAGATGGCCCAGAGCACGTCGGCGGTCCGCCTGGCCCAGACACTCGGCGCGACACACCTCCTGCAGGTCACCCTCACCGGCTTTGAATCCAACAAGCGCAAGGTCGACGCCTACGGCGTCAAGGCGACCAACGAGGAGCGCACCGCGCGCGTGACCTACAAGATCCTCGACGGCGTCACCGGCGCCAGCCTGGCGTCCGACACCGTGCGCGTTTCCAAGACGGTCCAGCAGACGGACTCATCCTCGGAGGAGCTTTCCGGCGTGCTCAACGGTCTCCTGGAGGAGGCCGCCCAAAAGGTGGCCGTCAGTCTCAAGCGCCAGATCGACCGCGGCCGGCTGGCCTCGACCTCCGCCGCCCAGGGTACCGTCACCTTCACCCTCACGACCGAGCTCGCCGACGTTTACATTCCCGACGTCCGCATCGGGGCGGAAAACACGATCAGCATCTCGGACAGCAAGTACAAGGTCTCCGCCCTGGCCGCCACCGTGGAAATCGACGGCATCGCCGTCGGCACGGCCCCCGGCCAGATCCAGGCGAAGGCCGGCCTGCACAAGCTCCGCGTCGTCCGCGAAGGCTTCAAGCCCTGGGAACGCACCGTCAATCTCAGCAACGGCCAGAAGCTGAACGTCCCGCTCGAGATGACCGATGCCGGCTACGCCCGCTGGCAGGACGCCACCAGGTTCATCAATGACCTGAAAAACGGCGCCAAGCTGACTGATGCCGAGGTCAAGGTGCTCGAGGGCCAGGCCAAGATGTTTGAGCAAAGCGGCTTCAAGGTGGACACCAAGGAAGGCATCCAGATCACCAACAAGTCCCTCTTCTGAACCCGCCGCACCCGTCCAACCCGCAACCCATTCCCATCATGAAATCCGGACGAATTTTCCTCCTCCTCCTCACCGCCGCCGCCCTGTTCTGCGCTCCCGCCGTCCAGGCCCAGGAGGGCACCGGCAAGAAGAAGCTCGCGATCACCAAGATCGCCGCCACCGACGCGCTCACCAAGCGCATGGCCAAACAGGGCGTCGAGCTCTCGCTGGACTCCGTGCTGCAGGCGCTCGATTCGCAGGTCTATGACCGCGTGCTCAACACCCGCCGCTTTGAGATCCTCGAGCGGTCGGATGCCGACGCCCTCGCCAAGGAGAGCGCCGCCGCCGGCGAGGCGTTCGCCTTCAACAAGGCCGACTACGTCCTCACCATCCGCGTCGACTCCTTCAACGACCGCCTGGAGGAGCGCAAGCTCGCCTCCCTCGGCAAGACCATCCGCGCCCGCACCATCGAGCTCTCGGCCGTCGCCAAGATCACCGAGGTCGCCACGCAGCGCGCGGTCGCCAGCACCAACTTCAAGGTGTCCAAGCGCGATTCCGAGAACCGCTCCGAAAACACCACCGCGCGCGTCGGCGAGGGTTCGGACGACCTCATGATCCAGGCCGTGTCCGAGATGGCCGGCAAGATCGCCGTGCGGGCGGCCGACACCATTTCGCCGGCCCGCGTCATCGGCAAGCGCGACCGGATCGTCACCATCAACCGCAACGACCAGTCCGGCATCAAGGTCGGCCAGGTCTGGGAGGTCTTCGCCCTGGGCGACGAACTCGAGGATCCCGACACCGGTGAGAAGACCCGCGAGGAAGTACTCGTCGGCAAGGTGAAGATCACCCGCGTCACGCCGCAGAACTCGCAGGGCGAGTCCGTCGAGGACACCGGCATCGAGCGCGGGGCGATCGTCCGCCTTGCCGAGGACGTCGAGGACGAGACCGAGTAAGCCGCCCAACCCCGATTGTCGTTCTGAGCGCAGCGAAGAATCAGCAGATCGTCCGCCCAGGGCATTGGTGCCCGGGCGCGGGGTCGCCTGGGGGGGCGGGGCGGGGCGGACCGCCCGGGTGGCACTGAATTTCTCGGCAGGTCCGATCGCGGCCCCTTTCCATTTCCATCCAGCATGCAACACCACACCCATACATCCCCCCGCATCCGCCGCTTCCGCCTGATTGCAGGCGCCGGCGTTCTTCTGCTCCTCCTCAACGGCTGCGCCACCTACGAGTCCCAGACTCAGGGCCGGGTCCAGGCCACCAAGGCCGGCAGTCTCGGCTCCGCGGTTGTCCAGGCCGACCAACAGGCCAAGTCCGCCACCGGTTCGAAGGATGAACTCATCTTCCGGCTGGAGCAGGGCACCACGCTGCGCACCGCGGCGCTGTCCGATCTCGCCGACCTCCCCGACATCCGTCCGCCGCAACCCGCGCCGAAGAAGGGCGAACCCGCCCCCGAGCCGCTGCCCGAGCCGACCCGGCTCGAGGTCCGCAACCACTATCTGACCCGCTCGGTCGATGCCTTTGACCAGGCCGAGACCAAGGTGAACGCCTGGGAAGAGCAGGCCAAGGTCAAGGTCGGCGCCGAAATCGGCGCCCTCGTCTCCAACCAGGCCAGCCTGCCCTACCGCGGCCGCGCCTACGACAAGGTGATGATGAACACCTACAAGGCGCTCAACTACCTCGCCCTGGGCGACAAGGACAAGGCCCGCGTCGAGCTCAACCGCTCGCTCCAGCGCCAGCGTGATGCCGTCGAGGCCAACGAAAAGCGCATCGCCGCCGCCCAGTCCGAGGCCGAGCTGGCCCGCAAGGGCGAACTGAAGGACGAGAAGGGCAAGTCCGCCTCCTACGACTCCGACAAGGCGATGAACGACGGCCGCACCGGCCCCGCCCTGCAGGCCGCCCTCAACGAGTCCATCGCGCCGATGAAGCCCTACGGCGACTACGTGAATCCCTTCTCCGTCTTCCTCGACGGCCTCTTCTTCACCGTGCTCGGCGAAGGCGGCTCCGACCTCGAGCGCGGGCGCAAGTCCTTCGAGCGCGTCGCCGCCATGGTCCCCGAGAACCCCTACCTCAAGGCCGACCTCGATGCCGCCGCCAGCGCCGCCGAGGGCAAGGCCCCCGAGGGCGTGACCTACGTCATCTTCGAGACCGGCTCCGCCCCCTCCCGCACCCAGCTGCGCATCGACATCCCCACCTTCATCGTCACCAGCAACCTGGCCTACGTGGGCGCGTCCTTCCCGAAGCTCGTCTATGACGGCAACTATCACGGCGCCCTCGGGATCACGGCCGGCGGCGAGACCTTCAACACCGCCACCGTCTCGAGCATGGACAGCGTCATCGCCAACGACTTCAAGAACGAGTGGCCGACCGTGGTCACCAAGACCCTCATCACCACCGCCACCAAGGCCATCATCCAGGCCGCCATCCAGAAGGAGCTCAACGACCGCGGCGGCTGGGCCGGCATGATCGGCGCCGTGGTGCTCACGGCCGCCAACGCCGCGACCAACATCGCCGACACCCGCACCTGGCAGTCCCTCCCCAAGGAGTTCCAGTATGCGCGCATTCCGACGCCCGAGAGCCGTGAGCTCACCCTCGCGGCCGGCGCGGAACAGAAGACCGTTGTGTTGGAACCCGGGGCAATTAACGTTGTATACGTGAAGTCGGCCTCAACCACGTCGCCGCTTTACGTCTCAACCTTCGTGCTCAAATGAATACCAGCTCATCCTCCCTGCTCCGGCTGACCGGGGCCCTGTTCGCGACCGGACTGGCGCTCGTCCTCACGGGCTGCGCCACCAACGTCAATACCTACGAACGCGCCGAGTCCCAGGCCGCGCCCAATTATGTGGCCGACAAGCGTGTCATCACCGACAACACCCTCGCGGGCACCTTCCGCGTCGTCTCGATCAACCAGGGCACCGTTTCCGGCAACCTGCTCAAGATCCAGGCCACGGTTGAGAACCTGAAGAACAAGACCCGCACCCTGAACTACAAGTTCGAGTGGGTGGATGTGAACGGCATGGCCGTGGACTCGCCCAACGAGACCTGGAAAGCCATCCTCCTCCAGGGCCGGGAGACGCAGACCATCTCGACGGTCGCCGTCACCCCCAAGGCCGTGGACTTCCGCCTCAAATTCCGCGAATAACCTCCCACTTCATCATCCATGAAATCCAACCTGAATTCCCGTTTCACCGGCGTGCTGGCCCTCGGCGCGCTGCTTGCCCTCACCGGTTGCGAAACCGTGCCCGAAACCCGCACCGTTGACGCCAAGGGCCCCGAGGCCGTCAACACCTCCGCCATCAACTCGCAGGACTGGTCCAATGCCGCCGACCAGCTCGTCGGCTCGCTCCTCTCCAGCAACGCCCTCGACAACGCGCCCCGCACGCCGGCCGTGCTCGCCGTGGACCGCGTGATCAACAACACGCAGCTCATGGTGGACACCGACCTGCTGATCAAAAAGATCCGCGTCGCCCTCACCCAGACCGGCAAGATCGCCATCACCAACACCATGGGGTTGGGCGAGCGCGCCGTCGTCGCCAGCGAGGCGGCCGAGCTGGAGGAGATGCAGAGCGGCAAGAAGCAGAAGGTGCTCGTGCCGGACTACACCCTCTACGCGAAGCTCATCCAGCAGTCCGACAAGGGCACGAAGGTCACGCAGAACACCTACTCGTTCCAGATGTCGCTCGTGCAGACCAAGACCGGTCTCACCGTCTGGGAAGAGGAGAAGTCCATCGCCAAGCAGACCAAGCGCGCCGGCTCCGTCGGCTGGTAAGCGGGACTGCCGAATCATCTCTCAAAACCAAAGGCGCACCCAATCGGGTGCGCCTTTTTTGTACCCGCAGCCCGGATTGTAGCTACGAGCGTGAGCGAGTGGATCGCTGGACGTTCGCAGCGTGCAATCCACTCGCTCACGCTCGTAGCTACCTTCTTGCTCCAGGGGTTTTCGCTTTTGCTATTGTAGGGGCGCACCTTCGATCCGCCCTTGGAACGTTTCGCGATGCCATGCGGGATCGGAACGGCGCCCTCAAGTCCGCCTTTCCGGTTGAAAAACAAAGGCGCACCGTTGCCGGGGCGCCTTGGGTGAACGAAAGGTGTTGTTGCTTACTTCTTCTCGATCGGGCGGCCGTATTCGTCGACCTCGATCTCGACCGGCACCTGGATGGTGCGGCCATCGGCGGTGGTCTCGGTCTTCCAGACGCGCACCACGCGGCGCTCGTTGGTGAAAGTGGACTTGGTCGCGGCGGCGGCGCCTTCCACGCCCCCGACGACGGCGCCGGCGACATTGCTGCCGACCGCGCCCACGGCGGTGCCGACGGCATGGCCCACGGCCGGGCCGGGCTGGTTCGGATTGGTGACCCGGGACTCGGGGTTGGTCGCACAGCCGGTCAGGAGCAGGGTGGGGACAAAGAGGCCCAGAATAAGGTGTTTGGTGTGGTGTTTCACGGTGGGAAAGTGTGACCCGAGAATGGGAAAAATGTGCCGCCGTCGCAACCAAGAACGGCGGCGCTCAAGCCGCCGAACGCTTAACGCGCAACGTTTAACGCTGAACGCTGAATTACGGCCTTAGGTAGGCAGCCCGCTCGCGGGCGCGGCTTGGGCGCGCGCAAGCGCGCTAGCCTACGGCAGCTTGATCTTCCGCGCCGCCGGCTCGGGGTGCTGGCGGTAGAAGAGGGCGGTGTGGCCCACGGAGCCCACCCACACGCAGCGGCCCTCATCGGCGATCTGATCGCAGAAGGCGGCGCGCTCGTCGCGTTCCGCCCCGAGGAAACGGAGCTTCACCAGTTCATGGGCCCGCAGCTGCTTTTGCAGTTCGGTGAAAAACGCCGGCGTCAGCCCGCCCTTGCCGAGCTTGAGCGCCGGGGCGAGTTGCTGGCCGAGGCCGCGGAGGTGGGTCTTCTGGGCGCCGGTGAGGGGAAAGTCGTACATGGGGAAGTAGCGGGTAGTGGGTAGCGGGTAGCGAGTAGAAATATGCAGGCCTTGGTATGCTCGCTACTCGCTACCCGCTACTCGCTACACCTTCGCCCCGGGCGAAGGTACTCAACTCCAACTCCCGCCACTGTCCCGGGGCCAGGTTGCCGAGGGTGAGGTGGCCGAATTGGGTGCGGTGCAGGCTCAGCACGGTGCGGCCGGTGGCGGCAATCATGCGGCGGACCTGGTGGTATTTGCCCTCGGTGAGGACCAACTCCGCCTCGCGCGGGGCGAGGATCCTGAGCTCGGCCGGACGGCAGGGCTCCTTTTCGCCGTCGAGCTGAAGCGTGCCGGCGGCAAAGAGCGCCACGAGGTCGGGTGTAAGTGCCTGGTCCACGGTCGCCCGGTAGACCTTTGGCACCTTGTGCTTCGGGGAAGTCAGCCGGTGCACGAGTTCCGTCTGGTCGGTCAGGAGCAGCAGGCCAGTGGTGTCTTTGTCGAGCCGGCCGATGCTCGTGACCAACGGATTGCGCAGCCGCCAGCGCGGCGGGAGCAGCGAGTAGATGTTGGGTCCCTCGCGTTCGTCGTGGGAGCAAACCAGGCCGGCGGGCTTGTGCATCAGGAGCAGCAGGCCGTCGGGGTGGTCGGGCGGCTCCCCGTCGATGCGCACCGCCGCGGGCGGGGCCTTGCGCCCGTAGTCCGTGACCACGGCGCCGTCCACCGTGACGCGCCCGGCCTCGATCCAGCCGCGCGCCTCCCTTCGGCTGCAGTAACCGAGGTTGGCAAGGAGCTGATCGAGGCGGCGCATGGGCGCACTGAAACAGGCCGGACCGGAAGCACACGCAGAAAATGATTCAGCTGGCCGGTGATTTCAGCCGTAGTATCGGCATGTTGTTCCAATTGATCCTGCCGGGATGCGCCCTGCTCGCCCTGGCCTTGTCGCTGCTGACGGCGGTGCGCGCGCCGGCGGCGGTCAATTGGCGGCTGGCCGTGCTGGTCGGCGAACTGGGCTATGTGCTGGCCTTGGTGCCACTGACGGTCGGATGCACGGCCTTGTCCGGGTACGCTTCGGCCCCGGGCGCCACCCTGGTCACACTCGGGGCGTGTGCGCTGGCGCTGATTTTCCTGCTCAAGCCGTCCGCCCAGGCCTGGCAGCTCGGCCGCGAGCTTCCGGCCCGGCTGGCTGCGGCCTTCGGTCCGGTGCCGGTGACGCGTCCGGCCTTTGCCCTGGCCAACCTGGGCTTCCGCACGCCGGCGCCGGGTCCGATGCAGACGCATGAATTTGCCCCCGGGCTGGTGCTGGACTACTACCCTGCGGCCAAGGAGGCCGGGCCGGCGGCCTGTGTCGTGGTGATTCACGGCGGGGGTTGGGACAGCGGCGATCGCCGGCAATTGCCGGGATTGAATCACTGGCTCGCCCGGCAGGGCTATGCCGTGGCCGCGGTTTCGTACCGGCTCGCCCCGGCGCATCCGTGGCCGGCGCAGCGCGAGGACATTCTGGCGGCGCTTGCATGGTTAAAAACCCATGCCGGACAGCTCGGCCTGGATCCCGCGCGACTGGTGCTGCTGGGCCGCTCGGCCGGCGGCCAGATTGCCACCGCGGTGGGTTACCTGGGCGATCCGGCGGTGCGAGGGGTGGTCGCACTTTATGCGCCGCACGACATGCGGTTTGCCTGGTCAGTATCGCGGCCGGACGATGCGCTCAACTCGTTGCTGCTGATGCGGCAGTTTCTCGGCGGGCCGCCGGAAGCGCGCGGGGCCATTTACGACTCGGCCAGCGGCCAGCAGCTCGTCAAGCCCGGCAGCACGCCACCCACGCTGCTCATCCACGGGACGATCGACACCCTCGTGTGGGTGCGGCACAGCCGGCGGCTGGCCGCGCGCCTGGCCGAGGCCGGAGTGCCGCACCTGCTGCTGGAGCTGCCCTGGGCGACGCACGCGCTGGAGGCGCACGCCGGGGGGCCCGGCGGCCAGCTTACGACTCATGCCCTGGAGCATTTTCTGGCGGCCGTGACGGCGAAGGCCAAGTAAGGCGGGTCTGTGACCCGCCATGGGCGCGCTGCCCCGCGGATAAACGTTTAAAAGGCAGGTCAGAGACCTGCCCTACCTCAAACCTTCGTCTGCACTCTATTTTGCGGGATTCAGTATATGCGGGTAGCTTCGATTCACACTCATCCCTTCGCGGTTCCCAAAACAGAGAAAAGGCTCGGCAGACGGGGCGCCATCTGGGATGGCTTGGGTTCGTCTTCAAATATCAATTTCTATGTCACTTTGGGAATACAAGGTCATCACCAGCGGCAAGGGCGGCTTCGCCACGCCGGCCCTGCTGGAAAAATTTCTGAACGATCTCGGCCGCGACGAGTGGGAGATCATCCACTACACCCCGCAGCCCGACAACGCCCTGTCCTTCACCGGCCTCGCGCGCCGCTCGACGCAGCGCGACTGGACGCTGCAGGACGCCGCGACCGCGGCCGCCAAGGCCGAGGCCGACAAGCTCCGCGCCGAATTTGAGGCCAAGTTCAAGGCCGCCACGAGCCCGGTGGTCGCCGAGGAGAAGGCCCCCAGTTTCCTCGAGGAGCAGTCCGCCCCGGATGACGGCTTTCGCAAGCCCGTGGATACCTCGCGCGACGACGATCCCGACGCACCCGAGGACGAAGGGGAAAAGGACGACTGGGACAAGCTGTCCGAGGAGGATGAGTTGCCGTCGTTCTTCGATGCGCTCAAGCCCCACATGCGCCGCAACCAGCGCGGCCCGGGCATGTCCGTGGGCACCGACTACCTGGCCAAGAAATGGGGCCTGGCCGAAGAGGATATCAAGGGCGCGCTCGTCGAGTGCGGCCTGCAGATTCCCGGCGACGAAAACGCCAAGCCGGTTTACGTCGAGTACGACGGCGATCTTTTCTGGGTGAACATCAACCGCCGCGGCGAACTCTGGATCAACACCCGGGAGAAACCGCGTCCGGTCTTCCGCGTGGTGCAGGCCACCAAGGTCGCGGCCGACGAGTCGGCTGAAAAACCGGAAACCGGAAACCGGAAACCCGCCTTCGCCGAGGCTACTGCGGGCAAGCCGGAAAGCGAAACACCAATGGCTGAGACAGCGCCCGCGGAGACGACCCAGGCGCAGGCGGCCGAAAACCCGCCCCGAAGCAGGGGGGCAAAACGCCGGTGCCGTTGCCGGCCGGGCCGGAACTGCTCGAAAAGATCCGTCCGCACATGCGCCGCAACCGGCGCGGGCCCGGCGGCTCGGGCAGCACAAGTTTTCTGGCGCGCGCCCTGCGCACCACCGAGGTCGATCTCATGACGGCTTTCGCCAGTTTAGGTCTCGTCTTGCCTGAGAAACAGGGGGACAAGCCCCTGTTCGCAGAGTTTGGCAACGAGCTATGGTGGCTGAATCGCGACCAGCGGGGCGGCGTTTGGATCAACGGCCGCGACAAGCAGGTCGGCGAGACCATTGCCTCGGCCACGGAGGCCGAGCCGAGGCCGGAAACCGGAGAGGCGAAACCGGATACCGGAGACCGGAAATTGGAGAGTGAAGCAGCTCAGCGTGAAGCGACGCCGGCAGCAGTATTTACGCCCTCAGCCGGGGTGGCGGCAGCTACGGCCCCGGCGGCCAGTCAGGCGCCGCAGGCCGTGCATGTGCTTCCCGGGGTGCGCATTCTCCTGAAGGAAGGGAAGACCGGCGCCTTTGCGGGAGAAGCCGGCCGGCTGGCGAGCGAGCTTGGCCGGACCGAGGAGGAATTCATCGCGGTGCTCACGGGCGTCGGGCTCAAGGTGCCGGAAAAGTCCCGCGAGAAACCCGTCTTCGTGGAACACGCCGGCGAGATCTTCTGGTTCAACCGCAACGCCAAGGGCCAGCTCTGGCTCAACGCGAAGGCCTCGAAGTACGCCGACAAGGGCGACGACGACGCAGGCGGAGATAAACCGAAACGCGGCCGTTCGCGGAAGAAGGAGTAAGGGTGTAGGGCGGGGATTCCGATCCCCGCCTTATTTAGTAACCCGCTGGAATCCGATCATTCTCGTACTCTTTATCCCTGGTCGCCTCTGGCGCCGCCGAAGGCGGGTAAACTTTCTCTTTCTCGGCTTGGATAGTGTACGCACGATTGCGACCGAGGGCGGTCGCGCTCCCAGGCGGGGTTCGGAGACCCCGCCCTACACCCAGCAAACCGGCTCAGCTCAGAACTCCGCCGTACCCGGCGTGCGGGCGAAGGGGATCACGTCGCGGATGTTGGCGACGCCGGTCACGAACATGAGCATGCGCTCGAATCCGAGGCCGAAGCCCGCGTGCGGCACGGTGCCGTAGCGGCGGAGATCGAGATACCACCAGTAGTTCTTCTCCTCGAGGTGGTGCAGCGCCATGCCGGCGCGGAGCTTGTCGAGGCGCTCCTCGCGCTGGCTGCCGCCGATGATCTCGCCGATGCCGGGCACGAGCAGGTCCATCGCGGCCACCGTCTCGCGGCCCTCCGCGCAACCGTCGGTCTGGCGCATGTAGAACGCCTTGATCGCGCGCGGGTAGTTGTAGACGGTGACCGGGCACTTGAAGTGCTCCTCGGTGAGGTAGCGTTCGTGCTCCGACTGCAGGTTGTCGCCCCAGGCGACCGGATGCTCCCAGGTCTTGCCGGACTTGATCAGGATTTCGACGGCCTCGGTGTAGCTGCAGCGGACAAACGGCTTGTCCAACACGAAGTCGAGGCGGGGGAGCAGTTCCTTGTCGACGAACTTGGCGAAGAACTCGAGGTCGCCGGCGCAGTGTGCGCGGATGTCGCGGATGAGGTATTTCACGAATTCCTCGGCGAGCTCCATGTCGCCGTTGAGGTCGCAGAACGCGACCTCGGGTTCGATCATCCAGAACTCGGAGGCGTGGCGCGAGGTGTGCGAGTTCTCCGCGCGGAAGGTCGGGCCGAAGGTGTAGACGTTGCTCAGCGCGCAGGCGAAGATCTCGGCCTCGAGCTGGCCGCTGACGGTGAGGAAGGTTTTCTTCCCGAAGAAGTCCTTCGCGTGGTCGATGTCGCCCTGCTCCGTCTTGGGCGGATTGGCGAGGTCGAGCGTGGTGACGCGGAACATGTCGCCCGCGCCCTCGGCATCGCTGGCCGTGACGATCGGCGTGTGCACGTAGTAAAATCCCTTTTCCTGGAAGAACTGGTGGATGGCGTAGGCGAGCCGGCTGCGCACGCGGAAGACGGCGCCGAAGAGGTTCGAGCGCGGGCGCAGGTGCGCGATCTCGCGAAGGAATTCCATCGTGTGCCCCTTTTTCTGGAGCGGATAGGTGGCGTCGGCCTCGCCGAGCACCGTGAACTTTTCCGCGACGACCTCCCATTTCTGGCCGCCGCCCTTGGACTCGACGAGCTTGCCGCTGACCTCGATGGAGGCGCCGGTGTTCACCCGGGCGACCTGCGCGTAGTCGGGCAGCGCGGCGTCCACGATGATCTGGAGGCCCTTGAGACAGGAG
This sequence comes from Opitutaceae bacterium, assembly GCA_016715765.1. Taxonomy (GTDB): domain Bacteria; phylum Verrucomicrobiota; class Verrucomicrobiia; order Opitutales; family Opitutaceae; genus UBA2377. The sequence continues at coordinate 73,126 of JADJZJ010000013.1, forward strand.
CCGTCGTTGAGTTCGATGAAGGAGAAGGCCTTGGCGTCGCGGCGCGTGCGGACCCAGCCCTGGAGCAGGATGGCGTCGAGCGGCGCGGTGGCGTTGAGGGCGTCTTTGACGAGAGTGCGTTGCATGATTTTGCCGTTAGGAGCTAGAGGGCGGGGAGGGAACGCTCGCTTCCGGCATTTCGCGATGGCGGCGGGCACGTCGTCCACGGCCAGGGCCACGCACGCCGCACCGCTCCAATCCCACTCGGGGTGCCGTTCATGGGCCGTGCCGTTGAGGCAGAAAGTGAGCGGGGCGGTGTGGAACTCGGACCACCAGTCGGTCCATTCCTCGCCGCGCTTGAAGCCGAACAGTTTTTGGTAGAAGGCGCGGGTCTTCCGGATGTCCTTCGTGTTGTACATCACGAAGTCGAGGGCGCGGACGGGGATCAGGGCGCGCTTGCCGGAGATCGTGGGGGTTTGGCGGGATTTTTTGGTGCGGGTCTTTTTCATGACGCTTTTGTCCCTGGAAGCTATGAACGGGGAGAGAACGCTCAACGCTTAACGTTTAACTCTTAACGCTTAAGTGCCTGGGAGCGCGGGCCGCTGGCCCGCATGGGATTGTTGTAGGGCCGGTTTGGGCTGCGCAGCAGTCAACGCCTTCGAGGCACGGACCAAGGTCCGGCCCTACATCGGATCCACTCGCTCACGCTCGTAGCTACGGCGCTGACCCACTTAAGCGTTAAAAGTTAAACGTTAAATGTTAAGCGTTCCGCCGGCCTTCGCCGGCGGTTTCAGAACACCGTGCTCAGCAATCCGTAGACGCCCACGCTGAGGGCGGCGAGCGAGTCGCCGGCGATGAGGCCGCCGCCGGAGAGCGACATGGTGCTCATGTCGGCGGGCAGGGCGTCCGCGCCGTCGGCGGGCTTCCGCCGGGCACTGTAGACATTGAACAGCGAGCCGCCGATGCCGCCGGCCGTCCACCAGAGGACGGTGACGATCTCGACGAAGCCGCCGAAGCTCGAGGCGTAGGGGCTGGGCATCACGACGGCGTCGAACAGGAAGTCGGTGGTCTTGCCCGTGGCGCTGCCGGTGCTGAAGGCCTTGTACCGTTGGCTGCGCTTCACGAGCTTGCGGATGACCTCGGTGGCGAGGCCGATGGCGAGGCCGAGCCAGAGGGCCTTCATCACGTGCGGCTGCGATTCGGTGATGCCGCGCAGGGCGCCGACGAACTTGTAGGTCATGGCGCTCTGCCATTGCTGCGCGCCGGGCACCTCCTGGCCGAACTGGTCGAGCTTCAGCACCGGGTAGGCCTGCAGGAACACCTTCGCGAGGACGACGGCGAAGAGCGCGCCAAACACGATGCCGATCATCTGGTAGCGGAACTGCACGACCCGGTTGGTGCCGAGGCGCCAGCCGGTGGAGCGGTCCTGCTGCATGTCACCGCCCACGCTGCAGGCGATGAGCAAAATCGAGGCGCACATCAGCCCGGTGCCGGGGCTGGTCAGGCCCGCGGCGGCGAGGATGAAGACCGTGAGCACGAAGGCGCTGGAGATGGGATTCCAGTCGGAGATGCCGAGGGAGATGCCGTTCACCAGCACGAAGAGGAAGCAGAGGCCGACGGCGATGAACAGGAAGTGCAGGGGTTCGCCCAGCACCCAGTGTCCGCCCACGATCACCGCCGCGCCCCAGAACACCACCCAGAGCACCAGGCGCCAGAAATTCACGCGCTTCCAGTCCTCCTTCGGCTCCGGATTGACCGGCTGCTTGGCGCGGAAGCGCTGCACCGCCTCCCAGAGGATGAGCACGATGTCGATCAGCGCCGCGCCGAGGATGGTGCCGAGCGCGATGATGAAGCCGATCTTGCGGTAGGGGTCGCCCTCGGCGAGCCAGCCGATCTCCACGAGGTGCGGTGTGACCATGATGCCGATGAGGGCCACGACCAGCGCGGGGATGGCGATGCGCGCGCCGACGATCATGCCGGCGCCGACCGTCGAGGCGGAGAGGCCGGTGACGCTGAGGGCGGCGATCTTGAAGGTGGAGAGGCCGACCGCGTAGCCGATGACCATGCCGCTGCCGAGCTTGGCGATGGAGCGGCGGAGCAGGTTGGGATCGGTGAGGGCGCGCAGGATGTTGGCCACCGCGAAACCCGACGGAAAGTTGAGGTGCATGCGGTCAACCAGCACCGGGGTGTAAAGCATGCCGATGCCGCCGCCGAACATGCCGATGCAGCCGTAGAACAGGGCGAGCTGCCAGCCCGGCACCTCGGGCAGTCCGAGCCAGTGCCGCGCCTGGATGAGCACCGCCATGCCGCACATGCCGGCGACCGACGCCGCCATCGTCTGCATGTAGTTCGCACCGTGCTTGCCCTCGGGTCCGTAGGGCAGGGTGACGGCGCTGCCCAGGATGCCCGCGAGCACCTGGCCGCCGACGAAGAAGCCGATGGAGAAATTCATGAACGCTGCCGAGATGCCGCCGAGCGGTCCCAGGATGAAGATGGCAACGACCGCCAGCATCAGGTGGTAGGCGGGGGTCCCGATGTCGGGCAGATAGCGTCTCAGGCCGGTCCGAGGGGTGGATTGCATGGGGCTCCATGAACCACGGAAGCGGAGGCTCGTCACGAGCAAAGATGGCCCGGTAGGGGCCGGTGCCGGTGGGGGGGGGGGTTCCGCCCTGACTGCGGGCCGCCAGCCGCATCGTAGTGCCGGTCTTCAGCCGGCACTTGAACGCGGTGAATGATTGGCGAATGGGGCGTGACCGGCGCCGGCTGAAGTCCGGCGCCACGCGGCGGTGGCGGCAATCCCGGTAAATTCGACATTGAGGCCGGCCGCCGACCCCAGCAGCTTCCTCCCCGGCCGGGTACCCCGGCCTCAACGCCCCCATCTTATGATCTGCTACGTTCCCGCCGAGCACGCCCAGGCCGAGCCCCGGGCGGCGCTCACTCCCGCCACCGCCCAGGCGCTGGTGAAACTGGGCTTCACGGTGCAGGCCGCCCCCGGCCTGGGCCGCGCCAGCCATTACGCCGACGCCGATTACGAAAAGGCGGGGGTCGTCTTCAACGCCGACCATGCCGCCGCCCTGGCGGCCGCCGACCTGGTGCTGCGCGTGCGCAAACCGCCGGTGGAGGATATCGCACGGATGAAGCGCGGGGCGCTGCACCTGAGCTTTCTGGATCCCTTCAATGAGTCCGCCCTCCTCGCGGCCTTTGCGGCTGCGGGGGTGAGCGCGGTGAGCCTGGAAATGATTCCGCGCACGACGCTGGCCCAGAAGATGGATGCGCTCAGCTCGCAGGCCAGTCTCGCCGGCTACGCGGCGGTGATCGAGGCCGCGCAGCGGTTGCGCATGGCCCTGCCGATGATGATGACACCCGCGGGCACCATCATGCCGGCGCGGGTGTTCATCATCGGGGCGGGCGTCGCGGGCCTCCAGGCCATCGCCACCGCCAAGCGGCTCGGCGCCCGCGTCGAGGCCTTCGACACCCGGCCGGTCGTCGAGGAGCAGGTCAAGTCGCTCGGCGCGAAGTTCGTCAAGATTGACCTCGGCGAGACCGGCCAGACGGCCGGCGGATACGCCAAGGCGCTCACGCCCGAGCAGATCGCCAAGCAGCAGGCCGGCATGGCGAAGATTTGCGCGCAGTCGGACATCGTCATCACCACGGCCAAGGTCTTCGGCCGGCCCGCGCCGCGGGTGGTGACCAAGGCGATGCTCGACGGCATGAAGCCCGGCAGCGTGGTGGTGGACCTGGCCGTGGAGAGCGGCGGCAACGTCGAAAGCTCGCGCCCGGGCGAGGATGTGATCACCGCGAACGGCGTCACCATCATCGGACATCCCTGCATCGAGGGCACCGTCGCCTATCACGCCACGCAGGTGCTCGCGGCCAACTTTGCCGCGTGGCTCACGCATTTCTGGGACGAGAAGCAAAAGGCGCTCCGGTTGGATCCGCCCGATGAAATCCTCAAGGGCTGCCTGCTCACGCACGGCGGCGCCATCGTCCACCCGCAGTTCGCCCCCAAGTCCTGATCCCTTTCCCCATGGAACTCATCCTCCTCTTTTTCATCTTCACGCTCGCGGGCTTCCTCGGCTTCGAGCTCATCGCCAAGGTGCCCTCGCAGCTGCACACGCCGCTGATGTCGGGCTCCAACGCGATTTCCGGCATCACCATCGTCGGCGCCATCATCGCCGCCGGCGCGGATGACGGCTCGTGGATCACCACCGTGCTCGGCACCGCCGCCGTCACCCTGGCCATGATCAACGTCATCGGCGGCTACTTCGTGACCGACCGCATGCTCGGCATGTTCAAGAAGAAGACGCCGGCAAAGAAGGAGGGTTCGTCATGAGTCCCGAGATCCTCATCAACTCGGCCTACATCCTGGCCTCCATCCTGTTCGTGCTCGGCCTGAAGATGCTCGGCCGGCAGGCGACGGCGCGGAAGGGGAACTTTCTGTCGGGCGTCGGCATGCTCATCGCCATCGTGGTGACGCTGCTGGACCGGCATGTGATTGACTACACCTGGATCGTCGTCGGCCTGGTGGCCGGCACGGTCATCGGCCTGGCCTGCGCCCGGCTGGTGAAGATGACGGCGATGCCCGAGATGGTCGCGCTGCTGAACGGCTTCGGCGGCCTCGCCTCGCTCATCGTCGGTGCGGCGGAGTTCTTCCGCATCCGCGGCGGCACGGTCATGCCGGAGCACCCGCTGTTCACGGCCACGGTCATCTACCTGACGATTCTGATCGGCGGCATCACCTTCACCGGCTCGGTCTACGCCTTCTGCAAGCTCGCCGAGTGGCTCAGCGGCCGGGCCCTCACGTTTTCCGGCCAGAATTTCGTCAACGGTCTGATGCTGATCGCGACGCTGGCGGCGGGCGTGCTGTACGTCCTGACCGGGGACCCGCAGCTGGCGCTGATCGCCTTCGCCGTCTTCACGTTGCTTTCGCTCGTGCTCGGCTGGACCCTCGTCATGCCGATCGGCGGCGGCGACATGCCGGTGGTCATCGCGATGCTGAACAGCCTCTCCGGCGTCGCCGCGTGCGCCGCCGGCTTCATCATCAACAATAACGTCCTGGTGGTGGCCGGCTGCCTCGTCGGCACCAGCGGCGTCATCCTGTCCGCCATCATGTGCAAGGCGATGAACCGCTCGCTGGCCAACGTGCTCTTCTCCGGCTTCGGCTCGGCCCCGGCGGCGGCCGGTGCCGCCGGTGCCGGCACCATCCAGGGCGAGCTCAAGCCCATTTCGGCCGAGGACTGCTTCGGCGTGCTCGAGGCGGCGCGGCAGGTCGTCATCATTCCCGGCTACGGCATGGCCGTCTCGCAGGCGCAGCACGTGGTGCGCGAGCTGGCCGAGGTGCTGGAACGGAACGGGGCCGAGGTGCGCTTTGCCATCCATCCCGTGGCCGGCCGCATGCCGGGCCACATGAACGTGCTGCTGGCCGAGGCCAGCGTGCCTTACGAGCAACTGATCGAGATGGACGCGATCAACCCGGTGATGCCGACGATGGACGTCGCCATCGTCATCGGCGCCAACGACGTGGTGAATCCCGCGGCCGCGCGCGACAAGAGTTCGCCCATCTACGGCATGCCCATCATCAACGCGCACGAGGCCCGCACCGTCATCTGTCTCAAGCGCGGCAAGGGCACCGGCTTCTCGGGCCTGGAGAACCAGCTCTTCCTGATGCCCAACACCCGCATGCTCTACGGCGACGCCAAGGCCTCGCTGCAGGGTGTCGTGGCCGAGTTCAAGAGCCTCGCGGCGACGTAGGCGGGGGTGGATGTAGGGCGGGGATTCCGATCCCCGCCTTCCTTTCCCCGGCTAGAATCCAATCTTTCTCGTTCTCTTAATCTTTCTCTTTCTCCTGCCTTGAAGATTGCGGTTGATTGCGACCGAGGGCGGTCGCGCTCCCAGGCGGGGTTCGGAAACCCCGCCCTACAGTCTGTCACCGTTTATCATACTGTGCTCAACTGACCGGCACCGGCAGTGCCGCGAGATACTGGTCAATCGCCCTCGCGGCTCGCTTGCCGTCGCCCATCGCCAGAATGACCGTGGCGGCGCCGCGGACGATGTCGCCGCCCGCAAACACGCCGAGCACGCTGGTCATGCCGGATCGGTCGATGACGACATTGCCGCGCTTGTCCAAGATGAGATCGGGACAGGTGGCGGTGAGCAGCGGGTTGGCGCGCGTGCCGAGGGCGCTGACGACCATGTCGCACTCGATGACGAATTCCGAACCGGGGATGGGCACGGGACGGCGGCGGCCGGAGTCGTCGGGCTCACCCAGGCGCATGCGCTCGCAGCGCAGGCCGCTGACCCACCGGCGGTCGGTGCCGAGAATTTCCAGCGGCGCGGCGAGCAGCTCAAACTCGATGCCCTCCTCCTCGGCATGGTGCAGCTCCTCCAGCCGGGCCGGCATCTCGGCCTTGGTGCGACGGTAAACGATGATCACCTTGTCGGCGCCCAGGCGGCGGGCGGTGCGGGCGGCGTCCATCGCGACGTTGCCGCCGCCGACGACCACGGCGCAGCGCGGCCGCATCACCGGCGTGTCGGCGTCGGGGTTGAACGCGGCCATGAGATTGACGCGGGTCAGGTATTCGTTGGCGGTGTAGACGCCCTTCAGGTTTTCGCCGGGGATACCCATGAACACCGGCAGGCCGGCGCCGTTGGCGATGAACACCGCGTCAAACCGCTCCTGCAATTCGGGCACCGTGAAGGTGCGGCCAATGACGACATTGCACTCGATCTTCACGCCATAGCGGCAGAGCCGCTCGACCTCCTGGTCGACGATCTGCTTCGGCAGGCGGAATTCCGGAATGCCATAAACCAGCACCCCGCCCGGCCGGTGCAATGCCTCGTACACCGTGACATCATGGCCGCGGCGCGCCAGTTCCCCGGCGGCGGTCAGGCCCGCGGGACCGGAGCCGACAATGGCGACCCGGTGTCCGGTTGCCGGCGCGACCGTCACGGGCACGGCCTCCGGATGCTCCCGGGCCCAGTCGGCGACGAAGCGCTCCAGGTGGCCGACGGCGACCGGTTCGCCCTTTTTGGCGCGCACGCAGACGCACTCGCATTGGGTTTCCTGCGGACAGACGCGACCGGTGATGGCGGGCAGGGCGTTGTCGCCGAGCAGCGACCGGGCGGCCTCGGGCAGGTTGCCCTGCGAGAGCAGTTCAAGGAAACGCGGGATGTTGACGCCGACCGGGCAGCCTTCCATGCAGCGCGGATTTTTGCACTGCAGGCAGCGGTCGGCCTCGATGAGGGCGAACTTCTCCGGCAGGCCCAGGTTGACCTCCGAGAAATTGATCCGGCGCAGCGCGGCGTCCTGCGCGGGCATGGACTGCCGCTTGAGCTGGAGGCGTTCCTTGGGTGTGAGGCGTTTGGCGAGTGTGGGCACGGCGGGAAAATCAGGCATGGGTGAGGCCGACACGGCAGCCGGCGGGACCGCAGGCGTTGGCCGCCTGCTCGAATTCGCGGTAGGAGGTCTGGCGGTCGGCGAGGAGATCGAAATCAACCTGGTGGCCGTCGAACTCCGGTCCGTCCACGCAGGCAAAGAAATCCCTGCCGCCGACGCTCACCCGGCAGCCGCCGCACATGCCGGTGCCGTCAACCATGAGCGGGTTCAGCGAGACGATCGTCCGCACGCCCAGGGGACGCGTCAGGTTGACCACGGCGCGCATCATCGGAACCGGCCCCACGGCATACACGATGTCGATGCCGCCCGCGGCCAGCAGGTCGGCCGCCGCCTGGGTCACGAAACCCTTGCGGCCATAGGAGCCGTCGTCGGTGCACACCACCACCTCGCCGAAGCGGCGCAGCTCCGGTTCGAAAATCACCCATTCCTTCGCGCGACCGCCGATGATGCTGGTGACCCGCACCTTGTGGCGGGCGAGAGTCTGGACAATCGGATGGACGACCGCCGTGCCCACACCCCCGCCGATGCAGAGGGCGTGACCCTGCCGGATGAGCTCGGTGGGATGGCCCAGGGGTCCGGCGATGTCCTGGATGGTTTGACCTGGCTCCAAGGCCACCAACTCGCGCGTGCTTTTGCCCACCGCCTGGATCACCAGCGCAATCGTCCCGGCGGCCGGATCGGAGTCGGCGATGGTCAGCGGGATGCGTTCGGCCCCTTCGCCGCGGCGCACAATGACAAACTGGCCGGCCTGGCGGATATCGGCGATGCGGGGTGCCTGCACCTCGAGTCGGGTCACGTTCGGACTAAGCCGGGCTTTGGCGGTGATGAGGTGCATGGCGGTTTTTGGCACCAACCATCCAATCGCGGCGCTTGGAACGACTCAACGTCCAACCCGGTGATAACAAGCGATGTGAGACGGGCTTAGCCGGCGGGGAGCCGGGCTAATACAGTGCGACGGTGCATCGGCGGCATGGCTACGGAGGACAGGTCTGACCTGCCCAGTGCGCGTTCATCCGCAGTGCGGCATCCAAAGGCAGGTCAAAGACCTGCCCTACTTGTTCCCTTACCCGCCGAAAAAGGTCTTCAGCATTTCCGGGCCGTTTTCCCAGAACACGAGCAGCACGCCCATGAGCGAGCCGCCGGCCACGATGCCGGACGCGACCGGCCAGGTGTAGGCTTCGGACAGGGCGGGATTCCGCTTCTCGACGATGCGGCCGATGACCGAACCCAGGCAAAACAGCATGCCGTAATACCAGTGGAAGGTCCACGCCATGCCGAAGGCGGCGGGGGAGGGAATCCACTCCTTTTGTTTCGGCAGCCACTTCGGCAGCACGACCAGCACGATGCCCAGCAGCCCGCCGATGACGATCGACCAGACCTTGACCGGCTCAAGCGCCTCCATGCCCCGGCTGAGCGCCACGGCCACGGCCCGCCACGTCTGGGCGGCGGGGGCGGGGAACTGGTCGGTCCCAAGCACCGAGGCGTCGGGCACCAGCACCCGGAAGGCGAGCACCGTGGCCGCCGTGCCCATGAAGATGCCGGCGAACTGCGCGAGGAACTGCTTCCGCGGATTGGCCCCCAGCAGGTAGCCGCTCTTCAGGTCGGTCAGCAGGTCCGCCGAGGACGTGGCCGCGCTGGCCGTGATGTTGGCGCTCATGAGGTTGACGTTCATGTTGCCGGGGCTGATCGCGCCGAAGAGCAGTTGCGTGACCTTGCCCATGGGGCCGATCGGGGTCGTGTCGGTTTCACCGGTCACGCGACAGGCGACCAGGGCGAGGAAGAATGTGATGATGACCGCGAGGGCGCTTTGCCAGTAGGGCATGCCGAAGCTGACCTTGCCCAGCCAGCACACCGCGACCAGCGAGAGGCTTTGGCCGATGAAAAACCACGACATCGGGGTCTCGATGGCGGCGAGGGGATCGACCGCGGCGGTCGCATCCTTGCGCGCGACCATCTTGCGCAGCGACCCCATGGCGGCGACGATGCTCCGCCATTGCATGAAGAAGGAAAGCAGGCCCGAGGTGACCATGCAACTGACCCCGCCCCACAGCGTCCACTGCACGATGTCGCGAAACCCGGTGCCCGTGATCGTGCCGTTGGCCTGCATGATCGGCACAAACACGACCCAGCAGAGGGTGCCGCCGAGGAGCATGCTCGCCCCGGCCCGCAGCCCCATCAGGGCGCCGCCGGCGATGAAGATCGGGTCCCAGTGAAAAAACACCGTGCGGCCGATCCACGCCGAACCGAAGGTGGCGGCGTTGAGCTTGCCGAAAATCGCGCCGAGGCCGAAGGGCGCGAGCTTGGCGCTGACGAGGGGCAGGCCGTCCGACCAGAACTGGCTGACGGCGGCGGCCACGCCGCCGATGGTGAGGGCGCGGGCGGAATTGACGGCCTTTTTCCCTTCCGAATACAGGGTGCGCAAGGTCACGGCGGCGGCGATGCCGGTGGGAAAGCGCAGCTGCTCGGTGTTGATCATCTGCCGCTTCATCGGGATCGCCATGGTGACGCCGAGGACGGCCAGAATGAAGACCCAGGCCAGCATCTGCCAGAAGGGCAGCGACTGGTTGTTGAGCATGATGTAGGCCGAGAATGCGGACACGAGGGTGCCGCCCGTCGAGTAACCCGCGGCGCTGGCGGTCGATTGCATGCAGTTGTTCTCGAGGATCGTCATCGGCGAACGGGCGATCCCGATCCGGCGCAGCAGGTTCCACGTGGTGAACGAGACGATGCACGCGGTGATGGCCACCCCGAAGGCCCAGCCGGCCTTGAGTCCGACGTAGAGATTGGTGAGCGACAGGATGCCGCCGAGGACCGTGCCCATCATCACCGCGCGCAGGGTGAGCTGCGGCATGCGGTCGCCGCGGCCGAGGTAGACCTTTTCATACCACTGTCGCTCAATCTCGGCGGGAGTGCCCTTGAAGCCGTCCACGAAAATCGGGTGGTCGGCGGCGTTGTCATTGACCGGAGCGGGGGCTCCGGCAGGGGTCGGCTGGTTTTGAGCCATGTGGAAGAGCGGTGGGGCGAGCGTGCGGGTGTCCTCACTGCAGGCAAGCGGCAAGGAGGGGCGGATGGCGCCGGACAGTGCGGTTTGGTTCCTATGGCCTATTGGCGGATAAAATGGCGACGGCTTGGCCCTGGGAGCGCGACCGCCCTCGGTCGCAATTACGCGAAGTCATCAAGGCAGCGAGACGAGAAAGAGTACGAGAGAACGAGAACGATACGAGAACGAGTACGAGAACGAGTACGATCCGGTCGTTCTCGTTCTCGTACTCTTTCTCTTTCTCGTTCTCAACCTTGTCCCGCTTCGCACAATTGCGACCGAGGGCGGTCGCGCTCCCAGGCTCAACGCCTGCTACCCGCCAACCAGTTCGCCACGCAGCTTCTCCAGTTCCACAATCCGCGGCTCGAGTTGCTTCCGGCCCGCGCGGTGATTGATGAACCAGGCAACCCCGATGCAAAACGCGTAGAAGCCGACGAAGCCGGCGCTGAAAACCGGATCACGCTGCGGCGTCCACGGAGCCGAATGAAACATGAGGGTGAAGTGGACGATCAGGATGGCGGCAAACACCGGCCCGAGGTACCACCACCAAATGGCCTGAAGCAGATGACGTTGCTGCCGCAATTCCGTGAGATCGGCCTCGACCTTGGCCAGAAGCGGCGCACCCTCACTCAGCCGGATTTTCCGGGAGCGGAAGCGATGACGAACAAAGACTGCGGAGATCCCAAGTATCAGCGCCATCGCCAGCCCGATGGGCCAGCCGGTCGCGCCCAGCTTCCGCCAGATGAAGGCCAGTACGATGCAGACGACCAACCCGGCTCCGGCCTCCAGCAGATCACGCACCAGCAGTGTGGCAGCCAGTTTCCGACTCTTGGTTTCAAACGTGGCCTTGATTTGAACCACGTCGGCGGCTGCGCCGAGAGGCAGTTCCTGGCGTTTCCAGACGGCTTCGTAGTCATTCCAGTTCATCGGTGATCTACAGCTCGCGCAGCGCCGCGGCGATCGGCAGCCGGGCGGCGCGGAGGGCGGGCAGCAGGCCGCCGATCAGGCCGATGCCCGTGGCCCAGAAGATGCCCTGCACGAGCAGCGCCGGGGTGACGGCGAAGGCGAAGGCCACCATGCTGAAGCTCTGCCAGTTGATCGTGGCGGCGTGAAAATTATTGAAGGCGAGGTAGGCCAAACCGGCGCCCACGATGCCACCGCCCACCGCCAGCAGCAGCGACTCGATCATCAGGGCGATGACCACGGCGCCGCGGCCGAAACCGAGGGCGCGCAGCGTGGCGATTTCCCGGGTGCGCGCCGCGACCGCGCTGTACATCGTGTTCAACGCGCCGAAGACCGCGCCGACGGCCATGAGGAAGGCGATGAGATAGCCCAGCGTGGTGATCAGCTTCATCATGGCGGTGGATTGTTCGGCGAAGTGCTCCGACTGGCGCAGGACCTTCACGCTGAGCTGCGGGTTGGCCGTGAGGGCATCCTTGAATTCCTGGAACGCCCCGGCCGAGTTCAGCCGCACATAAACGGACTGGAACGAATCGCCGCGGTTGTAGGCCGCCTGCAGGACCTTCGCGTCGCTCCAGACCTCCGATTCGGCGACGCCTCCGCCGGCGGTAAACTCGCCGACGACCGGCCAGGTCTCGCGTCCGACCTTGACGCTGCCGCCGACCTCAAGGCCGGCAAACTCGCGGGCCGCACCGGCGCCGACGATGACCTCGTTCCTGCCCCACTCAAACATCCGGCCCGCGGTGATCCGCAGGTTGTCGCGGACCGAGGTGGCGGCGGCCTCCACGCCGCGCAACGGCACGTTGGCGTCGGTGCCGGTCGAGCGCTTGGGCAGGTTGATGATGACGAACAATTCCGCCGAGGAGAGGGGACCCGCCGCGTTGCGCGCCACGCCCGGCGCGTCGGCGATGAGCCGCGTGTCGTTGCGGCCGAGACCGCTGACCATCTCGCTGTCGGAGCCGCTGCGCAGGACGATGGCGGCGTCGGCCGAGCCCGAGTTGGCCATCGCGCGGCGGAAGCCGGCGGCGATGGAGAGCACGCCGACGAATACCAGCACGACCCCGGCGATGCCGAAGACCGTCGCCGTCACCGCGCCGCGGCGCTGCGGGATGCTCATGAGCCCGAACCGGGCGATCGAGCCGATTTGCGCGAACCAGTTGAACAGGGCGGTCATGTCACATCCTCCGCAGGGCGTCCGCCACGCGCAGGCGCATCGCCTGCTGGGCGGGCAAAATGCCGGTGATCACGCCAAGCGCGACGCTGAGCGCGAACCCGATCAAAATGTCGCGCACCGGGAAGAAGAACATCGGCATCATGCCGCCGGTGGGGTCGCCGCGCGCAGTCAGCAACCAGGCCAGGGCAAGACCGAGCCCGCCGCCGGCCACGGTCAGCAGGCAGGATTCCGCGAGCACGAGGCCGAGGACCTGGCGGTTGGTGAAGCCGATGGCCTTGAGCACGCCCAGTTCGCCGATGCGCTCGCGCACCGCCTGGGACATGGTGCTGCCGGTCACGAGCAGGATGGTGAAGAAGACCGCGCTGAGGATGCCCGCGATGATGAACGCGATGTTGCCGATCTGATTGACGAAGGCCTGGGCGAAGGCGCCCTCGGGCTCGGTCTTGGTCTCGGCGGGGGAGTTCTCAAATTCCCGGTCCACCGCCTGCGCCACCGCCGCCGCCTGCGCCGGGTCATCAACCTTGATGGTAAACCAGCCGACCTGGCCCTGGCCCCAGTTCTGGGCCTGGCGGGCCTCGTCAAAGTAGTCGTACCGGAAATAAAACGACGTGGTGTCCGTGCCCTTTTCCTTGCCATCAAAGATGCCGACGAGGTCGAACTCCCAGGGCTTCCGCAGCCAGATGGGGGACATGATCGGGATCTTGTCGCCGATTTTCCACTGGAAGCGCTCGGCGGTGTTCCGACCGACAATGGCGCCGGTGCGTGTCGCGAGCCACGCCGTCATCTGGTCCGCCGGCAGAATGAATTCCGGAAACATCGCCATGAACTGCTCCGGCACGACCGGGCATTGCATGAAGAAGTTCTTCGGATCCTGGTAAATGCCGCCAAACCAGGTCTGGTGCGCCGCGGCCGCGACACCGGGGATGCGCTCCATCCGCGCCTGATACGACTCCGGCAGCATTTGGATGATGGAAACCTTGTGCCGCACGATCAGCCGGTCCGCCCCGGCCAGCGCCACGCCGCCGACCAGCGCCTGCTTGACGGCGCAGAGGAATCCGAAAAGCACGAACGCGACCAGGATCGACAGCAGCGTCAGCGAGGTCCGCAGCTTGTGCCGCAGCAGGTTGCCCCGGATGAGATGAAAGAATTTCATGGCGACGACTGGGAGCGCGGGCGGCTGGCCCGCTTCCGATCCATTGCGGGCCGGCGGCCCGCGCTCCCGGGTGGGAATTTCATGCGAGCGGGGTGTTGGTCAGTTCGCCCTTATTGAGGTACACGGTGCGGGAGGCCCGGGCGGAGGCGTGCGGGTCGTGGGTCACCATGATGATGGTCTTGCCGTGCTCGCGGTTCAGCGCCTGCAGCAGGTTCAGGATCTCGTCGCCTGACTTGCGGTCGAGGTCGCCCGTCGGCTCGTCGCACAGGAGCAGCGTCGGATCGGTGACGATGCCGCGCGCGATGCCCACGCGCTGCTGTTCGCCGCCGGACAGCGTGCGCGGATAGTGCTGCGCCCGGTGGGTCAGGCCGACCATCGCCAGTGCGGTCTCCACGTGTTTCCGCCGTTCGGCCTTGGTCAGGTGGGTGAGCAGCAGCGGCAGCTCCACGTTGCGCTCGGCGGTCAGCACCGGGATCAGGTTGTAGAGCTGGAAGACAAAGCCGATGTGCCGCGCGCGCCAGGCGGCGAGTTGGTGGTCGGACAGTTTCTCGATATGGTCGCCGGCGACGCTGACCCTGCCCTTGGTCGGGCGGTCGAGGCCGCCGATCAGGTTCAGCAGCGTGCTCTTGCCGGAGCCGGACGGGCCCATCAGGGCGAGGAACTCGCCCGCGGGTACCTGCAGGTTGAGGTTGGCGAGGACATGGATGTCCTCCGTGCCGCGGTGAAAGACCTTCTCCACGCCCTCGACGCGCACGAGCGCGCCGTTTGTTGCCGGTTGGTCACTCATAAATTCTTTTCCGCGACCGCCGCGCCGTCCGCCAATGTGGGGGGCGGATCGAGGGCCAGCGCTTCGCCGGCGGACACGCCCGCGCTGAGCAGCACCTCGTCATCCTGCCGGCCGGCGACCGTGACGGCGCGCCGCTCCGCCCGGCCGTTGCGAATGATGAAAACCACATCGCGTCCGTTTTCGCTGCGCAGGGCGCTCCGGGGAATGAGCACGGTACGAAGCGCGTTGCCGGACGCGACGGCGGGGCCGGAGTCGCGGAACGCGACCTTCACCGCCATTTCCGGCAGGATGCGCGGGTCGGGCTGGTCGAAGCCCACCCGCACCCGGACCGTGGATTTCTGCCGGTCGGCGGTCGGGATGATGGCGATGACCTGCACGGGATTTTCCAGTCGGCGTAGGCGTCGAGCGTCGCCTCGACCTGCTGGCCGGGGGCCACGCGGTTGATGTAGCTCTCGTTGACGTCGATTTCGATCTCCAGCGAGTCCATGTCCACGATGGTGCAGATGCCGGTGCGCGTGAATCCCCCGGACGACATTGGCGAAATCATCTCGCCGGGTTGCGCGTCCTTGGAAGTGACGATGCCGGCAAACGGCGCGCGGATGACGGTGTCGTCCAGTTGCTGCTGCCAGATGGCGACCGTGTGTCCGGCCACGGCGACGTCCGAATCCTGCAGAGCCAGCCGGGCTTGCAGCGCCAGGGCCGCGGCCTCCGCATGATCGTAGTCGGACTGGGCGGCGACGCTGCTCTTGAGGAGGGTCTGCTGGCGCGACCGCTCCTGTTCCGCCTCGCGGAGCCGCACGCGGGTTTCCTCGAGGGCGGCGCGGGCCGAGTCGAGCTGGGCGGCGGCGAGTTGCAGGCTGGCCCGGGCGTTGGTGTCGTCGAGGCGCGCGAGCACCTGCCCGGCGGTCACCTTCACGCCCTCCTCGATGAGGACTTCCGTGACCTTGCCGGTGATCTTGGAGGAGACGGTGGCCGCGCGCCGGGCGGTCACGTAGCCGGAGGCATTGAGCACCGTGCGCCGGGCACCCGCGTCCGTTGAGAGCTCGCGGGCGATCGCGGTGCGCACCTCGATCGCGGCCGGCCGCTTGAACCACCAGATGGCGGCCGCGACGATGACGAGGACGAAGAGGAAAATCGCGAGCGGCGCAATGCGTCGGGGCGAATCTGGTTTGCCGCTGCGCTCGATACGCAGGTCGTCCAACCGCGGGGCCGGTGCGCTCATATCCGGCCATTCATGCGGGCGGACCGAACGGGGTCAATGGCCGAGCGGAGGCGGGGGAAATGGGATAACCACAAAGAACACAAATTTCTAAAAGCGGATGTGGCGTCTGAGGCCCTTATAAGGGCGCGGGCGACTTCCACCAGCCGGACGGAACCTTGTGCCTCTATCCCCGAAGGCGTTGCACAAAACAAGTCCGCGTCAGGCCCTTCACTCCACCCTGATTGACTCCTCTTGCGGCTCTGCCGCGCCGTGCTCATCGCGATTCAACTGCATGCTTAAAATGGGGTAATCTGCAGCCGAACGGCAGCAGGGGCGTGACTATCCGCCGGCTGAGGATTAACTGGGAGCATGGACCTCCCCCAATTGAACCCCGTCGAGGCTCGCGTGTTTGGTTCGCTGATCGAGAAGGCGCTCACCACGCCGGATTATTACCCGCTCTCGCTGCCCGCCCTCGTCAACGCCTGCAACCAGTCCAGCAACCGCGAGCCGGTCCTCAGCCTGGGCGAGACCGAAGTGATCCAGGCGCTCGATTTGCTGCGGGAGAAGCGCCTCGCCTACGTCACGAGCGGCGGGACCAACCGCGTCGCCAAGTACGGGCACAAGCTGGCGGACCTGCTGTTCCTGCCACCCGCGGAAACCGCCCTGCTCACGGAGCTGCTGTTGCGCGGCCCGCAGACGCCCGGCGAACTGCGTACGCGCGCCTCCCGCATGCATCCC
Organism: Opitutaceae bacterium; assembly: GCA_016715765.1. Lineage (GTDB taxonomy): Bacteria > Verrucomicrobiota > Verrucomicrobiia > Opitutales > Opitutaceae > UBA2377. Next base: position 89,554 of record JADJZJ010000013.1, read on the forward strand.
TTCGCGGACCTGGCCGAGGTGGTCGCGACCTTGGGTGAGATGGCCGCCCGCGCGCCGCCGCTCGTGGCGATCCAGCCCCGCCAGCCGGGCATGAAGGAATCGCGCTACGCCCAGTTGCTGGCGTCCGAAGCCAGGCCCGCGGATGCCGGGCCGGCGGATTCGCCGGCGACTCCGGCGCCCGCGTCCGACCGGGTTGCGATGCTCGAGGCGCAGGTCGCCGCGCTGCAGAAGGAAGTGGCGGACCTGCGGGCGGGCTTGGCGGAGTTTCGGAAACAGTTTGAATGAGGGGGCGGCCGAGGCTCGGGGGCCTCGGACGAACGCTTAACGCTCAACGTTTAACTTTTAACGCTTAAGTGGTCAGCGAGTGGATAGGTTGTAGGGCCGGACCTTGGTCCGTGCGTCGCAGACGTTAACGGCTGCGCTCCTCAATCAGACACGGACCAAGGTCTGGCCCTACAGTTGATTGATGTAGGGCGTCACCTTGGTGACGCCTAAGCGCGGCCCCCGCGAGGAAAGGAAAGGGAATTGGGGGGGGGGGGGCCCTGGGGGGGGGGGGGGGCAAAGGGGGGGGGGGGGGGGGGGCCCGGGGGGGCGGAGAGAGGGCGTCACCTTGGTGACGCCAGAAACGCTCGCTCGCCTCAGGCGAGTCCGGCCCTACATGAAGACCACTCGCTCACGTTCGCAGCTACTTGTGGTGCGGTGATCCTAACTTAAGCGTTAAAAGTTAAACGTTAAACGTTGAGCGTTCCCACGCCTCCGCATGGGGCCGGGCAGTCATTTCACAAAGGCGGCGGCGAATTCGTGGACAGGCATTGCCTCAAGCTGGCTGCGGTTGGCGAACAATTCCATGAGCTGCGCGGCCCGGTCGCGGCCGAAGTGAACAGCAAAGGCGTCGCGGGCTTTTTCCTGCAGCACCGGGATGCCCTCGGCGCGGCGGCGGCGGTGACCGAGGGGGAAGTGGACCTCGACCTTGTCGGTTTTTGAGCCGTCCTGAAAGAAAACCTGCACGGCGTTGGGGATGGAGCGCTTGTCGGGGTCGAGGTAGTCGCGGGAGTAGGATTTGTCCTCGGTGACCGTCATCTTCGCGCGCAGGGCGTCGATGCGCGGGTCGGCGGCGATCTTGTCCTCGTAGTGCTCGGCGGTGAGCGCGCCGAAGATGAGGCCGATGGCGGTCATGTACTGCAGGCAGTGGTCGCGGTCGGCGGGGTTATGGAGCGGACCGGTTTTGTCGATGATGCGGATGGCCGACTCGTGGGTGGTGAGCTCGATGCGCGCGATCTGGTCGAGGCGTCCCTTGACCAGCGGATGGAGCTTGAGGGCGCACTCCACGGCGGTCTGCGCGTGGAACTCAGCGGGGAAGGAAATCTTGAAGAGCACGTTTTCCATCACGTAGCTGCCGAGCGGGCGGGCGAGCTTCACCGGGTTGCCCTTGAATGAAACGTCCTGGAAGCCCCAGGTCTTGGCGGTGAGGACCGAGGGGTAGCCCATCTCGCCGGTCAGCGCGATGAGCGCGAGACGGACGGCGCGGCTGGTGGCGTCGCCGGCGGCCCAGGACTTGCGCGATCCGGTGTTGGGGGCGTGCCGGTAGGTGCGGAGGGCGGAGCCATCGAGCCATGCGTGCGAAATCGCGTTGATGACCTGTTCGCGTGTGCCGCCGAGCATCGCGGTCGTGACGGCGGTGGAGGCGACGCGGACGAGGAGAACGTGGTCCAGGCCGACGCGGTTGAAGGAGTTTTCGAGGGCGAGGATGCCTTGGATTTCGTGGGCCTTCACCATGGCGGTGAGGACGTCGCGCAGGATGATGGCGGATTGCGGAAGGCGGATTTCGGATTGAAAGGCGGCGGGCTTCGCCCCGGTGGATTGGTGGCGGCTCAGCCAGTCGGCGGTAGCCAGAATCGCACCGAGGTTGTCGGAGGGGTGGCCCCATTCGGCGGCGAGCCAGGTGTCGTTGAAGTCGAGCCACCGGACGATGGTTCCGATGTTGAACGCGGCCTGCACGGGATCGAGTTCGTAGGCCGTGCCGGGGACGCGCGCCCCGTTGGTGATGGTGGTGCCGGGGACGACCGGGCCGAGGAGCTTGGTGCAGGCCGGATAGGCGAGGGCCATGATGCCGCAGGCGAGTGTATCCGCGAGACACCAGCGGGCGGTGTCGAGGGCTTCGTCGCTGGTGATGTGCGCGGAGAGGGCGTAATCGGCCAGGTCGGCGAGGAGTTTATCAGGAGCGGGGCGGATGTTGGAGATTGGGGAGGACATGAAAGGATGAATTCTTTCTCTTTCCTCTTTATCTTTCTCTTTCGTCAGGGAAATCGAACCGAAAGGGATAAAGAGAAAGAGAAAGAGGAAAGAGAAAGATCAGCGTTGGTCGATCGGCACGTACGGCCGGTCGGCGGGGCCGGTGTAGTTGGCGCTGGGGCGGATGATTTTGCCGTCGGCGCGCTGTTCGATGACGTGCGCGGCCCAGCCGGCGGTGCGGGCCAGCACGAAGAGCGGGGTGAACATGGCGGTGGGCACGCCCAACTCGTGGTAGGCAACGGCGCTATACCAGTCGAGGTTCGGGAACATGCGTTTCTCGTTCCACATCACCGTTTCGAGCCGTTCGGCGACATTGAAGAGGTTCAGGTGGCCGGCAACCGTGCAGAGGTCGCGGGCGATTTCCTTGATGATGGCGCTGCGCGGGTCGGACACGGTGTAGACCGGGTGGCCGAAGCCGATGACGATTTCCTTGCGGGCGAGGCGGACGCGGAGGTCGGCCTCGGCCTCGTCGGGCGTGCGGTACCGTTGCTGGATTTCGTAGGCGACTTCGTTGGCGCCGCCGTGCTTGGGTCCGCGGAGGGCGCCGATGGCACCGGTGATGCACCCGTAGAGGCCGGAGCCGGTGCCGGCGATGACGCGGGCGGTGAAGGTGGAGGCGTTGAATTCGTGCTCGGCGTAGAGGATGAGCGAACGGTCGAGGGCGCGGACGTGTTCGGGTTGCGGATCGCGCTGATGCAGCAGGCGCAGGAAATGGGCGGCGATCGTTGAATCGTCGGTCTCGACTTCGATGCGCCGGCCGGTCGTGGCGAAGTGGTGCCAGTAGAGCAGCATCGACGGGAAGCAGGCGATGAGGGTGTCCGCGATGCGGCGCGCGACCGCGGGGTCCTTCGGGCCGCTGCCATCGGGGGCGGAGGGTTCGGTGTCCATCGCGCCCAGGGCGGAACACCCCGTGCGCAGCACGCCCATCGGGTGGGAGCGGGCGGGGAGCTGTTCGAGGATCGCCCGCAGCGGCGCGGAGAGTCCGCGCAGGGCGGCGAGGCGCATCCGGTAAGCCGTGAGCTCGACGCGGTTGGGCAGCTGACCGTGGATCAGGAGGTGGGCGATCTCCTCGTAGGTGGCGTGGGTCGCGAGTTCGGCGATGTCGTAGCCGCGGTAGTGCAGGTCGTTGCCGGACTGGCCGACCGTGCAGATGGCGGTGTTGCCGGCGACGACGCCGGAGAGGGCGACGGATTTCTTGGCCTTGGGGGTGAGCGCGGGGTTGGAGCTCATGGGGTTGGCCGAGGGGGAGGCGGGAAGGTTACGTGGGTGCGTGAGTCGGTCGCTAGATGACACTGAAGTTCACCGCAACCCGAAGGTTACATGGGGACGAGCGTTTAGCTGCGTCAAATGGGTGAGGAGCGGCTGGGGTACGCCGCGACCGGATGTCGGGGGACGCTTGCTCGCGGAAACCCACCGGGGCCGATCCCGGAGGGTCCAGCGCGCTTGCGCGCGCCCAAGCCGCGCCCGCAAGCGGGCTGCCTACGATACGCTGCAGGACACCGACGATTGCGGTCTCGTGCGTATCAAGCCGAGCCGTCAGTTCCTTTTCGAGCGCGGCGAGTCCGGGCAAGCTCCGGTACGTGAAGGGCCGCCGCTACCTTAGACAGGCGGCCGCACCACGAGCGGGAAACACTCATCTGCCACCCGGCTGGGGCGTTTTCGCGGGTCTAAATAGTGGCGTCCATGATGGATCCATGCTCGGTAAAGGCGAAGGGGACGCTATCGGAGGCCGCGGTGTTTCGATGCGTTTTCCACCAGGATCGCGCGCCCCATGGCCCAGGGCGGCGTGATTTCTGCAGGGCGAGACACTGGTACAAATTGTGACCTTAAGACCACATCCAATGATCTTCTTCACGGTCCCGGAATTTGAAACACCTGGAGTCCGATGCGAAAATGTTCGCCGTTGCGCTGGCGGATTTTGGGCGCGGGGCGGGAGGTTCCATGGTGCGGGTTAGGAGCCTCCGACAGGCCAGCCGCAGACGAGGTGCAAGACAGCAAAATTGATGAGCGTTTAGGCGCGCCAAATGTCGGAGCAGCTTTACGCCGCGAACGGATGTCGTGGGACGCGTGCGCGCGAAAAGCCACCTGCGTAGGTCAGCGCGCTTGTCCGTTCGACAGGATCAGGATCCCGAGCTTGTCGAGGGGCGCACGCCCAAGCCGCGCCCGCAAGCGGGCTGCCTACGGTGGCATGATCGGTGCGAGCGCGATCCGGAAGCCGATGAACTGCGAGCGCACGTCGGGATTGTTCCAGGTGCGGTGCGCCGCCCGGCAATACACGGCGGGACTGTGCCAACTGCCACCGCGCACGATGTTGTCGGCGCCGCGGGCCGGGCCCGCTGGGTCCTTGACCGCCCCGCCGGGCAGCGCGGACGCGGGGTGGTCGCGGCACCACTGGTAAACGTTGCCCAACATGTCGTGCAGACCCCAGGCGTTGGCCTGCTTTTGCGCCACGAGACGAACGCCGGCCAGGCCGCCGGGATATTGTTTTTCGGGCCAGTCCGCCGTGTCCCAGCCGCGTCCGCGGTAGCCCACGCTGCTGTTGCCGGCGTACCAGGCGATGGCGTCGAGCACCGGGGCGTTGTTTTCCCCGCGGACTTCCAACGGGCCGGCGTAGGTGGCATCGGTGCCGCCCGCCCGGCAGGCGTATTCCCATTGCGCCTCGGTTGGCAGAGTGAATTCGTAACCGACGGGCAGCCAGCCTTCCGTCCGGGCGCGTTCGTTCAGGCGGGCGCAGAACGCCATCGCCTCGCGCCAGGTCACGAAGTGCATGGGCACTGCATCCGCGGTGCCGGCGAGAAGCCGGATCGGGTTGGCCTCGGCGGGAAACGCCTTGCGCACCTGGTCCGCGAGGTCGGTGCCCATCAGCGTCCGCCACTGTTCATGGGTGACGGCGGTGCGGCCAAGCCAGTAGGGCCGGGAAATGGTAACCCAGGTCTGGGGACTTTCGAGCACGGTGTGCCCCGGCTCCGCAAACGGGCTGCCCATGCGGAAGGTGCCCGCCGGGATGGGCAAAAGGTCCAGCGCGATGCCATCCAGGGTGAAGGACTGGCCGTTGACCGGAGTCGCCGCCAGCAAACGGCCGGATGCGAACGGCGGGCGGGCGGGCGGTTTCGCGTCCTCCCGGGTGCAACCGGCGCCGCCCACGGCGAGCAGGCCGGCGGCCAGCAGGCACCGGAGGTGGACGGGGGTGAAGTGGTGGCGCATGGCGGGGATCACTCGCTGGCGTTCACCTCGCCGCGGTCATTGAGGTACATCATGGCCGTGTATTCGCCGGCGTATTCCTTGCGCCAGTAATGGCCGGTGGCGCGCCAGGTCGCGAAGTCGTTCATTGCATAGCGGTACGTCGGAATGCGCACCATCGTCGGCGGCCGGTCGGGAAAGGGATCGCTCCGGAAGCGTTCCATCACCACGGGGGAACGCCGCAGGAGCTGGGCGGCGACCGATTGGTACAGCGTCGGGTCGGTCGAGCTGATCATCGTGCTCTGGAGGATCGCCTCGAACCGCGGATACCACGGGGCGATGAAGGGCGGGATCAGGTCCACCCGCTGCACCTTGTAGAAATACTCGTAGCTGCGCCACGTCTCCCCGCCGTCGTTCGAGCCCATGAATTCGACGTCGTAGCGGATCTCCGGCAGGTTGCCGAAGAGCGCGTAGGAATTCATGCTGCGCCAGTTGCCGAAGAGCAGGTTGATCGGCTCGTTGATGAACGCCGGCACGCGTTCGGGCGGGAGGCGGACGGGCGACACCACGTAGAAGTACAGGCCGAGGGCGAATTGCGCGCCCAAGGCCGCCCGCAGGCCCCATTTGGCCCAGGGCCGGGAGGGCAGGATGGCCGCGGATTTCACGCGGGCCAGCAGGGCGTCGCCCAGCTTGGGCAGGCGCAGACGACGCAGCAGGGAGGCGAGCATCTGGTCGTCGAGCAGCACCAGCCCGAGGGCGATGGCGGCGACGTTCAGCCAGGCGAAGTTGCAGGTGATCTGGATGCCGCCCTGCAGGGCGCACCAGCTCCAGAACGCGATCCACCGGCCCCGGCGTCCGCAAAACACAGCCAGGAACGGCGCCGGGATCTCCGCGACGAACGTGACCGCGATCTCGAACCCATGGAACACATGCGGCAGCTGGTGAAACAGGTAGCCGATGATCGTCGGGAACGGCGCCGTTTCATACATCACGTCCATGGCCGTGAGGTCGCGCCACATGGCGGCGCCGAACACGAATTTTGCCAGACCCGCCTCGAACATGAGGCGGATGAACATCCACCGCAGCGCGAAGACGGCGATGCGGCGCGGGGCCGCCTTGACTCCCAGGCCCGGACGCCAGCCGGCCGGGGCCAGTGGGATGCAGAGCAGCGCCACCTCCAGCATCAGCTGGTCGGGTTGAGTGGCGGAGAAGAAATGCCCGAGCGCGACGAACGAGAGGAAGCACCCCCAGCAGACAAACAGCGTCATGCGCGGCCAGAGGTTCAGCACCACGCCCACGGCGGCGGCCAGGCCGGTCCATTCCAGCAGGGTGATCATGCCCGGGGAGTGGCTGAGCCAGAAGAGGCTCGGCGCGCGGAGGAAACCTTCGAGGGCCTGCGGGTACAGCTCACGCATGGCCGTCATGATGGCCTGTAGCGGGGCGACGCCGTCCGGTCCGACCAGGGCCGCGCTCTCGACGATGATGCCGCCGAAGATGAGGATATAGACCAGCCCCACCGCACGCAGGATCAGCCAACGGGTCCAGAGGAACGTGGCATCGCCTTCCCAGGCGCTGAAGTCTTTCAGCTCACGCCAGAGGTATCCTGCCAGCCGCTTGGGGGCATCGCGGACGGAAAAAGTCACAGCGCGCCTGCATAGGTGGGGTGATTACCTCTGGCAATGCAAACTGCGAAACCCGGTAGGGGCAGCACGATGAGGTAGCTACGAGCGTGAGCGAGTGGAGGATTGAAAGTAACGTAGTGCCGGTCTTCAGCCGGCACTGGTTCGGCAGAGCCCAACTGTCGATGAGACGTCACGAACGCGGGCTGAAGCACCGCGCTACAACCAAATCCTTCGCATCCCTCGCGGTTCAACTGCATTAATCCGCTAAGGCCGATCCTTCTCCGTTGATGCCGGACGGGACAAACGACGGTTTGATACAATCCACAGGCCGAGGGTGCCAAAAGCCACCGGGAGCGGGATAAGAAAAATTAGCGGGTGGGGGATGGTCACCAGCGCGAAGACCATCATGACGACCCCGCCGAGGAACAGGCCGATGAAGCCCGCCGACCAGAATTCCTCGTCGCGGTCGCGCCAGAGCTCCCGGAGCGAGGTCGCGCGCTTGGGGCGGACCTCCACCCGTTCGCGGCAGTCCTCGGGGAGGTTGCGGTCGAGGAGGCCGGGGGCGATTTCCAGGAGGGCGGGCCGGAAGAGGGTACAGTAGGTGGCCCAGTTCACCTCGACATCGCGGCGGGAAAGGTCGCGGGCCCGGCGGTAGCCCAAGGCGCAGGCGAGGCCGGTCAGGCTGTAGGCGAGGCACCCCACGGTGAACCAATCCGGCGGCCAGGTTTGATGGGCGAAGCGGTAGGCTCCGACGGAGAGGGGAGTGAAGCTCACGGCGAGCAGGCCGGCGAGGAGCCAGTGTCTCCGGTTGCGGGCCAGCATCGGGACGAGTGCCTGGCGGAGGAGATCGAGGAAGCGTTCCCGGGCGCGGCCGGTCAGGCGTTCGCGATCCGCAAAGAGTTCGGCCAGGTGATCGGGGGAACCGGCGGGGAAGGATTTCATGAGGAGGGGAAGCGTCCCGTCCGGCACCGGCGGTCATTCCGGATGCTGGCAGGGAAGCCATGAGCAGTCTCGTGGTCCAACGGGAACCGCCGCCAGCTCCCAGCCCGGTGTCTGTAATATTAAACGGTTATGGCCGTCCGGGACGCTATTCGGGTGCCCCGCTTTACAGGGATTTTGCAGGCGCGGGTTTTTCCGGGATGGCGGTTTCGCACCTAGGGTACGTCTTCAAAATCTGTATGACTTGGTCGCAAGGCTGTTGATGGGCAGCGGAGATTTGCAGGATCTTTCCGCCAGGTTGTCGCGGGCCAACGGCCCACCCAGCCCAGGCACCGCTGTACGGACATCCCCGGTTGCGGGGGCGCCCAGCTGGTATGCGCGCCTTTGGCGCTCGAGGCTCACGCTTGATGGGGGCACAGGGCGTGCGCGGCTGTAAGTATCATTTGAAGACGTACTCTAGCTACAATTGCCCGGTCATCCGTTAAGAGGATGTGTCACCGCCCCCTGACAACGGCCCTGCTTTGGGCCAATGGTTTAACCGCGAAGTGGTTGCGCTCGCCCCCCGGCTGCGCGCCTTTCTCCGGAGCCGGTTTGGCCCGGAAATCGACGTTGATGACGTCGTGCAGGAGACGCTGCTGCAACTGTGGCGCACGGCGAACGGGCCCGGCATCCGGGCGCCGAAGGCCATTCTGTTCGTCGCGGCCCGGAACGTGGCATTGGATCAGGTCCGGCGATACCGGGCCTCCCGGCTGGTCGACATCAGCGCGGAATATGCGGCCGAAATCGCCGATGACCGGCCGGACGTGCGCGACCTGATCCAGCATCAGCAGCGCATCGCTCAGGTCGACCGGGCACTGGAGACCCTGCCGCCGCGGGCCCGGCAGGTCTTTGCCCTGCGCCGGACAGAGGGGCTGCGCCACCGGGAAATCGCCGAGACGCTGGGGATCAGCTGCAAGACGGTGGAGGTTCATCTGCAACGGGCGCTGCGGCACTGTGCGGAACTCGTGGCAGCCGAGGGCTGATCCCGGGTGAGGAAAATGCTTTATGAAACTCCTCCTCCTCCAGTTAGGTGACATTCACCTTCGCTCCGCCGATGATGTGGTGCTCGGTCGCGTTCCGAAGCTAATTGATGCCGTCAAGAATCTCTGTCCGGAGGCCCGCGCCATCGTCTGTGTGCTGGCTGGTGACATTGCCTTTTCCGGGGCCGACGCTGAGTATCTTTTGGCGATTGATTTTGTCGACAGCCTGCGGAAGGGGTTGGAGGCGCAGCATGCCCCGTGTGAAGTCAGCTTTGTGATGGTGCCTGGCAACCACGACTTGGACCACTCGACGCCGAGTAGTGCGCGTGATCTGATCCTAAGCGAGATTGAGAAGGCTCCGGCTAAATTGTTTGATGCGTCGTTTTCGGCCATCGCATTGGCGCCGTTAAAAAACTGTTTCCTCTTCTTCGAGGCCAATGGCATTTCCCGGCAACACCAAGACCGGGAGACCGGGGGTCGGCTCTATGTCCAGCATGCGATCAGTGTCGGACCGCATCAAGTGTTGTTCCATTGTATGAACACTGCCGCCCTAAGCCGACTCCATGAGTCGCCAGGGCAGCTGATTTTCCCCACGGAGATGATTCCTCAACCGGCAGCTGCACCAGCGCTTTCGGTGGCGGTGATGCATCATCCCTACAATTGGCTGGAGCCGCAAAACGCCCGCGCTTTGCGCGGCTGCATTGAGGCAATTTCCGACATCGTCCTCACCGGGCATGAGCATGCGATCGACCGCCGGACGGTATCAACGGACGGTGGGGAGAACCTTTACCTGGAGGGAGGGGTGTTGCAGGACGGTCAGGATCCGGCCCACAGCCAGTTCCATGCGATTCAAGTGGACTTGGAACAGCGACGCCAGAAGGTCCTGGCGTTCAGTTGGAACGGCGAGACATATAAGCCAGCTCAAGGCGATGATCCCGTGCAATACCACCAGTGGGAAGATCTCCTGCAAAGCCGTCTGCGCCGGCGGAAAACCTTCCAGCCGACGGTTGCATTTGCGGATTTCCTGGAAGATCCGGGCCTGTCATTGTTCCACCGGAAGAAGGCCCAGCTTCGGCTGTCGGATTTTTATGTCTATCCCGACGTCCGACACTACTCGTCAGGTGGGATCAAGAGTGGTCGAGTCGTCACTGGCGATGCAGTGGCGGAGACGCTCTCCGCACTGCCTTGCGTCCTGCTGTTAGGAGATGACAATTCTGGAAAATCGACATTCGCGAAGCGTTTCTTTTCCCATCTGCTGGCCAAAGGAGACATCCCGATTTGGATCGATTTGTCGGAAACACGGCTGCGCCCACATCGACTGGAAGAAGATCTCGAAACCAGGGTCGTGGCCATCTACGGCCCGGACGCGCTCTCAACCTACCGGCAGACCGAGCGGGGAAAGCGCGTAGTGATAATCGACAATTACCACCGGTTGGCGGAATCGGGCCAGAAGCGCCGGGAGCTGCTCGGGAGCCTGCGGAGCAATTCCTTCCGGGTGTTTGCGACTGCGAACGAGATGGAGCTTACACTCCACGAGGTTGCTGATGGCCAGGAGGCAACGGATGCTGAGCTGCCATTCGAATATTACAGTATCCTGCCTTTCAGCGTGTCGCGGCGAAATGCGCTCGTTGAGCGTTGGCTCCTGATTGGAGGGGAAATGGATGCCGGAGCCGTCCGATTCGTCCAAACGCTGGAGAAGATCAACAATATCATCCAGACGTTGGTCGGGAAAAATTACGTTCCCGCCTTCCCCCCTTATGTGCTCGCTGTGTTACAGGCAACCGAGGCTGGCACTGAGGTCGATTTGAGTGCCAGCACTCACGGCTACCTTTACGAGCTATTCATCAAGACTGCCATTGCCAAGCATGCGACGACGGCGGATTACCACAATATCTGCGAGTATCTCGCTCACGTCGCCTATTGGATGTCTTGCCGTCGAAGGAAAGAAATTCCAGAGCGCGACCTGCAGGCGCTGCATGGCCACCTTCAGGGCCGGTTTGAAGTGCTGCCACCGCTTGACCGGCTGGTCATGCAATTCCTCAAAACCCAGATGATGGTGCGCCGGAATGACGCCTACGAATTCCGTCACAACTACATTTTCTATTACTTCTTGGCCTATTACCTGCGTGACCACATCGCACAGACCGACGTGATTGAACAAATCACAGCGATGGCAGGGTGTCTCCACGACGAAGACCATGCCAACACGCTCCTGTTCCTATCCCACCTCAGTAAAGACCGCCTGATTCTTCGGCTGATGTTACAGGCTGCCGCGGCGCAATATCACAGCCTGCCTGAGGCGCGGCTTTCGGAGGATGTCCGATTTCTCAATGATTTTCGTGGTTCCGTTGAGCAGCTTTCCCTGCCGGATCAACCTCATGGCTCCGCTCGACGGAAATATCTTGAGGAAATGGACGGCGCAGAACGAACCGAGAATGAAGCCGAACCTTATACCGGCCCCAGCGAGCAACTGACGGAGGCGAATCCCATCGAGCGACTTAGCGCGGCATTAAAGACGATCCAGATTCTAGGACAAATTCTGAAAAACTTCCCGCTGAACCTGGAAATTAAGGAGAAGGATGCGATCATGACGGCGGTCACAGGTCTCGGCCGACGGGCATTGAGCGATCTCTTTGGAATCACCGCTCGGAACCGCCTGGAGTTGTTGTCCTATCTTTCCAATATCATCGCGAAGAAACGTCATGACCTGACTCCTCGGGAACTGACTGAGCGGGCCGCGGCCACCTTGGTCATGATTACCGAGATGGCTGTCTTCGGGATGATCGTACGCATCACGTATTCTATAGGTTCCGAGCGACTTACGGCTTCATACGATCGGTATTTCGCCGAACAACCTGAGCCAGTGATGCGGCTCGTACACACCTCACTGCACTTGGACCACTTTGAGCATTTCCCGGAAACTCTCGTCAAGGAGCTTGCAGCGGCGATGCATGGCAATCCACTGGTATTCTGTCTGCTTCGTCAGCTGGTTGTCCGGCATTTTCATATATTCCCGGCGGATTACCGACTCAAACAACGACTAGGGGAAATGCTAAAGATTGACTACCAAAGTATCAGTGTGCCGCGTAAGGAACGGCAGTTAATCCGAAACTGAGCCCAAGCTCCACCAGTGCTGGCACTCCAGCAACCTGGGCGGTATCGATCACGGCTAATTTACGCAGCGCGACTTGTTGAATCCGGGTGTGAAGTTTGCGGGAGGAATGACCGGCCCAGAGCAGGGAGGTCGCTTTGCAGGCGAAGGATTGGATCACGCCCAGACCAGTTGCGCAGGACGATAATACTGCCAAGCGATATTACCGCCACCCGATACGAAGCCTCCCGCCTGCCTTTTAAACGAACACCTCGGCCTGACTAACTAAGCGGGGATAATTCTTGGGGTGGTCGGGGTCCGGGCGCTTGCATTTTTAGGGGAAGGGTCTACGCGGTCTGGCCGGAGATTCTACCCCATGTCCCCGCCGCCCACACCTACGGTTGCCGATCCGGTCCTGCCGGACCGCGATCGCTGGTTTACCGAGCAGGTGCAGCCCCATGAGGCGTCGCTGCGGACCTGGCTGAGGCTGAGGTTTCCGGCCCTGACCGACATCGATGATCTGGTGCAGGAATCGCTGGTCCGGGTCTGGCGTTCCCCCCGTACCGTGGCGCAGTTGAGCAACCCCCGGTCCTTCCTTTTCACGATAGCGCGGAATGCGGCCATGGACTGTTTCCGCCGCCGCCGGGTTGTGCCCTTGGAGCCGCTGCTGGCGGCCGCTTCCGAGAGTGTGCCCGAGGAGCGGCCCTCCATCCCGGAGGCGCTGAACAGCGCGCAGGAACTGGCTTTGCTCCATGAGGCCATCGCGGCGCTCCCGGCCCGTTGCCGGACCATCATGACGCTCCAGAAGATCCACGGGAAGGCCAATGCGGAAATCGCCCGGGAACTGGGGCTGTCCATCCACACGGTCAATGCCCAGTTGGTCAACGGGCTCATCAAGTGCCGTCAGTATCTGAAGGAACGCGGGGTGCTGCGCGGCCGGATGCAGCGGGAGGAGGCGCCATGAGACCGACGGTGCCAGAGGATCAGGGTGTGGCGCGGACTGCGGCGGAGTGGGTGCTGCGTTTGCAGCAGGGGGTGACCGCGGAGGAGGAGGCGCAGTTTGCCGCCTGGCTCCAGGAGGATCCCCGGCACGCGGAGGTCTTTGCCGAGATGGATGAAACCGCGGGTTTGCTGGACAAGCTGCTGCTCCCGGCGGCGCCTATGGTGGTCCCCAACGCCCGTCCGCGACGCTACTGGTGGCTCGCCGTGCCCGGGCTGGCGGCGGCGGTGCTGGTGCTGGGTTTCATTTTCTGGTGGCAACCCTACCATGCCCCCTTTGCCGAATCCGCCGCGACAGAAGTTGGCGCCCTTCGCCGCCTCGAACTTCCCGACGGTTCCGTGGTCCATCTCAACACCGCGAGTGCCGTGGACGTCAGGTACTCGGGGAGTGAGCGCCGGGTCCGACTGTCGGCGGGTGAGGCCTTCTTCGAGGTCGCGAAAAACCGGATTCGGCCCTTCTACGTCGAGGCGGGTGGGGTGACCGTCCGCGCGGTTGGTACGGCATTCAATGTAAGGCTCAATTTCTCCGACGTGACGGTCGTGGTCACCGAGGGCAAGGTCCGGGTGGATGAAGCGCAAGGTCCGGTTCCGGTGCTGCCCAGGGTATCGCGGCCGGATGACCTTTTTCTGGTCGCCGGCGAACGCGCGGTCATCCCCCGGCTGGTCGCCGAGGTTGCTCCCGCGGCCCCGCAGGTGGTGGCGGTGGCGGCGGACGACCTGGCCCGCACCGTCGCCTGGACCGAGCACCGGCTGCAGTTCTCCGGCACGCCGCTCCCGGAAATTCTCGCGGAATTCAACCGATACAACCAGCGGCAACTGGTGCTCGGTGATCCCGGCTCTCGCTTCGCTCCGCTTCGGCGGCTCCTTCAGCCCCACGGGCTACCGCGCCTTCCTTGAACTCCTCGACCAGGAATTCGGGATCGGGGCGGAGGAGCAGGGGAATGAGACGATTTTGCGCCGGAAGTGAATTTTTGGGTCCGTCCTTAGTTAGCCTGTGTCTTGGGAAGCGTTTAGGAGGTAAGCCGGATACCCCGGCCAACTACCCCACATGACCTCATACCTCCGCTGGAATCCGGTTTCCTGCCTTCGCGCTGCTGCTGCCGCGCTGTTCGTCCTGTTGTTCAGTTCGCTGACCGTCTCTGCCCAGAGTGGGGCAAAGAAGGACTTCGCCATCGAGGCCGGTGACGCCGCCTCGACCCTGAAGCAGTTTGCCCAGCAGTCGGGCGCGGAACTCCTCTATTCGGCCGACGTGGTCGAGAGCGTCAGGACTCACGCGGTAAAGGGGGAGTTCACGCCGAAGGATGCGCTGGAGATCATGGTGGCCGATACCGCGCTCGTGGTGAGCCAGGGGCGCACGACCGGGGGGTTGGCGATTCGGCGGGCGACGGAAGCTGAAGCAAAAAACGTCTCAAGGGCGATCGTGGAAAAGAGCGGTCGCCCGGATCGCAGCGGCAGGACTGAGTTGGATGAGAAGGGAGAGCCGG